>JAYTOP010000001.1:0-49455 GCA_043747745.1 Pseudomonadota bacterium
TGTTTATTTATCAATGCGTTACGATGCGATATCGTAACCAATCATGTGCGAAAACGCAAGCCTTTTGAGGTCAAGAAAGGCTTAAGTTGAGAGCATTGCGACAACGGGTGGGTCTTGCAGATCACCTATCGCGCTGGCGCACCCGCTCCATCGGTACGCCATCAAGACGGCACGGTTCAACACCTGGAGCCAAGCGATGAAACGGTGGTCAAGTCCGTCCTTCTCAATCCCTCGTCCGCTACTGGTCGCTGACAGCGCGCATCAATCGAGAGAGCGAGCGCAACTCTGCAATGGGTTTGATGCAACCCCTCCTTGCAGCGGAACGGAACGTCCCGCGGCCATATCGTCTGCGAAATCCAGGCGTAGGACCAAGGCATCCCGCCACTGCGGGTCGAGCGAATCCCATTCATCCGACAGACAACGATTGATGCGAAACACAATGCATGCAGCGCCTCAAATCAGATCCAGCACCAGCAACTCGCTCTTGAGCCATGCGTAGTAGATCGGCGCGGCGACCACGCCGGGCAGGCCGAACGCCGCTTCCATCACCAGCATCGCAAGCAGTAGCTCCCACGCGCGTGCGCGGATCTGGCCGCCAACGATGCGCGCGTTGAGGAAGTATTCGAACTTGTGCAACAGCACGAGGAACACCAACGCGGCGATTGCAGCCCACATCGACACCGACAGCGCGACGATCACGATCAGGGTGTTCGAGATCAGGTTGCCGACCACCGGCAGGAAGCCGATGACAAAGGTGATGATGACGAGCGTCTTCGCGAACGGCAGTGGCACGCCAGCGAGCGGCATCGCAATGAGCAGGAAGATCGCGGTGAACGCGGTGTTGATCGCGGCGATCTTGGACTGCGCGAACACGATGTCGTGGAAAGCGCTCGCCAGACGCACGCAACGCGCACTGAGTTCGCGGCGCAACGGACCGCTGCGCGATGGCCCCCGTTCGTGGGTCAGGGCGACCATGGCGCCGAGGATCAATCCGACCAGGATGCGTCCGAACAGGACCAGAGTCGCCTTGCCGGCGGTCTGCAACTGATCCGAATGCTTGTGCGCGAGATCGCTGGCCGTCGCACGCAGGTCCTCGATGGTGACGGGCAGGTGCGCGACGATCGCCGCAGGCAATTGCGCATGCGCATTGTCGATGACCGGCATCAAGCGATTGAACAATGTGTCCGGATCGCCGAGTTGGGCGCGCAACACCACCACCGCACCAACGATCAGCAAGGCCAGCAGCGCGACCACAACCGCGCCGAGCAGCGCGACTGCGAGCTGGCGCGACAATGCGCCCGACAATTTGCGCTCCAGCAAGGGCGCGATCGCGCCAACGATCACATACACGAGCAAACCCGCGATCATCGCCGGAAGCAGGTGCAGAAACAGCACCAGCAGCAGCGCGACTGCCGCGACCACGTAGCTCGAATTGGCGATCCTGCGCGAGGGTTCCATCGTCGTACGCACCTGATGTGGCTGACCGGCATGCAGTCTGGCAGCGTCGATCGCCAGAGGCCAGCATCGCGACGCTGTCCCCGGTATGCTTCGGCAAGCAGCTGCGAGCCGTCACGATGCGATGTGTCGCTGTGCGCAACCAAACAATTCGACAACCCGGTTTTCGAGGAAATTCCACGATTTCCGAATTCCAGAGCATGCTTGCGCATTACGAGCCGCTTTGACGCGGCAACCAGACCTTGGGCGATATATAGCCATGTCGATCCCTTGATCCGCGCATGAACGAATACCTCAGGCCCTGGAAGCTGACGACCCTTGCAATCGGCATCGCCTTGTTGGTCGCAGGCGCGTACCACTACGCGGCCCCGGACTGGGACATACCCATCAGCTTCATCATGGCCAGCTTCGCCTATCTCACTGCGCCGTGGTCGATGCGTGTGCTTCTCGAACGCCAGTGGCGCCTGTTGCCTGCGGTGCTGTTGGTGGCCTGGTTCAGCGTGGACGGATGCTATTGGATCTACTGGCGCTACAAAAATCCCGTCGCACTGGACCTGATGCGCGAGGCGAACTTCCCTGCCTCACTGTCGCTGTACGGACTATGCGGCGTCCTGTGGCTGTACCGCGGCAGCCTGCGGGAGTTCCTCGCGGACTCGCGACGCTTCATCGACGGCATGCGCGGTGGCTCGCCATAGCGAGCCCTGTCGCTGCATCGTGCATTTCTCCGCACGCTCCTGTTCCCGAAAAGACAACGTATAGGCTGTCCTTCAACATGCGCACAACGACGATCTGCGGTGGCGCTCCGCCGACCTGCGAAAGGTCTTCCGCGACCCGACATGCTGGTGCATCATCGATTCAATGAGCCTCGAACAGACGAATAGCATTGGGTCGGGCTGATGCACCCCCAGGAAGTGCCGACGAATCGAGATACACGACAGATGCACCCTGCAACACTGGAATTTCCACCATGAAAACGATCATCTTCTTCCTCGTCGTTGCCGTCATGACCGGCGTGCTGGTATGGCAATACCACACCCAATACCTCGCGCTGGAGGAGCACAAGCTGCAAATGCAGGAAGCGTCCGTCTCCCAGAGCCTCGTCGCACAACAGCGATGCACCGAGCAGGCGCATGACCGATTCAGGCGGCTCGGCTGGGAAAACGGCAAATCGGCAAAGTTCAGGAACCACTACAACGCAAAGCTCGACAAGTGTTTCGTGCTGATCGAAAACAGCACCACATCGCTGGACATAGCGTGGGATCATGCGACCTTGTCCGACGCCGGCGACGGAACGATCCTCGGGAATTATGCCTGGCGGAGTATCTCAGGCGAAAAGCCCTCCGATGTCGCGCCTTACACATGCGACGTCACATTGCCTTCCAGTGAAAAGAAGGCCTGCAAATCCGATGCCGAATTCAAGAGCCTCATCAATGTCTACATGAAATGACCCACGCGCCCAAGCCGATCGAGCAACTGGATTCCGCGACCGAAGCGGTCGATGAAGCCTCCATGCATGCTCCATACAGTGCGATGAAAATCCTGTTTCCGGCCGGACACGATGGAGAAGCCGACATCCGATCGGGCTTCAAGAGCCCTGCGCACGCCATCGCGTCCGCGGACTTCACGCCGGAGAACCTGCACGCGCACGACCTGGCCGTCCCGCTGACAGTAAGCGACCTGCGCCGCCTCGATGACCTGCGCGACCTGGTCGACGGAAACGCCATTCCGATATCGAGCCTGGAAAGCATCGCGGTGTGCGACGACAAGTTGCGCCTGAACGCGGCGCTGATCGCGAATGGGTTTGCCGCTGCGTCCAGCAACTCGGCATCTTCGAGGCGTATCCGTACGTCCTCAAGGCGCGCATCGATGCATAGGGCACCGCAGGGTAACTTCATGCCTTGCCATGCGTACTATGGATTGAAGCCCTGGTTCGAACGGCTTTGAGTTCGACGCATTCGTAGCCTCTCCTCGTTTCGGCACTCACATTCGCGCAACGACCGATCCTTGATCCTTCATGCACACCGGCAATCGTGTCCACTGTTTCGGAGACCCGCATGCACCGTCGCACACTACTGCAATCCATGGTCGCGTTCGCAGCGCTGCCGCTCATGCCAAGGCTCGCGCGATCAGCGAGCCAGCCGATCAACGTGCTCATTCCGCCACTGCACAAAGCCCATGGCGAGTGGCAAAAATTGTTGCCGCCGGCGGCGTACAACGTGCTGTTCGAAGAAGGTACCGAGCGCGCGTTCACGAGTCCGCTGCTCAATGAACACCGCGTCGGCACCTTCGTGTGCGCGGCGTGTCTGCTCCCGTTGTTTTCGAGCGCCAGCAAGTTCGAGAGCGGCACTGGCTGGCCAAGCTTCACCCAGTCGATCGCAGGCCATACCGCGTTCAAGGACGACTACAAGCTCATCGAGAAGCGCACCGAATACCACTGCGCGCGCTGCGGCGGCCACCAAGGGCACCGCTTCGACGACGGCCCGCAGCCGCGCGGTGAGCGATGGTGCAACAATGGCGTGGCATTGAACTTCATCGCCAAGGGGCAGCAGTTGCCCGCACTGAGGACCTGAGCATGCGCAAGATTTCCCATCGCTCCACTGCCGTGCTTGCGCTGGCCATTGCGCTGGGCGTTGCCGGACACGGATTGGCTGCGTCGATGAAGCCCGCGCCGACGTCGGCGAAGCCTGTCGTCACCATGGTGTCCACGGTGCCCGGCGCGAAACTCGCGGTCGCGACTTTCGCAGGCGGCTGCTTCTGGACGATGGAACACGCCTTCGACAAGGTGCCCGGCGTGGTCAAGGCAATCTCCGGATATTCCGGCGGGCACGTGAGGAATCCGAGCTACGACCAGGTATCGACCGGCACCACCGGTCACGTCGAGTCGGTCGAGGTGCGCTACGATCCGGCGAAAATCAGCTACACGAAACTGATGGACATCTACTGGCACGACATCGACCCGACCCAGGTCGGCGGGCAGGCCTGCGACACCGGCGACGAATACCGCAGCATGATCTTCGTGCACGACGCGGAGCAACTGAAGCAAGCGCAGGCGTACAAGGACACTTTGCAACGCTCTGGCGTCTTCAAGCAACCGATCGCCACCCAGATCGTGAAAGCGGGCCCGTTCTACGCGGCCGAGGAATACCACCAGCAGTTCACGATCAAGAACCCGCAGTACTACGAGCAGTATCGCGTCGGCTGCGGCCGCGATCGTCGCCTGAAAGCGGTCTGGGGCGCGCTGGCGCACAAGTCGATTTGATGCGGCGCTTTTTTTTGGCCGCTGATGCGCGCGCATCGCGTGCGCTCAGCATGCGGGGTCGCGGGACACATCAGCAGCGCGACGCCTTTTGTTCGATCACAGTGAGGGCTACCTTGTTGCGCAGGTAGACAGGCTCGATCAACTCGGGCGCCACCGCTTCGCCATGCGCAAATGCCCGCGCTGCAAGCCGCACGACATCCGCTGCACGCGGCAGTGCGGTCGCATCGTGATGCAGCAACTGTTCGCCCAGCGCATGTACCAGCGCGCCATCGTCGGCCGCGAAGCCGGTACCGACACCGATCCAGTTGCGGCGATCGGATAGCGGCACAGCATCGGGACGCACGAGTTGTTCGGCATCGATCCGCACGACGAGTCCGTCTGCATCGCGGACGAATGTTCCGATGTAGATCTCGCCCATGCGTGCATCGATCGCGGCGAGGATGTGCTGTTGCGCTATCCCCTCCCAACCGCCCCCAGCATCCGCAAGAGGATGAGCAGAAACCGCCAGCGCCGCGAGGGTCGAGACGGCGACCATTGGCCGATCCAGCGCCAGCGCGATGCCCTGCCCCAGCGCGATCGCGAGGCGCACGCCGGTGAACGCGCCGGGCCCGCGGCCGATGGCGATCGCGTCGAGTTGCGATTTCGCGATGCCGGCTTCCTCGAGCAGCGCGTCTGCCCATGGCAGAACGAGTTCGGCGTGGCGACGCGGCGCGATCTCGAACCGTTCGCACACAGCGCCATCGATCCACAATGCAACCGAGCAGGCTTCGGTCGCGGTTTCGATCGCGAGCAATTTCATGCGTCGCTGCCAGAAGAAGCAGCGTCGATCGCCGGCTGCCAGAGTTCGAGCAAGGTTCCATCGGGATCGACTACATAGCCGAATTTTCCCTCTGCCGTATCCTCGCGACGGTCGAGCACCTGGCAGCCTTCCACGCGCAATTCACCGAGCGTTGCATCGAGATCGTCGACACACAGGTTGATCATGAAGGGCCTGTCGCTCGGCGCAAAATGCTGAGTGTCCTGATTGAACGGCGCCCAGATCGTGCGACCAGTCGCGTCCGTGTCGGCACGTTTCCATGCAAACTGCGCACCACCCCAGTCGGCAATCTCGAAATCCAGATGCTCGCGGTACCAGCGCGCGAGCGCCTCAGGATCGCGCGACTTGAAGAACACGCCGCCGATGCCATGCACGCGCGGTCTGCGGGTCTTGTCGGTTGCACTCATGGCCAAATCTCCTGCGTATCGGTGTCGACGGATTCTGGCGCAAAAAAAGCCTGCACGTCGGCGATTTCGCGCGTGCGCGGCAGCGGCGGCAAGCTGTCGAAAAACACTCTGCCGTAGGATTTCCCGAGCAGGCGTGGGTCGCAAAGCACCAGCAGGCCACGGTCCTCGAAGCTGCGGATCAGGCGCCCAGCGCCCTGCTTGAGCGAAATCACCGCAGTCGGCAATTGCTCGTCACGGAACGGATTGCCGCCAGCGCGACGCACGGCGTCGAGTCGCGCTTCGAGCACCGGATCATCGGGCGCAGCGAATGGCAGGCGATCGATCGCGACGACCGACAGCGCGTTGCCGGGAACATCCACGCCTTCCCAGAAACTCGCCGCACCGAGCAGCACGCCATTGCCGGACGCGCGGAAGCGATCGAGCAGCACGTTGCGCGGCGCAGTGCCTTGCACGAACAGCGGCCACGGATCGTTGCCGAGCAGGTCGGCCGCATCGCGCAATGCGCGGTGCGAGGTGAACAGTAAAAACGCGCGTCCACCGGATGCATGCAATACAGGCCGCAACGCATCGATCAGCGCGCGCACGTACTCGCGCTGGTTCGGCTCGGGCAGGTTGCGCGGCAGATAGCACAACGCCTGCCGCTTCCAGTCGAACGGGCTCGGTTGCAACAATGTGGTGGGCTCGTCGAGTCCGAGACGCTGCGCGATGTGGCTGAAATCACCGCCTACCGACAGCGTCGCCGATGTGAATATCCACGCCGCGCGACTGGCTTCACGGAAATTCCGCAGCGGCGCGGACACGTCCAGCGGTGTGCGCTGCAATGTGAATCCGCGCGGCGTGAGTTCGTACCAATGAACGCCGAAGTCGTCCCGCTTGGCGGAAGTGCTTTCGGCCAGTCCGCCCCCCACATCGTCGTCCTCACCACCACGCCAGCGCGCAAGCCGTTGACGTTGCAGGTTGGCGCGCTCGAACGCCGCCGCGAATCCGGGCGACGCTTCGCTCAATGCAGACAAAGCTTCGACGAGTTGTTCCAGAGCATGATCGAGTTCGTCCAGCGCCTCGGCTGCACTCGCCTTGCCAAGCAAGCGCAGGTGCGTTCCGCGCTGGGGCAGCGTGTCGAGTTCCAGCCGCAATACGCGAAGCGCGTGTTCGAGCCCGCGCGCAGGTTGCTGGATCGTCGCGATCGCTGCGGTCACGTTCGCGCATTCGGACAAGGCATCGCGCGCGAGGTCGTTGAGCTGGCGCGCACCGATCGCCTCGCCGAAAAACTGCGCGGCGAGCTCCGGCAACTGGTGCGCTTCGTCGAGCACGAACGCGTTGGCACCGGGCAGGATCTCGCCAAAACCTTCCTGCTTGATCGCGAGATCGGCGAGCAACAGGTGATGGTTCACGACGACGATATCGGCGCTCTGCGCTTCCGCGCGCGCCTTCACGACGAAGCACTCGCCCCAGAACGGGCATTCGCTGCCGAGACAGTTCTCGGCCGTCGAGGTAATCTGCGGCCACAGCGGCGTGTCTTCCGGCATGTCGGCGAGTTCGGCCAGATCGCCACGCTTCGTGCGCGACGACCACGCGACCACGCGCTGGAATTGCGCGATGGATTCGCGCGACTGAAAACGCGACTCACCCTTCGCCTGGTTCATCCGGTACAGGCAAAGATAGTTCGCGCGGCCCTTGAGCAATGCGGTGCGCAGGCCGACGCCAAGCGCCTCGCGCACGCGCGGCAGGTCGCGGTGATAGAGCTGGTCCTGCAACGCGCGCGTACCGGTCGAGATGATCACGCGCATTCCCGACAGCAAGGCCGGAACGAGGTATGCGTAGGTTTTCCCGGTGCCGGTACCGGCCTCGGCGATCAGGCAGCCGCGTTGCTCGAACGCGTCCGCGATGGCTTCGGCGAGCCTCGCCTGCGCCGCACGCGGCACGTACCCCGGCAGCCGCTGCACGAGCGGGCCGTCTTCGGCAAGCGCGTCGCGCGCGAGTTCCGCAAGTCTCAAGGCTACATCCGCACCGGCGCAGCGATCGTGCATGTGACGACCTGCTGGGTCGCGGCTTGCACGCCGGTCGCATCGCCTTGCGCGAGCCGTACGAAACGCAGCGTCGTCCAGTTGCGCCGACACAGCGAACCGAGTTTCGGACCGCGATCGTACGATTGTTGCGCAAAGGCTTCGGCCTGTTTCCAGTCCTTTTGATACAGCGCGTATTCGGCGGCCTGCTGCAGCAATTCCGGATCGCCAGGAACCAGTGCGAGTGCCTGCGCGATCGCCTGTGCCGAACCCGCGATATCGGATTGAGCTTCAAGCTTCGCTGCGCGAGCGCGCAAGTCCTCGACCTGCGGATCGCGTAATGGCGTGACGTCGATTCCATCGGTCGCCGCGACGCCCGCAGCGCGCACCTGCGCGACCATGTCGTGCGGCCCAGGCACCGCGCCACGCAGATTGCTCGACGATGCAGGCGGGGCTCCGGTCGGCTCGCACGCAATCATGCTGAAGAGCATCAGCGTGCATGCCGACAGCAAAGCGAACACGCGCCCGATGCGCGCCACGATCGCGGAAGCAGGCGATGGCCTGTGCTGGAATTTCATCATTGCTGGTTGTCCTGCGGCTGCGCGGGCGGAGTTGCAGATGGTTGCTGTTGCGATGGCTGCGACGCTGGCGACTGGGAGTCGATCGGGCCGCCTTGATCGTCGCTTGGCACCGGCATTGTGCCGAGTTCAGGATTGCTGTCGTCGGTGTTCGGCACGCGTATCCAGCCCTGCTCGTCGGCAGGCGTCGCAGCGGCGTCGCACGGCGCAGGGCCGGTCGGCGCGAAGCCCTGCACGAATGCGAAACGTCGCGCACCCGGGCAGCTCGCATCGACACTCAACAATTGCGCAGGACTGATCCACGCCCATTCCATGCCCTTATCGCCGACGACCAACGGCGTGCTCGGCAGTTTCTTGAACAACGCCGCCCATACGCGCATCGCGCCTGTCGCACCGTACAGGCCGGTCTCTGCGTTCTGGTCGTTGCCGACCCAGATCACCGCAAGATGCGATCCGGTGAATCCGGCGAACCAGCTGTCGCGGCTGTCGTTGCTGGTGCCGGTCTTGCCAGCGGCCTGCAGAAACCCGAGTCCGTCGGATTGCAACGCATGCGCGGTACCTGCGATGACGACCTGTTGCATCGCCAGCGTGACCAGCCGTGCAGCGAGTGCATCGCCGGCTTGTGCGACAGCCGGCTTGCTGTCGTAGCGCTTGACCAGCGCGCCATGCGCATCCAGCACGCCACGCACCGCATGCAACGGCTGCACTTCGCCACCGGATGCGAGGAACTGATACAGCTGCGCCATCGCGAACGGCGTCTGATCGACTGCGCCGAGGATCAACGACGGATTCGGTTCGGCGTCGATGCCCGCGAGGACCTTGATGATCTTCGCGACACGCTCGACCTGCACATCCATGCCGACCCGCACCGTTGCCTGGTTGTACGACTGCGCAAGCGCATCGATCAGGCGCACCTGGCCATGGCTGCGTCCATCGGAATTGGATGGCGACCAGCTCTTGCCGTTCGGCTGGGTCACGGTGACCGGCGCATCGTCGAGCACGGTCGCAAGCGAATACTTGCCGGGCTGTGCGAGAGCCAGCAAGTACACGAACGGCTTGAGCAACGAACCGACCGGGCGCTGCGCATCGAGCGCGCGATTGAATCCCGGCTCGGTCGGATCGCGACTGCCGACGACCGCAAGCACGTCACCATCGCGCACGTCGGTGACCACGAGGCCGCCTTCGAGCGATGGGCCTTTCTTGCGTTGCGCCTTGTCGAGCGCGGCCTGCAATGCCTGTTCGGCATCGATCTGCGCGGCGGGATCGAGCGTGCTGTGGATAACCAGCCCGGCGCCCTTGAGGCTGTCGGCCGGATAATCGGTCTGCAACTGCCGACGCACCAGGTCCACGAAAGCCGGGTAGCGGTTGGTGACGATGCCCGGATGCGCGCTGATGCCGAGCGGCGCGGTCTTCGCGCGATCGGCTTCGGCGGCGGAGATCAGACCGGTCTCGACGAACTCGCCGAGCACCACGTTGCGGCGCTGCAGCGCGCGATCGGGATAGCGGCGCGGATCGTAGTACGACGGGCCTTTGATGAGCCCGATCATCAACGCGATGTCCTCGGTCGGCAGCGCCCCGAGCGGGCGTCCGAACCAGAACTGCGAGGCCGCCGCGACGCCGTGGATCGACTGGCTGCCGGCCTGCCCCAGATAGACCTGGTTGAGGTAGGCCTCGAGGATCGTCTGCTTGTCGAACCGCGACTCGATGATGATCGCGTACGCAGCCTCGTTGATTTTGCGCTTCAGGCTGCGTTCGTTGGTCAAGAACAGGCCACGCACGAGTTGCTGTGTCAGCGTGCTGCCGCCCTGGCGCATCTCGCGTTCGCGCGCATTGACCCACATCGCACGCAGGATGCCCATGAAGTCCACGCCGTGGTGGCTCTTGAAACCACGATCTTCGACCGCCTGCAATCCGCTGACCAGCAATGGCGGCACCTCGGCGGCGCGCACTAGCTGGCGCTCTTCCTGGCTCGCGCCGTACAAGGCCGCGATCCGCGCCGGATCGAGCGCGACCGATTTCAGCGACTGGCCGCCTGAGTCCTTGATCGATGCCACGTTGCCCGCGCTGAACTGCACATCGATCCTGCCCGCAGCGACCGGCCCGCCGATATCGGCAAAACCGCGGCTGCTGATGTGGAAACGGTCGCCATCGCGCGCGTAAGTGCCCGGATCGTTGCCGACTCCATCGTTGCGGTAGCTTGATGCAGCAAGCTCCAGAGAAAGGGTTGGCGCGTCCATCCGCTGCCCCGGCGCGAGCTTGAGCGGCTGTGCGTACACCGTGGTCGGCACCTGCCATTGCAGCGACCCGAACTTGGCGCGCACCTCACCATCGAGCACCCACAGGTACGGGGCTGCGAATCCGACCAACAGACCGAAGCCGGCGAGCGCCAGATAGACCAGCCAACGACGCCACGAGCGCCTCGGCGCTTCGTCGTCGTCATCCTCATCTTCGTCGTCGACATCGTCGTCTTTGCGACCCATTGCATCTCCCGAATTCCTGACGCGAAGTTTAACGCTTTCACCGCCAAGGCCGTCGCAATCTGTCGCGGCAGCGGGGCGCACGGTAATCTAGCCAGCTATTCCTGTTCGGCCTCTGAATGACATCCCCGCCCGAACCCCTGCTCTGCCTATGGAGCGCGCGCATCCCGCAGCCGGATCGCATCGCTGCGTGGCGCTCGATGCTGCCGCCCGATACGCTCATTGTGGTCGCTGCGCATTCGGCTTGCGAAGACGCGGATTGGCTGGACTGCGCGGGCGATCCGCTGTCCGCATTGCACGCGGTTGCGCAGGCGCATCCGCAACGCGACGTGGTGCTGGCCGATTTCGATGCGCGGTTGCCGGACGACGGCTGGAGACGACTGATCGATGCGGCTGCGGCACAGCCGAGGATCGCGGTGCTTTCCGCGCTCGGCGGCGCTGTCGCCGCACTGGATGTCCTGCCTGGCATCGACACCGATGCCTCCGAACATGCGACGGGGTTTTGCCTGGCCTATGGCGAGCGTGCGCTGTTCGCGACGACGCTGTGGTCGCCGGGGCTGAGCTATTGGCGCAGCAGCGCATTGCGCGAGGCCGCCCGCGTGCGCACCGATGCGTTGCCGGAAACCGTGCAAGGGGCCGTATTCGGCAACCTGTATGCGGCATCGCCGTGCGCCGCTGGATTCCCAGCGGAAGCACCATTGCCGGTCCGCACATTGCGGGCGCGGCTTGCTTCGATCGCAGCAGCGCCAGGCTGGCACCCGCGCGGGCGAGCGGTCGTGCTGCACGTCCTGCATGGCTGGGGCGGCGGCGCGGAACATTTCGTGCGCGACATGCTGCGGGCCGACACCGATCGCGCCCATCTGGTGTTGATCGCACGCAGCGATCCCGCAGCGCAGACGCATGGCTGCGCACTCGCCCTGCACCACGATCTCGACGCAGCGCCGCTGGGTAGCTGGCCGCTGGCGCTGCCGATCGTGGATACGGCGTTGCGTTCGCCGGAATACGTTGCGGTGCTTGCGCAGGTGATCCGCGACTGGAACGTCGGCGCGATCCTGGTGTCGTCGTTGATCGGTCACAGCCTCGACGCGCTGCGCACAGGCCTGCCGACTGCGGTCTGCACCCACGATTACTATCCCTTGTGGCCAATCCTGCATGCCGATTTCGGCGATCCGCAAACCGTCTGGAACGATGCCGCTGTGCGCGCAGCGATGGTACGGCACGATCCGCGCTCGCCGCTGCAACTGCGCGATGCCGATCACTGGATTGCGTTGCGCAGCGCCTATGTCGCGGCATTGCTGGTGGCGCGCGCGACGATGGTGTCGCCATGCGCCAGTGTCGCCGCGAACCAGCAGCGGATCGCACCGCCGCTCGCTGCGCTCGACTGGCGCACGATTCCGCACGGAGTTTCCGGCTGGCCCGATGCCAGCGTGGGACATCGCATGCGAGCAACCATTGCAGCGACTCCGTCCGATGCCGCGCATCCGCTGCGCGTGCTCGTCCTCGGACGCGTGCAGGGAGGCAAGGGCGAACAATTGCTTGACGCACTGCTTCGACTACTGCCCGAAGGCGTCGAACTCGTGCTGCTCGGTGCTGGCGCAGCCGCAATGCGCTGGTTCGGCCACGGCCGCGTGCATGTAGCGCTGGATTACGACCTCCGAGATTTGCCGATTCTGGTTGCGCAACTGCGTCCCGATCTCGCGCTGTTGCCGGTCTCGGTCAGCGAAACCTGGAGCTACACGTTGAGCGAGCTGTGGTCACTCGACGTGCCTGTGCTGGCGACCCGCATCGGCAGCCTTGCCGAACGCATCGTGGATGGCGTCAGCGGGTTGCTGGTCGCACCGAATGCAAACGCAATTGCGGAACGGTTGCTCGCGTTGCGCGATGATCGCTCGTCGTTGCTTGCGTTGCGTGCCCCGCCACTGCCCGATCTGCAGTCGATGACATTGCAATGGCGCGCAGCATTGCCGGCACTCGCGCAACCTGCCGCACCGATTCTGGCCGCCAGTCCCGAACGTCTGCGCATGCTGGCGACCGAGCTCGACTTGTCCACTGCACGCGCAAAACTTGCCGGTCTGTCCGCATTGCTCGTCGCACGCCAGGAAGAACTGGATCGACGTGCAGAATGGGGCTTCGATCTGGACCGGCAGGTACAACAAACGGCCGCAGCAATGACCGAAGCGCAACACACGCTGGAGCAGACACGCATCGTATTCGACCAGACCCGCATCGAACTCGACCAGACTCGCGTCGCGTTTGGCCAGACCCGCATCGAACTCGAGCAGGCGCGCGTTGCGTTTGACCAGATCCGCATCGAACGCGACCAGGCACGCGTCGCACTCGACCAGCAATCCACGCGGGTCGCCACACTCGAAGCGAACCTGCGCCAGCAGAACGCGGATGCATTGCATCTTCAACACCAGTTGCACGAACAGCACGCTTTGTATCAGTCCGATTGTCGCGATCTCACGCTGCAGCGCGATGTCGCCTTGCAGCAGCGCGATCGCCTGCAGGCGCAGATCGAAGCCTTGCTGCGCAGCCAGTCGTGGCGACTGATGAAACCCTTGCGATGGTTGCGTCGCGGGATCACCGGCGTACTCGTGCGCGCTCAGTTCGTCTGGAAACGCTCGGGCAACGCCTTGACGCGCACGACTGCAAGCCTGCGCCGGCGCGGCCTGCGTGGCACCATCGCGCGTGCGCAGCAGGAACTGCGCGGCCCTGTCATTGCACCGACGCAAGCTCCACAGGTGCCTGCAGCGGACGCATTCGTGCCGTTTGCGCTGGCATGCGCAGATCGACCGGTCGCAAGCATCGTGGTCCCGGTCTATAACCATTTCGAACACACCTTGACCTGCTTGCGCGCATTGGCCGCATCCGGCGATGCGACCGGCTTCGAGGTCATCGTTGTCGATGACGCATCGTCCGACGAAACCGCGCAATGCATGCGCGAGATCGCGGGCGTTCGCTATCACCGCAATGCGCAGAACCTCGGCTTCATCGGCGCCTGCAATGCCGGTGCGGCGCTCGCGCGCGGCGACTATCTTGTGTTCCTCAACAACGACACTGCGGTGCAACCGGGCTGGCTCGATGCACTGATCGGCACCTTCGATGCGCATCCGCGCGCGGGACTGGTCGGCGCGAAGCTCGTGTATCCCGATGGCCGCCTGCAGGAAGCCGGCGGGATCGTTTTCAGCGATGCGTCGGGCTGGAACTACGGGCGCTTCGACGATCCTGCAGCACCGGCCTACAACCATGTGCGCGAAGCCGATTATTGCTCCGGCGCAGCGATCGCGTTGCCACGTGCGTTGTTCGAGAAGCTGGGCGGTTTCGATGCGTTGTACACACCTGCCTATTACGAGGACACCGACCTCGCGATGAAGGTGCATGCAGAAGGCTTGCAGGTGTTGTATCAACCGGCATCGACCGTCGTGCATTTCGAGGGCGTCACCTCGGGCACCGATACCGGTTCCGGCATCAAGGCCTACCAGGTCGCGAACCAGAAGAAATTCCTCGCGCGCTGGCGCGACAATCTCGCTGCGCATCCACAGGCGGGCGGCGATATCCGTCGCGCCAGCGACCACCGCGCGACGCGGCGCGTGCTGGTGATCGATGCATGCACGCCGATGCCGGATCGCGACTCGGGTTCGTTGCGCCTGATCAACCTGCTGGAGCTGTTGCGCGAAGAAGGCTGCGCGGTCGATTTCTTCGCCGACAACCTGCTGCACGACGGCCGCTACACCGAAGCGCTGCAGCAACTCGGCGTGCAGGCGTGGTGGAATCCGTGGATTCGTGATGTACCCGGATGGTTCGCCGAGCATGGCGCGCTGTTCGATACGATCATTGTCAGCCGCCACTACGTCGCCAGCAATTACCTTGCGCTCGCGCGCCGCTATGCGCCGCAGGCGCGCTTCGTGTTCGACACCGTGGATCTGCATTACCTGCGCGAGCAACGCGAGGCCGAAATCGCGGATGATCCATCGCGCATGCGCACCGCGCAGCAGACCCGCGAGCGCGAACTCAAGCTGATCCGCGAGTCCGACCTCACCTTGGTCGTGAGTCCGGTCGAGCAAGTCCTGCTCGCGCGCGAAGCGCCAGGCGCTGCGGTCGAGGTGCTGTCGAACGTGCACCGCGCGAAAACGCAGCACGCCGGCTTCGATGGCCGCAAGGACATCGTCTTCGTCGGCGGCTATCGGCACCCACCGAATGTGGATGCCGCGCTGTGGATGGCGCGCGAGATTTTCCCGCTGATCCACGCACGCCGCGACGACATCGTGCTGCACCTGATCGGCAGCGATGCCACTGATGAAGTCTTGGCGTTGGACGAATTGCCCGGCGTGCGCGTGCATGGTCATGTGCCGGATCTTGATCCCTACATGGACGGTTGCCGGATCGGCCTCGCACCGCTGCGCTACGGCGCCGGCGTGAAGGGCAAGGTCAACCTGAGCATGGCGCATGGTCAGCCCGTGGTTGCGACGCCTGCGGCGGTCGAAGGCATGCATCTGCGCGATGGCGTGGACGTGCTCGTCGGTGCGGATACGCAGGCCTTCGCCGACGCAGTGCTGCGTCTGTACGACGACCGCGTGTTATGGGACACGCTTGCGCACCACGGCATCGAAAATGTCGAGCGGCATTTCTCGTTCGATGCGGCGCGCGAGGCGTTGCGGCGGGTGCTGGGCTAAGCGGGGAACGGGGAACGGGGAACGGGGAACGGAAAAGCGAACTCCGATAGTGGTCTTGTCTTCTGTTCCATGTTCCCCGTTCCCCGTTCCCTGTTCCCCGTTCCCTGTTCCCCGTTCCCCGTTCCCTGTTCCGCGTTCCCCGTTCCCTGTTTGTCAGTGCTTTCCACCGACGCGCGCCTGCTGCAGGCGCGTCAGCAATGCCGGAATCGCGGGATTGTTTGGGGCCCAACGCTGGGCGGAACTGATCGCGCGTTGCGCATTGTCGAGCTCGCCCGCGCCGAGGCGTTCATCGGCCACCGCAAGCCAGCGTGCGGCGAGCGCCTGGCGCATCGTGGGCAGCTGCGGATACGACGGTTGGGTCGCGATCAGCGCATCGAAGCAGGCTTCGGCGTGCGCGAGGCGATTGCCGGTCATCTCGCGCTGGTAGCATGCGACCGCGGTGGCGGCGAACCGCTTGGTCGCCTCGATTACACGCGGATCGCCGGGCGCGATCGCGGACGCGGCGCGCAGTTTGTCGAACGCACTGTCGCCGGGCGGATCGACCAGTTCATCGCGCACGATCGCGTGATCGGCGGCGGCCAGCAGATCGTCGACCGCCGCCTTGCTGGCTGCGGTCGGTATGCTCGCATGATGCGCACGCGCCTGTTGCAGATGCTGCTCGGCGGCGCGCAAGGTCGGCAATTCCGGCGTCAATGCGCGTGCTTGCGCGAGTGCGGTCTCGGCTTGCGGAAAATCGAAATCGGCAGCCGCGCGATTGGCAGTTGCCACCAGCGCCTCGCCTGACGAGCGCAAGCCCGCGCGCGCGCGCGGATTGTCGGGCGTCGCCACGAGCATCTTGCGATACGCCGCAACCGCTGTGTCGATACGCCCGGCGCGTAGATCGGCATCGGCAGCGTCGAGGACGTGCGCTTGCGCGTTCTGCTGTCGCTGCATCGCTTCGCCGAGACGCGCACGCGCCGCCGGCAAGTCCAGGTGCCCCGGATCGACCTCTGCCGCACGATCGACCAACTTCTGCGCGCCTGCGGTATTGTCTTGCGCGAGCAACGCATCGATTCCGCCCAGCATGCGTGCGAGCAGCGCCTGTCGACGAGCGAGCACCACCACGTTGGAAGGCGCAGCGGACAATGCCTGCTGATAGCGCGCGAGCGCGCTCGCATCGCCATCGTCGAGATGACCTGTACGTTCCGCTGCATCGGCTTGAGCAAGCAGGCTCGAAAGCCGGTCGTCGCTGCTGTCGCCTTGCCGCAACGCATCCTCGACCGATTGCAGATCGGCGACCGGCGCTCCCAGCGAACGCGCGAGTTCCAGCGAATGGCGAGCGTCCTGCGGATGCTGCGCCCTGAGCGCGGCCTGCGCCTGCGCAAGCGCCGCAGAGCCGACGCGCACCAGTCCTTCGCGCGCTGCTAGATTGTCGGGGTCGCGCGCCAGCACGGCCTGATACAACTCACGCGCACCGTGTCCATCGGACGATGTCAGGCGATTCGCATGCAAGGCGATGGCGGCCTGTTGCATCAGGTGCGCCTGCTGCAGCGTTGGCGCCAGCCACGCACCGAGCGCATCGCGCGAGCGATACAGCGTGAACGTCGACGCGATCACGACGATCGCTGCGACCAGCCAAGGCCAGCGACGAGGCCTGCGCTGCATGGCCTGGTTGTCGCGTTGCGATACGACTGCAGGACGCGCGTCGATGCGCTCGAGATCGGCCAGCGCACCAAGTTTCGGCTCGTGGCGTTCGCTCATCGGAGATGGAAAACCGGTTGCATCGGCCAAGGATAACAGCCGCGCCACAGCGCCAAGTCAGCTCAACCCAGCCGCCGCACGTCATCCACGCCGGGCACCGCGTTCAACCGACCGAGCAACTGGCCGAGCTGGTCGAAGTCGCGCACCTTCAGGGTGAGCGCGAATTCTGCAAGTCCGTGCACGGCATCCACCCGACTGCTGATCGCGAGCACATGTGCGCCCTGCTGGGCGATCAGGTTGGCCAGATCCTTGAGCAGGCCCTTGCGATCGAACCCGCGCACCTGCACGTCCACGCTGTAACTGCCATCGCCACGGTCGCCCCACTCCACCGGCAACAGGCGTTCGGGATGCTTCGCAAGCAGCCGTTGCAACGCGCCGCAACCCTCGCGATGGATGCTCACGCCGCGCGCACGGGTCAGGTAACCGGCGATCGCATCCCCGGCCACCGGCTGGCAACAGCGTGCAATCTGGGTCAGCAGGTTGCCGACGCCTTCGACGACGAAACCATCGCTCGGTTTCGCGCGCAACTTCGCTTCGGTACGCACCGGCAGCGCGCGTTCGGTTTCGCTGCGCAGCTGCGCCTGCGCATGATCGTGCAGCGCACGCGCGACCTGGCTCGGGCCGACATCGCCGAGCGCGACGGCGACGTGCAATTCGTCGATGTTCGGCAGATGGAATTTTGCGAACGCCGGCGCAAGATCCGAGTGGTGCAATGCGAGACGCTTGAGTTCGCGTTCGAGCAATTCGCGCCCGGCCTGCAGGTTGCGTGCGCGATCGAGCTTGTGGAACCACGCGCGCACCTTGTCGCGCGAACGCGCGCTCGCGAGGAATCCACTGCCGGCCATCAGCCAGTCGCGGCGCGGCTCGGAGGTTTTCGCGGTCATGATCTCGACGCGGTCGCCGGTGTTCGGCTGGAAATTCAGCGGCACGATGCGACCGTTGACCTTCGCGCCACGGCAGCGATGCCCGACTTCGGTGTGCACGTGGTACGCGAAGTCGAGCACGCTGCCGCCGCGCGGCAGATCGATGACTTCACCCTTCGGCGTGAGCAGGTAGATGCGATCTTCGACGAGGTCGGTGCGCAGCCCTGCGAGCAAGGCATCTTCGTCGCCCGGATCGGCCTCGGTACGATCGAGCAGCTGGCGCATCCACACGAGCTTGCGTTCGAAACCGGCACCGGCGCTGTGCTTTGCGCCGCTCTGGCCTTCTTTGTAACGCCAGTGCGCGGCGACGCCGAGTTCGGAATGCGCGTGCATCTCGTGCGTACGGATCTGCACTTCCAGCGTACGGCCTTCAGGCCCGATCACTGCGGTATGCAGCGACCGGTAGTTGTTGCCCTTCGGGTTGGCGATGTAGTCGTCGAACTCCGACGGCACCGGCGACCACAACTGGTGGACGACGCCGAGCGCTGCGTAACACGTCGCGATGTCGTCGACCAGCACGCGCAGCGCGCGCACGTCGTAGAGCTCGCCGAACGGGACGTCCTTGCGCTGCATCTTCTTCCAGATGCTGAAGATGTGCTTCGGGCGGCCGGCGACGTCTGCGCGAATGTCCGCTTCGTCCAGCGCGACGCGAAGCTGCGATTTCACGTCCTCGATGAAACGCTCGCGGTCGCCACGCTTTTCGTCGAGCAGACGTGCGATGCGTTTGTAGGTGTCGGGGTGCAGGTGGCGGAACGCGAGGTCTTCGAGTTCCCATTTGAGCTGCCAGATGCCGAGCCTGTTCGCGAGCGGCGCATGAATATCGGCGCTGAGTTGCGCGAGCGCCACGCGCTCGGCTTCGGGCAGCGTCGCCGCAGACCGCATCCGCACGAGCTGGCGCGCGAGCAGGATCAGGATCACCCGCAGATCGCGTACGAGCGCGAGCAGCAGGCGCCGCAATCCTTCGGCGCGCACGTGCTGGGCGCGGCCCGCATGCAATGTCCACACCTGTTCGGCCGCCTGCTGGCCATCGAGCAATGCCTGCACGCGCGCACGCGCGATTGGTTCGAGTGCGGCAAGACGTGGACGCCACTCCGGCAATGCATGCAGGATCGCTGCGAGCAGCACGTCCTCGTCGGCGCGCAGCATCTCCAGCAGGGTCAGGCATGCGAAGGTGGCCTGCGCTCCGGCCGGAGCGGGCAAGGGTAACGTTGTCGCATCGAGCACGATCAACGCGCCGCGCGCCGACGCGCCGGCGTGCACGAGCAGCCAGCGCTGCAAGGATGCGTCTGCGGAGTCGGTGCTGGCGGCGGGTGCGTTCACGACGATAACGATGTGGGGGCAGTCGAACTGACGGCCTAGTTATACGTGGCTGGCATAGGGTTTACACTAGCCCCGGAAATTTGAACTCCGCACTTCCGAAGATCCGCACTCTCGCAGGAACCACATCATGCGCTGCCGCAATCTGATCGTTTCGCTCGCCGTCTGCCTGTCGCTCGCTGCATCGCTGGCCATCGCCCAACAGTTCTCATCGCTGGAAGAGCGCATGTCCTCGTCCGACTTCAAGGCCGCCGGCCTCGACAAGCTGTCGCCGGAAGAACTCGCGAAGCTCAACGCGTACATCCGCAACGAAGTCGAAGCACGCACCACACAGGCGCGCGACGCCGGTGCGCGCGAACAGAACAAGAACGATGCGGCACGCATCGGATTCGCCGATTACCACGGCGAACGCGATGAAATCGTCAGCCACATACCGGGCACCTTCCGGGGTTGGACAGGAGGTACGACCTTCACTCTCGAGAATGGCCAGGTCTGGCGTCAGATCGATGGTGGCCAGTTCGTCGGTATCCACAGGGAAAACCCGGTCGTGCACATCACGCCCGGCCTGATCGGTGGCTGGAACCTGCAGATCGAAGGCTATGGCAGCTATGCCAAGGTCGAGCGCATCCGTTAAGCAGCGCGAGGGGCGTCCCGGCCCGATCAGCCGGGAGCGCCGGGCGCACCGATTCGCGGCCCGAGGCCACTCCCACGACTGCATGAGCGGAAGCTGACAGTCGGGCCCATCGCGTTTCGATGACCGAGCAAGATGCAACGGGCGACGAGACGGTCGATCGGCATCAGTCCTTCAGCAACTCAAGCTGACGCGCCAGGCGCTTGACCGAGACGCCCGCTTTCGCGCCAAGCTCCTGCGCGAACATCGACACGCGCAGTTCTTCCAGGTCCCAACGCAGCGCCTGCCAATCCGGGCGCCCAGCGATTGCACGCGCTCGGGCCTGGACCAGCGCATCCACGAACGGCTGGATCTCCAGCATTCGCGCCTGGTCGCGCACCGGGTCGTTGAGCGCACGTTCGGCGCGCATGCGCATCGCCTTCAGGTAGCGCGGAAACTGCGCGAGCGCATCGGCCGGCGTATCGCGCAGGAATCCCGGCGGCAGCAAGGCGGCGAGTTGCGCGCGCAGCTCGTCGAGATTGCCTTTCGCCCAACCCAGCAGCGGCGCGTCCAGTTTGGGCTTGAGTTCGGCGACCGCGCCGAGAATCGATTCGGCCAATTGCAGGCGCCGCATCGCTTCGCCGAACAGTTGTTTTCCGGATGCATCGAGGCGTTTCTCGAATGCGGCATGGTCGCGGATCGCGTCGAGTCCATCGGCGAGCAACGCATTCAACGCCGCTTCGACGAGATCGACGCGCAAACGTTCCTGCGCAGCCGACTTGATGCCTGCGACGTTGGAAAACTGTTCGATCGCGGCGTACAGCAGGCCCGTCTGCGCGGAGAACGGCAATTGCTTGCGTGCATTCTTGATGCGGTCGGCGAGCAAAACCCGCAGCAGCCGGCGCACGCCGCCGACATGCTCGGAGTGCGCCTGCGCGCGATCGGCGAACACCCGCAATGCGGCGTCCTCGCCACAATCCACGAGCGCTGGAAACGCGGGTACGCCAGCCTCGCCGGGCACGCTGAGCGGGATTGGTCGCGATGGAAATTCGCGCAAGCCTTCGATCGCAAGCTCACGACCAGCGCGTGCGGCAAACGCACTTTCCGCGCGCATGCCCAATTGCGTGCGCAACGCATCGAGATCGCGCGACTCGGCCAGCATGCGATCGCCATCCTGCACGCGCAGGTTCATGCGCAGATGCGATTCAACCGACGTCTCGTCGAAATCGGTCGCCGCGACTGCTGCACCCGTTGCGCGCGTGAGGAAACGTGCGAGTTCACCGGCGATGCTGTCGGCGCTCGCAAGTTGCCACGCCTCGGCGAACGCGCGCGCGAAATCCGGCGCTGGCACGTAGTTGCGGCGTAATGCTTTCGGCAGGCTGCGGATCAGCGCGGTCGCCTTGTCCTCGTGCAATCCCGGCACCAGCCAGGTCAATCGCGCGGCATCGAGCGCATTGAGCAGATGGATCGGCACCGCGAGCGTAACGCCATCGTCCGGCGCACCCGGCTCGAAGCGATACGCCAACGCGAGCCGCGCATCGCCGAGTGCGAGATATTTCGGGAAGCGTTCCTGTTCGCTGCCTTCGCCCGGCAACAGTTCCGCGAGCGGCCATTCCAATCGATGACGTTGCTCGGACGAGGATTTCGCGTACCACGCATCCAGCGCGGCCGCAGTGCACATGTCGGGCGGCAGCCGATCCAGATACCAGCGCGCTTGCCAGTCCTCGTCGGCGACCAGGCCAGCGCGGCGCAATTTCGCTTCTTCCTCGCGCGCCTTTTCGAGTGTTGCCAGATTGCGGGAGAGAAACGCGGCACGCGTGTCGACCTCGCCCATCACGAGACCTTGTCGAATAAAGATCTCGCGCGATTCTGCAGGCGCGATGCTGCCGTAATGGACCGGCCGCTTCGGCGCGAGCACCAGCCCGAACAGGCTGATCTGTTCCGATGCGGTCACCCGACCCTGCTTGCGCGACCAATGGGCATCATGGTGGCGGCGCGCGAGCAGGTGCGGCAGTTCCTGGATCGCCCAGTCCGGTTCGATGCGCGCATTGGTCATGCCCCAGACCTGGGCGGTGTCGAGCATCGTCGCCGACAGCACCCACGGCGGCGGCAACTTCGCAAGCGTCGATCCGGGAAACAATTTGAAGCGACGCTGGCGCGGTGCCTGGTAGACCTGTTTCTCGTCCT
This sequence comes from Pseudomonadota bacterium, assembly GCA_043747745.1. Classification (GTDB taxonomy): domain Bacteria; phylum Pseudomonadota; class Gammaproteobacteria; order Xanthomonadales; family Xanthomonadaceae; genus SZAS-103. Next base: position 22,450 of record JAYTOP010000001.1, read on the forward strand.
TCTGTCCGACCTGCATCGGAAACCCCGCGAGTAGCGCGCGATGAAGGGCAGCGTAAGCGGCAGATGATTCGCTCGACGCATGGTGGGACGGCCGTCCATGGCGCGGTGCTTCCAGCTTCGGATCACCCGGCCCGGCCTTCCGTGGCTGGTCGCTCGCAGTCGCGCGAGCCGGTGGCTCGCCAGCGCGATCGCTCGCCCAATGAAGCTCTTCGCCAAGTACCAGCAATTGCCGATGCAGTTCGCGCCACTCGCGCATGCGCAGGAAACCGAGGAAATGCTTCTCGCACCAGTCGCGCAATTTCGATTGCGTGAGGTCGGCGTGCGCCTGCGCGTAGGCATCCCAGAGTTTCACGATGCCGATGAATTCCGACTTCGGATCGGCAAAGATCGCGTGCGCCGCATCCGCCGCGCCGCGCGCATCCGCAGGCCGTTCGCGCGGGTCCTGGATCGCAAGAAACGAAGCGATCGCATAAGCCTCGCGCAGGCAGCCGTGATGCTGCGCAGCGATCAGCATGCGCCCGAGTTTCACGTCCACCGGGAGGCGCGCGAGCGTGCGACCGATCGCCGTCAGCGTGCGTGCGCGATTGTCGTCGAGCGCGGTCACTGCGCCGAGTTCCCACAACTGCTGCCAGCCGTCGGCAATCGCACGCGCGTCCGGAGCATCGATGAAGCTGAAGTCTTCGACACGACCCAATCCAAGCGCGAGCATGCGCAGGATCACGCCCGCAAGCGACGCGCGCAGGATTTCAGGATCGGTATAACGCGGCCGTGATGCGAAGTCCGCCTCCGAATACAGCCGGTAGCAGATGCCTGCAGCGATGCGTCCGCAGCGGCCCTTGCGCTGGTCGGCGCTGGCTTGCGCGATCACTTCGATGTGCAGGCGGTCGAGTTTCATGCGCGGGCTGTAACGCTTGACGCGCGCCAACCCGGGGTCGATCACATAGCGGATGCGCGGCACCGTGAGCGAGGTCTCGGCGACATTCGTCGCGAGCACGATGCGCCGCCCCGGCCCCGGATTGAACACGCGATCCTGGTCGCGTGGCGACAATCGCGCGTACAGCGGCAGCACTTCGGTGTGACGGAAACGCCGCTTGCCAAGCGCATGGTGGAGGTCGCGGATCTCGCGTTCGCCGGGCAGGAAGACCAGCACGTCACCGCTTGCATCTTCACGAGTGATTTCCTCGAGCGCTTCGATCACGGCGTCGCTGGTACTGCGCGCTTCGCGAAGACCCTCGCCATCGTCGTCGTCGCGCGCCGCGTCCAGTGCGCGATAACGCACCTCGACTGGATAGCTGCGGCCCTCGACCTCAAGCACCGGCGCATCGTTGAAGTGTTTCGCGAAACGCGACGTGTCGATCGTCGCAGAGGTCACGATCACCTTGAGATCGGGCCGCTTGGGCAACAACTGACGCAGGTAGCCGAGCAGGAAATCGATGTTGAGGCTGCGCTCGTGCGCCTCGTCGATGATCAGCGTGTCGTAAGCGCTGAGCCAGCGGTCGGACTGCATCTCGGCGAGCAGGATGCCGTCGGTCATGAACTTGATCTGCGTCGCCGGCCCGACCTGGTCGTTGAAGCGCACCTGGAAACCGACCGCGCCGCCGACCGCGACCCCGAGTTCCTGCGCAACGCGCCGTGCAACACTGCGCGCGGCAATGCGTCGTGGTTGCGTGCAGCCGATCATGCCCGCCGCTCCGCGCCCGGCGGCGAGGCACAGCTTTGGCAACTGCGTGGTCTTGCCCGAACCGGTTTCGCCCGCGATCACCACGACCTGATGCGCGCGTATCAAGGCGATGATCTGTTCCGCCTCGCGCGCGATCGGCAGGCTGTCGTCGAAGGTGGGCAACGGTGCCGCAGACGCGCGCGTCGCCGTCGCCGCACGCGATGCGATCAGCGCGTCTTCGAAGACCGTGCGCAACGCAGCGTCCGCCGGCTTCGCGGGCGACGCCCCACGCAGACGCAGCAAACGCGCACGGTCGCGCGTGAGCGTGCCCTCGAAAGGGTCGCCGCGGCCGTCAGTCGGCACGTTGCATTGCCCGGCCCTGCGCTTCGCGCGGTCCCTGCCACGCTGCATCGATGCGCCTTCCGCCGATGGGTCTTCCGTCGATTCGCTTTCCATAGCCGCGATTTTCCCACATCGCGGTCAGCCAACAGGGAACAGTCCGTCTGTACCCGATTGTTTTTCCGGAACATGGAGAAGTGACTCTGATACCAATCGCACTACCTTAAGGCTGACCCTCCTGGCTCGTCATTCCCGCGAAGGCGGGAATCGCTCATTGCTCTCGTGCTTCAGGAGCGATTCCCGCCTTCGCGGGAATGACGAGCCAAAGACAATTGCGCTTAAGGTAGTGCCATTGGACTCTGATACCTTTTCCGCTGCCGGGCGCGAGATGCCAGCGAGGAAGGGATTGCGCAATGACTGAAGGCGACATCTACTGGAGTTTGCGGGGGCGCGAGTACCGGCTTGGGCCGCCGGTCGAGGGGGCCGGCGACGGCGTGTACAGCGTGCCCATGTCGCGCGAGATCGTCGCCATGATCCATGACGACGGCGCCGACCTCGCCGTGCGCGAGCGCAAGGTCGAGGCGATGCTCAAGCTGCCGCCGGCGTTGCCAGACATCGTCGAAGACGGCGAGCGCTTCGTGCGCATCGCGTGGCCGGTCGCCTCGCTACACGACAAGTCGCGCCGGTTCGCGGGCTTCCTGATGCCTGCGGTCGACATGCGTGCCACCAGCCCGCTCGCTTCCGTGCTGCAGGAAGACCAGGCGCGCGCCGATGGCCTGCCGACCAGCCTGGGCGCGAAGATCAATCTCGCCGCGCGCCTCGCGGTGGCGATCACCGAGCTGCATCAGCTGGATCATCGCGTCGTCCACCTCAGCCCGGCCAACCTGCGATTCCACAGGCAATCGCTGCACCTGGCGGTCATCGGTTGCGAGCGCTTCAGCATCCGCGCCAGCCGCGAACGCTTCGCTCCCGATCCCGGCGTCGGAGGGATCGTCTTCCGCTACGTCGCGCCGGAATTCCAGGAAAACAAGCACATCCCTCCAGGCAACGAGGAAGCGCAGGATCGCTTCGCGCTGGCCGTGCTGGTCTTCGAGTTGCTGAACTTCGGAATCCATCCATTCGACGGAATACCCACCCGCGACGACGTCCCCGCCGACATTCGCGGCCGCATCGTCCGCAATTGCTATGCCTACGGTGCGACCCCGCATGCCGACCTGGAGCCGAGCCCCGACAGCGGACACCTGGCGATGCCGAAGGAACTCCGGTCGCTGTTCGACCGGGCCTTCGCGGCCCATGGCGGCGCGCGGCCTCCGGCGCAGGAATGGTCAACCTGGCTGCAGTTCTATGCGATCCCTTCGAACAACTGCGTGGTCGTATGCGGCGCGAACGCCAGCCACCATCATTTCGCGGACCTGCCGTGCGCGGCGTGCGCGCGTGATCCGTTGCCCCCCGACAACGATGCGGAAGCTCCGAAAGAGAAGCCGCCCAATCCCTTCATGGTGGCCGACTCCCCGTTCGTGCCCATCGAACACGCGTTCCCGCCAGCGAACCTGTTTCCCCCGGCGCCACGGCCCAAGCGCGTCGCGCCATGGAAGTGGGCGCTGCGCCGACTTGCCAATCCGCGTGAAGCCGCGTTGATGGCGGCGCTGTTGCTCGCCCTGGGGTACTACCTGCTTTCGCCGACAAAGCAATCGACCGCGCAGGAATCCGATCCGAAACCGGCAGAAGCACCAGCGGCACCGGCGGCGGATCCGTACCTGGCGGGAAACCCCGCCCTGCAACAGAGCGAGGCGCAGACCGACGGTTATGTGACGGCCGCCGCGCTGGCCATCGCGACCGACGACCGCAGCGAATGGCAACGCGCGATCACCAACCTGCACACGGATGTTCCAGCCCACCCACCTGCCCCACCAAGCGGATTCCAGCCCGCGTTCGCCGATTTTTCCACCAGCCTGTCCAGCGACCATTTACCAGCTTCGCTGTTGAAGGCCGACGAGGGCAAACGACAGGCACTGCTCAACAAGCTGCGCCAGGCGCTCAGACGCAATCCCTACGACGATGAGACCGCCTACGAGCTCGGCTGGCTGAGCCTGGTGGGTGGGCGGCGTGACGAAGCGCGGAACTTCTTCCTGCACGCGATCTGGGTGAATCCCGATCGGGCCAATGCGTGGTACGGATTAGGCGTCATCGGTGCCGACGACAACCAGCAGACCGGTGCGCTGGCCACCGCGGAATTGCTGACCCCGGACCCGGCCCAGGCCGAATCCATGCGGAATGCCTTTCCGCCCCTGTTGCTACAGCTGTGCTCGGTCAAGCCGGATCGCTTCGCGGCACTGCTGGTGAAGGCGCGCGAGCTGGCGGAGCACTACCGGCCTTTGGTCGCACCTCCCAGTTACGAATGAGCGCGACAACGAAAAATGGGCCAGAACAAATATCCGATTGAATCGGCAATTTACTCTGGCCCAATGATCCGGATGACGGCGCAGGAGCTTTGAGTTAGAGCCATTGGTCTCTGACGCCATTATTTACAAGCTCGCCGCTCCGAGCGTGTCGCAATTCGCGATGTCGCCGGAATCGAAGCCTGCCTTGAACCAGTGCATGCGCTGGGCGGCGCTGCCGTGGGTGAAGGAGTCGGGGACGACGCGGCCTTGCGCGGCCTTCTGCAACGTGTCGTCGCCGACCTGCGACGCGGCATTGAGCGCGGCCTGGATATCGCCGGCCTGCAGCCACTGCAGTTGCTGCTGGGACTTGTTGCTCCAAACGCCCGCGTAGCAATCCGCCTGCAGTTCGATGCGCACCGACAATCCGGTAGCGCCTTCCATGGCCATTCCGCGCTTGCGCAGCTGGTCTTCCTTGGCCATCGTGCCGAGCAGGTTCTGGACGTGGTGGCCCACCTCGTGCGCGATCACGTACGCGCGTGCGAAATCGCCTGTGGCGTGGAAGCGCGTGTCCATTTCCTGGAAGAAATCGAGATCGAGGTAGACGCGGTGATCGTTCGGACAGTAGAACGGGCCAGCGGCGGATTGCGCCTCGCCGCAGCCGGAGACGGTCTGGCCATGGAAGAGCAGCAGCTTGGGCTGCTCGTACTGCAAGCCCTTGGACTGGAAGTAAGCGCCCCAGACGTCCTCGGTGCTGCCGAGCACGTGCGCGACGAATTGCTCCTGAACGTTGCCGGCGACATCCACAGGCCGGCCCTGTGTCGGCACCGGAGCGCCCGCATCGCCGCCACCGAGCAGGCCGAAGATCGTCGAGCGCGTCTGCGGCACGAACATCGCCACGAGCACCAGCAAGATCGTGCCACCAATGCCGAGGTGAATGCCGCCGAAGCCCCTGCCGCCGCCTCCGCCACCTCCACCGCCGCCGCTGTCCTCTTCGACGTTGCTGCTTTGACGACCTTTTCTCCAGTCCATGGCGCGCTCTCCTGAAAGTGCGCCCACCCTAACGGCGCGGGCGATGCCTCCACAAGGGTTCGGCTTGTGCTTGGGGGAGGCGAGTTAGCTGGCGTTGGGTTGAGCGATGTGTTTGCGTGCAGTCTCGGTATCGGATTCACCGGTCTGCGCATCCGGGCGGCGCCTGGGAATAGGGCACGATTCTTGAGGATCGGAAATTGTGATCTGTTCCTTTTATGGATTCCGAAGTGTTTCCGGCACCTTTATTGACCACTTTTTTCACCCATTGTTGGATAGGACGCCAGGCAACGGAGAAATAATTGAATGCTCCAATTGCGAAGTGTCGATATTCCCTCGAAGCGTCAGATCATCTTCTCTAACCATGTCAGCAAACAGCTTGCCGATAGCGGCGAACTTTTTTTGATATTCACCAGGGCCGGAAGCCCAAGCTGACCTCATATTGTTGTAAACGTCTTTTTCGTAGATGAACGTCTCAAAGGCCGACCTACTCACGTAACTCATCTCATTTAAAACCATATCGAGCAAGACCACGGCTAGATGCGAAACCTTCGGAATATCCTCTCCCCGCATATCGGGTGACATATGCGATATTTTGAGAAAGCGATCATACCGCAGACGCTGCACAGTTCGTTCGACGATTACTCTGTCGACTCCGGCAATACTAAAGTCATTTAAAAGACTGGATAGCTCGTAATTGACATGCGTACTTTTTGATCTGATCTGCTGCAGTAGGCGCAGCCCCAATGAGTAAGGCATGGTCATCTGGCTATCGACTGTAAATATATTTGGAAGAAGTTTGTTCCCATCTGCGCTTGAGAGATCGTCCTTCATGAGTGCACGCAGCACCATCGCGACACTCACCCGAGCGCTCCCATGCAAATGCTGATCTACAACAAGCTTGTCCATAGCCTTGGGCGATGACCGGAAAATTGCACTAACCGCCCTGAGGTTATCGCGCAAGCTGCCGTTACCTGCGGCTTGGACAACTTGAAATGCATCACTACCGATCTTTGCCTCGTAACCTATAGTCTCAATCAAAACAGAAACCCGATCCCTCGCAACCTTCTGCGACGTAGCTGGATACCCGTGTGGAAGTCGAGCGAGGATGCGTTCAAATCGCTTCCCGAGAACCGTAGCCAATGGCGCTTTTTGAACGAGAAACTGTTCTTTCACCGACGCGATCGAATGCTCTCTGATGGAATGGGAAGCAAGCGCCTCGGTCCGCATGACCAAAATAACGACAGCCGACGTTGTGGACTTTAGTTTCTCCGACATCTTATATAGGAACTCTTGAAAATGAAGCCCCAGTTGATCTGAGTTATCAAGAGCGACCACCACAGGCAACTTGCAATTCAGAGTCAACCATTTGATTACGCGCACTAAATGCTCCTGCGGGTCCTTCTGACTTAAATCCCAGACGAATTGCCTAGCGGCCTCAATATAATTTTCATCGGAGTCATTAGAGTGCGGGTAACGCGCCTTCTGAAACTTCCGAACCTCTGCATTGTAAATGTCACGTAGATGCGCCCATTCGTCTGGATCATAGCTTCCATTCATCAACTCAGTTACTTTTGCAACCTCACCCAGAATCTCACGACAGATTAGCTGAAGCATTTCGTCCCGATCGTAGGCAGTAAAGGGACGATCTTGGAAGGGCAGTAAGTCAACGCGCGCCCATACCGCATGCCCGAGCTTCCCACTAGTCCTTAGTAGCAACTCGCAGTGGCGAAGGAATGAGGATTTCCCTACCCCGACCTCGCCATGAAGAATGACCGTTCTACCCGATGGCATATCTGGAAAAACAGGTGGCTCCAACATTGCTTCGTTGAATCCTTCTACCTTGGAGCGCACGGTCCCTTGTGAACTTTCTACGCGACTACTGATCAGTGCCTCGATTGTCTTTATCGTCGTCTTGTTAGCGCGAACTGGGCAGTAGCATTCTTCAAAGTCCTGTTCGCTTGTAAGTTCCTCGACGTAATGCGCAAGGAATTGATCGAGAATGTTCGAGTAGTCCTCTTCCTCCAGCGAAAGTTCCTCGTGGTAGGGAAATGCATCCTGAAGACGCATGGAGAAGAGCGGGCGCTTCAACTCGCGCCCAAGTAGTAGCTTTTCCGCCTTTCCCTCTTGAATCGAGGTGTAGCCCAAGAGCTCAGCAAAATCATCGATACGCTTCACGATCTGATCTATACCGTTGAACACAATCACTCGTGCGTCCGGTAGAGCGCGGTGTCTGTGGGAAGGCTTAAAGAAGATCCAGTCAGCGCCATTAGTCGCGCATGCGTAAACCGCCCCCGTGTGCTGCGCGTACTGAAGACACTGATCGAGTGCTTCGACAAGACTCGAAGACGCTGAGGCTCGAACCTTGCGATACGTTGTTATGCGTTGAGTAGCAAGCTGTTGGGGGATACTGAATGACCGACCGGTTTTCTTCGCCTCCAAGACCATCAGAGGCAGACCACCCTGCATAAGCAGGTAGTCAATGAATCCTCGCGCATTCGTCCATCCGGCATACGGCTCACGTTTTATATCGCCACTACTCCAATCGAGGTGCTGGAGCAATGGATCAATTACAAGTGCACGCGTATCTGCCTCCGTACCATCGAGAGGTAGTGGCTTCGGGAGATCGAGCAAGAAATCAAGCAAATCCGACATACACCCACCTCATTGATCGACGCAACTCTGGCAATCACATTTTTCCGAAAATTCGCGGTGGCGGAGACAGTAGCTAGATACAGTTCCGAACTACCCTCTACACGGCACCGCAGAAACCGCAGCCCCACCGCATTGAGCATCCCGTTCACGATCATGGTCGTGATCCGCGCGCGGTTCAACATGCTGTCGACGAGGCCGGCCACGGCCGCGGCCAGCCAGGCGAAGTAGCCGAGGCCGACGTAGTCGCCGAACACTCTCCCCTCACCAGCCTATTTGACTGGCCCGCCAGCCAATCCCACTGGCGCGCCGCCCTTTTTTGCTCGCGCTCCAGGGATTCGGCTCGCGTGTCACCCTTTTTCACTCGCGCTCCGGCAATTTCCGCTCGCGCGCCAGCCGCTTTGGTCGGCGCGCCACCCTTTTTGGCTCGCGCGTGGGCCTTTTTTGCTCAATCGCCAGTGAAATCGGCTGGCGCGCGAGCCGATTTGGTCGGAGCGCCAGTCAAATTTGCTCGCGGGCCGTTTTCAACGGCGAAGTCGAGCCATCGGGCCGACATGCGCATCCCTGCCCTACAGCCCCGAAAAACACAAAGCCGCTGTTCGGCGGCTTTGTGGTGATGCAGCCACGGCGTCATCGCCGGGTGTTGGTCCGGCGGTCAGACCGTCGCTTTCTCCGCAGGCTCGGCCTTGGCCTGCCTGTGGAAGCGGCTGGACAAGTCCTTGCGCAGACCTTCCAGTCCGGCGTTCTTGCCGGCGACCTTCAGCAGGGCGTAGCCCTCCAGCGACAACGCCATGATGTCGCTGCCGAGTGCGGAGTCGGATGCGTCGGCGCGTTCGGCGAGTTTCTGCAGGCGCTGGAAGCGTGGGCGCAGGGCGTCGAGTGCGGCGAGGTCGGCCTGGGCACCGGCGAGGCCGATGCTGGCGGGGACGACCTGCGGGTTCTGCGCGAGGGCATTGATCGTCTGCCGGCAGAATTGCTCGGACTTGGTGCCCATACGCATCAGCCCGCGCAGTTCGTCGGCGTCGAGCGCGATCAGCCCGGCAAGTGCGGTTTCGAGCGCGGTCAGCGCGGCGTCCACGGCGGTCAGTTGCGCCGGGGTGAAGGTCAGCGATATCAGGTTCTGGCTCACGTGCGTTTTCCCCATGGTGTAGCGATGGCCGGGCGGCGATTGCTGCCCGGATGCAGCGGCCCTGGATGCGGGCCGGGCATCGCACGCACGCCTTCGATTGCCCCAACCGATGCCATGCGCGTGGATCGCATCCCTGCCGAAGCGCCGGGTGTGCGTGCGATGCCTGCGCGCAAGGTTGTCGGACGGTGGCGTTGGCGCCTATCGGGGTTTGGCTGATTCGCGTGTAGGAGATTTCCTACACGCGCGGAGCGCGCGTCGCGGAAGCTGCGCATGACTGCCGACGACGGCGTCGCTTCCCAGGCAATCGCCCCGATACACATCCCGCGACGATGGCAGTTGGCGGCGTTTGCTACCCTTGTCGCACATGTCCCCTGCCCGCGAACTGTCCCCTGCCCGCGAATTGCTTGGGCGCATCTTCGGTTATCCCGCGTTTCGCGGTCCGCAGGAAGCGATCGTCGATCATCTGGTTGCAGGCGGTGATGCGCTCGTGCTGATGCCGACCGGCGGCGGCAAGTCGTTGTGCTACCAGATCCCGGCCTTGCTGCGCGACGGCACCGGCATCGTGGTGTCGCCGCTGATCGCGCTGATGCAGGACCAGGTCGAGGCGCTGGAACAGCTCGGCGTGCGCGCGGCCTTCCTGAATTCGTCGCTGACCGCCGATGCCGCAGCGGCGGTCGAACGCCAGTTGCTCGCGGGCGAACTCGACCTGCTGTATGTCGCACCCGAACGCCTGCTGATGCCGCGCTTCCTGTCGCTGCTCGATCGCAGCCGCATCGCGCTGTTCGCGATCGACGAGGCGCATTGCGTGTCGCAATGGGGCCACGATTTCCGCCCGGACTACCGCGAGCTCAACCTGCTGCACGAACGCTGGCCGCAGGTTCCGCGCATCGCATTGACCGCGACCGCAGACGAACCGACGCGGCGCGAAATCGTCGAGCGATTGCAGCTTGAAGCGGCGCAGCAGTTTATCAGTTCGTTCGACCGCCCGAACATCCGTTACCGCGTGGTGCAGAAGGACAATGCGCGCAAGCAGTTGCTCGACTTCCTCACGGCGCATCGCGACGCGGCCGGCATCGTCTATTGCCTATCGCGCAAGAAGGTCGAGGAAACCGCCGCGTTCCTCGCCGGCCATGGCGTCACCGCATTGCCGTATCACGCAGGGCTGAATGCGGAAACGCGCAGCACCAACCAGCGTCGCTTCCTGCGCGAGGACGGCGTGGTGATCGTCGCCACGATCGCGTTCGGCATGGGCATCGACAAACCCGACGTGCGCTTCGTCGCGCACATGGACCTGCCGAAATCGCTGGAAGGCTATTACCAGGAAACCGGCCGCGCGGGCCGCGATGGCGAGGCCGCCGATGCGTGGCTTTGCTACGGGCTGGGCGACCTGGTGACGCTCAAGCAGATGATCGAGCAGTCCGAATCAGGCGAGGAACGCAAGCGGCTGGAACGCCGCAAGCTCGATGCCTTGCTCGGCTATTGCGAATCCACCGTGTGCCGACGACGCCTGCTGCTCGCCGGTTTCGGCGAAGAGTACGCGCCTGACCACGGCCGCCGCGATTGCGGCAACTGCGACAACTGCCTCGAACCGCCCGAGCGCTGGGATGCGAGCGTCGAGGCGCAGAAGGCGATGTCGTGCATCGTGCGCACCGGCCAGCGTTTCGGCGCGGCGCATGTGATCGATGTCCTGCGCGGTGCAGATACCGAAAAGATCCGCCAGTACGATCACCACAAGCTCAGTACATACGGCATCGGCACCGACGTCGATGCCAAACGCTGGCGCGGCGTGTTCCGCCAACTGGTCGCGGCGGGATTGCTGGAAATCGATGCGGAAGCTTACGGTGCGATACGCCTGACCGAAACGAGCCGTGCTGTATTGCGCGGCGAACAGAAAGTTGAGCTACGCCGCGAGATCGAACGCTCGCGCGAACGCACCCGCACCGCGCGCACGACCGCGGCACCGGCAGATCTTCCAACGCATGCAGTGCCGCGCTTCGAAGCCCTGCGCACATTGCGCGCCCGCCTCGCACGCGAACAAAACGTCCCGGCCTACGTGATCTTCCACGACGCGACCCTGCGCGCGATCGCTGCCGACGCCCCGCGCGATCTCACCGAACTCGGGCGCATCAGCGGCGTCGGTGCGAGCAAGCTCGAACGTTACGGCGGGCAGGTGCTCGACACGCTGCAGGCCAGGGACGCTTGAGCTGGGCGCAACGCGGATTGCGCCCAGACATGCGGTAGCATGGATTGGCGATGACTGCGAAGCCCTCCGACGGACAACCGGATCACGATGCCTCGGCGCGCGCGGTGCGGGAAGCGCTGGCGATCGAAACGCGCAATCGCACGTTCTTCGAGCTTGCGCCGGACGGCATCCTGATCGCCGACCCGCAGAGCAACTACCTCGACGCCAATCCCGGCATCTGCAGGATGCTGGGCTACACGCGCGAGGAACTGGTCGGCATGTACGCCACCGACATCGTTGCGCCGAGCGAGTTCCTGCAGATCAAAATGGCGCTCGACGCGATCAAGGCCACCGCCCAGTGCCAGCGCGAGTGGAAGTTCCAGCGCAAGGACGGCTTGATCTTCGATGCGGAAGTGATCGCGACCACCCTGCCCAACGGCAACGTGCTCGCGATGATCCGTGATGTCTCCGCACAGAAGGCGCGCGAGCGCGAACTCGAACGCATCTCGCGACTGTATGCATCGCTGAGCCAGATCAACCAATCCATCGCGCGGAGCTGCGGCCGCGACGACCTGCTTGTGCAGGTCTGCCGGGTGCTGGTTGAATTCGGCACCTTCAAGATGGCTTGGATCGGCCTGCACGATCCGCAAACCCATCGGTTGCACCCGATCGCCTCATGGGGTGACGAAAACGGCTATCTTCCGAGTGTCACGATTTACGCCGACGATCGTCCGCAAGGCCGTGGCCCGGCGGGCACTGCGTTCCGCGAGCAGCGCCCCTACATTTGCAACAACATGTTCGACGATCCTGCCGCGTTGCCATGGCGTGAAGAGATTCAGAGGCGAGCCATTTGCGCCGCTGCGGTGTTCCCCCTGCGGGAAAGGGGCCAAGTCTGGGGCATCCTCGCTGTTTACGCCGATGAAACCGGGATTTTCCAGGACAAGGAAATTGCGCTGCTGGCCGAAGCCGCCGACAACGTCTCATACGCGCTGGACTGCCTTGCACACGAACGTGAGCTCCTCGAGGCGGAGGAGGCGGCGCGGCGCGAGAGGCTGTTCTCCGACACGATGATCGACAGCGTGCCGGGCATCCTCTACTTCTACGACGCCTTTGGACACTTCCTGCGCTGGAACCGGAACTTCGAGAGGGTCTCCGGATATTCGGGAGGAGAAATAGCTGGAATGCACCCGCTCGAGTTCTTCGCGGGGCAGGACAAGGCGCTGTTGACAGAGAGGATGGCGGAAGTGTTCGACAAGGGGGAAGCGTTCGTCGAGGCCGGGTTCGTCGCCAAGGACGGCACGTCCACGCCGTATTTCTTCACCGGCCGACGCGTGGAGTTCGAGGGCGCGGCGTGCCTGGTCGGTGTCGGCATCGACATCTCCGGGCGCAGGCGCGCCGAGGATCGTCTCAGCGAGAGCGAGCGCAAGTATCGCGAGCTGGTGGAACATGCGAACAGCATCATCCTGCACTGGTCGCGCGACGGCCGGATCATTTTCCTCAATGAATTCGGCCAGCGCTTCTTCGGCTACACGGAAGCCGAGATCTGCGGCTGCCATGTCGTCGGCACGATCGTCCCGGAATCGGACACCAGCGGACGCGACCTGAAATCACTGATGGACGAGATCTGCAGGAACCCGACCGCGTTCGAGCAGAACGTCAACGAGAACATCCGCCGCAACGGCGAGCGGGTCTGGATCGCCTGGACGAACAAGGTCGCGCTCGACCCGCAAGGCGATGTGGCTGAAATCCTGAGCATCGGCACCGACATCACTGCGCAGAAACGGGCGGAGGAGGAATTGCGGGCGACCCAGGCCAGCCTCGAACACCGCGTCATCGAGCGCACCGCCGAACTGGCCGAAGCCAAGCACGCCGCCGAGGCCGCCGACCGAATCAAGTCGGCTTTCCTCGCGACGATGTCGCATGAGTTGCGCACGCCGCTCAATTCCATCATCGGCTTCACCGGCATCGTGCTGCAGGGATTGGCCGGGCCGCTGAATGCCGAGCAGTCCAAGCAGCTCGGCATGGTCCGCGGCAGCGCCCGCCACCTGCTGGAACTGATCAGCGACGTGCTGGATATCTCCAAGATCGAGGCCGGCCAGCTCGAGGTGCGCGCGGAAGTGTTCGATCTGCGCGCATCGCTCGATCGCACGGTCGCTTCGGTACGGCCGCTCGCCGAAAAGAAAGGCCTCGCCCTCGACCTGGTCGTCGCCACCGACATCGCCGAGATGGTGAGCGATCGCCGCCGCGTGGAGCAGATCCTGCTCAACCTGCTCAACAATGCGATCAAGTTCACCGAGCACGGCGGCGTGAAGCTGACCGCCGATCTGGTCGAGGCATCGCAGGCAGAAGCTGGTGACCCGCCCGCAGCATCCGTGCGCCTGCGCGTCGAAGACAGCGGCATCGGCATCCGGCCCGACAACCTCGGCAAGCTCTTCCAGCCATTCCATCAGATAGACTCGGGCTTGACTCGGCAACATGAAGGCACGGGCCTTGGTCTGGCGATCTGTCGCCGGCTCAGCGCGCTGCTGGGCGGCGGGATTGTTGCAACCAGCGAATGGACGAAAGGCAGCACGTTCACCGTCACCTTACCCTTGCAACGGTTGCCCGCACCATGAGCCGCACCATCCTGCTGATCGAGGACAACGAACAGAACCGCTATCTGGCGACGTTCCTGCTCGAGCGGAACGGATTCAGCGTGGTGTCGGCGGTGGACGGCCCCGATGGCATCGCGAAGGCGCAGCAGATCCTGCCGGACCTGATACTGCTCGATATCCAGTTGCCCGCGATGGATGGCTATGCGGTAGCGCAGGCCCTGCGCGGCATCGCCTCGTTACGCGAAACGCCGATTGTCGCGGTGACGTCGTACGCGATGGTGGGCGATCGCGAAAAATCGCTGGCCGCCGGCTGCAATGGCTACATCGAGAAACCCATCGACCCGGAGACCTTCGTATCGGAGATCAAGCGCTTCGAGCCGCCGCTGCCAACGACCGCAGGCACGCCATGACCAGCGTCCTGATCGTCGACGACAAGGAAGACAACCTTTACTACCTGGAAGCCTTGTTCACGAGCAACGGCTACAACGTGACCACCGCGCGCCATGGGGCCGAGGCGCTGGTGAAGGCCAGGCAATCGCCGCCCGATATCGCCGTTTCCGACCTGCTGATGCCGGTGATGGACGGCTACACCTTGCTGCGCCACTGGAAAGCGGATGCCGGGCTGCAACACATCCCGTTCATCGTCTACACCGCGACCTATACCGAAGCCGAGGACGAGCAGCTGGCGCTCAGCCTCGGTGCCGATGCCTTCATCCTCAAGCCTACCGAACCGGATGTGTTCATGTCCCGGGTTTGCGACGTGCAGGCCCGGGCCGCATCGGCCGAGCCCACACTGCCGATGTCCCCGGTCGGCGATGAAAGCGACACGATGAAGGCGTACAGCGAAACCCTGATCCGCAAGCTCGAGCAAAAAACGCTGCAACTGGAAGAGAGCAATCGCGCATTGCAGGAAGGCGCGACCCGGATCAACCGCCTCAACCGCGTGTACGCGGTGCTCAGCCAGATCAATGCGCTGATCGTCCGCGCAAGCGACCGTGCCGAGTTGTTCGACGAAGCGTGCCGGATCGCGGTCGTGGCCGGCGGTTTCCGGATGTCGATGATCGGCATCCTCGACCGCAGCACGCAACAGATCGTCCCGGTCGCTTCGGCGGGCAAGGACGCCAGCCTCATGGACGCGGTCAGCAGCGTCCTGTCATCCAGCGAAACAGCGTCCAGCACTTTGGTCGCACGGGTGATGCGCGAGAAACTCGCGCACGTCGTCAACGACGCGCAGAGCGACCCCAGGGTCGTGCTGGCCAGGGAATACGCGGAATCCGGGGTGCGCTCACTGGTGGTCCTGCCGCTGATCGTCGCGGATGAGTCGGCTGGCGTGCTCGCCCTGTACGCCAGCGAAACCGACTACTTCCACGACGAGGAAATGAAGCTGCTCACCGAGCTCGCCGGAGACGTCGCATTCGCGATCGACCACATCGGCAAGCAGGAACGGCTCAATTATCTCGCTTACTACGACGCGCTCACCGGGCTGGCGAACCGTACCTTGTTCCTCGAACGGCTGGCGCAATATATCCGCAGCGGCACCGGCGACGGGCAACAGGTCGCGCTGTTCCTGTTCGACCTCGAGCGCTTCAAGAACATCAACGACAGCCTGGGTCGCACCGTCGGCGACGCGCTGCTGAAACAGGTCGCTGAATGGATGTCGCGCAGTGCGGGCGATCCGAACCTGCTGGCGCGCGTTGGCACCGACCACTTCGCGTTCGTGCTGCCCGAGGTCAGGCCGGATGGCGATCTTGTGCGCCTGATCGAAAGAACGATGGACAGGTTCCTGCAGCACCCATTCCACCTGGATGGGAACACATTCCGCATCGCTGCCAAGGCCGGCGTTGCGGTGTTTCCGCAGGACGGCGACAGCGCCGACACTCTGTTCAAGCACGCCGAGGCTGCGCTGAAAAAAGCCAAGTCGAGCGGCAACCGCTATCTGTTTTTCAACAAGTCGATGACCGATCGTGTGGCCTCCAACCTCAGTCTGGAAAACCACATGCACGACGCGCTTGCCAACGGCGAGTTCGTGCTGCATTACCAACCGCAGGTGAACCTCAGCACCCGCCAGGTCGTCGGCGCCGAGGCGTTGATCCGCTGGAACGATCCCCGAACAGGCCTGGTACCGCCGAACCTGTTCATCTCGGTGCTCGAAGAAACCGGGCTCATCCATCAAGTCGGACGCTGGGCCTTGCACAAGGCCATCGCCGATTACCTGCGTTGGCGCGATGCCGGCTTGCCGGCCGTGCGCATCGCGGTGAACGTGTCGCCGCTGCAACTGCGCAACCGCGCCTTCGTTTCCGAGATCGAGCAGTTGTGCGCAATCGATCCGCGCGCTGCGGCGGGGCTGGAACTGGAAATCACCGAAAGCATGGTCATGGAGAACGTCCAGCACGGCATCGCCACCCTGCGCGCGATCCGCGCCCTCGGCGTGTCGATTGCAATCGACGATTTCGGCACCGGGTTTTCATCGCTCAGCTACCTGTCGCGGCTGCCGCTGGACATCCTCAAAATCGACCAGTCGTTCGTGAACGACATGACGACAGGACCGGACGGTGTGTCGCTGGTGACCAACATCATCACCCTCGCACATTCGCTCAAGCTCAACGTGGTCGCCGAGGGCGTCGAGACCGAAGAGCAGGCACGCCTGCTCCAATTGCTGAAATGCGACGAGATGCAGGGGTTCCTTTACAGCGGGCCGGTTCCCTGCGATGTCTTCGAGGACCGTTTCCTGGTGCAGCCGGCCGGGGCGTGACGAGCGAATCACGCAAGGTCCTCGTGCAATAGCGCGGTCGCGGCGACAGCATGCATCACCTTCTGCCTCGTTCGAGCCTTCAGTCCGAAGCAGGGCCGCAACCAGCCGATCCGTTTCACGATCTCACTGATTGCGTAGCAGCCGCCCACCGTCCCGGCAAGGATCGCGAGTGGCTCGGTCACCGGGCCGAGCCGGTACGGGATCAGGGCGAATCCGATTCCCACGATCAAGCTCTGGTGCAGCATGTACCACGGGTACACCGACTCGGTCGCCCACGGCAGCCAGCGGAACGGCCGGTTGAGCAGCGCATGCGCCCAGCCGAGGATCGCCAGCAGCATTGTCCACATGTACAGGTTGCGCAGGACCTGCTGGAATCGGTCGCTCTCCGGCCAGATGCCGTCCAGGTACACATACGCCACGCCCAAGGTCAACGCGGTCGCAAGCGTCCATTTGCGCAGCCGCAGCACCTCGGTCCAGAAGCCCGCATCGCGCGCGACCAGGAAGCCGTACAGGAACACGGTGAAGTACATTGGGTGCCGGTACCAGTCATGGACGAGGTCGCCGGTGTCGGGGAAGTGCGACTGCAGGGTCATCGTGTACACGATCAGCGGCAGCGTCGGCAGGGTCATCAGCCAGAAACCGCGCAGACCACAGAACATCGCGCGCGCCTTCGTCCCGATGCGGCTGTTCATTGGCACCACCAGCAACGCCAGCACGCCGGTATAGACCCACAGGTACGCCAGGTACCACAGGTGGTTCCAGGTGTAGCCGCTGTGCCAGCCGCTGAATGCGTCCTTCGGCCAGGGCTTGTGGCTCCAGTAGTCGAGCAGGAACTGGCCGAAACCCGGCTTCACCAGCCCGTTCGTCACGCCCTGCGCATACGGCTGGATCGGGACCACCACCAGCATGCCGAACACCAGCGGCAGCAGCAGTCGCCAAGTCCGTTTCGCGAAGAACCGCCCGGCCTGCTCGCCGCGCAGCAGGAAGGCGGCGGCCATGCCCGAGACCAGGAAGATCAGGTCCATCCGCCAGCGGTTGATGAAGATCATCGGCGCCTGCAGCCAGCCGGCCCACTCCATCGTCGAATAGGGACTCTTGATGTGGAATCCCCAGTCGGCGACGTACAGCATGCCGAGGTGGTAGAGGATCAGCAGCGCGAACGCGAGGGCGCGCAGGGCATCGATATCGTAGCGGCGGTTCATGGGACTTTCCGTGGGGGTGATGCCACCAGACTGGCGAATCCGCGCGAATCGGCCCAGCACAAGGGGTCCAGGGGCGGCCCCCGGTGACGAAACGCGGCTCCGGGGGACGAATTGCGGGGCGGAATCCGGCCCCTGCCCTTAAACTGCGCGCATGAATGCCGTGACGCCCCCCTTGCCGCCGCCCGCGGCCCGCACCGTGCTCGACCGTTACCAACCCTGGCGCCGCTGGGTCGAGCCGGGATTCTGGATCGCGATCTACCTGCTGCAGGCCACGATCAATTCGGTGGTCACGATCATGGACGTGGACCGGGCGCATGCCGCCTACACGTCCTGGGAAGTGATGGTCTGGGAGTGGACGAGCCACCTCGTGGGTCTGGCGCTGGTGCCGGCGGTGATCGCGTTCGAGCGCCGGTTCCCCCTCGACTTCGGCCATTTCCGCCGCAACATCCCGCTGCATGCCCTGGCCACCGTCGCGTATTGCGTCGCGCACGTCGGCGGCATGGTTGCCCTGCGCCACCTCGTCTACACTTGGCACGGTGCGCACTACGACTTCGGATATTGGCCGCGCGAACTGTCCTACGAATACCTCAAAGACTGGCGGACCTACGGCAGCATCCTGCTAGTCGTCGCGACCTACCGGCTGCTGATCCTGCGGCTGCAAGGCGAGGCGCGCCTGCTCGACGCGCCCGATGACGGCATCGACCCGCCGGAACCGATCGAACGCCCCGACCGCTTCCTGGTGCGCAAGCTCGGCAAGGAATTCCTGGTCGCCGCGAACGACATCGAGTTCCTGCAGGCCTCAGGCAACTACGTGAACCTGCACGTGCGTGGCCGCGACTATCCGTTGCGCACCACCATGGCCGCGATCGAACCGCGCATGGACCCGGCCCGGTTCGCGCGCGTGCATCGCAGCTGGATGGTCAACCTGGACTGCATCGCCGAGATCGAGCCGCTCGACACCGGCGACGCGCGCCTGTTGCTGCGCGACGGCACCAGGTTGCCTTGCAGTCGCAGATATCGGGGTGTACTGAAGACATAGGACGCGGCCCGCAAACGACCCGGCACGCCAATCGCCAAACGCGTTGAGGGCGTGCTCGAACCCGACTTGTCGGCGGGCAGGTCGGCGGCGGGTCGGCGGATCATGATCGTGCTATCCGGCGTTAGTGATGGCCTGAACAGGGCATCGCGGCAAATTTTTGGACCAACACGATCAACGAGTTACGCACTGAGAAACTCGAAATTCGGACTTGTTCAGGCCGTCCTGAAACCGCGTGCGGGCGCTTAGGTATCATTGCGGTTCAGTCGCGGAGTAGCCCCATGCTGCAAACATATACGGCGGTCGTAAAGCATGACGATGGCACCTGGATCGGCTGGATCGAGGAAGTCCCTGGAGTGAATTGCCAAGAGTCCACTCGCGAGCAATTGCTGGCATCGCTGCGCATAACGCTGACGGAGGCAATCGAGCTCAATCGAGCGGATGCGCGAGGTGCAGCTGGCAACGGTTATGAAGAACTGCCTATCGCCGTATGAAGCGGCGTGATCTTCTTGCGCACCTTCTGGGTCACGGTTGCCAATTGCTCCGCGAGGGTGGCAGCCATTCTTGGTGGGTCCACTCGGCATCAAACAGGCGCAGCGCAGTCCCGCGCCATGCCGAGATCAACAATCACCTCGCTCGCAAGATTTGTCGTGATCTGGGGATTTCCGAGCCAGATCAGTTCTAACTCACTCAAGCGGACCGAGCGGGAGGAAGTTTCTGGTGCAATCATGCGTTGCGGCCCGCATGGCCGCTCAGCTTGGGCGTCAGCTCGCATAGACTGAACATACCGATGCGCAAAGCAATCATCGCCTCGATCACGACATTGGCTGTCCTTGGACTGATCGGCGGATGCCTGATCGTCGCGGGCAACGGGTTCACGACGTCAAACAAACACGCCCGCTGGCAAGTCTTCGTGCCAGCGCCAGATGCCTACATCATGGCCGCCATCATGTTTGCACTGTCCGGCATTGCCATGCTGTGGTTATTGCAGCAGGCCAAATTGCGCGTTTCGGGTTTGGTCATTTGCGCAACAACCTATATCGGCGTCGCCGTCGTCCTCACGCGCTCGCTCAGCCACGCTCTTCATCAGTCAAGTCCATGAATTGCTTGCGCCTCGGACCCACATGCGCCCTGACCGTTCAAGGCGGACGGCTTCGCTGCCGCTTCACTCCAGCGATGCAATCCACCTGTCCATCCAGGTGCGGCACACTGGTCGTTGATGCGTCCGCGAGACCGACGGCGTGACCACGTCGGCGCGCTGCGACCGACACTGTGACGATGCGCACGCAGCTCCGGTGGTCCTGTGTTAGATAGTGAATATCCCAACCATCATTGAATCATTCGGGGGTTTCCTGAAGATCAGATCCCCATCCAAGACCAGGACAGCCAAGCCGCTCGACCTGTCGTCGAGCCTGCTGGATGCCGAAACTCCCGGCGAAGTCGCTGCGGTCGTCGCGCGCTTTGCTGGAAGCCTGCGTGCGTGCAATTCGGCCGTCGTGGTGTGGGCGCTGGATACCGATGCGCAATGCGAACCACCCACAGCGCTGGACGAAAGCGCGCTGGAATTGGCGCGCTGCGCAGTCGCAAGCGGGCAACCGGCCTTTTCATCCGACGGTTGCCGCGTCGCGATTCCCTTGTTCAGGACGACTCCCGCGATCCTGTTGCTTGCGACGAATATGCATGCCGAAGCGGCGCAACTGGTCGATGAAACGGCAGTGCAGTTGCAACGCGCAGGACGCCACCTGGGACGCGTGCTGGAATCGGCCGCCTTGAAAAGTTCGCACGCACGCCTGGAGCGATCCGAGCGACTTCAGCATGCGCTGTTCGCGATTTCCGATCTCGCCGGTTCCGATCGCGACATGCTCGACATGTTGCGGGGCATCCACGCGATCGTCGGTACGCTGATGTACGCCGAGAACTTCTTCATCGTGTTGCACGACGCGGAACGCAACACCGTGAGGTTTCCGTACTACGCCGATGTCGAAGACAAGGACCCGCCGAGCGGCGATGTCGAGTTTCCGATGGCATCGCTGGCGCGCTCGCTGACCTGGCACCTGTTGCAAAAAGGCAAGCCGCTGATGGGCAGCATCGATGCACTGCGCGACCAGGTCTCCGGGCCGCTGGTCGTCATCGGGCCGGACTGCGAGGACTGGCTCGGCGTTCCGATCCTGCGCGATGGCGACGTGCATGGCGCGATCGTCGTACAGAGCTACCGGAAAAGCATCGGTTTTTCGACCGACGACCAGACCCTGCTCGAGTTCGTCGGCAGCCACATCCTGATCGCGCTGGAGCGCAAGCTGGGCACGGAGGCCCTCGAGCAGCGCGTGCGCCTGCGCACGCTTGAACTGGACGAAGCCAACCAGGTGTTGCAACTCGAGATCGTCGAACGACAGCACGCCGAACACCTGCAGAAAGCGTTGTACGCGATTGCCGAACTGGCCACGGCCGATATCAGCCAGGCCGATTTCTATCGCGGCGTGCATACCGCGACCGGCCAATTGATCAACGCCAGGAACCTGTTCATCGCACTGCTCTCTGATGACGATACGTCGCTGGAATTCGCGTACGCCGTCGACGAAACCAACGAGGTTTACGAAACCCGACCGCTGGGCCGAGGCGCGAGCGAATACGTCCTCATGAACGGCAAGTCGATCATGCGGACCGAGGACATGTTGCACCTGGCCAGGCTCGGCGAGCTGGACCTCGACGCGGTGGGCGGGCTGGCTGTTTGCTGGCTGGGCGTCCCGCTTTCGGTCGGCGAAGAGATCATCGGGCTGATTGTCGTGCAAAGTTACGATGAATCCGTCGTGTACACGGCCGACGACCAGGAACTGCTGAGTTTTGTCGCATCCCAAGTCGCCAACAGTCTGCAACGGCGGCGCTCGGCGGAAACCCTGCGGCTGGCCAACGCACAACTCGAGCGGCGCGTGCAGGAACGCACCAGGGACCTGAGCAAGGTGATCCTCGAACGCGAACGGGCCCAGAAGCAGCTCAAGCACCAGGTCATGCACGATGGCCTGACCGGATTGCCGAACCGCGCGTACCTGCGCGATCGACTCCTGCGCTTGCTGCAGCAACTTCGGCGCGAGCCGGAACGTCGCTATGCATTGCTCTACATGGACGTGGATCGCTTCAAGGTCATCAACGACAGCCTCGGCCATCTCGCCGGCGACGAGGTGCTCAAGGAAGTATCGCGGCGGCTTCAGACCTGCGTGCGCGAGCCCGATATCGTGGTGCGGCTGTCCGGCGACGAGTTTGCGATCCTGCTCGAAGACGTACCGATTCCGGACACCGCAGTGAAAGTCGCACAACGCGTCCTTGCAGTGATGGAATCGCCATTGCAACTCGACGATGGCACTGTCGTGGAACCATCGGTCAGTGTCGGCGTCGCCATCGGGGATTCCAGCTACCAGCTCGCCGACGACGTGCTGCGCGATGCCGACGCCGCGATGTATCGGGCAAAGAAACTCGGACGCAGGCGTTTCGAGCTGTTCGACGACTCCCTGCAGAAAAATGCCGTCGATGTCCTCTCGATGGAAATCAAATTGCGCGCTGCATTGCTGCGCGACCAGTTCGAACCGTATTTCCAGCCGATCGTTCGCCTCGCGACCGGCGACATCGTGGGATACGAGGCGCTGCTGCGATGGAACCATCCGGCGCGCGGCGTACTGGAGCCAGCGGCGTTCTTGCAGGTAGCGCAGGACAACGGCAGCATCGAGGCAATCGACTGGAAAATGTTCGAGATGAGTTGCAGGCTCGCGACCAGGCTCGATCCGGAGCACCAGCGCGCGTACCTCACCATCAACGTTTCGCCGCACCATTTCCGGCATGCGGATTTCGACGCGACCTTGCTGGCGATGGCGCAGCGCTGCGGTTTCCCGCCATCGCGATTGCTCATCGAACTGCACGAAGGATCGATGATCGATCACCCCGAACGCGTGCGTGCAACCTTGGAAAGGCTGCGCGCGAGCGGCATCGGAGCGGCGCTGGACGACTTCGGCACCGGCTATTCGTCATTGAGCTACCTGCATACATTTCCGTTGCAGGTACTCAAGATCGATCGCAGTTTCGTCGCCGAACTGGACAAGGACGCGACAAACAGCAGCGCCAAGGTGGTGGCGGCCGTGATCGGGATGGCGCACGCGCTCGACATGGACGTGATTGCCGAAGGCATCGAAACGACCGAGCAGCGCGATGCGTTGATGGCTTTGGGCTGCGAGTTTGGGCAGGGTTTTCTGCTCGGTCGCCCGGCGCCGATCGACCACTGGACAACACTCGACCTGCCCGCCACCTGTTGAGGCGTAGTCGCGCTTGCAGGCGCTGTCGATCTGGTCCTGTCCGATTCGCGCGATCGCCAGAATCCGTCGCAGCCCGGCGCTCACTTCCCAGCTCAGTCACACAGCGCCCGCAAACACGATCGATGCATCGTTGCGCGTGCGATGCGGCCTGACCTGTGATTCGCGGCACCGGGAGAAAAATCACAGGCTCGATCAAGCCGACACCACAATCGCCTGCAGACCTTGTCACCCACCCACGCTGCGGCTACGGTGTCGCTCATCGTTGACGGAGGTCCACATGCGCAAATCGATTGGATGGTTGCTGGCATTGCTGATGACGCCCGCATTCGCGGCATGTCCGCCGGATGGACAGACTGCCGAATCGTTGCAGGCGCTCAAGGCATTGAAATTCGAGATGTCGGATGTCGATGAACGCAAGACGCTTGCGCAAGGACTGCTCGCTTGCCTCGGCGATCCCGATCCGGTGCTGCGCGACGACATCGCGTATTCCGCATTGGCGGCGTGGATGCGCGCGGGCTATTTCGATGACGACACCCTGCGCGGCATGCGCGATGCGCTGTACGCGCAGCTCGACGGCGACGACGAACCGGGCTTCCGCAAACCCTATGCAGCGCTGGTGCTGTCGGAGGTCGCGCGCACCGACCGCATCAAACCGTGGATGACGCCCGAGGAACGCGTGGCGATGGTCGAGAAGGCAGCCGCCTTCGTCGAATCGGTCAACGACTATCGCGGCTTCATCGACAAGGAAGGCTGGCGCCACGGCATCGCGCACGGTTCGGACTGGCTGATGCAGCTCGCACTCAACACGACGCTGGAAAAAGAACAGACCGACCGCATCCTCGCCGCGGTCGCCGCGCAGGTCGTGCCCGACGCCGCGCCTGCATACGTCTTCGGCGAAAGCGGCCGCCTCGCACGCCCGGTGATCTACATCGCCAAACGTGGCTTCCATACCGAAGCGGACTGGAACGCATGGTTTGCGAAATTGACACCGAAGATCGGCGATCCCGCACAGGCCTACAACGACAGCCACTGGCTCGCCCGCCGCCACGACCTGATGGCCTTCCTGATGAGCCTGTACATCGAAGCCGACCAGAGCGACGACCCCAACATCCACTTCCTGAAGGCATCCATCGTCACGGCGGTGAAGGCGGTGCCGTGAGGGGATGGTTGGAAATGGATGCTGACGTTGTTTTCGCAATGTCCCGGACAAGCCTACAACCCAGCCGATGCGGATCGCTGAAGCCCTGCGGTCAAGGTCTAGGTCCAGGCATACATTGCAACTCCGCCGACCATCCATCCACCCAAGGGCGTCAGCAGCATTTTGGCGTGTTGCGCGGGTGAAGCTGGATGCGAAATGCTGGTCGTCCGAGATTCGAACTCGGGAGCAGCGGATTAAAAGTTGCCTTTTAAATCAATATCTTGTTGATGCGTAAGACTATCTCCTGTTAGCGGAAATTAGCCTGTTTTACTTTGCCATCAATAGCTTGCGTCAGCTGATAGCAACACACCAAAACTGCGCGGTGTACCGCTGGTGTACCTCGCCTTGGTTCAACGTCAGATGTCTGGCATAGAAGATCTTACGGGTGTTGGCGATGGGTGTGCTTCGCCCTCAGCATCAGCACGCGCTTTCCGTCGAAGCTGAAGACCAAGCGGTAAGGCAGATCAGTCATGACGCGTTCGTGTTGACCGCTTGCACCGACCGCCCACGCCAATGGCATCTGGCCGATTGTTTCCGCACAACTCTTGATGCGATCTGGATGGTTCAATGCCAGATCCCATTCACCTTCAGCAACGAAATAGTCCTCGATCGCGGCAATGTCGGCGTCAAAGTCATCGGTGTAGGCGACCGCATACGTCGTTGGCCGACTCATGCACCTGCCTCATTGCGACGGCGCACGATCGCGGCGCGGCGCTCGGCACTGCGCTGATCGAACTCGGCCTGGGTGTAGATCGTGGCGGCACCACTGGCGACGCGAGCGAGCGTGGCATCAGTTTCTGCCTTCAGCCAGCGACCGTAGTCGTTCGCCTGCTGCATCGCCTGGCGCCGATCGTCACGCCCCGGCCGCAGGGCGGCAGGTTGATAAGTCGAACTCCTGACGACAACGTTGCCAAGGGACATGGCGACGGCGCGAAGTTGGCGCAATGCGCTGTCGGCCGTGCTGAAAACGCGCAGCTCACCTTCCTTGGTCGCAAGCACGCGAGCGGCCTTGCCTTTGCGCAACTTGAAACGCACCGTATACCCACCCTTGACGCCGATCACCTCGGTATTGGCATCGGACAAAGCACCGGCTTCCACCAGTTGCCGGACTTCGGCCAGCTTGACGGGAACCTCGGTGGCCGGGGCGGAGACCTGCTGTCGTTTCATGTCATTGCACCGTTATGTTAAAGTGTCGCCATTATTACATTAATACGGAAACCGGAATCATGGTCGATTCGTCCTCGGTGCGACACAGCCAGCCTTCCGCATCGCGCTTCGTGCGTGTCGGCCAGCCGTGTTTACGGATGAGCGCTTTCCACGTTCCAGAAGCGCCTTGGCAGAGTCGCGCTGGCGGCTCTATTTCAGTACTGTACCGAAATGTACCGAGTGGCTTTTTTGATCCGCAACCAAAAATGCAACTTATTGTTTTTATTGGTGGGTCGTCCGAGATTCGAACTCGGGACCAGCGGATTAAAAGGCAGACCCTGTTAGCTGGCCGATCAAATCGATCGACCCGTTTTTTTTCAGGACTGCCATCGCTGAGAGCCGCATCGCAGCGAGGCCAATGCGCGAATTTTCAGGAGGAAATTTGAGCGGATGCGGCGTCGAATCCCACCCAAACTCCCTGCTGATTCAATCCGCGCGAAGCTAGCTCCTGCTTCGCCATCTCAAGCAGGTCGATCCGTCCGCCTACAGCGGCTACCAGCAACGCCGTGTCCACTCCCTGGAAGACCAGCGCCTCGTCGACAGATACACCGGCGACTGCAGCCACGTGCATCGTAGCGGCGGCGTTCATGCCTGCCCCGCGTGCCAGCCAGCGCGGAACGCGGCCTCGAGGGCGTCACGGATCGTCCAGGCAGCCAGGTCGTGGAAGTCGAGGCTGTCGCTATTCCGGGTGGTGAGGGTTTCGATGCCGAGCACGCGCTGGCCGACGGTGTAGCGGATCTGCAGCGGGATCATCGCGAACTCGGCGAACACGCGCCGGATTTCAGGGTGGTCGTTGATCGAGAGCACCGCTTTGCCTTGCATCGTTCGCATCGCTTCGGCCAGCGCCTCGTACTGCTCCCAGCCAAAGGGCACGCCGTAGCCCTCGACCTGCCAATAGGGCGGATCCAGATAGAACAGCGTATGCGGGCGGTCGTAGCGATCGATGCAGTCGCGCCAGGCGAGGTGCTCGATGATTACGTTCGACAGGCGCAGATGCGCCATCGACAGATCCTCCTCGATGCGCAGCAAGTTGAGCTTGGGACCGCCGCCGACCGTCACCGTTCCGAAGCTCTGCCCGTGCACGCGCCCACCGAAGGCGAGCTTCTGCAGGTAGAAAAACCGCGCAGCACGCTGGATGTCGGTCAGCGTCTCGGGCCGCTCCATCTGCGCCCAGTCGAACATCTCGCGCGAGACCAGTGACCACTTGAACTGGCGCACCAGCTCCTCGAGGTGATGCTTCACGCAGCGATACAGCCGAACCAGTTCGCCGTTGATGTCGTTGAGGACCTCCACCGGCGCCGGCGTCGGGCGCAGGAACAGCGCTGCGCCGCCTCCAGCGAATGCCTCGACG
>JAYTOP010000002.1:0-40783 GCA_043747745.1 Pseudomonadota bacterium
TTATTTATCAATGAGTTACGATGCGATATCGTAACCAATCATGTGCGAAAACGCAAGCCTTTTGAGGTCAAGAAAGGCTTAAGTTGAGAGCATTGCCCCTGCCCCTCTCCCGTTGGGCGAGGGGTTCAAGCGGGGCGGGATGCAGGGTGCGCCAGCGGGCGAGGGCGTCGGGCAGGTTGTTCTTTGCGTGTTCGTCGGCGCTCAGGCGGGTGGCGAAAGGGCCGAGCTTGTCTTCGGGCAGCAGCGGGTTGCGTTTGTCGTCGAGGCTCCAGCCGTCAGCTTGCAGATCGTAGAACCACACATGATCGGTGCCGCCGACGCCGGTTTTGGTCAATAGAAGAATCGCGGTGGACACGCCGGCATACGGGCGGAACACGCCGCCGGGCAGCGAGATCACCGCGTCGAGCTTGTGCTCCTCGACCAGCATGCGGCGCAGTTCCTTGTGCGCCTTGCTGGATCCGAACAGCACGCCGTCGGGCACGATCACCGCCGCGCGGCCGCCGGTTTTCAGCAGGCGCAGGAACAGCGCGAGGAACAGCAGTTCGGTCTTCTTCGTCTTGACGATCGCGAGCAGATCCTTCGCTGTGCTGTCGTAGTCGAGCGATCCGGCGAACGGTGGGTTGGCGAGGATCAGGCTGTACTTGCCGGACTCGCCGGCATGGTCCTGCGCGAGCGAATCGCGATAACGCACGTCGGGCTGTTCAACGCCGTGCAGCAACAGGTTCATGCTGCCGATGCGCAGCATGGTGTTGTCGAAGTCGTAGCCGTGCAGCAGGCTGTTGTGGAAGTGCTCGCGCAGCTTCTTGTCGCGGAAGAGTTCCTTGTGATGCGTGCGCAGGTACTCGGCGGCGGCGACCAGGAATCCGCAGGTGCCCGATGCCGGATCGCAGATGATGTCGTTCGGCTTCGGGTCGGTGAGTGCGACCATCAGGTTGATGATGTGGCGCGGCGTACGGAACTGGCCGTTCTGGCCGGCGCTGGCGATCTTGGCGAGCATGTATTCGTACAGGTCGCCCTTGGTGTCGCGTTCCTCCATCGGCAACTTGGCGATCAGGTCGGCGACTTTCGACAGCAACGCGGGCGTCGGGATGGTGAAGCGCGCGTCCTTCATATGGGTAGCGTAGGTGCTGCCCTCGCCGCCCAGCGTGCGCAGGAACGGGAACACGTGGTCGGACACGATGTCGTACATCTGCCGCGCTTCGATGTCCTTGAAGCTGCTCCAGCGCAGAGCCTCGTAGCGCACGCCCTTGTCGGTCTTGCCTTTCGGGTAAATCACGCGCTCGGGCTTGGTGCCGAATTGTTCGGCGATATGCAGATGGCGCAGATGTTCTTCGTCGAGCCTGCGCAGGAACAACAGGTAGGTGATCTGCTCGATCACTTCCAGCGGATTGGAGATGCCGCCGGTCCAGAACGCGTTCCAGACGCCGTCGATTTGCGACCTGATGTCACCTGTGAGCATGGTGTTGCCGTTCCCTGTCGGATGCTGCGTGGCCGCCGCAATTGTGCGGCATCGGAAAGGCAAAAGGACCGAAACGAGCGGCGTTCGTCAGTCCACGGCATCGTGATCGCCTGCCAAAGCGGCCTTCATGAGACGCGGCCGATGGCGATGTCAACGCACGGCCGAACGACTCACCTGCGCGGAATCCGGATCTCGAACTTCACTCCGGCATCGGGCTGGCTTTCGCAACGGATGGTTCCACCCAGCAACTGGGTGATCAGGTTGTAGCTGATATGCATCCCCAATCCCGACCCGCCCTGGCCGCGACGTGTGGTGAAAAACGGATCGAATACACGACGCCGTGTGTCGGCCGACATGCCGCGGCCATTGTCGCGATAGACGATCAGGATCTGTTCGGCATCGGCGCTGGCCGCGATCGCGATCGTGCCCGCATCGATGCCGTCGAAGCCGTGCACGAGCGAATTGACCACCAGGTTCGTGATGGTCTGGTAGATCGCGCCCGGAAACGTCTGCAGGCGGATGGCCGGGTCGCAATCCAGTTCGACGATGTGCCCGGTGCGCTTGATGCGCGGATTCAGCGACAGCAGGATCTCATCGAGGTAATCCTTGAGCACGATCTCGCGGGATTGTTCGGAAGACTGATCGACCGCTACCTGCTTGAAGCTCTTGACCAGTTTGTCGGCGCGCTCGAGGTTGCGCATGACCAGGTCCACGCATTGCCGAATCACGCCTGCGGACGTCTGCAAGTGCGCATCGACCGGGTCGATGGTCTGCAACCGGGCTTCCAGATAATCGACCTCTTCGCCCAGATGCGATGCGGCGGTGACGCTGACCCCGAGCGGCGTGTTGATCTCGTGCGCTACGCCCGCGACCAGCGAACCCAGCGCCGCCATCTTTTCCGATTCGACCAATTGCGCCTGGGCCTCACTGAGGCGTTCGATCGTTCCACTCAACTCGGTGTTCGCACGCGACAGATCGGCGGTGCGGCGGTCGACGCGATCTTCCAGTTCCTCGTTCAAACGTCGCAGTTCGTCCTCGGTCTGCTTGACCGAGGTGATGTCGTGCATGATGCCGGCCATCCGAACCGCCCAGCCTGCCTCCGTGCGTTCGGTGATGCGGCCGTGCGAGTACATCCAGCGCCACTCGCCGTCGGCGTTGCGCAAGCGGAACCACGCCTCGAACGCTTCCGCCTGGGCCTTGGCATGTGCGACGAACGCCTGGCTCAGGTTCTGCGCATCGTCAGGGAAAACGGCAGCGACCAACTCGGAGAACAACAGCTGCTCGCCATGGTCGTTGATCGCGAGGCTCTGCAACTGGTTGCTGCGCCGAACCAATCCGCTGGTCATATCGACATCCCATAGTTCGGCACCGCTGCCCCAGAGCACCAGCCGCAGGCGTTCCTCCCCTTGCTTGATCTCGGTGATATCGCGATTGGTGCCGATCATGCGGGTGGGTAGGCCGTCGTCGTCTGGATCGATCCCGCGTCCGTGCGAATCCATCCAGCGGTAACCGCCGCTCCTGGAACGCATGCGATACACCACATGCATGGTCTCGCTCTTTCCCCAACGAACGTCCAGATAGGCTTGCCGCGCCAGCGCCAGATCGTCGGGGTGGCAGGCCTTGGCGAATGCGTCGCGAGTAGCGCGGTCGGAACCACCAAGGTCGGCACCATGTTCGGTCGGGTTCACCCGGTGCAGCCGATCGCGGCCGATGTCGAGTTCCCACATTTCTTCCCCGGAAGCCTGCAGGGCCAGACTCAGACGCTCGGCATTGTGCTTGATCGCGGAGATTTCACGGGTGATGCCGACGATGGCCGTCGCCCTGCCTTCGTGGTCGCTGGTCACGGTGCGGCCGTGGGTGTGGACCCAGGCCCAGCCACCGCCACGGCGATGCACGCGATACGACACCTCGATCTGGTCCGTCCGCCCACTCACCAACGCAGCCACCACTGAGCGGCTGCGCTCGCGGTCGGCATCATGCAGGGTTTGCAGAAAGCTCTCGATACCGACGTGCGTCACTGCGCCGGTGTGTTGCATATCCGGGAGCTGGTTCTCGCGGGTGATCCGATCGGCGCCGACATCGTATTGCCACAGTTCGTCGCCACCGGCCTTGAGCGCCAATTGACGCCATCGCTCACGCTCGCGCAAATCACGGACTTCGGATCGCATCCGCTGGCGCGACAGCAACAACCACCCTAGCCCGCCCCCGAGCAGGACGATGCAAATGACCAGGAAAACGTTCAGCGTCATGGATGGTCTGTGCCCTTTGGTACGGTCGCTTTTGGCAGCTCAGTCCGGCAGCATGCTGCGAACCGCTGCAGCGCGCTCCCAGTTCTCAAGCAGGATATCCACCAGTCGCGGATCGAACTTTTTTCCGCGCTGCTCTTTCAGGAACGCCATGACGGTCTCCGCCGGCCACGGCTCCTTGTAACAGCGTCGGCTGCCCAGCGCATCGCACACGTCGGCAAGCGCGGTGATCCGCCCGGCGATCGGAATGTCGTTGCCGGACAAACCCAGGGGATAACCGGTACCGTCCCAATTCTCATGGTGTGTAGCGGCGATCTGGGCAGCCAGCTTGAGCAGCGGGCGGCGCGACTGTCCAAGCAATTGCGCGCCCTGCTCTGCGTGGGTGCGCATGATGATGGTTTCATCGGCGGTATGCGCGTCCGGTTTGTTGAGGATGGCATCCGGGATCGCGATCTTGCCGATATCGTGCAGCGGTGCGGCATAGCGCAGCGACTCCGCGGTTTTTTCATCCAGCCCCATGTCGCGCGCCAGGTATTCGGCAAGCAGGCCGACCCGCTTGACGTGGTTCGCGGTCTCGCGCGAGCGCGTCTCGGCCGCACCGGCGAGCAGGCAGATCATTTCCAGCTGCGACTCGAACAGTTCCTGGTTCAAGTGCAGATTCTCGAAAGCGATCGAGACATTGGTGCAGAACACCTTGATCAGCCGAAGGTCGAGATCCGAGAGTTTCCATACGTCGCCGACATACAGCAGGCTCTCGCCATGCTGGCTGTCGATGAAGTGCAGCACATAGTGATCGCTGCGGAACTGATGCTGTTTGCTCTGGTAGGCCGCCTGCAGCGATTGGGCGATGTGTGCCGGCAGTCGTTCTTCAGCCTCGGTCTCGACCAGCCCGCTGTAGGCCCCGGTGGCCGACGTCACATGGAAATGATCGGGCGCACCATCGGTCCCCATGGTGACCTTGCAATGCAGCGCACCGCGATCGATGCCGACCACATGCGTCAACTGCCCCAGCACCGCCGAAGCGAACTCGCGGCTGCGCTGGTGCGAAAAGATATGCGCCGAGGCGTCGATCACGCGCTCCAGGCCGCGTTTGTATTCCTCGATGGTCATGATGTCGCGGTACGAACGCAACGCCGCGTACAGCAAGGTCGACAGTTTCTTCGAGGTGAGTTCGGTCTTTTCCTTGTAGTCGTTGATGTCGAAATCGCGAATGACTTGCTGCTCCGGTGCCTGACCGGGCTGGCCGGTGCGCAGGACGATGCGAACGAAGTGATTGTTGGCCTCGGTGCGGACATGCCGGACCAGATCGAGTCCGGCATGGTCGGTTTCCATCACCACATCGACCAGCATCAGGGCGACATCGGCA
Organism: Pseudomonadota bacterium; assembly: GCA_043747745.1. GTDB lineage: Bacteria > Pseudomonadota > Gammaproteobacteria > Xanthomonadales > Xanthomonadaceae > SZAS-103. The sequence continues at coordinate 5,072 of JAYTOP010000002.1, forward strand.
TGCAAGGCCAGCACGGATTTCGCTTCGCGTGCCGAATAGGCGTCGAGGAACTCCAGGCTGCGTCCCTCGAACGCGAAGTGCGCAAGCACGAGCTTGGTGACGACGTGAACCTCTTCCTCGTCATCGACGATCAGCAGCTTCCAGGTGCCTGAGAGGGAAACGGTGTTGGATGCGCTGTGCATGTTGTCCTCCTTGGAATCGGCGCTATCGGGCGGACTTCGAGGCAGGCCATGGATGCAGGCTTGCCTAGCAGATCCTGCAGGTTGCGCACTGGAAAGATTACATGATTGGACAGCCTGCCTTTCGCGGCCAGTGCTAACCTTTGCAAGGCGACTCCAGCGGTATGTCTGCAAGGCATCGTTTCGGCGCTGCGATCGTGGCCGCAGCAGCCACGGCGACACTCCCGCGCCGCGCCTTTCCAGATTCCCGTATCCACGGCTACCAGCACGCCATGCGCTGGCGGTGCCAAGCAAGGATCACCCCCGTGTTGGAACATCCGGTCGCGATGTGCGAGCCCTTCGTCGAAGAAACGCAGCATTACAAATCGCTGCACTTTGATCTGTCGGAGTTCCAGAGCCGCATGTCGAAGCGCAAACCCGACAAGCTTGTCCTGGATTACACCCGGACGATGATGGGCTTCCTCATGTTCGCCAGCCAGCCGGATCGGATCGCGATGATCGGCCTAGGCGGCGGTTCGCTGGCGAAGTTCTGCTATCGGGAACTGCCGGACGCACGCATCGATGTCGTCGAGATCAACCCGCAGGTCGTCGCATTGCGCGACGCATTCCTGGTGCCACCCGATGGTGAAAGATTCCACGTCCACCTGGACGATGGAGCGCGCTTCATCAAGCAATCAACCCGGCGGTTCGATGTCCTGCTCGTGGATGCGTATACGCGACATGGCATCCCGCGACGACTGGCCTCGCAGGAGTTCTACGACAGCTGCCGCAATGCGCTGATCGACAACGGGGTGATGGTGTTGAACCTCTACTGCAGGGATTCGGATGCGCATATCGACCGCATCCGCCACAGCTTCAGCGGCGCGACGTTCGCCATGTATGAAAACGACGGGACCAACCGGGTTGTCTTCGCATGCGCCGGCGATGCGTTCCAGCATCCAGCGCTCGCCCCGCTCGATGCACCTGCAAACCTCACTCCTGAAGCAAGATCGCTGTTGAAGCCGGCATTTCTGCGTGTTGCGTCGGCGATGCGGGCGCAGTCGTGAGCTTGCGTCCGCCTGCTTGACGCTGCAGTCAACGCATCACACCAGCACTTGTCGCGTGCGCGCAAGGAATTGGTGGATTTCAGTCTCTGTACGTGGATCGATCATGTACACAGGGCGCATGCCGTTCGGGCACGGCAAACCGGGTGTCGTTCCAAACAGACGGCAGATCAGCGGGCGCTCGCCGTAGACTTCACAGCCATGCTCGCCCAGGTGCGGACAGCTCAGGTCGGCCAGCGCTGACGCATGTTCGGCCTCGGTCCTGACTGGCAGCCTTGCCATTTCCTCCGACGAGGCAGTCACCGGCCCACAGCAATCGTGGCAGCCGACAATGCAGGCGAACGTCGGGATGCGCGCACGCAGCGCGTCAATTGTTCGATCGTTGGTGAACATCGATGTCGCAGCCTACCTGATCATTGCCTTGAACGGCACTGTTGCGACTGGATGGGGTTACTTGATCGTGGAGTCCTGGCCTCGCGATGATCGAACACACCGCCCACAAAAAAACCCCGACACCCAGCAACGCTGCGTGTCGGGGTTCATCACCTGCGGCTTTTGTGCGCTTCGCCCGCACGCTCAGCCGCGTCCTGGATCAATGGTGCTCTGGGTCGCCGGCGTTGCCCTGGTTACCCTGGTTACCCTGATTGCCTTTGTCGCCCTTGTCGCCGGTGTCGCCTTGATTTCCGGTGTTGCCTTGCGCGCCGGTGTTGCCCGTATCGCCGGTCTGACCGGTTGCGCCAGTGGAACCGGTATTGCCCTGGTTTCCGGTGTTACCGGTATTGCCCTTGTCGCCGGTGTCGCCGGTGTAGCCGGTATTGCCCTGGTTGCCCGTGGCGCCCGGAGCACCGGGCGCTCCGGTAGCACCTGTTGCTCCCGCAGGCGCTGGCGCAGCCTCGGGTGCTGGCGCGTTGCACGCGACGAGTCCGAACATCGCGATCAGGAGTGCGGTTGGCAATGCGTATTTCATGGTAATTCCTCGTTTGGGTGGGGCGCGGTCGAGAAGACCGACCTGTTGACATTGAAGCGAGTCATCGATTGCGTATGTGCGCTGCCACGCATAGCCGGATGCAGTGTACACGCCGTTCATGAACGGGATGACGACCTCGCCTGCGAGTGCTCCCTGCCCCGCTGGAGCGACCCGTCGAATCGTCACGCGATGCTGCCATTCGGACTCGACCCGGTGCCGATGCAGGACTAGCGATATTCTAGGCGCTCCCATACCTTGGTTCGCCGCAGGAGATCGTCATGCCGCACTACACCCCACCCCTGCGCGACATGCAGTTCGTGTTGCACGAATTGCTCGGCGTCGAGAACGCGCTGCGCAAGCTGACGCCGTACGCAGTGATCGATCGCGAGACGATCGACGCAGTGCTTGAGGAAGGCGGCAAGTTCTGCGCCGACGTGTTGTTTCCGCTGAACCAGGTCGGCGACCGCGAAGGTTGCACGATTCACGATGGCGTCGTGACCACACCGACGGGCTTCAAGGATGCCTATCGGCAGTTCGTCGAAGGCGGTTGGCCTTCTCTTGGCGCCGATACGGCATACGGCGGCCAGGGGTTGCCACATGTGGTGCATGGCGCGTTCATGGAAATGATGAACTCCGCGAACCAGGCGTGGGCGATGTATCCGGGCCTGTCGCACGGCGCTTACAACGCGCTGTCCGCGTTCGGTACGCCGAGCCTGAAGCAGATCTATCTTCCGAAGCTGGTTTCCGGCGAATGGACCGGCACCATGTGCCTGACCGAGGCGCAAAGCGGCACCGACCTCGGTCTGATCAGGACCAGAGCAGAACCGAACGCCGATGGCTCGCACGCAATCAGCGGCACCAAGATTTTCATCTCCGCCGGTGAGCACGACCTGGCGCAAAACATCATTCACCTCGTGCTTGCACGCTTGCCGGACGCGCCTGCGGGCACCAAGGGCATTTCGCTGTTCGTGGTGCCGAAGTTCCTGCCGGATGCGAATGGCGATGCCGGCGCACGCAATGGCGTCAGCTGCGGCTCGATCGAACACAAGATGGGCATCCACGGCAATGCCACGTGCGTCATCCATCTCGATCGCGCGAACGGCTGGTTGGTCGGCGAAGCCAATCGCGGACTCAACGCGATGTTCGTGATGATGAACAGCGCGCGCCTCGGCGTCGGCATGCAATCGCTGGGCCTCGCCGAAGTGGCGTATCAGAACTCCCTGGCCTACGCGAAGGATCGTATCCAGGGACGTTCGGCGACAGGAGTGAAAGCGGCGGACAAGCCTGCGGACCCGATCATCGTCCATCCCGACGTGCGCCGCATGCTGCTCACCCAGAAAGCCTACGTCGAAGCCGCGCGCACCTTCACCTACTGGGCGGGCCTGGCAATCGACCGCGAGCACAACCATCCAGATGCGCAAGTGCGCGCCGACAATGCGGACCTCGTCGCCCTGCTCACGCCGGTCATCAAGGGCTTCATCACCGACAACGGTTACGAGTCGACGACGCTCGCGATGCAGGTGTACGGCGGCCACGGCTACATCGCCGAGACGGGCGTCGAGCAATATGTGCGCGACGCGCGCATCAACATGATCTACGAAGGCACCAACACCGTGCAGGCGCTCGACCTGCTCGGTCGCAAGGTGCTCGCCGATGGCGGCGCGAAGCTGATGAAATTCGGCAAGGTGATCCAGGACGTCGTCAAGTTGCACGACGACAATCCAGCGATGAAGGAATTCACCGCGCCCCTGGTCTCGCTGATGGCCGAAGTGCAGAAACTCACCACTGAAATCGCCATCAAGTCGATGAAGAATCCCGACGAAGCCGCCGCCGCTGCCGTGCCCTACCTGCGCGTGATCGGGCACCTGGTGTTCTCGTTCTCCTGGTGCAATTCCGCTGGCGTCGCGATGAAGAAGCTGGACAGCGGCGATCCGTTCTACAAGGCCAAGCTGAGCACCGCGCGCTTCTATTTCGCCAAGTTGTATCCCGAAAGCGCGTCGTTGATTGCGCAGGTGCGGGCCGGTGCTGCGCCATTGATGGAACCGGATGTGGCGATGTTCTGACACTGCCGATTCGCGTCGGTATCGCTGGAATCATGGCCCAACAAAAACTGGACTGCCGCAAGCGTCAGGCTTAACCGACTGTTAGTTATACGCTTGCTCAAATTCTCGATTTGGAAAGAATTCATCGGCCATGGGCAATACTCGATCTTCGATGTGCCAGTGCTGGTAGTTGCATCAGGCAAGCGCCTACACATCGTCATCCACCCATCGACGATCCCAAGGAGATTCACCATGACGGAACAAATCCACGCGGAAAAACTTGAAGCGCGCGAGATGAATCGCGATCCGATCACCGGCACGCCCGGCGCACATCCCGTCGGCACCGGGCTCGGCGCAGCCAGCGGCGCAGTAGCCGGTGCGGCCATGGGCATTGCCGGAGGCCCCATCGGCACTGCGATCGGCGGTGTCGTCGGCGCGGTCGTTGGTGGCCTTGCGGGCAAGGGCGTCGGCGAAGCGGTCAATCCCACGGGCGAGGAACTCACGGCTACCGAACGCGTAGGCAGTGTGCAAGCCCCTGCCACGCTCGATCCCGTGGAAGAGGATCTCTACTGGCAACGCGCCTTCATCACCGAACCCTATTACAACAGCGAACTCAGCTATGAAGATTATGCGCCGGCTTATCGCGCCGGCTTCGCGCATCGCCAGAACAACGCCAGCCTGAGTTGGGAAGAAGTCGAAGGCGGCCTGAAATCGGACTGGGAGCGCACCAAGGGCGCATCGCGTTTGAGCTGGGACGATGCCTATCATCCGGTGCGCGCCGCTTGGTTCCGCGCCGACAGCACGCTTTCTGGCGGTGACCCGTACTTCGGCGTGACCTGACGCTCGGTTTGCGACATGCAATGCATCGAGGGCATCCATCCGGGTGCTCTCTTCGTTTGCGCGATGCCAGGCCGTGATCGATTGGAAGAATTCGATTGGTTCGCTGCACAACTGCCGATGGCAAGACTGCGGTGCTCGGCATGCTGCATCCAGCGCGATATGCGTCGCCATATCCAAACGACGACGGCCGACGTAGCGTCTTGCCAAGCGCAACGCGGAGGCTTGCGGCGTCATCACGACACCGCTGACACTCCATGTCCGGAACCCCGCACACTTGCGTCTGAAATCGCGATGCGAAAGGACATGGCCATGCGGCTTGCATTGTCGGGGAGCATGATTTTTTTCATCGCCGCCACGGCATCCGCGGCGGACCTGTAGACTGGACTCCAGGCGTATCACCGTGGCAACTATGCCGCCGCCATTGCCGAATGCAGGCCGCTTGCCGAACAGGGCAATGCCGCTGCGCAATTGGTCATTGGGGTCATGTACCTCGAAGGCGATGGCTTGCCGAAGGACGATGCCAAGGCCGCCCAGTGGATGGGCAACGCCGCGGCCCAGTGGCTCGCTGATGCGCAGTACAACATGGCCCTGCTCTGCGCCAAGGGCGAGGGCGTGCCGCAGGATTTCAAGCAGGCGGCCGGGTGGGATCTCAAGGCAGCAACCGCCGGCAACGCCGACGCCCAATACAACCTGGCGCTGATGTACGAGCGCGGGCAACGCGTGCCGCAGGACTACGCGCAGGCCATCGCGTGGTACCGCAAGGCCGCAACCAGAAACGATGCCGGCGTGCTCTCCCACCTCGCGATGCTGTATGCAAACGGCAGCGGCATCGCGCAGGATCGCATGGCGGCCTATGCATTGGTCACGCTCGCCGTCGCGGCCGACGATAACGATGCGGTCGTCGCCGCCGATCGCTACACCGTGATCAAGCCGATGACCCCGCCACAGATTGAGGCCAGCGAAGCCCTGCTGCGCAAGATGCAGGACATCGGCGTCGTGGAGGCGCTGGATGCGTCTCGTCCCGACCACTGACCGGATTGCCCGGGCAGATCAGGCTTTCTACTGCCCAGCCGAGCTGCTCCCGACAGACGGGTTGAAGTCAACATCGAGTACCGGATGCAATTCGATGGCATTCGGCGCGACACCCGTCTGCCCAGGCCGGTAGTCGAAGAATCCGACGCCAGTGAGGCGCACCGGAACATTCGCGGTTTTGAAGCTGGTCGTTGCAGTGAACCTTGCGTCGAACCCGGTACGCGCGTCGTGGATCAGCGACGAGAAAGGACTGCTCGACTTCACGCACGCGGGATCGGGGATCTCCGCGAGCATCGTGTTGCCATGCGCGTCGCGGAGGATGAGATGTCATCCGAGTCGGCATCGAGCTTGTACTCGACGAGGGTCGCATCGAGGACATGAGCCGTTGTCTCGGTCGGCTGCACGCGCGCATGTACCGTATGACGCGCAGGCGGCGCCAGCGCTGCAAGCCCAGCGATCGTCTGCACGACCGGAGCGTCACGATGGACCAGGCGCGCGTTGGCATCCGCGCCCGTCCTGACCGCCCAGCGTTCGATGCCGCAACTGCCGGACGTAGCGTGTCGGTTGGGCACCCGCACCTCGTGTTCGATCTCGCCATTCGCTGGCCGAGACCCGGATGGCGCATTCGCCGCCAAGGCGGCCGCGGTCACCGCTCCGACGATCACGGTCACGCCGACATGCCAGAGGAATTTCCCAGGCAACATGCTGCATATCCCATTGATGCAAATCGGCTGGGACGCGAACTTCCCAAGCGACGGCGCAGGTTACACTCGCGACCCTGCGCGGGCGGCGATCCATCCACGCCCTGTTCGAGAAACCAGTGCGCAAGCAGGACCGGAATTCGTGGTCTGCACTGGAGTTGCTGGAACTGCGGATGGCGGGCTGAAAGAAAAAAGGGAGCGGTTACTCAAGATGAGCCACCGCTGCCCGCCCTTGTCCCTCTGGCCCATGTTTTGAACTTCCCGGCTCACACAGAGAAGCGCACCCACGCTGATCCGGAACAGCGAAAATTGATTCGCCGGGTCAATCGACCCGAGCCCTTGCTCTCCGGGCATCGATGCGTCGGTTGCGGACAGGATCAGCACGCATGCCGACGAGCCGACCGAGTGGCACAATCAGCGACAGAATCCATCGCCTTTCCCCACGCGTTCGCACCACTACGGAGTCACCATGTCGACACTCACGGAAGATCAAGCCCGCAGCTACATGCACAAGCTGCTTGGTGCCATGAGCAAGGAAGGCGGCTCGGACCTGTTCATCGCCAGCGATTACCCGCCAAGCATCAAGATCAACGGCCAGATGAAGCCGCTGGTCTCGCAGAAACTCAATGGCGAGATCACGCGCGGGCTTGCGCAGGCGATGATGAACGAAAGCCAGCGCGAAGAGTTCGCGCGCGAGTACGAATGCAACTTCGCGATCGCGATTCCCGGCTTGTCGCGCTTCCGGGTCAATGTGTTCATGCAGCAGCAACAAGTCGGCATGGTATTGCGCACCATCGCCGCCGAGATCCCGAACTTCGAGAAGCTGCGCCTGCCTGAAATCCTGAAAGAAGTGGTGATGACCAAACGCGGTCTGGTGCTGCTTGTCGGCGGCACCGGCTCGGGGAAATCCACGTCGCTCGCCGCGATGATCGACCATCGTAACTGCACGTCCGCCGGACACATCATCACCATCGAAGATCCGGTGGAGTACGCGCATCAATCCAAGAATTCGCTGATTACCCATCGCGAGGTCGGCGTCGACACGCACTCCTGGCATCACGCATTGAAGAACGCACTGCGCCAGGCGCCGGACGTGATCCTGATCGGCGAAGTCCGCGATGCGGAAGCCATGGAGCATGCGATCGCGTTCGCAGAGACCGGGCATCTGTGCCTGACCACATTGCATGCGAACAGCGCCAGCCAGACCATCGAGCGCATCATCAACTTCTTTCCCGAGGAACGGCGCACGCAACTGCTGATGGATCTGTCTGCCAACCTGCGCGCGATCGTGTCGCAGCGATTGGTTCGCACCGTCGATGGCAAGGGCCGCGTGGCCGCCATCGAGATCCTGATCAATACGCCGTCGATCGCCGAGCGCATTTTCCGTGGCGAGTTCAACGACCTCAAGGCGGTGATGAACAAATCCCGCGAGCTCGGCATGCGCACGTTCGACTGGGCACTGTTCGAGCTGTACAACGAAGGGCTGATTCCGTACGACGAAGCGATCCGCAACGCCGATTCGGCCAACGAGCTGCGCCTCAACATCAAGCTCAAGAGTCCGCGCGGCGAACCCGCTGCTGCAGGCGTAGTCGCCCTGACCATGCACGAAGACCCCAGCGCCGAAAAACTCGAGGACATGCGCAGGGAGGAACTCAAGCGCCAGGAAATCAGACGTCGCGAACTGGAAGACCAGCAACTGGCGAAGATGCGTGAAAGCAAAAACGCATCCCAGAACAATCCGGGCAGCGTTTCGTGACCTGGGCGGTGCGGAGACGTCAACGCAGAGGGGCAACTGGGATGGTGCAGATCAACCGGTTCGGATGGACACTCCTGCTTGCGCTCGGCGCCAGCGCGAGCGCCGCTGCGACCGATACGGCGTACGTCCGCATCAATCAACTTGGCTACCAGGCTCACACGACGGCGCGCGCGTATCTGATGTCGAGTGCGCTGGAAACCGGCGCAAGTTTCCAGGTCGTCGATGGCAGCGGCAACGTCATCGCATCGGGCAACGTGCCGTCGGCATCGAAAGCATGGAAGAACTTCCACGTGTATGCGCTGGACTTCACTGCTTCGAAGTCCGGAACGTTCACGCTGTCCGTGAGCGGCCCGGTCGCGTCGACATCGCCCTCCTTCCGTATCGGCACGCCAACGTCGTTGTACGCGAAAGCGCTGGCCAACGGGCTGTCGTTCTTCCAGAACCAGCGCGACGGAGCGAACTACATTCCCTCGACGCTGCGCTCCGCGCCCGGCCATCTGAACGATGCGCATGCAAGCGTCTACAAGACGCCGACGTTCGACGCGAACGACAACGTCGTCGGCAGCTTGTCCACGACGGGTGCGGTCATCGACGCATCCGGTGGATGGTCGGATGCCGGCGACTATCTGAAGTTCGTCGAGACGCACAGCTTCGCCGCAGCGATGATGCTGGTCGGCGTGCGCGATTTTCCAAAACAGATGGGTGCGGCGTCCACGAGCGATTACACAGCTGAATCGAAGTTCGGCATCGACTGGTTGCTGCGGATGTGGGACGACAGCAGCAGGACGCTCTACTACCAGACCGGCATCGGCGAGGTGAATGCAAGCACCAACGGCGATCACGACCTGTGGCGATTGCCGCAAGCCGACGATACCTGGGGCGGCGGTATCGCGGCGGATCGCTATATCCGCAATCGCCCGGTGTTCATCGCCGCTGCGGCGGGCTCGAAGATCAGTCCGAATCTCGCGGGCCGTCTCGCCGCAGACTTCGCGCTGTGCTACCAGGTATTCCGCCAATCCGATGCTGCACTCGCGAATCGGTGCCTGCTCGCTGCGGAACACATCTTCGACCTCGCCAACACCGCGCCAACGGGCAAGCTGCTGACAGCTGCGCCCTACGATTTCTACCCCGAAACAGAGTGGCGGGACGACATGGAACTCGGTGCGAGCGAGTTGTACCTCGCTTTGCATGCGGGTGGCGCGTCGTTGCCAGCCGGGCTGCCGCACACCGATCCGGCCGTATATCTGTCATCAGCCGCAACCTGGGCGCACGCCTACATCACGGGGCCGAACGATGCCGCCGATTCGTTGAATCTCTACGACGTCAGCGCGCTTGCGCACTTCGAGCTGTATCGCGCGATCACAGCCGCGGGATCAGCGAGCGGCCTGGCAGTCACGCAGGCGCAATTGCTGGCCGATATGCAACAACAATTGGTTGCAGCCGAGAAAACCGCATCCGCAGATCCGTTCGGATTCGGCTTTGGATGGAACCAGTACGACTCGGCAACGCATGGTGCCGGGCTCGCGGTGACGGCAGCCGAAATCGCGTTCCTCACGCACGCAGCCAACGCGACAGCCGATGAAAATCACTGGACCGGCAACATCCTTGGCGCGAATTCCTGGGGCGCGTCGTTCATCATAGGCGATGGCAAGACGTTCCCGCTATGTCCTCAGCACCAGATCGCGAACCTCGTCGGCACGTTGAACGGGGCATCGCCCATGCTCGTTGGAGCGTTGGTCGAAGGCCCGAATTCGGCAGCGACGAGTGGACTGACCAGCGGCACCAGAAAATGTCCGGCGAACGGCATCGACGTGTATGCCCAGTTCAACGGTCGCGGCGCGATGTTCAAGGACTTCGTGCAGTCCTACAGCACCACCGAGCCGGCAATCGATCTCACAGCCCCATCGCTGCTGATGTTCGCATGGCAGATCGCCGGGACTGTTCCCACGATTCCGTGACGCGGGCTGGGATGCAAACCCAGTGCATCTTTCGGAACCCAACGCCGGGATTGGATCGCAGCCTGAATCACTGATGCAACGCAATCGATCGAATCGCGTAGCGATCCATGAGAACGCCAGTGTGTTCGCTACCGCAACACCCGAAACCCAACCTGGGTCCACGCTCCCGTCTCCGCCATCGCCGTAACCGCCTGCACGCCCGCATCCGGATAGTCGTGCACGAACGAGCGACCGCCCATCGTTTCGCCCTGCAAGCGCCCATTGACCATCCACATCACGCGCCCCGCCGCGCCCAGCGCGCGCAATGACAGTCTGACTGGCGTCGGGCTGTTCGGAGCGCGCGCGACGGTCGCGTGGTCGGCAATGCCTTCGATCTGCAGCGACGCGGTCGCGTCGAGTCCATCGGGTTCGCAATCCCTTGCGAGCGATGGAATCGCCGCATGCTGACGCTCGGCTGCCGACAACCACGGCGACGCCAGCGCTGGCCAGCGCGCGATTCCGGTGTCGCGTGCGACATGCGGTTTTGTGCAGGTCGCACTCAAGCGTTCGCCGGTCGTCGCATCCACATGCAATGGCAAGAACCCCGCACTCCATAAACGTGCGCGGCGTTCCGGCAGCGTCGGTGGAATGCCGTTGTTGAGGACCCACGCCTGCATCTTGCGTGCGCACAGTTCCGGATGCGCCGCATCGAACGCGATGCCGAGCGGCCAGCAGATATCGGCGCTGGCCACGCTCGCGGGCGGCGGTTTCGCGATCGCGTCGCTTGCGCTGCGCGGCAGGCTGTCGATGACCTCGAAGAACAACGGCAATGCGGTGATCGCTCCGTATTGCCCTGGCAACGGCGTGCCATCGGGTCGGCCGACCCAAACGCCGACCGTATAGCGTTGCGTGCCGCCGACCGCCCACGCATCGCGGAAGCCGTAACTCGTTCCGGTCTTCCACGCGACGCGTGGGCCGAACCCAGGATCGAACGTGTCTGCGCGATAACCCGGTCGCGGATTCGCATCGAGGATGGTCTTCACGATCCACGCCGCACCCGGCGACAACAGCATGCGATCGACGTGCGGCGCGTCGGGCTTCAGACGCACGCGACCGGCGATGCCACCACGATGCAGCGCGGTGTAGGCACCGACGAGATCCTCCAGGGTCACGCCATCGCCGCCGAGGATGATCGACAGGTTCGGTTGCGCCCCGCGCGGCAGTTTCAGCGTGACGCCTGCGTTGGACAGTCGCGCGGCGAAGCGCACCGGATCGACGCGATCCAGCAGGTCTACCGCAGGCACATTCAGCGATAATCGCAATGCTTCGGCTGCACCGACCGGGCCGTTGAACGTTGTATCGAAATTGCCTGGCCGATAGTCGCCGAACGATTGCGGCGCATCGACGAGCAGGCTTTCGGAATGGATCAGCCCATCATCGAGCGCAAGCCCGTACAGGAACGGTTTGAGCGTCGAACCCGGCGAGCGCCATGCGCGCACCATATCGACGTGACCGAGTCGCGGAATGTCGCCGAATGCGACCGATCCCACATACGCACGCGCTTCCAGACTCGTATTGTCCACAACCAGCAGCGCGGCCGATGTGCGTTCGGGCAAATTCGAGAAATACGCTGTCACGCGTGCTTCGAGCGTGCGCTGCAGATCGGCGTCGATGGTCGTGACGATGCGCTGCCGGGATGTGATGTCGCGGCACATGGATGTGCCGCCGTCATCGTTCGATGCATCGCGCGATGGCGGCGCACGTAGTCCGGCTGCGCTGGGCTCGTGCGCATGCAAGCCGCGGCAGGATGCCCGGTCTTGCTCAGACTCCTCCTTGAGGCGTTCCGCAAGCAGCGCGGCCGACATCGGTTGCTGCAATCGCCGCGTGATAACCGACTCGATGCGCGCATCAACGACCTCGGCGGGCGTCCAGACGTGCAGATCGGACATGCGCTTGAGCAGCTTGTCGCGCGCGACGCGGGCGATTTCCGCATGCCGATCTGGACGCAATCTGCTCGGCGTTTGCGGCAACACCGCAAGCAATGCGGCTTCTGCATGCGATAGCTGGCGGGATGATTTTCCGAGATAGGCCCAACTCGCGGCTTCGACGCCCTGGATGGTGCCGCCGAATGGCGCGTGATTGAGATACAGGGAGAGGATCTCGCGTTTGCTCAGATGCGCTTCGAGTTGCAACGCGCGCAGGACCTGCCGCAATTTCGCGCCGATGCCGCGCTCGTTCGTCCCCGTCGGTTCGATGATGCGCGCGACCTGCATGCTCAGCGTCGAACCACCCGAAACGACATGCCGATAACGCACCCACTGGAATGCAGCGCGCGCGAGCGCAAATGGATTGACGCCAGGATGCCGCCAGAACCAGCGATCCTCGTAGGTCAGCAGCGCTTCCTGGTACAGCGGCGATACCTGTTCCGGCCCGACCGGATAGCGCCAGATACCTTCATGGTTCGCGAACGCGCGCAGCGGTGTTCCGTCGCGCGCGACAATGAGCACGCTCGCATCGCCGGCATCGGGCAAGGGCAGCGGGAACATGCGGTCCAGCACGAACGCGATGACGAGCATCGCCAGCAACGACCAACCGATGCGCCTGGACCAGCGACGCATACGACCGCGTCCATTGCGCGTTTCGACGACCGCAACGGACGGCCCGGGAGTGTCGTCCGGGCGAGCGCTCAGGGTTGGATCACCTTGATCGAAGTCGGCGTCGACTTGCCGATGCCGCGGATCTCCGGACGGTACATGTCCTGCACCAGCGGCGGCGGCACGCCGTACGTGCCCGGCGTCACCGCACGGACCAGGTAGAACACGTGCGCGTTGCTGCCCTTGTCGAGCGACAACGCGGCGACGTAGCGGTCGTCGCGGAACTCCTCATGCTTCACCTCAGCCGCTGAACTGCGATCGGTCAGGGTGATGCTATCCACCACGATGTCGGCCCACTGCTTGGCATCGCCGAGATTGAAGTTCTCGATCTCGACACCCGCCGGCAGCAGATCGACGATCAGCGCATCGGGCACTTTTTCGCGCGACTCGATGGCGAGACCGACGATCAATGCATCGCCTTCCTTCAGCATGCCGCCCTTCCATTCCTTGCCGTCGGTCGTGTAATAGGTGCGCACGATGCTGATGCGCTTGTCGTCCGGCGCTGGCGCACTGCTCGGCACGCCAGCGACATCGATCAGCGCGTACAGCGGCGGCTTGCCTTCCGGATTGAAACGCACGCCCTGGCGCAATGCAGCCGCGTCGAAGCCACGGCTCCAGATCGCGGCAGGCGCGATGGTTTGGCTGTTACCGCCAACCGAAAGCGTGCCGGAAAGACGCGCGTCGGAATCGGCGATGAGTGCTTTTCCGAGCGCGGCAAGCGCAATCTGGTCCTGCGTACTCAGCCAGCGCCAGCGCTCGTCCGTCTTCGCTTTCACGTCGCGTGCGAGAGCGAGAATGCGCGCGTCGTACTCGGGCTTGGCCATCTTGAAGCGATGCGTCAACGTGACCATCCGCGCAAGGTCGCTCAGGTCGGAACCATAATCGCCGAGATACCAAGGACGTTTGGACTTCATTGCGAAGCCTTCGGCCACCGCCTTGCGGCCACGCTCGTGGTCGCCCATCAGGTCGAGCGCGATGCCGAGCTGCACCAGCGGCAGTGGCGTCAGCGCCTTGCTGCGCTCGTTGTCGTACATCGCGCGCAAGGTGCCCAACGGCGCCCGATTCACGCGCGCGAGCACGTAGCCCGCATAAGCGTTGACTTCGAAACGCAGCGCATCGGCATGTTCGTAGCTGTAGTACTTCTCGCCGCCGGTGAGCAGGTCCTCGCCGAGCCGTTCCAGCGCCTTTTGCAGCACGCTGTCGGGCACCGCGAAACCGCCATCGCGCGCGTCGAGCAGAAACTCGACGACGTACGGCGTGAGCTGCGGCACCGCCTGGCTGTCGCCGCCCCAGAACGAGAAATGGCCGGACGGGATCTGCATCGACGCGATCCGCCCGAGCGCGCCTTCCATGCGCTGCTTGCGGGTGACATCGTCGAGTCCTGGCACGCCGAGCTTGCGCGCGGTGTCCTTGTCGAGCAGCAGCGATGCGTAACCCTTGCTGGTAGTCTGCTCGATGCAACCGTAGGGGTAGTCGAGCAGGCCCTGCAGGGCGCTCGCAAACGGTAACGGCGGCAGTGCGCTCAGCGTCATCCGCACGTTGACCGAGTCGGTCATCATGCCGACCGCATCGCCGCTGTCGATCGTGATCGGAACGAGCGTGTCGAGCGCGAGCATCCGCGAGCGCACGATCGCCGGCCACGCCGGACGCACAGCGACTTCGTAGTGGCGTTCGATGCGATAGCCGTCGGTGACCGCAAGGATGCTGTACTTGCCTACGCTGTTGCCGGGCAATGCGGTCAGCGGGAAGTTCAACGTGGTCTTTGCGCCATCCTTCAACGTGATCTTGCGCGCAGTGCCATCGAGCTTGAGCGGAGCCGTCGCATCCGCACTCACCGTGAACTCGTGCGATGCGCCGGTGAAGTTCTGCAGGTCGAGCGTCAGCGTGCTGCTGTCGCCGGGTGCCAATGCGCGCGGCGCGCTGACTTCGGCGACCACGGGCGCACGCACCAGGGTTTCCGCATCGGCCTTGCCGTAATGGTCGGTCGAATACACCACCGCCGAGACGCGCAGCGTGCCGTTGAAGTCCGGCACCGTCACCGGGACCTGAGCCGCGCCGGATGCATCGAGCGCAACCGGCCCGGAGAACAGGTCCACCGTCTGCACGTGTGCGGTCGGTCGCCGCGCCTGCGGCAACGGGCCAAGCGCCATGTCGCCGCCGAAACGCAGCTTTGCGGTGCCGCCTTCGAAACTCTCGATCACGCGCGCGTAGATGTCGTAGGCATCGATGCCGAGACGGCGCGGCGAGAAGAAATACGCGATCGGATCGGGCACCGGGAAGCGCGTGATATTGAGGATGCCGACATCGACCGCCGACACCGTGACGTAGGCCTGTTTGCCCGCGAGTTGCGGCACCTTGATCGCGACCGCCAACTGGCGCTCTGGCAACATCTGCTTCGGTACGCTCATGCCGACGCGCAGTTCGCGGTCCGCACGGCCCATCGGCACGTGCGCGACACCGACCGCGCGCGCAGGCGTGGTCTTCTCGGTCGCCGAACCGCCACGAAACACCAGTGCCGTGACGTACACGTCATGGCGTTCCCAATCGGCGGTGACCGGAACCTCGAACGTCGCGCCGGGCTTGGCATCGATCGTCATCACCGACAGCAGGTGGTCGCTCTCGACCAGCAGCAAGCCCTTGCCGGACTGCGGCGGCGTGACCGTGACCTTCAGCGTGTCGCCTGTCTTGTACGAGGTCTTGTCGAGCGCGAGCTTGACCTTGTCGGGGCGCGCGTCGAGACCGCGGTTCTGGTCGTTCCAACTCCAGCCTGCGCGGAACGGATAGCGGCTGGTCAGGCCGGTTTCCGGATCGAGCACTTCAAACCGGTACTCGCCCCACTCCACCGGGAAATCCACCTTCGCGCTGGTGCTTGCCGACACGTCCACCGTCTTGGTGGTGATGTTGTCGAAGCGACTGGTGAAGTCGTAGTCCCACGCATTGTCGCTCCACCGCCAGATGTAGTCGCGGTGTTCGCGCACGAGGTTGACCTTCAATCCGTTCGCGGCGACGCGCTTGCCGCTGGCGTCCACGCGGATGACCTCGAAGCTCGCATTGCCATTCGGCGATGCGCCATCCTTGTCGTCGAACAACGGTCGCACAGCGACGAGCGAATTCGCCGGCCATAGCGTGCGCTTGAGCGTGCGCGTGACCGTACGTCCGCCGGTTTCATAGACGCTTCCGGAGACGACGATCGCGACCGGCGCTTTCGCGGCGGCGGCTTCGGCAGGCAGCGCAAGATCCTGCGTGAACAGCCCGTGCGCATCGAACTTCTCGTCGACGATGTCCTTGGCTTCCTTCGGCAACGCGATCGTCGGGTCGCCGAAGAACCAGCCCTTGTATGCGTCCGCTTTCGCCTTGCCGGGAGTCACGGCGTCCATCTCCAGCGGATGCTGGTCGGCGGACACCGCGAGTTTCGCGGTGAAACGGTTGCCATCGGCCGGTGCGCCGTACAGATATGCGGCGGTCGCCTTGAGTTTCAGCGGCTCGCCTGGATGCACCACCGCTTGCTCTGTCGCAAGGTCGAGCTTCATGCGCTCGGGCAGGAATTCCTCGATGCGCAGCTTGAACGCATCGACGACGTCCTTGCCATCCGGCGTCGCGCGGAACTCGACCTGGTAACTGCCGGTCGGCGCGTCGGAAGGCATCGTGTACGTCCACGTGTAATAGCCAAGCGCCTGCGGTTCAAGCTTGGTCTTGAGGAATTCGCGGCCATCGGGCTGCTTGAGCACGAGGAACAGCGGCTGGCCGCTCTTGTTGTTGGGTACATTGAGCGGCTTGCCATCGTAGTCGCGCATCAGTGCGGACAGGCGCACGGTTTCGCCGGGGCGATAGAGATCGCGGCCCGACCAGGTAAACACGTCGAACCAGGCCTGCTTGCGACCAGCGACCTGGAATTCGGACAAGTCCAGCGCAGGCTGGTTGAACGGCAGCATCGAGGTGTCGTTGCCGTGACGCGCAACCATCACCTGCGTACTGTCGAGCGTGTACGCGATCAGCGCATTGCCTGCGTCGTCGGTCGTGGCCTTGACGACGGGATCGCCGGATTTGTTGAGCACCTGCAACTCGACACCGGAAATCGCCGCGCCGGTCTGCAGCGACGCGGTGTGCACGAACATCTTGTCCTTGTACGCGCGCGCATGCAGGCCGATGTCGCTAACGTAGAACAACGCGGTCTGGTAGCCGTTCTTGAAATGCCCGGCGGGTTTCATCACCGCGAAATACAGACCCGGCTTGTTCAACTCGTCGATGGTCTGGATCGGCAGGTAGGTCAGGACGCGCTCGTTCTCCTTGCCGCCGAGCACGAAACGGTTGAGGTAGACCGAGTCGGCCATCTGCGAGATCGGCGTGTGGTCGTTGTAGTCGGAGTCAAGGTCGTAGCCATCGTGCTGGCCTCCGCGCTGGTATTGCGAATAGAAAGTGGAGAGTTGCTTGTCCTGCACGCGGAAGAATTCGACATCGACTTCCGGCACGTTGACCGACACCACCGGCAAACCGCGCGAATCGCGCGCCGGCAGCACGCTGCCCTGCGATGCGAAACCGACGGCTGGATCGAGCGGGCCGGTATACACCTCGCGCACGATATCGGCGCCGAGCGTGCTGCCATCGGCGGCGGCGAGCTTGCCGCCGATCTTCACCGTGTATTTCAACGCGGGCTGCACGTACGGGAAGCGCAGCACCTTGCCGCCTTCGTCGAGCGCCCAGCTGCCCTTGACCGGAGCACCGTTCGCATCGGTCACGCTCAACAGGCTGTCAAAGCTCTGCGAACCGACCAGTGGCCGGGTGAACTCCAGTGCGATTGCGAGTTGTTCATATGTCTTGCTGTCCGGATACGCCGACAGAAGCGTGAAACCTTTCGGCACGACGCGCGCATCGACAGGCTGTTGCCTGCTGCTGCCCTGCACCGTCGGCACGGCTTCCGCACCGCGCTTGCAGCCACCCAGCAGCGCGAGCGCGATCAGCAGCGACGCGATGCACGCGTGCGATGCGACGAAACGACTGGACCACACCGAACCTGCGCGCATCGTTCTCTCCCCGAGATGCGGGAAGTATAGAACGCACTCACGCTCGCGAATGCAGGCTTTTCACGGTTTCTTTGCACGAACGCAATCGCTGCAAAAACCGGCCATTCGCGTCAGTGTTTTTTTGCATCTCCTGCATCGGGCAGCACGGCGTCTTTCGCCGCTGCATCTTTCGCCGCTGCATCTTTCACCGCTGCATCCTTTGTCGCTGCGTCGGCCGGCAGCAAGGGGACGGTGGAATCCGCAGGCTTGGCGTCGGGCGGCGCAGGCGGCGCCGCCTGCGCATGCTTGTGCGCAGGTCTGGGATCGGGCAACGGATCGGCATCGTCCGCATCGGACGACTTCACCACCGGCAACACCGCAGCTTGCGCAGTCACGCGACCAAGACGATCGGCTGGAATCATGCTGAACACCTGGTCGCCATAGTCCATGCCGATGCCACCGGTCGATGTCCGTGCGCGCATCATCGCGCCCAGATCGACATCCACGAACCCGGCCGGCTTGCCCTCGCCATCGAAAGCGACACCGGGTGTGCCGTCGATCAGGAAGCCCTGGCGCGGCACCGTGGTTTCGCCAAGCACATACCCCGCGCGCACGATCGGAACGCTGCCGAATTGATCCGAGGTGCGCATCACGGTGAACAATTGGGTGCCGACGACGATCTTCGCCGGATCGCCGAGCTCGACGTAAGGCAACTTGCCATGCGGATGGCGCAGCCGCAGCCACGCGAGCCCGAGTTCGGTATCGCGAGTGACCAGGTCGGCGGGCAACCATTCGTCGCTGCCGGCCAGGCGCACGCGAAACTGCCCGGACTTCACGGTCGGCGCGCTGCCTCCCAACCCACCGTTGGAACCGCCGCGCCCGAACATCGAGAGATCCAGGCTGACCACGCGACCGGGTACCAGGATCAAGCCATCGGCCGATACCAGAGTGCCCTGGGTCTGGCCTTCCTGCTGTTGTTCGCTGCCGGTGCCCGACACCGACATCACGAACTTGACCGGCACTGCGGTGTCGCCTCGCTTCTGCATCACCAGCTTGAATTCGCGGGTGGTGTCTTCGTCCGAATTCGGAGTCGCAGCCTGCGATGCGATCGGAATGAAGACCATCAGCAACGCAGTTGCTGCAAGCAACCGGATTGGCATCGCCGGACGTCTCATGGAAATTTCTCCTGCAACCAGTTGCGATCGAAGAATTGAGGTACGCATCATGGAGCCTTGTCCTGAAGCCAGCTGCGATCAAGGAACAGCAGACGCACTTCGGCACCGCGCACGACCCGGATCGGAATAGCCTGCGTATGCGAACGCAAGGCAAGTGCGAGGGCCGCGCTCAACGCATCGAGATCGGGAGTCGCATGTCCATCGAGCGAGAGCACGATATCGCCAGCCTTGATGTGCGCCAGCCCGCCCGGCCCGCCACTCTCGACGCTGTCGACGTACACGCCAGCCTGGTCGGCCGACAAATGCCGCGCGACGCGGTCGTAGAAGCTGAGTTCGCGCGTCTGGATGCGCAGCTTGCTGATCTGCAAGGCCTTGAGTCCCGAGGCTTCGATCGGCGATGCCGACAGCTTGATGGTGACCACGCTCGCATGGTCGCCATGCAGGATGCCGAAATGCGCGGGCTGGCCGACTTCGAGTTCACGCACCGCCTGGTCGAAACCATCGGTGTTGTTGTCGCCGCTCGGCTTCATCGGCTTGTCGTTGATCGTGGTGACGATATCGCCGACCTGTGCGCCCGCAGCACCCAGCGGACTGCCCGGATACACGCGGCTGATCCTGAAGCCCGGCGCGCTTTCGCCGAATGCGGGCGCGAGCGACGTGGTCACCGACTGCACCTCCACGCCTGCCCATGCATTCGGCAACTCCGGCAGCGGCGTGCGCGAACGATCGTCGTAACTCGGCCGCAATGTAGCCAACAGATCTTCGCCATCGCGCTGGAATCCGATCAGCAATGGCTCGATTTTTGCGGGCTTGTCGCGCCAGGCTTTCAGATCGGCCAACGTACGCAACGGTTTGCCTGCGATCGTGCGCAGCACATCGCCGGCCTGCAGCGCGGGGCGCGCGGTCGCTGCTGGTCCGCCCGGACGCAGGCTGGTCAGCAACAGGCCGTCCTTGAACTCCAGTACACGTCGGCGTGCCATCGCCGCGGTGAGCTGACGCAACGACACGCCGAATGGCGCGTAACCGGTTTCGTCGCTGCCATCGCGCGGATACGCAACGGTGGCGATCTTGACCTCGGAATGCTTGCCGTCGCGTTCGATGCCAAGCGTGAGCGCGCTGCCGATCGGCAATTCCGCAAAATCGCGCTGCAGGCCCGGCACATCGATCGGCTGCGGCGCATCCACTGCACGGCCGTTGAGGGTCAGCAACAAGTCGCCCGCGCGCAGGCCGGCGTGTTCGGCAGGGGAATCGCGATCGACCGCATTGAGCAGCACGCCGCTTGAAAAATTGGTGCCTTTCAGCGAACGCAGGCGGAATCCGAGGTACGCGCGCTGCACATAGCCATGCGCGATCAACGCATTCGCGACGCGCGCCGCGTCCGGCCCAGGAATCGCGAAGGCCAGGTCGCCGCCGAACACCATACCCCGCGCGTTCACGCCGACGATGCGACCGTTCGCATCCACCAGCGGACCGCCGGAATTACCAGGCGCAATCGCGGCGTCGTGCTGGATCCATGCGTAGTAACGGCCGGTCGGAAGATCAGGCCCGAGCGTGTCTTCGTAATCGGCCTCATCGTCGAACAGCGACACCAGCAAGCGGCGCGGATTGTTGACGATGCCCGCGCTCATCGAATTGGACAGCCCCCATGGCGCGCCCATCGCAAGCACTGTATCACCGGCTTGCAGGTCGTTGGCGCTCGCAAATTCGGCGTGTTTGAATACTTCGGGCTTCGACGGCTGCGCCTGCAATACGGCGAGGTCGGACAAAGTGTCTTCGCCGATCAATTTGGCAGGCAGCTCGCGACCGTCGGCGAACACGACGCGGAAGGCCTTGCCCTTCTCGACCACATGCGCATTGGTGACGATGTAACCCTCCGGCGTGATCACCGTACCGCTGCCGCTGGACACGCTGAGGATGGCTTCGCCCTGCTGGAAACTCTGGCTGACCGTGAGGATGCTGACCACATACGGCAGCACTGCATCGCGCGCGGCAGCGATCCGGCTACCGGAGGTTTCCGGCACGGCGCCCGGCGATGCGCCAGCGCTGCGCAATGGCGTCGACGCCAGCGCATCGGGCGGAGTAGCCAGGGCGATGCACGGCATCGCGATCAACAACAGCATCGAACATTGCCACGCATGGATCCGCGTCATTCGCCGTCCTCGTCCGGATTCAATCAACTAGTGCAGCAAAACCATCATGCGGGAGTCGCGGCATCGCCGGTCTCCGCAGCTGGCTGGTCATCGGGCCCATCGACGGCGACCAGGGCATCCACACGTTGCAGTGCAATCAGCTTTTCGCCATCGCCGACGCGCATCAGGGTCACGCCCTGGGTATTGCGGCCGACCTGTGAGACTTCCGACGCGCGCGTGCGCACCATCGTTCCCTTGTCCGAGATCAGCAAAATCTCGTGCTGATCAGACAGTTGAATCGCGCCGACCAACGCGCCGTTGCGTGCGCTCGCGGCGATCGCGATCACGCCCTGCGTGCCACGGCCCTTGCGCGGATAGGCCTCGACCTGGGTGCGCTTGCCATAGCCGTTTTCGCTTGCGGTCAGGATATCGCCCTCGCCTTCCACCACGATCAGGCTCTGCACCTGCGCGTCGGCGGCGAGACGGATGCCGCGCACGCCATGCGCGGTGCGGCCCATCGAACGCACCGCGTCTTCTGCAAAACGCACGGCTTTGCCATTGGATGCGAACAGCATCACGTCGCGGGTGCCATCGGTGAGTTGCACATCGACCAGACCATCGCCTTCGTCGAGGTCGATCGCGCGGATGCCGCTTGAACGCGGCCGCGAATAATCAGAAAGCGGGGTTTTCTTGACCGTACCCGCGCGCGTTGCAAAGAACACGTAACGGTCGTCGGCGAATTCGCGCACAGGCAATACCGCCTGCACGTGCTCGCCAGCTTCCAGCGGCAACCAGTTGACGATCGGCCGTCCTCGCGAGCCGGGGCTCGCATCCGGCAACTGGTAGACCTTGAGCCAGAACACACGGCCCGCGCTGGTGAACGTCAGCAACGTGTCGTGGGTGTTCGCGATCCACAGCCGATCGACGAAATCCTCGTCCTTCACCGTGGTCGCCGAACGCCCGCGCCCGCCGCGCTTCTGTGCGCGATACAGGCTGACAGGCTGGCGCTTGGCATATCCGGTATGCGAGAGCGTGACCACCACGTCTTCCGGCGCGATCAGATCGAGGATGTCGAGGTCTTCCTGACTTGCGCGGATTTCCGTCCGGCGCGCGTCGCCGAATTCTTCCTTGATGTTCGCCAGTTCGGTGCGAATCACCGCGAGCAGACGGTCGGGGTTCTCAAGAATCCCGATCAAGTACGCGATCGCGTCGAGCAGGGTGCGGTATTCGTCGGTGAGCTTGTCCTGCTCCAACCCGGTCAGGCGGCTCAACCGCATCTCGAGGATTTCTTTCGCCTGCACTTCGGAAAGCTGATAGTGCGGCTTTCCTTCGACATCAAGCAGGCCGATGGATTCCGCCATGTCTTCCGGGCGCGAGGCGCTGGTGTCCCCGGCCTCCGCCAGAAGCGCGAACACCAGCCCGGCATCCCATGTGCGCTCCAGCAGCCGCTCTCGTGCGATCTGCGCATTCTGCGAGGTCTTGATCAGCTCGATCATCTCGTCGATGTTCGCGAGTGCGACGGTCAGGCCTTCGAGGATGTGCGCGCGCGCGCGCGCCTTGCGGAGCTCGAAGATCGTGCGCCGCGTGACGACTTCGCGACGATGCCGCACGAATGCTTCGAGCATGTCCTTGAGGTTCAGCACACGTGGACGGCCATCGACCAGCGCGACCATGTTGATGCCGAACGTGACCTGCATCTGGGTCTGCTGGTAAAGGTTGTTGAGCAGCACCTCGGCCGACTCGCCGCGCTTGAGTTCGATGTAAATGCGCATGCCGTCCTTGTCGGACTCGTCGCGCAACCCGTCGGGCGCAATGCCTTCGATTTTCTTGTCCTTGTGCAACTCGGCGATCGTCTGGATCAGGCGCGCCTTGTTCACCTGGTACGGCAGTTCGGTGACGATGATCGATTCGCGGCCGTTCGATTCGTCGACCTCGATCTCGGTGCGCGCACGCAGCAGCACACGACCGCGACCTGTGTGGTACGCCGAATGGATGCCTGCAGCGCCGTTGATGATCGCAGCCGTCGGGAAATCCGGGCCGGGAACATGGCGCATCAAGCCGTCGATGCTGATCTCGGGGTCGTCGATCAGCGCGACCGTGGCATCGATGATCTCCGACAGGTTGTGCGGAGGGATGTTGGTCGCCATGCCGACCGCGATACCGGCCGAACCATTGACCAGCAGGTTCGGAAAGCGCGACGGCATCACCGTCGGTTCGAATTCCTTTTCGTCGTAGTTCGGCTGGAAATCGACGGTGTCCTTGTCGATGTCGGCCATCAGTTCGTGCGCGAGTCGCGCCATGCGCGCCTCGGTGTAACGCATCGCCGCAGCGGGATCGCCGTCGACCGAACCGAAGTTGCCCTGGCCGTCCACCAGCAGATAGCGGAGCGAGAACGGCTGCGCCATGCGCACCAGCGTGTCGTACACCGACTGGTCGCCATGCGGATGGAACTTGCCGATCACATCGCCGACGATACGCGCCGATTTGTAATAGGGTTTGTTGCTGTGCGCGCCGAGCTCGCTCATCGCATACAACACGCGGCGGTGGACGGGCTTCAGGCCATCGCGGACATCCGGCAATGCGCGCCCGACGATCACGCTCATCGCGTAGTCGAGGTAGCTCTTGCGCATCTCGTCTTCGAGATTGACGGGAATGATTTCCTTCGCGTGCTCGGTCATGCGTGATTCCGTTTTCGTCGGGCAGGAACGCCCCGGCGACAGGGCCGCCAAGGAGTGCGTTCAGGAAGCTGAAATGATAGCAGAAATGCGCCCGTCAGAGAGCACGAGCAGACCTGGAAAACATTCGCGAAACAGGCACTTAGACGCTTGACATCGACCCGAACACGACTTCCATCCTGGCGTGGTTCGGAGCCATGACCACGCCACGCTCGGTCACGATTGCGTCGATCAGATTTGCAGGCGTTACATCGAACACCGGATTCCATGCAGTCACGCCATCTGCGACATGACGCACACCGGCAACGGCCAGCAATTCGGACGGATCGCGCAACTCGATTTCGATGTCCGCGCCAGTCCCGGTACGCATATCGACGGTCGAGGACGGTGCGACGACCATGAACCGGACGCCGTGATGGCGCGCGACGATCGCGAGCTGATGCGTGCCGATCTTGTTTGCAGTGTCCCCGTTCGCGCAGATCCGATCGGCACCGACGACGACCCATTGCACGTGTCCCGTCGCCATCAGATGCGCGGCGGCGGAATCGGCAATCAGGGTCGCCTCGATCCCGTCCTGCAGCAGCTCCCAGACGGTCAATCGCGCG
Source organism: Pseudomonadota bacterium (assembly GCA_043747745.1). Lineage (GTDB taxonomy): Bacteria > Pseudomonadota > Gammaproteobacteria > Xanthomonadales > Xanthomonadaceae > SZAS-103. Next base: position 29,807 of record JAYTOP010000002.1, read on the forward strand.
CCCTGCAACCATGGCCTGGTTTCGCCAGCGAAGACGCGTGCAATGCGGCCACCCGCAACGCCCGCGCGGATCACGCCAAGCGCGGTGCCGAAGCCTGCTGTCGCGAGCGAGCCGGTATTGCAATGGGTCAGCACGCCCGAACCGGGCTCGATCAGAGCGGCACCCGCCTCGCCCATGCAGCGATTCGCAGCGAGGTCTTCCGTGGCAATCGCAAGCGCTTCGACCTCAATGCGGTGCAGCCAATCGGTGCCAACGTCCTGCAGGACACCGCGCATCCGTCGCAACGCCCAGGCGAGATTCACCGCAGTCGGTCGCGCCGCTTGCAATCGGTCGAGCGCTGGCTGCATCGCAACGAGCGCCTCGGCACCCGACACAACGCGATTCCCCAACGCCTGCGCTGCCAGCACCGCGCCCCACGCGGCCGCGATGCCGATTGCCGGAGCGCCGCGCACGACCAGATCGCGGATCGCGAATGCGACCGCATCGGAATCGGCACATGCAACGTAGACGACCTCGAACGGCAGTCGGCGCTGATCCAGCAGTTCCAGCCGATCGCCCTGCCAGCGGATCGGGCGTACACGGTCGTAGCGTTCAAAATTCATCGTTGCATGCTGTCTTCATGGAATGCCGATGCCAAGTTTACTCATGGCGAGCTTCACGGCCCACGTGCTGTGCATGATAGGTGGCTCAGACGCATGCCTGGCTGGAATCAGAAACGACAACGGGGCGGTGTGCCCGCCCCGTCGTGTGCCCAGTGATCCACGCGAACTCAGCGACGATCGTCGTAATAGCCCTGGTCGCGATAGACACCGCCCACCTGGAATTCGGCGCGGCAGCCGGCCGTTACCCAGATACCGTTGCGATCCCAGTCCCAGCTGCGGCTCTGATCGCAGGAACTGCCCGACAGCTTGCGCACCAACCGCACACCGCCACGCGTATCGACTTGGCAACGTGCGAGGCGATTGCCGATCGACTCGCAGCGCACGAGGCGGCCATTGCCGTCACCCGACTCGTAGCCGGGCCCATAACCCTGGTCGACATACGATGCGACCGAAAAATCGGCCTTGCAGCCATTGTTGACCCACACGCCGCCGCGATCGTAGTCCCAGTTCTGTCCACGGATGCAGGCCGTGTTGGACAGCTGACGCACGATGCGCACGCCACCGCGCGTATCGACGCGACAGTATTGCTGACGGTAATCGCTCGATTCGCAGCGGATCACATCGTTGCCGCCACCGCTGTAACGCTCTCCGATGACAAACTCCGCCTTGCAACCTTGGGTGACCCACACGCCGCGCGAATCGTACCCCCAGCTCCGTCCCTGGACGCAGGCAGAATCGGAAACCTGTCGCACCATCGTCACCCCACCGCGGGTGTCGGCCAGACAATAATTCTGGTTGTAGCCGGAGGACTTGCAGACGAAGGTCTGCCCGGCTCCGTAATATTGTGCGTGCGCCTGCATCGCCAGCATGCCGAACAGCGCCATGAAGATCCAGCGTCCGATAACGTTCATTCCTTTCCTCCCGATATGAGCAACGTGGCTTGAATCCGCCAGACGGACTATAAACCCGAAGTCTGAACCAGCAGCAACTTTCTCTCGGAAAACGTGAATGCCAAGCCGACGCGGCCATGCAGTATCGATCGTCGATGCAGCATGATCGAATCAAGCATGACCGAACGCAAAAGCCAGCGTCGCCGAGATGGCATCCGCGTCCAGCATCGCGCCCAGCAATCGATCCACGCCCAGCGCAACTCCTGCGCAATCCGGCAGACCGTGTTCCAGAGCCGCCAGCAAATGCTCGTCAAGCGGCGGCAGCGGATCGCCGCGTTGCGCACGTACGCCTTGGTCGCGTTTGAAGCGCGCGCGCTGCTCGGCCGCGTCGGTCAGTTCGTGATAACCGTTTGCGAGTTCAACCGGCCCGAGGTACAGCTCGAATCGCTCGGCGAAGGGCGGATCGTCTGCACGGATCTTCGCCAGCGCGCATTGCGACGCTGGATAATCGTGCACGAGCAGCAGTTCGTCGTGTGAGAATGCGGGCTGGATGCGGTGCGTAAGCAGCAAGTCCAGCCAGTCGTCGCGGCGCAGGCCCGCCGTGTCGATCGCGATGCCGTCGAGCGCGGCACGCACTACGGATTCGCTATCCAGCAGCGGATCGATGCCGAGCACGTCCATGAACAAGTCGCGGTACGTCGTCTCGCGTATGCGCGCCGTACGATCCACCATTGCGAGAGCTGCAGCGGCCAGTTCGGCGGTCTCGCCCATCAATCGACGGTGATCCCAGCCGACGCGATACCACTCGAGCATGGTGAACTCGGGATTGTGCTGCCGACCCGCCTCGCCATCGCGGAACACGCGACCGAGTTCGTAGCAATCGCCGATACCGCTCGCGAGCAAACGTTTCAAGGGAAACTCCGGCGATGTGCGCAACCAGCGCTCGCGCGAACCGGTGCCGACATGACCGCTGAACCCGGTACGAAAACTCGCGATGTTCGGATCGGTATTGCCTGCTTGCGAGAGGATTGGCGTTTCCACTTCGAGCACGCCGCGCGCGGCGAAGAATTGCCGCACCATCGCATACAAGCCGGCGCGCAGATGCAGCGCCGCGGCGTCGGCAGTGGGTCGCCATCCCGGGATCACGGCGATCCGTAGTCCGCGAGGAACGCCAGTAGCCGAGCCTCATCCCAGATTTCGACGCCGAGCTCACGTGCCTTGTCGAGCTTGCTGCCGGCTGCATCTCCTGCGACGACCGCATCGGTTTTCTTCGATACGCTGCCAGCGATTTTCGCTCCGAGCACTTCGAGCTTTTCCTTCGCAGCGTCTCGCGTCAGCGTCGTCAGCGTGCCGGTCAGCACGAAGGTCTTGCCTTCGAGTGGCGCGGCGACGGCAGCTTCATCCTGAATCGCATGTGCGCGGATCATCTGGATTGCCTCGTCGCTACGCGCAAACAATCGGCGGCCTTCGCTGGTGGCGACAAAACTCTGCAAGGACTCGATCGTGTCGACAGGGATATCCACGTCGCGCCATTGTTCGGCAGGCGTCTTCAGAACCGCATCGAGCGACTCTGCGGTCGCCGCGAACTGCTCACTACGCTTGTCGGTAACGCGCGGTATTTCCATGTTCGCGAGCACACGCGCAGGTACGAGAGCAGTGCGCAGTTTCGCGATCGGCGCATGCGCATCGGCGATCACGACCCCGCGCGCGAGCAACGCATCGACGACCTGCTGGTTGCCAGGCTGCGCGAAAAAATGATCTATCGCGCGCGCGACTTCGCCGCCGATGTCGGGCACTGCCTTGAGAATCGGCCACGGCATCCTGCGCACGCGATCGATGCCGCCGAACCATGTCGCGAGCACCTTCGCCGTACTCTCGCCGACGTGCGGAATGCCGAGCGCATGGAGAAAACGCGCAAGCGTCGTGCTCCGGCTGTGGTCGATTGCCGTGATCAGATTCTCGGCCCATTTCGTCGCGATCTTTCCACCTTTCACAGTCTCTGGAGTCGTGCCGTCGCGCTCGTCCGTGCAGCGTTTCATCTCGATCAGATCGTCGAGCGACAGTTGGTACAGATCGGCCACCGATACAACGAAACCGAAATCGCACAAGCCTTCGATCACACGTTCGCCAAGTCCGTCGATGTCCATCGCTCGCCGCGACGCAAAATGGAACACCGCCTGCACGCGTTGCGCGGCGCAACTCAGACCGCCCATGCAGCGCGAAACGGATTCGCCCTCCTCGCGCTCGATCTGCGAACTACAGACAGGACAGCAGGTCGGCATTTGCCATGGATTGGTTCCAGCGGGACGCCGATCGATCACAACGCTCACGACTTCCGGAATCACATCGCCCGCGCGACGCACGATCACCGTGTCGCCGACGCGCACGTCGAGCCGCGCGACTTGGTCGGCGTTGTGCAAGGTCGCATTGGTCACCGTCACGCCGCCGACGAAGACGGGCTTGAGCTTGGCGGCAGGCGTTGCCGCGCCGGTGCGGCCGATGTTGACGATGATGTCCTCGACTGTGGTCGTCTGTTCCTGCGCTGGAAACTTGTGCGCGATCGCCCAGCGCGGCGTGCGCCCGACGAAGCCGAGTTCGCGCTGCATGGCGAGCGCATCGATTTTGTACACGACACCGTCGATGTCGAATGGCAATGCATCGCGCTGTTCGCCGATCCGTCGGTAATAGTCCAGGCAACCGTCCGCGCCGACCGCAGTCTCGGCGAGGGAACTCACTGGAAGACCCCATTCGTGCAGCTTCGCGAGCATTTGCGAATGCGTCGGCGGCAATGCGCCATCGCGGCTGCCAAACTCAGCGACGCCGACCGCGTACGCATAGAACGCGAGCGGGCGTTGCGCGGTGATGCGCGGATCGAGCTGGCGCAACGAACCGGCCGCGCCGTTGCGCGGATTCACCATCGGCTTGATTCGCCCATCCGAAGCGCGAGCGGCGTCGTTGTATGTCTCGAACGCTGTACGCGGCATGTAGACCTCGCCACGCACTTCGAGCACCGCAGGCGCGTCCGTGCCACGCAGCCGCAGCGGGATGGCCTTGATCGTGCGCAGGTTCGGCGTCACGTCCTCACCAGTTTCGCCATCACCACGCGTTGCGCCTCGCACGAACAGGCCATCCTCATAGCGCAGGGTGATCGCGAGCCCATCGAATTTCGGTTCGACAGAGAATTCCATCGGCGCTGCATCGGCATCGAGGTCGAGCCGGTCGCGGATACGGCGCACGAACTCGCCGACTTCCTCGGCGGTGAATGCGTTCGCCAGCGACAGCATCGGCACCTCGTGCCGGACTTCGGCGAATCCACCCGCTGGCCGCGCACCAACGCGTTGCGTCGGCGAATCGGAAGCAATCAATTCGGGGTACGCAGCCTCGATCGCTTCGAGCTCACGCAGCAGGCGATCGTAATCGACGTCCGGGATCGATGGGGCGTCGAGGACGTAATAGCGGTGCGCGTGTTCTGCCAGCTCGCGGCGCAGGACTTCCGCGCGGGCTTTCGTGTCGGCCGACGCTGGATTTGCGCTTTCGGTCATTTCGCTTGGAAGCTCGCTTGAGACAGGTGGCGGGCGGCGGCGCCCTCTGCACCACCGGCTCCGCCGGCGGTCCTCCCCTCTCCCGTTGGGCGAGGGACGTCGGTGCCGCTACGCGGCAGCTATCTGTTCGGTCGGACGTTCTGCTGCTCGCGCTGGCGATCGTAGGCGCGCAGTTCATCGCGGATATGCGCGATGCGCTGGCGCCCGAGCGCGTTGCGCTCCTCGTCGAGTACCAATGCATCAAGCAACTCGGCCATGCGTTGCGCGGTCGGCAGCATCGCGTCCCAAGCGTCGAGCGCAGGCATGGGCGCAGGCAGCGTCATGAAAAAGAGGATGCCAGGCGTGCGCAGTTCCTGTACGCGGGTCAGGTCGAAGTTACCCGGCTTCACCATGTTTGCCACGCTGAACACAGGGCCGAGTTCGGGGCGGCCATCCACCAGCCGGTGATAAACGCTCTTGTCCCCATGCACGAGCCCGGCCTTCTCGGCAGCGACGATGAGATCCGGTCCGTTGAGCTGGTTGCCAGCGCGCGCCGCGACGTAAAGGGTGACGATGCGGTCGAACTTTTCTTCCTGGCGAATGCCCAGCGTCGGCTGGCTGGCCTGCATCGGACGCTGTGTGGGGCCGACCAACGAGGGTCGCAGGCTGCCAGGCTTGCTGGTGTCGCTCACACCACCACTGTCAGCATCAAGCGCGGATCTGTCGGTCGCGTCACCAACATCATCGCGTGCATTGCGCCGAGCCGCTTCGATGGTTTCGCCGAGCGTCGGCTCGGTACGCGCGCCATCGCTGCGTTGCTCGGACAGAGTTCCATCAGGGCGGCGACCATCGACACGCCGACCTTGATCTGGCTTGCGCGGCCTGCCGAGGAAATAGATCGCCACGATCAACATCAGGCATGCGATGCCGATGATCAAGCGGTACAGATTGACATCACTCATGCGCTGCTCTCATCCATCGTTGCGGGGGCAACAACCGGGACTCTGATGAGTCGTAAAAACGACTGGCACTCATGAGTGGCCCGCATCGAATTCATACCTCTGGAACGAAAAACTCAAGCCACTCCGGCCAGACGTGCAGCTTCGGCAAGATCCACGGATACCAGTCGCGACACGCCCGGTTCGCGCATGGTGACACCGCTAAGTTGCTGCGCGGCCTGCATGGTCCCCTTGTTATGGGTCACGAAAAGGAATTGAACCTTTTCCGACATTTCCTTGACCATGTTACAGAATCGCTCGACGTTTGCCTCATCCAGCGGCGCGTCCACTTCGTCGAGCAGGCAGAACGGTGCCGGGTTGAGCCGGAAGATCGCGAACACCAGCGCGACCGCGGTCATCGCCTTCTCGCCGCCAGACAGCAGCGAGATGCTCGCGACGCGCTTGCCGGGCGGGCGCGCCATGATCGTCACTCCGGTATCGAGCAGGTCCTCGCCGGTGAGTTCCAGGTATGCATGTCCACCGCCAAACAGGCGCGGATACAGTTCCTGCACGCCGGCGTTGACGCGATCGAAGGTGTCCTTGAAGCGGCCTCGCGTCTCGCGGTCGATCTTGCGGATCGCGGACTCGAGCGTGTCGAGCGCGCTGGTCAGGTCGTCGTTCTGCGCATCGAGATATTGCTTGCGCTCGGACTGCTCGCCGTATTCCTGGATCGCAGCGAGGTTCACTGGTTCGAGGCGGCGGATTTTCGTATCTAGATCGGTCAACGCTTTTTGCGCAGCTTCGACATTGGCATCGGCAGGCAGCGCTTCGAGCACGACGGCAAGTTCGAGGTTCGCCGCAGCGATCGCCTGCGCATGCTGTTCGGCCTTGATCGCGATCATCTGTTCGTCGAGTTGACGGCGCGCCATCGATTCGCGTTGCGCAAGCGCCTGCTGGTCGCGCTGCTGGCGGGTCTGTTCGTGTGCGCGTAGTTCGGCGTCGATTTCCTCGAGCACGCTACGCGCGGATGCGAGATCTTTCTCGACCACGATGCGTTGTTCGAGACTGGTCTGGCGCGCAAGTTCGAGTGCCTGCACCGGCGCATCGCCATCGGCGAGTTGCGCGACGAGTTCGTGAAGTCGGCCCTGCAACTGCGTGCGCTGGGTCGCCATGCGCTCCAGCGCCTGCCCGAGCGCAAGGATGCGCGCGCGATGCGATTCGAGCGTCAACGCGGTGCGGTGCGCGGCGTCGCGTGCTTCGCGCGCAGCGTTACGCGCCCCATCGACCTGCTGAGCGCGTTCGCGGCGCTCGTCATCGAGTGTCCGACGCATGGTTTCGTGCTCGCCCATGCCCGTGATCGCGACTTCGAGACGCGCGCGCGCTTCGCTTGCATCGGTGTGCGACTGCTGCAGGGTTTGCGCGATCTGCACGAGATCTGCATCGAGTCGCTGCGAGCGTGCGCTGGCCGATTCGAGGCGGCCCTGCTGGCTCTGCAATTGGCCCGCAAGTTCGGCGACGCTGCGATGTCCCAGATAAAGCGCGCGTTGCGCTTCCTCGCGCAGTTGCTCGGCATCGACCAGTTGCATGCGCAGCGCAGCCTGCGCCTCGACAAGAGCCGCCTCGCGTTTCACGAAGGTGGCGATCTCCGTACGCAGTTTCTGGATCTCGCGTTCGCGCAGCAAGGTGCCGTGTTGCGCCTCGCCACTGCGCAGCACGCGTGCCCAGCCAGTACCCAGCCATTCGCCTGCACGGGTGACGATCGCTTCGCCATCGACGAGCGTCGACAGCAATGCCTGCGCCGCGTGGAGGTCCTCGGCACAATGCACGCGCGCGAGGATGCGACGTGCGGCAAGGGGCCCCTGCACCTGCGCTGCGAGCGATGTCGCGGGCACTTCGAGTTCACCCTCGCCAGCGTCCATCAAGGCGATGCGACCATCGGTGAGCGCAGTGAGTGCGGGCAGGTGCGCGGCGATGCCATCGGCGGTGACCGCTTCAAGCAATCGCGCCAGCACGGTCTCGACTGCGGTTTCCCATCCCGTCGCGACTTGCAGGCGTTCGCCCAGGCGCGCGGCGGTATCCAGGCCCTGCTGCTTGAGCCATGCTCGGCCGGCGCCCGATTCCTGCCCAAGCGCGGCGTGCTGCAATGTTTCCAGCGAACCGAGCTTGCCGCGCGCGGCCTGCAATTGCTGGCGCAGTGTGGCGAGTTCGGTCTGTCGCTGGCGTTCCTGCGTCTGCAAGTCGACCAGTGACTGCTTGCGTGCTTCGAGTTGCGCGGTATGCGCATCGAGTTCGGCGCGTTGCTTGTCGTGGGTTTCGCCGAGTTGCTTCAACGCATCGCCGAGCGCGGCCAGATCCAGCCCCGCACGTTCGCCGGTCAAAGCATCGCGACGGCGCGATGCCTCCATCGATTGCCGATCCAGATAGTCGATACGCGTACGCTCGACCTCCGCCGCGCGCGCAACTTCTGCATGCGCAGCGACGCAGATGTCCCAACGCCGCTGCCAGTCGGCCAGTGCGGTTTCGGCGGAACGCAACGCGTCCTGATGCATCGCGTCGTTGCGTGCGAGTTCGGTCAGCGAAGGCTCGGCCTCGGCGATCGCTACGCGCAGTCCAGTCAATTGCGATTCGTCGCCGTCGACCAAGCCTGTCAATTCATTCAACGCCGACTGCGCTTCGTTACGCGCCTGTTCCAGCCGCTGGCGCAACTCGCGCTGGTGCTGGATCTGCTGCTCGATGCGCGCGATCTCGCCGCCGACGCGATACACCGCCGACTGCGCCTGGTTCATCGTTTCGCCAGCTTCGGCATGGCGACCACGCCCGGACTCGATCTGCGCTTCGGCCTGGCGCTGGTCGGCGAGCAACGACTGCAGTTTCGTTTCGTCGCGTGCGAGATCGGCACGCAGCGTGGTCAGTTCGGCATCGAGACGACGGTATTCAAGCGCATGCAACTGCGCGTCGCGGTCACGGTAATCGAGCTTGAGTTGCTGGTACTGCTCGGCCGCGCGCGCCTGCCGGCGCAGGTGTTCGATCTGCTTGCCGACTTCCTCGCGCAGGTCCTTGAGTCGGTCGAGGTTCTCACGGGTGTGGCGGATGCGCGTCTCGGTTTCCTTGCGGCGCTCCTTGTACTTGGAAATGCCGGCGGCTTCCTCGAGATAGACGCGCAATTCCTCGGGCTTGGCCTCGATGATCTGCGAGATCATCCCCTGCTCGATGATCGAATAGCTGCGCGGGCCGAGGCCGGTGCCGAGGAACAGGTCGGTGATGTCGCGACGGCGGCATCGCGTCCCATTGAGGTAATACGTACTGATCGAGTCGCGGCTGACCGTGCGTTTGACCGAGATCTCGCCGAAACGCGCGAACTCGCCGCCGACCGCGCCGTCGCTGTTGTCGAACACCAGCTCGACCATCGCCTGGCTGACCGGTTTGCGCGTGGTCGAGCCGGAGAAGATCACGTCAGTCAGATTGTCGCCGCGCAGGCGGCTGGCCGAGCTCTCGCCCATCACCCAGCGCACCGCATCGATAATGTTCGACTTGCCGCAACCGTTCGGACCGACCACGCCGGTCATATTCGCGGGCAGGTGCAGGGTCGTGGGATCGACGAAGGACTTGAAGCCAGCGAGCTTGATCGTGGATAGACGCATGGGGACCGCAATCAGGGCACCGCGACCGGCTGCCGCACGAAGTCGCGAGCCAGCCCATCACGGGCGGATTTACAGGGTTACGGGGTCATGCCGACGTTGCACCGCAGCAGGTCCCGCGAGAGTGTCCAGTATAGCAGCGCTCCTCTTACGACCCGGCGGTCTACCGCGAGCTGTTTCACTATCAGCACGATCCGGTGTTGGCGGACGAGATCAGCAAGGCCGCCAACGGGAATTTTGTCTTCGCAACCCGCGGTTCGCCGAGCAGATCGCGATCGCATTGGGTCGCCGCGTCACGTCTAGCAAGGCGGACAGGCCTCGGAAGACCGTCAAGATAAGCCAATAAATCGTGGTCTGTCCCCGATTATTCGCATCCACCAGCGCCAGCGTGTTGCCGGTCGCATCGGTCCAGTAGCGGGTGCGGCGACATGAGTATTCAGACCACGGTTTAGTGCCGGATTAGTCCTCGAAAACCGTGGTCTGTCCCCTGTTGTTTCAGCTGCGGGCTTGCCGACACCGTTGAGTGGTCGGTCGCTCCTGCGCGTCCTGCGCCCGCGACACTTGTCCATCCATGGACATCGTAGGTCCAGCTGTCGGCGATCGCATCGGCCACGCCGTCGCCGGTGGTGTCGATCGTGGCGTTGCGGGTCAGTGGGCGGCCCAGCTTGTCGTAGCTGCTCGACGTGACGATGCCGCGCGCGTCGGTCTGGGTACAAAACAAATGAGTGCGCGAATTGGAAAAGAGCTGAATAGAAGAACTGGATGGATGCTGCGACCTGCGCCAGAGGGCGGAAATTCCGCATCAAAACGATCATTTCAATCGTTAATTTACTCTGGCCCCAATATTCGCCCCAATATTCCGACGATGACTTTATTGTTCAAACGGATGTTTCAATCGTTAATGTTCTCTGACCCCGAGATTCGCTCTTTCGCATAAATCGTAAACCAAAGACGCATGCATACCAGAATTTTCATTGGATATCTTCAATAAGCAATCGTCTTCTTTCGCCACGGACTCGAATGTAATCTTCACGGTCTGCAAGTCTGTCCATACTAAGCCATAGTCTGCTATGTAGGAACAATCGTTCGCGCTGAGACAGACATTAAAGTCCTTTTTTGCAAGCTTACCTTGGCTATCGAACACCACGACACCTGCCGTTGGATATGAAAAAGAAATGCCAAGAATGAATTTTGAATTCGGCGAAATCCACAACGCGTCCAATGGCACCGTCGGTCGTACAATTTCTTTTTTAGTTGAACGATCAACGATATAAATCTTGAAATACTTACCTGATTAGCCCCGAGACTCAGCCATGATTGCTCGCATCGGCAGCAGTGGCAAAAGATGGCGGCGCGTTCTGGCGCACAGGCACGAATGAGCATCGAAG
>JAYTOP010000003.1:0-38175 GCA_043747745.1 Pseudomonadota bacterium
ATGACGCGACCACGACAAGCTGCCCGAGTTGGTACGCCCCGGCAGCAGCCAGCCACGCGCGAACATCTCGCGCAGGTTCAAAGACAACGCGGATTCAAGGTGCGGATGCCAGCCATAGCCGCTCACGCGGTTTGTCCTTGTTCGCGATGCCAGTCGGCGGCCTGCTGTTCGATGCGTCGATACGCCCAGCGACGGAACGGCACCACGATCAGCATGCAGTCGCCGAGCGCGAACTGGCGCACGTCACGGCTGCGCATGTTCCAGCCCGGCGCGCGGTCGGCTTCGGCCAGCGCGCGCTTCACGTCATCGGGCAGCGGTGTGCGTTTCATGCGGCCATATCCTTTTTCGGTTTGCGCCCGCTTGCCCTTCCTGAGCTTGAATCGCCTGAGAGCTGTTTATCTATGTAGGACGGTATTTTTGACGGCATGCGCAAACGGTCATTTTTACCGTTAGCGGATGTGTCAGGGAGCCACTGCGGCGCGATGGCGAACAGGTCGGGCTTGCGGCCTGTTTGCGTCATTCCACCTTCCGAGACAAGCACCAGAATGCCCGACGCGATGGCGGCATAACGATGCTTGTAGAACGTGCGGTCGTTTCCGAATCCATCACGCCCTGCGAAGTCGGCGAACGTCAACGCGATGTTGCCATTGTTGAAACCGTCGAAGCGCCGGAACGCCATCACGATGATGTCGTGAACTGGGGGCGCAAGCGTCTTCCATTCCGCCGAGTCCAGCAGATCGTCCCGCAGGATCGTGAAGCCGTCGGAGCCGTAGCCGATTGCACGCGCGGCGATGGCGTCCGCTTCCGTAGCGCATAACGGCGGCTTGCAGCGTTCGGCATTGATCCGTTGCAGGCGATCCGTGACGCCTTTCCGATCATGCCCCTTGCGCACCAGTCCGGCGGCAAGACTCAGCAACGTGATGTTGCGCTCGCCTTCCGGTATCGCATCGGGCAGCGTGCGGCGCATCGGCTTGACGTTACTTGTTGGCATGGTCAGCGTGTTCGACGTGTTCGGGCCGAACGCCGCGATCAACTCGGCCAGCGTGTAGGCCAGTGCATCGCGGGCCGTCACCAGTCGTGTGCGGAACGGCACGCCCTTGCGATGATCGAATCCCGGCAGGCGCATGACGCGCGGCAAGTCGCACACCTTCACGTCGCCAGCGAACTGCGCGGCCATCGCCTGTTGCATCGGCTTGAAGCGTTCTAGCGGGCAATCGGAAACGCGCCAGTAGGCATGCCATCGGTCGGGCGAGGATTCGACAATGCTATGCGGCGGCAAGGATGCGGCCTGTACGGGTTCCAGCGGTGAGCCGTCCAAGTCCAGGAACAGCGCACGCACGCGCTGCACGCAGTCGGTATTGCGTTGTTTGCCATCGCCAGCGTTCACCATGAAGAACACGCCAGCGCCCCGCGCATTCAATCCTGCGAGCGTTTCGGCGTGCTCGGCCAGCGTGCCATGCAGAATGCGCGACAACTTCCGATCCTTGCGCGCCGTGTCGTCGAACGTCTGGAACGTCACGCGCTCGCCGGGCGCGATCAGTGCGAGGAAGCGCGCGGCTTCGGTCAGGTCAGGCGCGGTCACATTCGCCCCCCTCGCGCCCGCGCGCGCGTTTTGCAGCGTCCGACAACTCGGCGCGCAGGTCCAGGTGATGCGCATCCCGTGCGGCGATGCGGTCGGCGATCCATGCGGACACTTCGGATTCAACCCACGCGCTCGCATGCTCACCGAGCTTCACGGGCGCAGCGAAAGTGCCGAGTGCAACACGTCGATAGACTTCACTGCGGCTCAGCCCTGTGCGGGCTTTGACATCTGGCAGCTTCAACAGGCGGACGTAGTTCGACTGTCCCAGCTTCGCCGGGCTTTCGTTGGTCGTCATGTTGTGGCCCCTTAGTTCGCAGTCAGCGAATGCAGCCAAGCGTTTACACCCGCGACCGGATAACGGACTGCGGAGCCGATGCGTACGAAAGCCGGGCCGTCACCCTCACGGCGCAGCTTTTGGAGCTTGGCTGGAGAGAGCCGCACAACGGCGGCTAGTTCTTTCTCAGTCCACAAAGAAACCGGCAGGGCCGGATGGGTCGGTGTGTTCACCATTGTTGAAGCATCCTTAAATGGACGCCTTGACCCGATTGCACCAGATAACACGAACTGTGTATTCTGGCTTTGCGAAGCGCTCGGATGCCCGGCGTGTTAACAAAATGGTGGCATCTAGCCCTCGCCGTTCTAGCGGCGGGGGCTACTCATTTCTGGGTAGCCCCACGGCTTCTGTCACCACACCCTTAGTAACGCAACATCATTGAATCAACTTCAGTCTGCCATGGGTTTCGATCAGGCCGTCAACGTATCCATATGGCTAACACAACATCATTGGATCAACTGAAGTCTGCCACGATCTTCTGGATATTGGAGATTGAAATTGCCTGCTGAAATGGCCTACTCATCGCGCGATAGACAGTCCATCGCCATACCCTGCCCGACACAGCAGCATCGGATGTTTTTTAAACTTACCTGCGCAGCGAAACCGGGTCAACGGCGGATACAACATTTATTTGCACGTCGTGAAACGCTGGGAAGCAGCGCGTTTCGTATGATGTGGTGCGCTGTGGTGCGCTGTGGTGTAGCGTGGTGCTCTGTACAGTCCAGAGTGAATAAACGCTTGCTGAACGCTATCGAATATTTCACTCAACCGTAGCTTTCAAATACGCCGGTTTGGCCGGTCTAGTCGAATTTGCGCGACTTCGTTTCATAGACCATTGATCTTGCGGATCGGCGTCACGTTGCTAGCGGTGTTAAACGCGTCCAGATAGTCGGCCCATGCCTGCATGACTATGCGACGTTGGTCGAGGAACTGTGTGCGGTCGTAGGCTTTCTGCACGTCGCCTTTCTTGGCGTGTGCGAGCTGTGCTTCCAGCACGTCCATGTCCACGCCCAGCCGTTCGCGCGCAACCGTGCGCAGCATCGCCCTGAATCCGTGCGTGGCGTGGAGTCCTTGGAACCCCATGCGGCGCAGTGCGTTGCTCAGTGCGTCACGGTGCAGATGCGGCGTCGATTGCCGGGCGAGCGGCGGAAACACGTATTCACGGCCAGCGGTGTACGCCTGCATTTCGCGCAGTAAGGCCACAGCCTGTAGGGGTAGGGATACGATGTGTGCGTGGCCGGTCTTCATGCGCTCGCCAGCGACGGCCCACTCGGCTGCGGTCAAGTCCACTTCATCCCAGCGCGCGGATGCAACGATGCCCGGCCGCATGGCGGTCAGCATCGCCAGCTTGAGTGCCGCGCGCGTGACGGGGGTCGGATAGGCTTCGATGGCTTTCACCAGCCGCGCGACGGTCGTCGGATCGGTCGCAGCGGGGATATGTCCGGTTGCATGCTTGGGCACCGCGCCACGCAGGGACAGCAAGCGGCCATCCTCGCGCAGCCCGTGGCGGATCGCGTATTGCACGATGCCGCCCAGATATTGCCGCGCCTTGCCTGCCAGCGTGGGCGCAGTCTCGGCAATGGTCGCCAGCACGTCGGCGGCCTGCTTAGTGGTCAGCGTGGTGATGGGGCGACGCCTGAGGTTCGGCACCAGATAGGTGTCGGTGACGTAGGACGCCTTGCGATACGTTTCGGCGGCCCACTCCTTGCGCTTGAACGCGAGCCACGCAGCGGCGACGGTCGGGAATGCGGCATCGCTCAGGCGGCGCGCAGACTCCTTGACTGCGACGCGCTCGGCTCCGGGGTCTTTGCCGTCGCGCAGCAGCGCGCGGGCATCCTCGCGGCGCTGGCGGGCTTCGGATAGGGAGACTTCGGGATAGCTGCCGAACGCGATGCGGTTCTCGCGGCCATCGGGGCGGTTGTATTTCCAGCGCCACAACAGCGCGCCGGATGGGGCGGCGATCAGGTGCAGGCCGCCGCCATCCCATAGCGGGAAGTCGGCAGGCTTGGCCTTGCGCAAACGCAGGTCGGTCAGCGGCGTGGCTTTTCTAGGCATGGCACCAGTCCCGGCGATTCGGTCGGAACTAGGCCCAAATCTCCCTACGTCCTTCCGTCTCCCCAACCGTATCCCTAAAACGCGCTGGATTCAATGGGACGCTATCGGACGCCCTGAAACAAGAAACCCGCCATGTAGGCGGGTCTCAGGAAGCTTTCAGGACGGTGTTGGACGGCTTGAAACTGTGTTGTGGTGCCCAGAAGAGGACTCGAACCTCCACGAAGTTGCCCCCGCTAGCACCTGAAGCTAGTGCGTCTACCAATTCCGCCACCTGGGCAGGTGTCGTCCGCATCGCGCGAACGAGTCGCATAAGGTAATGATGCGGCAGCGGCTTGTCAATTTTGCGGCGACCGTGCTTGCCCTGCGGTGTACCATTCGTGCATGACCAAACCACCGAAATCTGCGTCCGGGAAGGGCGCGCGCAAGTCTGCCAGCAGTCCGGGCAGCACCAAGCAAGGCAATAACGGCAAGGGCAAAGGGAAGCCGGGCGGCAAGGCGACGAAACTTCCACCGTGGATGCCGGAGTTCACGGACGCCCCGCCAGCGCGCGCGTCGCGACGCCAGGACGCTCCGCCAGCGCCGAAGCCGACGCCGCGTGGCGCCGATCCGCACGCCGGACGCGAGGCGAGCCGCTACGAACGTCCCATCGCGAGTCGCGAGGCGATCCTCGCCTTCCTCAGCGACAGCGACGGACCGCTTAACGCGGAACAGATCGCGCGCGAGCTGGATCTGGTCGCGCCGGACCGCTTCGATGCGCTTGGCAAGCGTCTCGCGGCGATGCTGCGCGATGGTCAATTGCTCGCGAACCGGCGTGGCGCATACGCGGTCGCGAAGAAGCTCGACCTGGTGCCGGGCACGGTGATCGCGAATCCGGAAGGATTCGGCTTCCTGCGCCCCGAGGGCGGCGGCGACGACCTGTTCCTGCCGCCGAACGAATTGCGCAAGGCGATGCATGGCGACCGCGTTCTCGCGAGCGTCACCGGCATGGATTTCCGTGGGCGCCGCGAGGGTGCGATCGTCGAGGTGCTGGAACGCCGCGTCAGCCGCGTAACCGGCCGTTATGCGCAGCGCGACGGCATCGGCTACGTGGTGCCCGACGACAAGCGCGTACTGCAGGACATCCTGATTCCGCCAAGCGCGAGCAACGGTGCGCGCGAGGGGCAACTCGTCGTCTGCGAGCTCGTACCACATGCAGAAGGAGCGACGAAACACGACTATCGCCGCCAGCCGTTCGGACGCGTGCTGATCGTGCTCGGCGACAAGCTCACGGCATCGCTCGCGGTCCAGGCCGCGATCCACGGACACGCGTTGCCGTACGAGTTTTCGCAGGAAGTGCTTGCCGAGGCTGCTGCGGTTCCATTGACGGTCGATGCGCAGGCTGCAGCGCAGCGCACCGACCTGCGCGCATTGCCGCTGGTCACGATCGACGGCGAGGATGCGAAGGATTTTGATGACGCGGTGTATTGCGAGCCAACGCGCGACGGATTCCGCCTGGTCGTTGCGATCGCCGATGTCTCCTCCTACGTGAAGCCTGGCACGCCGCTCGATGACGAAGCGCAGTTGCGTGCCACCTCGGTGTATTTCCCCGGCTTCGTCGTGCCGATGCTGCCCGAGACCCTGTCGAACGGCATCTGCTCGCTGAAACCCGATGTGGATCGCCTGTGCTTCGTTTGCGACATGCAAGTAAATCGCGAAGGCGAGGTCACGCAATCGAAGTTTTACGAAGCGGTGATGCGCTCGCACGCGCGGCTGACCTATACCGAAGTGTGGAATGCGATCGGCGATGGGATTCCCGACGATTTCGCAGCGGGCGCGCGTGCGAAGGTCGGCGCATTGCTGCCGCAGGTGCAGCGCCTGCACGATCTTTACAAAATCCTCGACAAGGCGCGCACGCGGCGCGGCGCGATCGAGTTCGAGTCCGGCGAAACGCGCTTCGTGCTTGGCCCGGCCGGCGAAGTTGTGCAGGCCGGCATGCTGGTGCGCAACGATGCGCACAAGCTGATCGAAGAATGCATGATCGCCGCGAACGTGCAGGCCGCGCAGTTCCTGCACGCACACAGGATCCCAGCGCCGTATCGCGTGCATGAGCGTCCACCGGAGAACAAGTACGCCGAGCTGCTCGAGTTCCTGATGGAATTCGGCCTGAGCATGCCGCCGTGGGCGAAGGTGGAGCCGCGCGATTTCACTGCGTTGCTGAAGAAGATCCGCGCGCGCCCCGATGCCGCGCTGCTCGAATCGGTGATGCTGCGTTCGCAAAGCCTAGCGGTGTACGCAATCGAGAACCACGGCCATTTCGGCCTGGCGCTCGCAGCGTACGCGCATTTCACCTCGCCGATCCGCCGCTATCCGGATCTGCTGGTGCACCGGGCGATCAAGCACGCGCTCGCGGGCGGCACCGCAGATACGTTCCGCTACACGCCGCACGCGATGGCGCATTTGTCGCTGGAGAGTTCGGAGAAATCGCGTCGCGCCGACGAAGCCTCGCGCGAAGTGGATGAACGTTACCGCGCGGCCTGGATGGAGCAGCACGTCGGCAGCTCGTTCGATGGCGTGATCAGCGGGGTGACCTCGTTTGGGCTGTTCGTCGAACTCAGCGATTCGAAGGTCAACGGGCTGATCCACGTCACCCAGTTGCCGAACGATTATTACCACTTCGATCCGGTGCGCAAGACGCTCAGCGGCGAACGGCGCGGCGCAGTGTATCGGCTCGGCGATCCGGTGCGCGTGCTGGTGCTGCGCGCGAGTGTCGAGGATCGGCGCATCGATTTCCGGCTCGCTTCGACCGCCGCGAACGACGTGCGTGGTGGCGATACGAAGCCCGGCGCCGGTGCAAAAAAACCATACGCTGACAAGGGATCGAACATGGGCAAATCCAATGCTGGTCGCGATCGCAAGGTGCGCCGATGAGTGCGGGCCAGTGGATCGCAGGAATCAATGCGGTCGCTGCGGCGCTCGAGCACGACCCGGACCACGTACTGGAAGTGCTGATCGAAGCCGGCGGCCGCAATCCGCGCCTGGTCGAGATCGAACAGCGCGCGCAGCAACTCGGAATTTCGGCGCGTCGCGTCGCGCTGCAGGCGCTCGATGGTATCGCCGGCGGTTTGCGCCACCAGGGCACAATCGCACGCTATGTCGGCGCGAAGAGCCATGACGATGCCGATCTGCCTGCCTTGATCGAGGCTGCGGGACAGAACGCGTTGCTGCTCGTGCTCGATGGCGTGCAGGACCCGCACAACCTCGGCGCGTGTCTGCGCAGCGCGGCGGCGGCGGGCGTAACGGCGGTGATCATCCCGAAGGACAAGTCGGCTCCGGTCAATGCGACCGTGCGCAAGACCTCATCGGGGGCAGCCGATCGCGTGCCGGTCGTGCGGGTGACCAACCTCGCGCGTGCGCTGCGCGCGATCCGCGATGCCGGCGTATGGGTCTATGGCCTTGCGGGCGAGACCGGCGGCTCGCTGTACGTGGTCGACCTGCGCGGCCCGGTCGCGCTCGTACTGGGTGGCGAGGCTGACGGCATGCGCAGGCTCACGCGCGAGAATTGCGACGCGCTCGTGCAGATTCCGATGCCCGGCGCGGATGCGAGCGGCGGTATCGAAAGCCTCAACGTTTCGGTCGCGACGGGCGTCGCGTTGTTCGAAGCGGTGCGCCAGCGATCCGTTGTTACGAAATGAACCTGCAACTGCACTGGTGGGACTGGGTCGGCCTCGCCGGAACGATGTCGGTGTTGCTTGCCTATTTCCTCTTGCAGGTAGGCAAGCTGCACGGCCAACGCATCATCTTCCAGCTCATGAACATGCTCGGCGCCATCGGCCTGCTGGTGTCGCTGTACGGCAAGTTCAACCTGTCGGTGTTCCTGATGGAGACAGTCTGGGCGCTGGTTAGCGCATTCGGGATCTGGCAGTCGGCGAAACGGAAGCAGCGGATGCGGGCGCAGCACCATCCCGATGCAAAGCGTGGGTAGGACTTGCAGTCGGCTCCGGTTGCCAGGCCGAACTCCCGATGTGCTCAAGCACGCATCTCTGGCACCAAGATGCCCGCCATGACGCTCTCACGGCACATCGCAGGCGGGCGAGAGACACACGTCGGGTTCAAAACGATGGCCTGACTTTCGATGGCGTCGACATCAGACGACGCATCGATCTGCGCGCCTGCGACATCGCTGCTTCACTGCCATCAACTCATCCCGTACCGAACCCCGAGGAAGGCACATGGCGGACGATCAAGGCATCAGCATCGTGTCGTATGAGGACAGGTTTGCCGACGACTTCGCGCGCCTGAACAGAGAGTGGCTCGACCGTTTCGGGCTGTACGAAGAGGCGGACGGCAAGCAGCTCTACGCGCCGCGACAGGCGATCATCGATACCGGCGGCGAGATCTTCGTCGCCATGAAAGCGGGGCGCGTCGTGGGTACCTGCGCGCTCGTGCGGATGTCCCTGTGGATGTTCGAGATAGCGAAGCTGTCCGTCGACAAGGACGTGCGCGGCGCGGGTCTCAGCCGACGCCTCACCCAATATGCCATCGACCGCGCAAGGCAGCTGCATGCAACCACCGTCGCGCTCGTGTCCAGCACCAAACTGACGAACGCGCTGCGCCTGTACGAGAGCATGGGATTCGTGCACAAACCGTTGCCAGCGAGCCAGCCGTATGCGACCGCGGATGTGTACATGGAGCTTGAATTGTCGGAGGACGACGATTCCGGCGTGAAGCGTATTTGACGTACATCGCGAGCACTTGTCGCTCAACCCATGCTGCTTGCTGCGCGCATCGTGGAATCGGGTGGAGCGTGATGCTCTGACGAGTGAGTGAAATAGATCGCCATGATCAGGAGCACAAAGATCGCGACGATGACGAGGCACGGGACGAGCAGGTAATTGAGGACGGACTTCATGCCGTCCGCCTCGATATCCAGGCGGTACTGCGCCGCGTCGACAGGTTGCGCTGGGACATGCGACGGATCGCGAAGAATCGCCAGAGCGTCCTTGAACTGCGAGTCGAGACAGACGTACTAGGCGCAGAGTAGGGTGTTCGAATGTTCCGTGTGGCTGATCCTCCCCGCCAATCGATCGGAATTCCCTTGCCTTCAAGCAGACGTGCGATGCGATCCGCTTCCTCGAAGGTGGAAACAACGCACAGCCGCTTCATGGAAGCGTCGCCTTGCAGGCCGTCATTGCCGGTATCAGTTGGTCAGCCCCATAGACCCTATGGCTCACGTCAGGCTCGCCAGCCACTCGTCATCCGAACCTTCGTTGATCCCTTCGAACAGGATCGTCGACAGATAGCGTTCGCCGGTATCGGGGATCATCGCAAGGATCACGCTGCCTTCCTCGGCGTCCTTCGCGACTTCCAGTGCAGCGGCGAACGTCGCGCCGGACGAGATGCCGCAGAAGATGCCTTCCTGCTGTGCGAGTGCACGCGCAGTGTCGCGCGCGACGATGTCGTCGATCGGAACGTTGCGGTCGTAGATCTCGCGATTGAGCACCGATCCGATGAAGTCCGGCGTCCAGCCCTGGATCTTGTGCGGCGACCATTCCTTGCCGGCCAGCAACGCCGCGACCGCCGGTTCGCACACGCAGACCTTGACGTCCGGTCGCGCGAGCTTGAGCATTTCGCCGGCGCCGGTGAGCGTTCCGCCGGTGCCATAGCCGGTCACGAACCAGTCGAGCCGTTGCCCGGCGAAATCCTGCAGGATTTCCGGGCCAGTCGTGCTGCGGTGGTATGCAGGATTCGCGGGGTTGTCGAATTGCTGGGTGAGGAACGCGCCGTGTTTTTTCGCAAACTCCTCGGCCATCTTGACCATGCCGCTGCCGCGTGCGGCGGCCGGCGTGAGGATCACTTTCGCGCCCAGCGCACGCATCAATTTGCGGCGTTCGATCGAGAAGGTTTCGGCCATGAACGCGACGAACGGATAGCCGCGCACTGCGCAGACCATCGCCAGCGCGACGCCGGTATTGCCCGATGTCGCCTCGACCACCATCTGCCCGGGCTTGAGCGCGCCGCGCGCCTCGGCGTCGAGGATGATGCCGAGCGCAAGCCTGTCCTTGACCGACGCCATCGGGTTGAACGCTTCGAGCTTCACGTACATGCGCACATGCGCGGGCGCGAGCTTGTTGATGCGCACGATGGGCGTGTTGCCGACGGTACCGAGGATGCTGTCGTGGATCATGGTGGACTCCGTTGCGTTGGTTTGCGTGGATGATCTTTGTCTGGGTTCCACTGCGCACCGCAGTCAGGCCTGGGCGGTGCTCTCGATATCGGTAGGGCATGCGTCCGGAATGCTGCGCCCGGTTTGCGCCGCGTGCCAGCGATTGAGGATAGTGCAGAACAGCAGGGCGGTGCGCTCGGTGTCGTAGACCGCTGAGTGCGCTTCGTCGTTGTTCCATGCGAGCCCGGCGGCCTGCACCGCGCGGCTGAGCACGGTTTGTCCGTACGCCATGCCGGCAAGCGTCACCGTATCGAACGTGCTGAACGGGTGGAACGGATTGCGCTTGTGCGCCACGCGTGCGACCGCGGCGTTGACGAAACCGAGGTCGAAGAATGCGTTGTGGCCCAGCAGGATCGCGCGCTGACAGCCGGCATCGCGTGCCGCTGCGCGAACCGGGGCGAACACGTGGTCGAGCGCGGCTTTTTCGTCGCGCGCGGCGCGGAACGGATGGTCCACGTCGATGCCGGTGATCTCCAGCGACTTCGGATCGATCACCGAACCAGGAAACGGGATGACATGCGTGCTGGTCATCTCGCCGGGCCAGAGCCAGCCTTCGCCGTCCATCACGATGGGCTGTACCGCGATCTCCAGCAGTGCATTGCGATTGCAGTCGAAACCGCCGGTTTCGACGTCCACCGCAACCGGCAGGAACCCGCGGAAGCGTTGCGCCATGCGCAAAATCGGTGTGATTTCATCCATTCGCGCAGGATACCAGAGCATCCGCGCCGGGCTCGCGCGCGACGCGAACCAGGCGTGCCGGCGATCAACCCAGCGTGGTGAAATCGCGCTTTTCGCGGGCTGGCATCGCTGCATCGCCATGCACGAGGTACCAGATGTTCTCGGCGATGTTGGTCGCGTGGTCGCCGATGCGCTCGATGTTCTTGGCCATGAACAACAGGTGCGTGCACGAGGTGATCTGGCGTGGGTCTTCCATCATGTAGGTCAGCAGCTCGCGGAACATGCCGGTGTAAAGGGTGTCGAGTTCGGCATCTCGGGCGCGCGCGATGACCGCACGTTCGGCGTCGCGATCGCGGTAGGCCTCGATGACTTCGCGCATGATCTCGGCAGCGAGCTCCGCAAGCGCTGGCAAGCCGCGTGCATGCGCCACCGGCGGCGCGAGATTCAATACCATCGAGCGTTTCGCGAGGTTCGCTGCGTAGTCGCCGACACGCTCGATGTCCGATGCGATGCGCAACGCCGCCAGCACTTCGCGCAGGTCGCGCGCCATCGGCTGGCGCATCACGAGCAGCTTGACGACATCCTGGCCGACCATGTCTTCCAGATCGTCGATCGCGTCGTCGTTCTGGATCACGCGTTCGGCCGCACGGCTGTCGCGGCGATCGAGGACGTCCATCGCCGCTTCGATCTGCATGACGGCGATCTCGCCCATCCGCACGATCTCGCCGGTCAGGCGTGCAAGCTCGGTGTCGAAGCTCTTGACGATGTGTTCGCTGGGGGTGGCGTTCATTCGATTCTCGATTGGTCTTGTTGTTCCCGTCTCCCCGCGGGAGAGGGTGTCGGAGGTCAGAGGGCGGACGGAGCGAGGTGCTTCGACATCATCGCTCTTCTGCAACCCCTATCCGAATGGAAGAGGGGCTTCAAGCATTTAGCCAAACCGACCGGTGATGTAATCCTCGGTCTGCTTCTTGACCGGTTTCGTGAACACCGTCTGCGTCTCGCCGAATTCGATCAATTCGCCGAGGTACATGAAGGCGGTGTAGTCGGAGACGCGTGCGGCCTGCTGCATATTGTGGGTGACGATGGCGATCGTGAAGTCGTTCTTTAGTTCGCTCACGAGCTGTTCGATCTTTCCGGTCGCAATCGGGTCGAGTGCGGAAGTCGGTTCGTCGAGCAGGATCACTTCAGGTTTCAATGCGACCGCGCGCGCGATGCACAGGCGTTGCTGCTGGCCGCCCGAGAGGCCCAGAGCATTCTGCTTGAGCTTGTCCTTGACCTCGTCCCACAGCGCCGCCTGCCGCAGCGCCTGTTCGACGCGCACCTGCATGTCGGCACGCGACAGTTTTTCGTAATGACGGATGCCGTAGGCGATGTTGTCGTGGATCGACATCGGGAACGGCACCGGCTTCTGGAACACCATGCCGACCTTGCTGCGCAGCCGGTTCAGCGAATAGCGCGCATCCAGGATGTTCTCGCCGTCGAGCAAGAGCTCGCCGCGCGCTTCCTGTTTCGGGTAGATTGAATAGATGCGGTTGAAGATGCGCAGCAAGGTGGACTTGCCGCAACCCGACGGGCCGATCAATGCGGTGACGCGACGCTCGGCGATGTCGAGGTTGATGTTGCGCAACGCATCGAAGCCGTTGTAGGCGAATCCGAGATTGCGCGCGGACATCTTCGCCGTCGCGGCTTGCGCTGGCGCAGGAGCGGCAGACATCGTGACGGTCGGGGCGACCGCGAGGCGGGCGTCATTCATGACTCACCTTGTTGCGAAGAAGGACAGTGCGGGCGACGATCGAGAGCAGCAGCACGAACAGCGTGATCAGCAACGCGCCGGCCCATGCGAGCGCGTTCCAGCCGTCATCGGGCGCCTGCGCGAACTGATAGACGACGACGGGCAGTGAAGCGATCGGCTTGGTCGGGTCGACGCTCCAGAACAGGTTGCCGAATGCGGTGAACAGCAGCGGCGCGGTCTCGCCGGTGATGCGCGCGAGCGCGAGCAGCACGCCTGTGAGGATGCCCGGCAACGCCGAGCGGTACAGCACCTGCATCGTGACCTTCCACTGCGGAACGCCTAGCGACAGCGCGGCTTCGCGCATCGCCCCGGGGACCAGCCGCAGCATTTCGTCGGTGGTGCGCACGATCACCGGAAGCGCGATCAATGCGAGCGCGATGCCGCCAGCGAGCGCCGAATACTTGCCGGTCGGCAACACGATCAGCGTATAGACGAACATGCCGAGTACGATCGACGGCGCCGACAGCAGGATGTCGTTGACGAAGCGGATCGCCTCGCCGACCGGGCGCAGTTTCGCGTATTCGGCGAGATAGGTTCCCGCTGCGACACCGATCGGCGTTGCGATGGCAATGCCCATGAAGCTCAGCATGACGGTGCCGATGATCGCGTTGAGCAGCCCGCCTTTCTCTCCGGGCGGCGGCGTCATTTGGGTGAACAGGTCGAGGTTCAGCGCACTGATGCCCTTGCTGACCGTGGTCCACAGGATCCATGCGAGGAAGAACAAGCCGACCAGTGTCGCAACGCCGGACAGGATCAGTGCCAGCACGTTGGTGAAGCGCCTTCGGCGATACAGCCTTTCGGCGATCAGGCTTGATGCAGCCGTAGGTGCGCTTGCCATCACTTGCCCTCTCGCTTCGCAAGCTGCCGCAACATGAGTTTTGCAATGGCAAGCACCACGAAGGTCACCAGGAACAACACGAACGCAAGCGCGATCAGCGCCGAGCGGTGCAGGTCGCTGCCGGCCTCGTTGAATTCGTTCGCGATGGTCGCCGCGATCGACGTACCGGGCATGATCAGCGAGGTGCTGAAGTCGTGCGAATTGCCGATCACGAAGGTCACCGCCATGGTCTCGCCAAGCGCGCGGCCGAGGCCGAGGAAGATGCCGCCGATCACCGCCGTGCGCGTGTACGGCAGCACGATGTCCCACAGCACTTCCCAGCGCGTCGAACCGAGCGCGTATGCCGATTCCTTCAGCCGCGATGGCACGGTCAGGAAGACTTCGCGCATCACCGAGGAGATGAACGGGATGATCATCACCGCGAGCACGATGCCCGCAGTGAGGATGCCGACCCCGATGGGCGCGCCCGAAAACACCGACAACCCGAGGCCGGTCGGTTTGCCCGCGTCGTCGGTGCCATCGCCGAGGTGGTTGATCAGCCACGGCTGGATGTAGTTGCTCATGATCGGCACGAAGATGAAGAAGCCCCACATGCCGTAAATGATCGACGGGATGCCAGCGAGCAGTTCGATCGCGGTGCCGACCGGCCCGCGCATCCATTGCGGCGCGACATCGGTGAGGAACAGCGCGATGCCAAAACTGATCGGCACTGCGATGAGGATTGCGATCAGTGCGGTTACCAAGGTGCCGAGGATCGGCACCAACGCGCCGAACTGGCCGGCATTGATGTCCCAGTCTGTCGATGTAAAGAAATGGAAACCGAAGGTGGCGAACGCTTGGCGTCCACCCCAGGCCATCGACAGCGCCGCGCCGAGCAGCAACGCCAACACCAGCACGCCGCAGCCGGCGACCAGCCAGTGGAACAGCCGGTCGTTGCGCGCATCGACGGACGATTGCCTGTCCGATGCAATGCCGCTCGGCGCGGTGTTCGGCAGAGTCATCGGGCTCGACATGGCAACGCCTTTGAACGGGCTGTGTTCAAGCAAGAAAACGCGCGCGCACCCTTGGGTACGCGCGCGCATGGTGGGGCGATCACCATTATGGGGCGATCAGCATGCTGCGATCAGAACTTCAGGTTCGCGGCCCAGTGGGCTTCGACCTGTTTGACCAGCGCGTCGGGCAGTGGAACGTAATCCAGTGCCTTGGCCTGCGCGTCGCCGTTGGTGTAAGCCCAGCGGAAGAAGTCCAGTGCCGCCTTCGAGTTGGCCGGATTCTTCGGCGCTTTCTGCATGATCATGAAGACGGTTGCAGTGATCGGCCAGGAATCGGTGCCGGGTGCGTTGGTCATCACCAGGTAGAAATCCTGCGCATGCGTCCAGTCGGCGCTGGCCGCGGCGGCGCCGAAACTCTCGGCGTTCGGCTGCACCCAGGTGCCTGCGGCGTTCTGCATGCCCGCGTAGGTGAGCTTGTTCTGCAGCGCATACGACAGCTCGACGTAGCCGAGACCACCGTTGATCTGCTTCACGTAGGCGGCAACTCCCTCATTGCCCTTGCCGCCGATGCCGACTGGCCATTTCACCGTCGTGCCTTCACCGACGCCGCTCTTCCACGCCGGGCTGACCTTGGCGAGATAGTTGACGAAGTTGAAGGTCGTGCCCGAACCGTCGGCGCGATGCACGATCGTGATCTTGCCGGCCGGCAGCGCGAGGCCGGGATTGGCGGCAGCGACTTCCGGGTCATTCCAGGTCGTCACCTTGCCCATGAACATGTCGGCAAGCAGTGGGCCGGTGAAGCGGATCTTTCCGGGTGCAATGCCCTTGAGGTTCACGACAGGTACGACGCCGCCGATCACTGCGGGGAACTGCGCGAGGTTGTACTGCTTGAGGTCTTCGGGCTTGAGCGGTGCATCGGAAGCGCCAAAGTCCACTGTGCCGGACTTGATCTGCGCGATACCGCCGCCAGAGCCGATCGACTGATAATTGGCCTTGTTGCCGGTGGCCTTGTTGTAGTCGGACGACCACTTGGACATGATCGGAAGGAAGAACGAGGAACCCGCGCCGGTGAAGCCATTACTGGCAGCGTTCGCATTGGCACCGACCAGGGCGGTCATGCCCACGGCGACGATGAGAGACTTGATCGAGATGGACACGTCGAACTCCTGGGAGATTGGGGGATGCGTGGTGGGATGCGCGACCGTGGGCGCTGCCCTCGACCGTTGCCGCTATGAGACGACAGTGCGATGACAGGAATGTGACAGCACGATCGGGCTCTGACGAACGGTCTTGGCATTCAGCGCGTCAGATTGATATGGCTCGCATTACCTTCAGTCGTCGCGAGCATACGATCGATGTGCAGAAGCGACCATGGCGAAAGATGCGCCCATCCGTGGGCGCACCGCTGCCGCTCTGAAGGGATGCTGGTTTAGAAGTAAAACTGCGCGCGCGCTTCGACGATGTTCGGGTTGTCGCTGGGCGTCGTGTGGGTGACGGTGTTGTACTTGTCGCTGTTGACGTTCACGTAGTTCAGCATGAACTTGAAATTCGAATGCCAGTACCAGTTCACGCCGACGGTGATGTTGTGCTCCTTGCCACCGAGCACGCCATTGACGACCGGAGGAGCACCGATGAGGGTGCCGTCGTTGAGATCGAGCGCGTCGTAGCGCAGGCCCACTTGCCACATGCCGGTTGCAGGCTGGTTC
The DNA here is from genome assembly GCA_043747745.1 of Pseudomonadota bacterium. GTDB lineage: Bacteria > Pseudomonadota > Gammaproteobacteria > Xanthomonadales > Xanthomonadaceae > SZAS-103. Next base: position 16,180 of record JAYTOP010000003.1, read on the forward strand.
GGCAGCGGCGTGGTCGGCACACCGGCCTTGTAGCCGAATTTCTCGCCTGTGATGTTCCACACGCCCTGCACATACCAGGCATCGGCGGTGAAATCCGGATGCAGCGTACGCGAGGTGCTGCTGTTCATGTACTCGCTCTGGATCTTGAACGGACCATGCAGCCACATGGCCTCAAGGCCCAACGTGCGGATGCGGTCGCCATCGGTGAGCGCGCCTGTATCGATCAAGCGCGCGCCCGAGAGATCCGCATCGGGGCGTGAACGCCAGCGGAAGTTTCCGCGAGCCGTTGCGTCCTTTGCCTGATAGTCGACACCTGACAGTCCGAGGTGAAGGGTGTTTCCGGAGTCCATGATCGGGGCCCAGGTCAGGCGGCCCCCATAGCCATTGCCTTCGCCCAGGTTGCGGGTCAGTTCGCGGCCGAAGACGCTGGCCGTGGCCGTCCAGTTGTCGCCGCCCGTGTTGAAGCCAATGCCGGTGCGACGGGCAACCGCGAACGTGTTGGTTCCCATCGCCTTGGCGATGAAATCATTATTCTTGGTGCTGGATAGTTCTTCCAGCGAGTTCGGCTGCTTGAACTGGCCGACGGTCAGGCCCGTGTTCGCGCTGAACTTCCATTTGACGTTGGTATCGAGGAATTTCGCCGCCCTGGCGTCGTAACCCAGAACCCAGTCGTACCGCACGCCTTTGCCCTTGAGCACGAGTTCGGCGCGGCGTATGCCGGAGTCGCTCTTGAGGCCGTCAGCGACGGAACCGTTGAGGTCCTTCACATCGCTGTGGAAACTGTCGTAATCGGCCTGGATCAGGCCTTCCAGGGTGACTTCGCTGCCACCGAAGAAATCGAACTGGTCGATCGCGATCTCGGCATGGGCAGGGGCGGACAGCGCCGCGACAACCGCGACGGCCAGCAGGCTGGGCAGGAGTTTCATGTGGGTGCGCCTTGGTGTTGGAGAGAGTGGGCGCAGGTTAAGTCGTTAGGATTACGTTCGTGTGACAGTTGCAACGGCGATTGCAATCACGTGACGGTCTTGTTGCAGAGCGTCTTGTCCTTGAAGCGGCACAGATCGCGGAGCACGCACTGCGGGCAATCGGGCTTGCGCGCCTTGCACACGTAACGTCCGTGCAGGATCAACCAGTGGTGCGCGTGCATGCGGAATTCAGCTGGTACGCGCTTGAGCAGCTTGTGTTCGACCGCTTCCACGGTCGTGCCCGGCGCGAGGCCGGTGCGGTTGGCGACGCGGAAGATGTGCGTATCGACCGCGATGGTCGGATGACCGAAGGCGATGTTGAGGATTACGTTGGCAGTCTTGCGGCCGACGCCGGGCAGGGCTTCAAGCGCAGCGCGATCGTCGGGAACCTCGCCGTCGTGCAGTTCGAGCAGCATCCGGCAGGTCGCGATGATGTGCCTTGCCTTGCTGTTGAACAGGCCGATCGTCGCGATGTAGTGCTTGAGCCCGTCCTCGCCAAGATCCAGGATCGCCTGCGGCGTATGCGCGACCGGAAACAGCCGCTTCGTCGCGCGATTGACGCCGACATCGGTCGCCTGAGCCGACAGCACCACCGCGACCAGCAACTCGAACGCTGAGGCGTAGTCGAGTTCGCTGCGCGGGTGCGGATCGAGCTCGCGCAGGCGTGCGAACAAGTCGTGGCGTTCGGCGGGATTCATGAGCTGGCGACCATCGCAGGTGGATCGCTCATTCTTCGGGATCGTTGCGAAGCGCCGCGCGCCGCGCTTGCGCACGGGCGATGGCGGCTGCGACCGCATCGCTGCTGGTCAGGCTCGTGCTGCGTTCGGCGTGGCGTTCGGCGCGCTGTTCCTCATCGCGACTCAGCCGCAGTTGACGCGCACGGTAACGTTCGCGCGCTGCCATTGCCACGTCGCGGCGCTCCGTCGCCTCGCGAATTGCGTGTTTCATCTCGCGATAGCGCTGCAGCAGCGGAATCCGACTCGGACACACCGTGTCGCAGCGCCCGCATTCGGTGCAGCGCAACGCGCCCTCGTCTTCAGCCGCGCGCAAATGCCCATCGCGCAGCTGCACCAGCAGCCGTTGCGGATGCAACTGCACCGGACACACCGTCGCGCAATCGCCGCAGCGGATGCACGGCAGTTCGATCGTGGACTCTGGCGCTTCGGCATCCATCGATCAATCGCCGTGGAACACCGGCTTGCGTCGTTCGAGGAACGCGGCCGTGCCTTCGCGCATGTCGTTGGTCGATGTGCAGACGGCGAACGCTTGAGTCTCGTAATCGAGTCCCGCCTCGATCCCGCATTCGCCGCCGATCAGCACCGCATCAAGAATGCCGCGCAATGCCTGCGGTGCGGCAGTCGCGAATTGCGCTGCAAGCGCGAAGACGGCGTCTTCGAGTTGATCGAGCGGTACAACCCGATTGACGATGCCGAGTTCATACGCGCGCTGCGCATCGATCGGCTTGCCGACGAGGCACAGTTCCAACGCCGCGCCGCGACCAGCGAGTCGCAGCAAGCGCTGGGTTCCGCCGAAGCCCGGCAGCACGCCGAGATTGATCTCCGGCTGGCCGAATTTTGCAGTGTCGGCCGCGATCCGCAGATGGCAGCACATGGCCAATTCCATGCCGCCGCCGAGCGCATAGCCGCCGATCATTGCAATCACCGGTTTGCCGAGTCGTTCGATGCTCAGCATCATCTGCTGTCCAAGCCGCGAAAAATCGCGCGCCTGGACCGGGTTCAGTGCCGCAAGTTCGGCAATGTCCGCACCGGCCACGAACGCCTTGCCGCCCGCACCGCGCAGCACCACCGCACGCACACTCGAATCGGCTGCGATGTGCGCGAACGCGGCATGCAGCTCATCGAGGACGGCGCGGTTGAGCGCATTGAGCTTGTCCGGCCGATTGATGGTGACGACGCGGACGCCGTTGCGGTCTTCGATCAGCAGATGGGAGTGCGCGTCAGCGTGGGTGGGCATGGGTGGACTCCTGTTCTATCCGGGATGATTGGGTCGCGCTGCGGGAACTCTGGCCGCGACCGGCGGTCAAGCCCAGCAGCGGTTCGTCGGTAGCGGTTCGCAGCTTCGACGGCTATCCTAGCTCGCTGCCAGCGCATCTGCGATTCCGCAGTGCAAAACCATCGCCTAATTGATTGGAGAAGTCTCGATGTCATTGCGTTTATTGGCCCTCGCAGCTGCGCTCATGAGCGCAAGCACGGCGATCGCGCAGGATGTCACCTCCGACAAGGGCAAGCTCAGTTATGCGGTGGGCTACGAACTAGGCCACAGTCTGGTCGAGCGCAAGATCGATATCGACCCGGTCACCTTGAATCGCGCGATCCTCGATGGCATCGCGAACAAGAATCCGGCGCTGCCGGCGCAGCAAATGACGCGGTTGTTGCAGGAGATGCAGCAGCGGTTGCTCGCAAAAGCGAAGGCCGATTTCGATAAGGCATCGGCTGACAACAAGGCTGCGAGCGACTGGTTTCTCGCGAAAAATCGTGCAAAGGCCGGCGTGAAGGCGCTCGCCAATGGCGTCCAGTACCGCGTGATCGAGGAAGGCAGCGGCCCGGTGGTACGCCCGGATGGCCAGATACGCATCATGTATCGCGCGTCGATCTCGACCGGCCAGGAGTTTGGCACCAGCTACGGTGGCCCTGGCACGCCGGCACAGCCGACCACCATCCTCGTCAATGCAATGCCGCTGGCTGGTATCAAACAGGTTCTGCCGATGATGAAGCAGGGTGCGCGTTGGGAAATCGCGCTGCCGCCCGATCAGGCCTACGGCAGCGGCCCGGGTTCGCCGATCGGCCCGAACCAGGCGGTGCTGTTCGATATCAAGGTGGTCGAGGTCCTGAAGTAATCAGGAGGTCCGCAATCGGCGCAGACGCTATCGACGCATGCGTCGTCACTGCTTTGCGCGGCGTGAATGAAGTCCGCTCGGGCCCCATCGACGCCATCGAGGCATGCGTCGACACCGCTACGCGCGGCATGAATGAAGTCCGCTCGGACGCTATTGACGCATGCGTCGACACTGCAATGCGCGCGATACTGTTGTCCGCATGAGTTCCCAGCCAGCCATCCTCAGCCCCTGCATCGGTACCTGCCGACTCGATGCGTCCGGGTATTGCGAAGGCTGTCATCGCACCGGCAGCGAAATCGCCGCGTGGATGTCGCTCGGAGAGACATCGCGCTTGCACTACATGGACCGCATCCTGCCCGCGCGCGCCGAGGCGCGAGCGGAGCACGAACTGGCGCGACTCTCAGGCTATCGCCGCGCGTTGCACGCGTTGTCGGCGCCACCGAACGCAGCCGCCTGGAATCGCGCCGAACATGCGGACTTGCTTCCCGACATGCTGGCTCCCGCTGCTGTACTGGTCGGGCTGATTCCGCGCACGCATGGATGGCAGGTCATGTTGACCTTGCGCACCGACGATCTGCGCCATCACGCGGGGCAAGTCAGTTTTCCCGGCGGTCGCATCGAGCTGCACGATGACGACCCGGTCGCTGCCGCGCTACGCGAGGCGCATGAGGAAATCGGACTTGCGGCGCACCAGATCGAACCGCTGGGCTATCTCGATCCATTCGATACGATCAGCGGATTCCATGTGTATCCCGTCGTCGCGCGCATCGCGACGGACTACCGGCCGAAGCTCGATCCACGCGAAGTCGCCGACGTGTTTGAAGTGCCGCTGGACTACCTGATGGATGCATCGAACGTCCGCAAAGTCGCGCGCGAATACGCGGGCAAGCTGCGGCATTATCACGAATACAACTACGCGAGGCACCGCATCTGGGGCGCTACGGCGGCGATGCTGGTCAACCTGCGCGAACGCCTGGAGGTTGTGCGATGAGCATGTCGATAACGTCTGGTTCAATCACTGCAGGCCCGATGACCGCAGGCCCGATCACTGCAGGTTCGATGGCGTCTGGCTCGATGATGGGCGTTGGTCCGATGCGCTGGAACGCACTGGTCTCGGCCGAGGAGCTCGCGACTGCGATCGGACAGCCCGATCTCATCCTGATCGATGCGCGATTCGGGTTGGGCGAACCGGGGCAGGGCGAACGCGACTACGCACTCGGCCATTTGCCCGGTGCCATATACGCGCATCTGGATCGCGACCTGTCGGATCACAGCCGTCACGGACATGGTCGTCATCCGTTGCCCGATGCAAAGGATTTCTGCGCGAAGCTCGGTGCGTGGGGCATCACGCCCGCGCATCAGGTCGTCGTGTACGACGCACGCGATGGTGCGATGGCCGCATCGCGCGCGTGGTTCCTGTTGCGCCTGCTCAGGCACCAGCGTGTCGCGGTGCTCGATGGTGGTTACACACGCTGGTCGCAACTCGGCTTGGCGTTGAGCGCCGATGTCGTCCCGCCTTTGCCTGCTGCCTATGTCGCCGACTACGACGCAGGCATGCTCGCAAATGCCGATGAGTTGTCGCATCCGACGGATGCCGATGCGCCACTGTTGATCGACGCACGTGCAGCCGAACGTTTTCGCGGCGATGCCGAACCGCTCGATCGCGTCGCCGGCCATGTGCCCGGTGCGGTCAATCGTCCGTTCGCGCAGAACCTGCAAGGCGATGGGCGCTTCCGTCCCGTCGTCGAACTCGCGCACGAATTCCACGCGCTACTGGATGGGCGTGCGCCGGACCACGCCGTGCTGATGTGCGGTTCCGGCGTCACCGCATGCCACAACATGCTCGCAATGGAACACGCCGACCTGCATGGCGCGCGATTGTATGCGGAGTCGTGGAGTGGGTGGATCAACGATCCTGCGCGGCCGATTGCGATCGGGGCGGCCTGACCGTCACGGATTGAAGTAATTTAATGGCCGCTGTCGGCCAGGATCCGCCATGGGGTCCGCACGCATGGTTTTGCGAGAAGCAACCGTTCAAATTGGCCTGGACCGGAATTGAATTGCTTCCACAGTCCGTGCTTGTCGACCTTGGTGGCAAAATGGAGATGGGTTTGTTGCCGATGGATACAGCCTAGCGGCCGGCGCCTTATTTACCGTCTGCCTTAGCCATCGCACGGAGCTTCAATGGACTGTCGATCGCACGCGCGTCGTTCAACGTCCGGGCCGCGCTGCAATCCGCATCCTTCATGCGGTCGACAGTCGGATAACGCATTGCGAATGGGTGCTGATTTGTTTCGAAAGGCCACAGAATGTCCGTTGCAACTGGCTGGCCTCCAACCATTTCAGGCTGGAACCGCATCGATCCGATCCATCCCTCGACCACACTGCGCAATTCAGGTTGCACGGGAGGCAACCTCTGGTCCGTGATCAGGTCCTGCAATTGGGCATGGCCATCGGCCATCACCTTGAGCTTGACGCTGAAGGATGGATAATCGACTCCGTCCGCGCCTGCGGAGACCGGCAACTCCAGGTTCTTGGCGCTGAACAGTAAAGGACCAACGCGGACGTAGTGGACTTTCAGATCGAAGCCATTGCGCCCGGAATCATGCAAACATCGAAGTTCGCATAAGTCACTGCTGGCATTGCCGCGCCGTTGACGAGAGTGGGTTCGAACTGCCATTGCTTCAAGTTGGCCACGATACTCGACCGGACCTGGGCGAGAACCCTTTCTTCGTAGTCATCGGCCCGTCCGTCCGTCTTCAGGACAACATCCCTGACCCGGCCGTCTGCATTGACCGAAACTCTGGCATAGAGGGGCATCCAGCGCGTCTTGTTTTTTGCGGCCTCCGGAGCGACTACTTCCTGAGCGTCCACGACTGTCTGAGCGTCGATCACAATTGCCGTGAACATGACAACTACGGCGGACGAAATCTTGCGAATCCTCATACGCGTTCCTCGTGGCGAATTGGTGTCAGCGGACATCTCCGATTCACCCGTTATTGTAGGACGTCGCTACTTCCTCAGCCGCGCCACCAGCGCCTGCAATGCGCCCTGGGTATCGGGCTGGTTCCATGCATCAAGGAAGCTGTCGAGATCCACGCGCTTCGGGTCGGTGAGCGCATCGACGAGGTCCGCGCGCGACAGTGCGCGCGTGGCGAGCATCGCCGCCGAGGGCAGCGCGAGCAACTCGTTCAGCCAGGCGACTGCGCGCGGCCGCACCTGGCCGAGTTCGGCCAGTTCGTCCACGAGGCCGATTGCGAGCGCCCGACGCGCACTTGGCATCACGCCAGAAACCAGCATGCGTTCGGCGCGGTGTGCGCCAACCACGCGACGCAGCAGATGCTGGATGCCTTCGGGTACGGGAAGGCCAACCTGGACTTCGTTGAGTCCGATCCGGAACGGTTTGGACGGGTCGGGCGAGCGAGCCATCACACGGTAGTCGCAGCACAGGGCGAGGACGCAGCCGCCGGCCGGGTTGTGCCCGGCGATCGCGGCGACAACCGGGACCGGAGATTTCGCGATCGCGATCGCGGTGTCGAAGAAGCTGCGCCATGCGGCTTTCAGGTCGGCTGCATCGAGTCCCATCAGGTGCGGCACGTCGAGCCCGCCGGAAAACACATTCGGTCCACCGGAGATGACGATGCCGCGTGCGCCATCGCCGGGTGCGGCTTCGACGGCCTCGTGCAGTGCTGTCAGCAGGTCAGGATTGAGCGCATTGACGGGTGGTCGTGCAAGGCGGATTTCGTGGATGGAACCGTGCTTGTCATGCTCGATCATGTGGCGATCCCGGTTGCAAAGACGCGACGATAACCCATCATCGGCTTCGACACGCTAAAATCAGTCGATGAAAACTCCGATCCTGCGTGGCCTGATCACAGCCCTTGCCATCACCGGCAGCATGAGTTGCATCGCCGCCATGCCGCGTGTGCACACGCACACGATGAAGTCCGTGAAAGACCACGCGAACCGACCTGCGGCGATGGTGCAGACAACCACTCTGCATGCGGAATCCGCATGGGTCCGCGCAGCGCCTCCAGGCACGGCGATGCTGGCCGGCTACATGACGATCCGCAACGACGGCAAGCAGCCGGTGCGCTACGAATGGGCGCAGAGCGATGTGTTCGGGATGGTCGAGATGCACAAGACGACGCTCGTGGAAGGCGTCAGTACGATGCGCCCGGCCGGTAATCAAACTATTCCCGCTGGTGGCACCTTGCGCATCGAGCCAGGTGGTTTGCACCTGATGCTGATGCAGCCGCAGCGCGAGCTGAAGGTCGGCGACCAGGTGCGTTTCCGCTTGCATTTCACCGATGGCAGCGCACTCGACGTCCTCGCGCCGGTCAGCGCCGAAGCGCCTGCTGCAGCGACGCACTGAGCCCTCTCACAAGCAAGTGCATGCTGCCCGAACGCATTCGGGCAGTGGCGCCGAATTTCCGCTGCGCTTGTCGAACCACACCATCACCACATGGCCGTCGCAGTACAGCGCCGACGTGTGCTTCGCCGACAGGATGCGATGGCCGAGGGTGAAGCTGCTGTTGCCGATGCGATCGACGAACAGTTCGACGACGATATCTTCCGGCCATGCGATCGGGCGCTTGAAGTTCACCAGCGCGGACGCGACCACCGGCGCGACGTGCGCGTCCATCCACGGCCCGTCGAGCGTCAGCAGCCAGCGCAGCCGTGCTTCCTCCAGATAGCGCAGGTAGTTGGTGTTGTTGACGTGGTTGAACGCGTCGAGATCGCCCCAGCGCACTGCGATTTCGGTGCGGAAAAGCAGCGGCTGTGCGGAGTCGGCGGCGCTCATTTGCCGGTCTTCCGTCGGCGCATGGGCTTGTGCGCTTCGCCGTGGCGCGGCCTCGCCTTGCGCTGCTCGTTCTCGTTTTCTGAAACCAGATGCGACGACAACAAGTGCGGCGCGAGGAAGCGTCCGGTGTGTGATGCCGGGTTTGCGGCGATCTCTTCCGGCGTGCCGGTCGCGATGATCTGTCCGCCGCGATGGCCGCCTTCGGGGCCAAGGTCGATCACCCAGTCGGCGGTCTTGATCACGTCGAGGTTGTGCTCGATGACGACGATCGTGTTGCCGTCGTCGCGCAGGCGATGCAACACCATCAGCAGATGCTCGATGTCGTGGAAGTGCAGGCCGGTGGTCGGCTCGTCGAGCAGGTAAAGCGTGCGTCCGGTATCCCGACGCGAGAGTTCCTTCGACAGTTTCACGCGCTGCGCCTCACCGCCGGACAGCGTGGTTGCCGACTGGCCGAGCTTGATATAGCTCAGGCCCACGTCGACGAGTGTTTCGAGCTTGCGCGCGATCGACGGCACCGGCTCGAACAATTTCAACGCATCCTCGATGGTCATGTTCAGCACATCGGAGATGTTGAAGCCCTTGTAATGGACCTCCATCGTCTCGCGGTTGTAGCGCTTGCCGTGGCAGACGTCGCAAGGCACGTACACATCGGGCAGGAAGTGCATCTCGACCTTGATCAGGCCGTCGCCCTGGCAGGCCTCGCAACGGCCGCCGCGCACGTTGAACGAGAAACGTCCCGGCGAATAGCCGCGCGCGCGCGCCTCGGGGACCTGCGCGAACAGTTCGCGCAATGGCGTGAACAGGCCGGTGTAGGTCGCGGGATTGCTGCGCGGGGTGCGACCGATCGGCGACTGGTCGATGTCCACGACCTTGTCGAACAGGTCCATGCCGATGACTTCGCGATACGGTGCGACGGTGTGCGACGCGCCGTTGAGTTCGTTCGACGCGAGCGTCTGCAGGGTGTCGTTGATGAGCGTCGACTTGCCCGATCCAGACACGCCGGTGATGCAGGTGAACAGACCGGCCGGGATTGCGAGGTCCACGTTCTTCAAGTTGTTGCCCGTTGCGCCTAGCAGATGCAGGGTCAGCTTGTCGTTCGGCTTGTGGCGCAGCTTCGGTATCTCGATGCGGCGTTTGCCCGAGAGATAATCGCCGGTCAAGGATTCGGATGCGGCTAGGATATCCGCGAGTTGTCCTTGCGCAACGATGCGGCCGCCGTGGACGCCGGCGCCCGGGCCGATGTCGACGATGTAATCGGCCATGCGTATCGCGTCCTCGTCGTGCTCGACCACGATCACCGTGTTGCCGATGTCGCGCAGGCGTGTGAGCGTGCCGAGCAGGCGTTCGTTGTCGCGCTGGTGCAGGCCGATCGATGGCTCGTCGAGCACGTACATCACTCCGACCAGGCCCGCGCCGATCTGCGATGCAAGACGGATGCGCTGCGCTTCGCCGCCCGACAGCGAATCGGCCTTGCGATCCAGGGTGAGATAGTCGAGTCCGACATCGACGAGGAAACGCAGACGGTCGTGGATTTCCTTGACGATCTTTCCCGCGATTTCGCCGCGCCAGCCCGGCATTTTCAAGCCCGCGAAGAAAGCAAGGGTTTCGTCGACTGGCAGCTTGACCACATCGGGCAGGTTGCGCTCGCTGACGAATACGTTGCGCGCCGCACGATTGAGCCGTGCGCCGTGGCATTCCGGGCACGGACGGTCGCTGATGTACTTCGATAATTCCTCGCGCACCATCTGCGATTCGGTGTCGCGGTAGCGGCGTTCGAGGTTCGGCAGGATGCCCTCGAACTTGTGCTTGCGCTGGGTGCGTCCACCAGCTTCGGTGAGATACGAGAACGTGACGACATCGTCGCCGCTGCCGTTCAGCACGGCGTTGCGCACGTCGCCGGACAAGTCTTCCCAATGCGTGTCGACGTCGAAGCCGTAGTGGCGTGCGAGCGAGGCGATCAGCTGGAAGTAGTACGCGTTGCGACGATCCCAGCCGCGCACCGCGCCGGCCGCGAGGCTGAGTTCGGGATGCCCGACCACGCGCGCGGGATCGAAGAACTGGGTCACGCCGAGACCGTCGCATTTCGGGCATGCGCCGGCCGGCGAGTTGAACGAGAACAGACGCGGTTCGAGTTCGGGCAGTGAGTAGTCGCAGATCGGACAGGAGAACTTGCTGGAGAACAGCACTTCCGCAATGGACGCATCATCCAGGTCGACCACGGAAGCGAGTCCATCGCCGAGCTTGAGCGCGGTTTCCACGCTTTCTGCCAGCCGCTGCTTCATATCCTCGCGCGGGCGGAAACGGTCGATCACCACGTCGATGCTGTGCTTCTGGCGCAGGGCGAGAGCAGGCACCTGGTCGATTTCATGCAGGGTGCCGTCAACGCGCACGCGCACGAAACCCTGCGCGCGCAGCTGGTCGAAGATCTGCACATGCTCGCCCTTGCGGTCGCGCACGACCGGCGCGAGCAACATGTAGCGATGTTCGCCGCCCGCACCAGTCAAGGCCGGCGCGAGCATCAGGTCGACCATCTGGCTGACGGTCTGCGCCTCCAGCGGGAAATGGTGGTCGGGGCAGCGCGGCGTGCCGACGCGCGCGAACAGCAGGCGCAGGTAGTCGTAGATCTCGGTGATCGTGCCGACCGTCGAACGCGGGTTGTGCGAGGTGGATTTCTGCTCGATCGAGATCGCCGGCGACAGGCCCTCGATATGGTCGACGTCGGGCTTCTCCATCACCGACAGGAACTGCCGCGCGTAGGCCGACAGCGACTCGACATAGCGGCGTTGGCCCTCGGCATAGATGGTGTCGAACGCGAGCGACGACTTGCCTGAACCAGACAAGCCCGTGATCACGATCAGCCGGTCGCGCGGAAGGTCGAGATCGATGTTCTTCAGGTTGTGGGTGCGCGCCCCGCGGATGCGGATCGTGTCCAGGGCCATGTGTTGCCTCGAAATGGAATCCAATCTGCCAGTTTAACCCTGCGGTCAAGGCCGAACCAGTTCCAGGGTGTGCCGGATCTGGGGTCGATTCCGCGTGTCGCAATGCCGGCCGACCAAGGCGTTCAGGCTCGGCAGTTCAAGCCGGCCAATTCGCTACGACGGAGTCTTTCCGGCAACCTGCCGTGCAAGGGTTTGACTGTAAGGGACTGTTTCCCCTACAATTCCGCTTCTGTCGCGCCTCGATGCGTGGCAGCGTTGCCAGAATAACTACAGATAACCAACTCAGGACACCAGTCATGTACGCAGTTTTGTTCACTGGCGGTAAGCAGTACCGCGTGATGCAGGGCGAAACCCTGCGCGTTGAGAAGCTCGACGGCGACGTCGGCGCGGCTCTCAAGTTCGAGAACGGGCAGGTGCTGATGCTTGCCGATGCCGACAACATCCACCTCGGCGATGCACTCAAGGGCAGCTCGATCGCGGCTACCATCAAGGCCCACGGCCGCGCCGACAAGATCCGCATCGTGAAGTTCCGCCGCCGCAAACACCATCGCAAGCAGATGGGCCATCGGCAGAGCTACACCGAGATCGAGATCACCGGCATCTCCGCCGGCCAGAATTCCAAGAAAGACGCTGGCGCAAAAGCCGGCGGCCAGGAGTAATCAGTCATGGCACACAAAAAGGGCGTAGGTTCCAGCCGCAACGGTCGCGATTCGAACCCGAAATATCTCGGCGTGAAGGTCTACGGCGGGCAGGCTGTCGAAGCCGGCAACATCATCATCCGTCAGCGCGGCACCGAGTTCCATGCGGGCCTGGGCGTCGGCATGGGTCGTGACCACACCTTGTTTGCGTTGAAAGACGGCAAGGTCGACTTCGCGATCAAGGGCCCGAAGAGCCGTCGCACGGTCAGCGTTGTCGCCGCCGACTGATTGCCGTTGGTCAAGCTGCAAGGACGCCCCGCTTGTGCGGGGCGTTTCGTTTAAGAGCCATGGAATCGGGAATGGCGGAAGCGAGTCCCGTACCATGTGCTGCCGATTCAATCCTCTTCTTGCGATTCCCTGCCCAATGAAATTCGTCGACGAAGCGCAAATCCACGTCCAGGCCGGTGCCGGCGGCAACGGCTGCGTGAGCTTCCGTCGCGAGAAATTCATTCCGCTGGGCGGCCCTGACGGCGGCGATGGTGGCGACGGCGGCAGCATCTGGATGATCGCCGATGAAAACCTCAACACCCTGATCGACTTCCGCCACGAACGTCGCTACAAGGCGGAACGCGGAGAGAACGGCAGGGGCCGGCAGATGTTCGGCAAGGCCGGCCAAGACACGCTCGTCCGTGTGCCAGTTGGCACTGCAGTGACCAATGTCGCGACCGATGAACTGATCGGCGATCTCACCGAGCACGGCCAGAAAATGCTGGTCGCGCAAGGCGGGCACGGCGGTCAGGGCAATGTGCATTTCAAGAGCTCTGTCACCCGCGCGCCACGTCGCGCAGTGCCGGGCAGCGAGGGCGAAGAGCGCGAAGTCAGGCTGGAGCTGCGCCTGCTCGCCGATGTTGGCCTGCTCGGTTTTCCGAATGCCGGCAAGTCGACCTTCATCCGCGCGGTGTCGGCTGCGACGCCGCGTGTTGCGGACTATCCGTTCACGACATTGCATCCGAACCTCGGTGTGGTCAGCGTCGAGGCGCATCGCAGTTTCGTGATCGCCGATATCCCTGGACTGATCGAAGGCGCGGCCGATGGCGCGGGCCTCGGCATCCAGTTCCTGCGACATCTCCAGCGTACCCGCATCCTGCTGCATCTCGTCGACCTGATGCCGCTCGACGATTCCGATCCTGCCGAGCAGGTGCGCGCGATCGAGCGCGAGCTTGGCAAATACGATCCGGCGCTGCTCGAAAAGCCCCGCTGGCTGGTAATGAACAAGACCGACCTGTTGCTGCCGGACGAAGCACGCGAGCGTGCCGAGGCCGTGGTCGCGGCGCTCGACTGGAAAGAGCCATGGTTCATGGTCTCGGCGATCGGCCGCGAGGGCACCCGCGAGGTCTGCCTGAAGGTCCAGCAGTTCTTCGACGAACAGAAATACAAGGCGATGCAGGATGCTGCCGAGCTTGATGCGCGATCGCAGGCTATGCGCGAGAAGGTTGCGCGCGAGCAGGCGTCTTTGGCGCCTGCCGCGATCGAGAATCCAGCCGCAACCGACGGCTCCTCCGCATCCGATGCGAGCTGAGTTGCTGCGATTCGCGGACGTTCATACCGCGCACGACCACGACAAAGTCGACTCGTCTCGGCGTTCGAATTCCATCGACAAAAAAGCCGACTTGCGCCGGCTTGCGAATCCCATCAAAGCAAAAGCCGACTTGCGTCGGCTTGAGCATGTTGACCTTGCGAGCTGCCGATCAGGCGGCTTGCAGCGCCTTGATGCGCGCGGTCAGGCGGCTCTTGTGGCGCGCGGCCTTGTTCTTGTGGATCAGGCCACGGCTGGAGAAGCGGTCCAGGATCGGCTGGGCACCGTCGAACGCGGCCTTGGCGGCGGTGTGGTCCTTGGCGTCGAGCGCCTTGAGAACCTTCTTGACGGCGGTGCGCAGCATGGAACGCGCGCTGGCGTTGCGGGCGCGATGGACCTCGGCCTGTTTGGCGCGCTTTTTGGCGGACTTGATGTTGGCCAAGGTAGAACTCCTGAAAAGTCTGGGATGACGAAAATGGGGAATGGGGCGGCGTGTAAGACCGCGCATTATGGGGGGGGCGTTCAGGCGTGTCAACCGCTCACTGGGCGCGTTTCGGGCGCCGCCGCATGAGCCGTCCGAGCATGCTGCGCTCGGTGGCGTCGTTCAGCGGCATGACGATGATTTCGCGCGTGTTCGGGCTGGTGCGCGACATGGCGATCAACGCCTCGTTCGGTGCTGACTGGCGGACCGACGCGTTCTGGGTCGCCTTCCGCATCCCGAACTTCATGCGCCGCCTGTTCGCGGAAGGATCGTTCTCGACGGCCTTCGTGCCGGTCCTGACCGAGGTCAAGGAAACCCGCAGCCTCGACGACGTGCGCGCGTTGGTTGCACGAACCGCAGGTACCCTCGGCGCGGTGCTGCTGGTGATCGTCGCGCTCGGCGTGATTTTCGCCCCGCAGGTAACTTTGCTGTTTTCCCCGGGCGCGGTCCTGCAACCGGAAAAGCTGAGCCTGACTGTGAACCTGCTGCGGCTGACGTTCCCGTTCCTGCTGTTCGTGTCGCTGACCGCGCTCGCCGGCGGCGTCCTCAACAGCTACAACCGCTTCGGCCTGCCCGCACTGACGCCGGTGATCCTCAACCTGTGCATGATCGCTGGCGCGCTCTGGTTGTCGCGTCTGCTGGATACGCCGATCCTGGCGTTGGGTTGGGCGATCCTGGCGGCCGGCATCCTGCAACTCGTGGTGCAACTGCCGGCGATGCGCGAACTGGGCGTGCTGGCGTGGCCGCGCTGGGGCTGGTCGCATCCGGACGTGCGCAAAATCATGCGGCTGATGGTGCCGACCTTGTTTGGCTCTTCCGTCGCGCAGGTGAACCTGCTACTCGACACCGTGATCGCCTCCTTGCTCGTCGCCGGTTCGCAGACCTGGCTGTCGCAGGCCGATCGATTCCTCGAACTGCCGCTGGGCGTGTTCGGCATCGCGCTAGGCACGGTGATCCTGCCCACCCTGTCGCGGCACCATGTCAACACCGACCGCGAGGGCTTCTCGAAAGCGCTGGACTGGGGATTGCGCACGACGCTGATGATCGCGGTGCCGGCGATGCTTGGCCTGATGCTGCTGTCGGTGCCGCTCGTCGCGACGCTGTTTCAGCACGGGCGCTTCACGCCGTTCGACACGCGCATGGCGGCATTGTCGGTGTTCGGCCTGAGTTTCGGACTGCCAGCATTCGCGCTGGTCAAGGTCGTGTTGCCGGCGTTCTACGCGCGCCAGGACACACGTACGCCGGTCAAGGCCGGTGTCGCCTCACTGGTCGCGAACATGGTGTTCAACGTCCTGATCCTGGCGATCCTCTACAAGGTCTGGGTGCCAGCAGACCTGCAGAAGGGCTCGGTCTGGGTCGCGCTGTCGAAGGTCCCAGGCCTGCATTTCGCGCTTGGACTTGCGAGCGCGATTGCGAGCTACCTGAACCTCGCGCTGCTGTGGCGATGGCTGAAGCGGGCTGGGGTCTATCAGCGCCAGCCGGGCTGGAGCCGCTTCCTGGTACGCCTGTTCGTGGCCTGCATCGTCATGGTTGCGGCGGTCGGGGTCGGGCAGTGGTTTGGGCCGGATTTCACGAAGATCGCGGCGTTGCAGCGGGTCCTCTGGCTTGGCGCGCTGGTCGCTGCGGGCGTCGGCGCCTACGGCATTGCGATGGTGGCGATGGGCTTCCGCCCGCGCGAACTCCGCGAGCACTGAGCGCTGACCGCGCCACGGCTATACTTCAAGGCTATGAGTCTATTGTTCCGCGACGTCGAAGGCGACTGCCTTTGTCCGCACGGCAGCGTGGTCTGCATCGGTGCGTTCGACGGCCTGCATCTCGGCCATCGTGCACTGGTGGGCCGCGCCGTCGCGCATGCGCGCGAACTGGGCGTGGAAGCGGTCGCGCTGAGCTTCGAGCCGTTGCCGCGCGAGTTTTTCGCGAGCGCGACCAAACCTTCCCGGCTCTCCCTGCCGCGCGCGAAGTTCGAGGGCTTGCGCGCGCTAGGCGTGGATCGGATCGGCCTGCTGCGTTTCGATGCGCGGATGGCAGCGCTGTCGGCGCGCGATTTCATCGAACACGTGCTGGTGCGACGGCTGCATGCGCGCGAGGTCTGGGTCGGGCCGGAGTTCCGCTTCGGGCACGGTCGCGCTGGCGACCTGGCACTGCTGCGCGAGATGGGCGAGCGCAATGGTTTTGCGGCGAACGAAATCACGCCGATGCTCATTGATGGCGAGCGGGTGTCTAGTTCTGCGATCCGTGCGTTGCTCGCGGCCGGCGACCTGGATGCGGCTGCGCATTTGCTCGGCCGGCCATATGCGATCGCCGGCAAGGTCGTGCGTGGACAGCAGCTCGGGCGCACGCTCGGTTATCCGACCGCAAACCTGCGCCTGGGCGGCAAGACGCCTGCACTCGGCGGCATCTTCGCGACGCGTGTGCATGGGCTCGGCGACGCGTTTGCGCGATGCGTTGAAGCGCATCGCGCGCGGAGCCGAGCGCCCGAAGCAGGAGGCGAAGGGCCGGGTTGCTTGGCGAGGCCTTGGACGGCCGAGCATAGCAACGGCCAGCGAGGCATAGCTGAGCGAGGGGCTGGCTGGCCATCCTTATCCAGTCTCGGCACCCGCCCGACCGTGCACGGCACCGAGCGTTTGCTCGAAGCGCATCTGTTCGACTTCGATGGCGACCTGTACGGTCGGCGTATCGAGCTGGAGTTCGTCGGAAAATTGCGCGACGAGTTGCGTTTCGACGATCTGGACGCATTGACGACCCAGATGCATCGCGATGCCGCGCAGGCGCGCGCGATGCTGGGCATGCAGGAACAACGACGTGGAGCGATGGCGTGAGCGATTCTGACAACAGCGGCACTGGCAACAGCCGCGACTACAAACACACGATCCACCTGCCGGCGACCGAGTTCCCAATGCGCGGCGACCTGCCGAAGCGCGAACCCGGCACGCTGGCGCGTTGGGAATCGGAAAACCTGTACGCGCAAATCCGCGAACACACGAAAGGCCGCGAAACCTTCGTACTGCACGACGGCCCACCGTACGCGAACGGCCCGATTCATATCGGCCATGCGGTCAACAAGATCCTCAAGGACATCGTGGTGAAGTCGAAGCTGTTGTCGGGCTTCGATGCGCCCTACGTGCCGGGCTGGGATTGCCACGGCCTGCCGATCGAACTCGCAGTCGAAAAGAAATTCGGCAAGGTCGGCACCAAGCTCAACACCTCCGAGTTCCGCAGCAAGTGCCGGGAATACGCAAATGACCAGATCGACGGCCAGCGCCGCGACTTCAAACGCCTCGGCGTGCTTGGCGCATGGGAACAGCCCTACACGACGATGGATTTCCGCTATGAAGCGGACACCCTGCGTTCGCTGGCGAAAATCGTCGCGAACGGCCATCTCGCGCGTGGTGTGAAGCCCGTGCATTGGTGTTTCGATTGCGGCTCGGCATTGGCCGAGGCCGAGATCGAATACGCCGACAAGCAGTCGCAGGCGGTCGATGTCGCATACGACGCGATCGACCCGACGATCCTCGCGCACAAGTTCGGCGTCGATGCCGGCGACGCGATCGTGTCGGTGCCGATCTGGACCACCACGCCGTGGACGCTGCCGGCTTCGCTCGCGGTGACGCTGGGCGCGGAACTCGACTATTCGCTCGTCGAAGGTCCATCGAGCCATGGACGGCGATCGTTGCTGGTTCTCGCATCCGCGCTCGTCGAACGCGCGCTGCATCGCTATCGCGTGGATACCGTCCACGTCCTCGGCCATGCAAAGGGCAGCGCACTCGAACACCTGCGGTTGCGCCATCCGTTCTACGACCGCAGCGTGCCGGTCATCCTCGGCGATCACGTGTCCGCCGAGGACGGCACCGGCGCCGTGCACACCGCGCCTGGCCACGGCCATGAGGACTTCGCGGTCGGCCAGAAATACGGCCTCGACGTGCTCAATCCGGTCGGCGGCAATGGCGTGTACCTGCCAAGCACCGAACAATTCGCGGGCCAGTACATCTGGAAGGCGAACGACGTCATCGTCGACGTGCTGCGCGAACACCGCAAATTGCTCGCGCATGAAACGATCACGCACAGCTACCCGCATTGCTGGAGGCACAAGACGCCGGTGATCTTCCGGGTGACCCCGCAATGGTTCATCGGCATGGACCAGGCGAACCTTCGCGCCGACGCGCTGGAAGCGATCAAGGGCGTGCGCTGGGTTCCCGAATGGGGCGAAGCGCGCATCACCGGCATGATCGCCGACCGCCCGGACTGGTGCATCTCGCGCCAGCGCACCTGGGGCGTGCCGATCGCGCTGTTCGCGCACAAAGAAACCGGCGAGCCGCATCCGCGCACGGTGGAACTCATGCATGCCGTCGCCGACCGGATGGACGCGGTCGGTACCGATGCGTGGTACGCGCTCGATCCGGCCGAATTGATCGGCGACGACGCGCAGCACTACGACAAGATCACCGACATCCTCGATGTCTGGTTCGATTCGGGCGCCAGTCACGAAGCCGTGCTCGCCGCGCGGCCAGAAGACGGTTTGCGCAAGCCGGCCGACCTGTACCTCGAGGGTTCCGACCAGCATCGCGGCTGGTTCCAGAGCGCGCTGCTCACCGGCATCGGCATGGACCGCGCCGCGCCGTACCGACAATGCCTGACGCACGGATTCACCGTCGATGCGCAGGGCCGCAAGCAGTCGAAGTCGCTCGGCAACGTGGTCGCGCCGCAACAAGTGATGGATGCGCTGGGCGCCGACGTGCTGCGGCTGTGGATTGCGGGAACGGACTACCGCAACGAGATGTCGGTGTCCGACGACATCCTCAAGCGCAGCGCCGACAGCTACCGGCGCATCCGCAACACCGCGCGCTTCCTGCTCGGCAACCTGCATGGATTCGATCCGGCGCAGCACCTCGTGGCGCATGCGGACCTGCTGCTGCTCGACCAATGGATCGTGCATCGCGCACATGAGTTGCAGGAGTCGATCAAGGACGCGTACGCACGCTACGACTTCAGTGCGGTCGTGCAGGCGCTGCAGAATTTCTGTACGAACGATCTCGGCGCGCTGTATCTCGACGTCACCAAGGATCGTCTCTACACGATGCGCGAGGATAGCCGTGGACGGCGTTCGGCGCAGAGCGCGATGTTCCATGTTGCCGAAGCGATGGTGCGCTGGATCGCGCCGATCCTGAGCTTTACGGCCGATGAGATCTGGGGCTATTTGCCGGGCGAGCGCGTTGGCAATGTGTTGTTTGCGACTTGGTATGACGGGCTGGCTGAATTATCGAACGATGATCTTGCAAGGATGCAAGAGGTCCTTGAGCTTCGAGTGAAAGTCGTCGGCGACCTGGAAATTCACCGCAACAACGGCATGATCGGCTCTTCTTTGCAGGCGGAAGTACTGTTAAGTCTTGATGCAGAAGTGATCAAACGTTTTGAACAATTGCGAGATGAGCTACGTTTTCTCTTCCTAACATCGAAGTTGGAATTCGGCTTGTATTCGAATGAGTCGAATCCCGAATATCCAGCTGGTACGTTTTTTAGTCATCGAAGCGGTGGGTCTTCAAATGCGAAAATCGAAGTGCGTAGGTCTGAATTTCCGAAATGCATCCGTTGCTGGCACTACCGCGCTGATGTCGGCGCGAACGCCGAACATCCCGAAATCTGCCTGCGGTGCGTGAGTAACGTCGAGGGTCAGGGCGAAGATCGCAAATATTTCTGATTTTTCCATCATTCCGGCGAAAGCCGTAATCCATTTTGACTTTGGCGTCGGAATCACCGTGGATTCCGGCTTTCGCCGGGATGACGAGCAAACTTTTACAAGGAATCTAGTGAATCCCAAGCCCAACGCACTGCCCTGGCTGCTGCTGTCCGCCACGATCATCGCGCTCGACCAATGGACCAAGCACATCGTGCTGACGACATTGACGTTGCATCAGCCGGTCGCATTCATCGGCGGGTTCTGGAACTGGATGCTCGCCTACAACGAAGGCGCGGCTTTCAGCTTCCTTACCGATGCGTCTGGATGGCAGCGCTGGATGTTCGCCGCGCTCGCGATCGGCGTGAGTTCGGGGATGTCGTGGTGGCTTTCACGCACGCCGCGCTCCGACTGGCGCACTGCATTGCCGTTCGCGCTGGTCATCGGCGGCGCGCTAGGCAACGTGATCGACCGCATCCGTCTCGGTCATGTCATCGATTTCATCCAGTGGTACTGGCACGACCATTACTGGCCGACGTTCAACGTCGCCGACTCCGCGATCGTCTGCGGCGCGGCCTTTCTGCTGCTGTTCGGCATGCGCAACAAGCCCCATCCGGCGGTAAACTGAGCCTATGGACGTCGTCCTCGCCAATCCGCGTGGTTTCTGTGCCGGAGTTGATCGCGCGATCGAGATCGTCAAGCGTGCGATCGAGACGCTTGGCGCGCCGATCTACGTGCGTCATGAAGTCGTGCACAACCGCTTCGTCGTCGACGATCTCAAGCAGCGCGGCGCGGTGTTCGTCGAGGAGCTCGACGAAGTGCCCGATGGCGCGACCGTGATCTTCAGCGCGCACGGCGTCTCGCAGGACGTGCGTCGCGAAGCCGCGCAACGCGGACTCAAGGTGTTCGACGCGACCTGTCCGCTCGTCACCAAGGTGCACATCGAAGTCGCGCGCCATTGCCGCGCAGGCCGTGACGTGGTGCTGATCGGTCACGCGGGGCATCCGGAAGTCGAAGGCACGATGGGGCAGTGGGATGCCGAACGTGGCGGCGGCAACATCTATCTGGTCGAGGACGTCGAAGATGTGTCGCGCCTGCAGGTCGCGCAATCCGGCAACCTCGCCTACACGACGCAGACGACGCTGTCGGTGGACGACACGCGCGCGGTGATCGCGGCATTGCAGGGCAGGTATCCGGAGATCCAGGGCCCGAAGCACGACGACATCTGCTACGCGACGCAGAACCGCCAGGACGCGGTACGCCTGCTCGCGCAGGAGTGCGACCTGGTACTCGTGGTCGGCTCGGTCAACAGTTCCAATTCCAATCGCTTGCGCGAACTCGCCGAAAAGCAGGGCGTGGAGGCGCATCTCATCGACGGCGCCGAGCACATCGACCCGAAGTGGCTGCACGGCAAGCAGAGGATAGGCGTCACCGCCGGTGCATCCGCACCCGAGGTGCTCGTCGAGGGAGTGCAGGCGCGATTGCGCGAACTCGGCGCGGACGTCTTCAGCAGCTTGCAAGGAGAACCCGAGAACATGGTGTTCGCCTTGCCGCGCGAACTGCGCCTGACCGTTCTTGATTGACCTGCGATCGTGCGTTGATTCCGTTCGTGATGAGCTTGTCGAACCATGGATGGAAACGACGCATCCGGTCCTTCTCAAGCTGCGGTAAATTGACCCTGGGCTGTGCCAGGCCTTACACTGCGCGGCCTTGCCGTTGTAGCTCAGTTGGTAGAGCAACTGATTCGTAATCAGTAGGTCGTAGGTTCGACTCCTATCAACGGCACCATGGAGATGGATGGACAGCACGTCCGCCCATTGTCCTCCCGCGAAGCCCGTTTCACCCGAATGCGGCGCTTCAGCCGATAGCGGCGCGCAGCGCCCAATGCATCCCTACGAAGCCTGCACCGCCCGAATGTGGCGCCCCCGCCCCTCCGCTCAATTGCTCTCAACTTAAGCCCTCAGCACGCAGATTTGTAGGCGAGGTGAAGATGCGGTTTGATTCTTGGTGGTCGCGGGTAATTGCGACCACGCTGCACGCGACAGATGGCGCGCGCAGCGGCAGC
>JAYTOP010000004.1:0-24748 GCA_043747745.1 Pseudomonadota bacterium
TGCGCACTGGCGAGGGCAAGACGCTCGTCGCGACATTGCCCATCTACCTCAATGCGATGGCCGGGAAGGGGGTCCACCTCGTCACGGTCAACGACTACCTGGCCCAGCGCGACGCGGACTGGATGGGGCGCCTCTACGGGTTCCTCGGCCTCAGCGTGGGCGTGAACCTCTCCCAGCTCGAGCCCGAGAAGAAACGGGTGGCCTATGCGGCCGACATAACCTATGGCACGAACAACGAATTCGGCTTCGACTACCTGCGCGACAACATGGCGATGCACGTCGAGGATCGTTACCAGCGCAGCCTCAGCTTCGCGATCGTAGACGAGGTCGACTCGATCCTGATCGACGAGGCGCGCACGCCGCTGATCATTTCCGGTCCGGCCGACGAATCGCCCGAGCTGTACGTCAAGGTCAACCGCATCGTGCCCAAGCTGACCCGTCAGGAAAAAGAGGACGGCGAAGGCGACTACTGGGTCGATGAAAAACAGAAACAGGCGCACCTGTCCGAGGCCGGCATGTCGCATGCCGAGGAACTGCTGCGCGAGGCCGACATCCTGAAGGCCGACGACAGCCTGTACGACGGCCACAACCTCGCCGTGGTGCACCACTTGAACGCCGCGCTGCGTGGGCACGCGATCTACCAGCGCGACGTCGACTACATCGTGCGCGATGGCGAAGTCATCATCGTCGATGAGTTCACTGGCCGCACCTTGCAGGGTCGGCGCTGGTCCGACGGCCTGCATCAGGCGGTCGAGGCCAAGGAAGGCGTGCCGGTGCAGCGCGAGAACCAGACGCTCGCATCGATCACCTTCCAGAACTACTTCCGCATGTACGCCAAGCTCGCGGGCATGACCGGCACCGCCGACACCGAGGCCTACGAGTTCCAGGACATCTACGGGCTCGAAGTGGTGGTGATCCCGACCCACCGCAACATGGTCCGCAAGGACCATCCGGACCTGATGTTCTTCGGCCCCAAGGCCAAGTACAACGCGGTGGTCGAGGACATCAAGGATTGCTTCACCCGGGGCCAGCCGGTGCTGGTCGGCACCACCTCGATCGAAACCTCCGAAATGCTCTCGCAGCGCTTGCGCGAGGAGCGCGTGCCGCACGAGGTTCTCAACGCCAAGCAGCACGAACGCGAAGCGCACATCGTCGCGCAGGCCGGACAACCGAAGGCGGTCACGATCGCGACCAACATGGCCGGTCGCGGCACCGACATCGTGCTGGGCGGCAACCTCGACGTCGAACTGCAGGCGCTCGACGAGAACGCGACCGAAGCCGACCGCGCGCGGTTGCGCGATGCCTGGCAGCAACGCCACGACGCCGTCAAGAAAGCTGGCGGCCTGCACATCGTCGGCACCGAGCGCCACGAATCGCGGCGCATCGACAATCAGCTGCGCGGCCGTTCCGGTCGCCAGGGCGATCCGGGTTCGAGCCGGTTCTTCCTGTCGTTCGAAGACAATCTGATGCGGATCTTCGCGTCCGACTTCATCCAGCGCGCGATGAAGATGATGCGCATGAAGGAAGACGATGTCATCGAATCGGCGATGGTGAGCAAGCAGATCGAAAAGGCGCAGCGCAAGGTCGAGGCGCACAACTTCGACATCCGCAAGAACCTGCTCGACTTCGACGACGTCAATAACGATCAGCGCAAGGTCATCTACCAGCAGCGCGATGAGCTGCTGGAAACCGAGACGGTGCAGGACACCGTGGAATCGATCCGCAACGACGTATTCGCCGAGGTCGTGCGCCAGTACGTGCCCGAGCATTCGGTGGACGAGCAATGGGATCTGGCCGGGCTCGAACGCATCCTCAGCGACGAGTTCGGCATCCAGGCCGATGTGCAGGCGTTCGCGCACAGCGGCGAAGAAGTCGATGCGGCTGCGGTTGCGCGCCATGCGCAGGAGCTCGCTGCGAAGCATTTCACCGACAAGGAGATCGATGTCGGTCCGGAGATGATGCGCGCGCTCGAGAAACACGTGATGCTCAACGTGCTCGATCAGAACTGGAAGGAGCACCTGGCACGCATGGACTACCTGCGGCAGGGCATCCACCTGCGCGGATTTGCGCAGAAGCAGCCGAAGCAGGAGTTCAAGCGCGAGTCGTTCCAGTTGTTCTCGGAAATGCTCGACAAGTTCAAGCGTGAAGTCACAACGATTCTCGCGCGCGTGCGCGTGCGCAACGACGAGGAAGTCGCGCGGATGGAAGCCGAGGAACGCCGCCAGGCGGACGCACAGGCCGCACAGATGCAGTTCCAGCACCCAGAGACCGGCGGCTATGGAGCCGACGAGGAAGCAGCGCAGGTGCTGGCCGAACAGACGGTCGTCCCGGTGCCGCAACCGGTGCTGCGCGAAGGCCCGAAGATCGGCCGCAACGATTTGTGTCCCTGCGGCTCCGGCAAGAAGTACAAGCAGTGCCACGGGCAGTTGGTGTGAGGCGGGCCTAGGGCTGGAGGCTGGGGTTTGGCATGAATTCCACCGTTTGCGGCGTCCAGCCGAGAACCGATCATCCGGACGCGCCCGTGTCGTGATCACCCAGTCCCCAGACCTCAGTCCCCAGACCCCAGCCATCCACGTCGTCGCCGGCGTGATCCAGGACCTGCGCGGACGCATTCTGCTTGCGCGCCGCACGGCAGACCGCGATCTCGCCGGGTTATGGGAGTTCCCTGGCGGCAAGGTCGATCCGAACGAAACGCCCGAGCAGGCGCTTGCACGCGAGCTGCATGAGGAACTCGGCATCCGGATCGAGCGCAGCACGCCGCTGATCGCGGTGCCGCAGGCTTATCCCGACAAGCGCATCGTGCTCGACGTGCGCAGGATCAACGCCTGGAACGGCACAGCCATCGGTCGCGAACAGCAGCCGCTTGCATGGGTGCCGCTTGCGCAACTTGCGCGTTATCCGATGCCCCCGGCCGATCGTCCGGTGGTCGCAGCACTTCAGCAGCCCGACCGTTATCTGGTCACTCCCGAGCCCGATCCACTGCAGCAGGAAGCGTTTCTTTGCAGGTTGGAGCAGGCGCTCAAAGCAGGCGTGCGCCGGGTACAGTTACGCAGTCACGCCATGCAGCCCGATGCACTGCGTCCGCTCGCCGAAGCGGTGTTGAAACGCTGCCGTGCCGCCGGTGCCGACTTGCTGATCAATGCGCACATCGAGCTCGCACGTGCGCTCGGTGTCGGCGTGCACCTGCGCGCAGCGCAACTCATGCAACTCAAGGAACGGCCGCTGCCTGCGGAACTGACGGTTGCAGCATCCTGTCACGAGTCACGAGAACTGCGCCATGCAGAAGACATCGGCGTGGACTTCATGGTGGTGAGTCCGGTTGCGGCGACAGCCAGCCATCCTGAATGCGCGGCATTGGGCTGGGAGGGGTTTGCACGCTTGCGCGAGCAGATCGCGCTGCCGATCTATGCGCTTGGAGGGCTTGGACCTTGCGACCTCGCGATTGCGCGTGCCCATGGCGCGCAGGGCATCGCGGCGATCCGTGGCCTTTGGCCGGGTTGATCGCGACCGGAATATCCAGTCATTGCTGCATGATGCTCGGGTGGGTGGGCTGCGCCCTATCCCGGCGCGGCTGCAAGCGCCAGGTAGCGTGCATGCAATGCCGCGATTTGCGGCGCCAGCCCGGCCATCGGCCCGCTGTTGTCGATCACATCGTCGGCGATCGCAAGCCTCTGCTCGCGCTTGGCCTGCGTGGCGAGGATGCGCTCGGCCTGCATCGGCGTACTGCCATCGCGCGACAGCAGGCGTTCCAGTTGCACTTCGCGCGGCACATCCACCACCAGGATGCGCTCAAGCCACGGATATGCAGCCTTGCCGCCGACTTCTGCGAGCAGCGGGATCGCGGCCATCGCGTAGGCGCTGGTTGCGGCGGAACAAGCATCGTGCAGCGCGGTGCGGATGCGCGGGTGCAGGATCGCTTCCAGGTCGCGTCGCGCGTGTGCGTCCTCGAACACGATCCGCCGCAACGTATTGCGATCCAGACGCCCGTCCGCGTACAGCACGTCGCAGCCGAAACGCTGGACGATCGCATCGAGCGCTGTTTCGCCGGGCTCGACCAGCACACGTGCGATCACGTCGGCATCGGCGACCGCGATGCCGAGTTGTTCGAAGCGGCGGCTCACTGCCGACTTGCCCGAGGCGATGCCGCCGGTGATCGCGACGACGAGGCAGGTCATGGCGGTTTCAGTGCATTCCGCTGATGCGCAGATATGGGGCGATCAGCTGGGGTCCCCACAGCAGCTGGATCCAACCGGCGATTGCGAGATACGGGCCGAACGGAATCTTCGTTGCGAAATCGCGTCCACGAAGCAGCAGCAAAGTGCTGCCGATCAGTATGCCTGCCAATGCCGCGATCAGCGCGATCGGTAGCACGCCCTCGATCCCGCACCATGCGCCGAGCGCGGCGAGCAGCTTCATATCGCCGGAGCCCATACCTTCAACGCCCCTCCACAATTTGTAGCCCCAAGCCAGCGACCACAAACTGAGGTAGCCGATGGCTGCGCCGATCAGCGCAGAAACCGGGTCAACGAACATGGTGATTGTGCTCAGCAGCAACCCGAGCCACAGCAACGGATAGGTCAGCTGGTCGGGCAAGAGTTGGGTGTGCACGTCGATGCCGGATAGCGCGATCAGGATCGCGCTGAACGCGATCGCCATCAGCGCTTGCCAGCCGGGACCGAATTGCCAGACGCAGGTGGCGAATGCCAGTCCGGTCAGCAGCTCGACCGCCGGATATTGCCAGGAAATCGGCGCGCTACAGAATCGGCAACGACCACGCAGCGCCAGGAAACTGATCAACGGAATGTTGTCGAATGCACCGAGCTGGTGGTCGCACCTCGGACAGAACGAGCGTTCGACCACGATGCCTGGTGGGGCGGTTGTCGTATCGGGTTCGGGCAACTCCAGCAATTCGCGGCTGTCGCGCCGCCACTGCCATTCCAGCCTGGCAGGCAGGCGCAGGATCACCACATTGAGGAAACTGCCGATCAGCAGACCGAACAGGAAAGCGCAGCCGACCGCGTAGGCCGGCTGCTGCAACAGGTCCATCAGCACGATGCGATCAGACCGCGCCGGCGAGCTTGAAGATAGGGAGGTACATGCCGATCACCATGCTGCCGACCATGCCGCCGATAACGACCATGATCATTGGTTCGAGCAGGCTGGCCAACGAGTCCACCGCGTTGCTGACTTCTTCCTCATAGAACTCGGCCACCTTGAACAGCATGGAATCCAGCGCGCCGGACTCCTCGCCGATCGCGATCATCTGCACGACCATATGCGGGAACAGGTTGACTTGCTTCATCGCCAGATTGAGCTGATATCCGACCGCTACGTCTTCTTTGACCTTTTTGACCGCATCGGCATAGACCACACTACCGCAAGCGCCGCCGACAGTATCCAGTGCCTCGACCAGCGGCACGCCGGCCTTGAAGGTCAGTGCGAGCGTACGTGCGAAGCGCGAGATCGCCGACTCATGCAGGATCTTGCCGATGATCGGGAGTTTGAGCGCCATGCGGTCGATGAAATGGGCGAACGTGACCGAGCGCTTGAATGCAAAGATGATCCCGAAAATGATGCCGCCGAAGATCAGCAACGCTGCCCACCAGTAAGACACCAAGAAGTGCGACATTGACACCAGCATCTGGGTGAAGGCCGGCAATTCGGCGCCGAAGCTCTTGAATACGGCATCGAACTGCGGCACCACGAAGATCAGCAGGATGGAACTGACTAGGATCGCCACCGCGATCACCGCTGCCGGGTAGTAAAGCGCCTTCTTGATCTTGCCCTTGATGCTCTCAGTGCGTTCCTTGTAGGTCGCGATGGTATCGAGCACGGTATCGAGCACGCCGGCGCTTTCGCCGGCCTTGACCAGGTTGCGGAAGAGTTCGTCGAATTGCACCGGATGCTTGCCGATCGCCTCGTGCAACGAGGAGCCTCCCTCGATACTGCTCTTGACATCGTCCAGCATGGTTTTCATGCGTGGATTTTTTTGGCCGCCAGCGACGATCTCGAACGCGCTCACCATCGGAATACCCGATTGCATCATCGTCGCCAACTGGCGGCTGAAGATCGCGATCTCGCGCGCAGTGATGCGGCTTCCTGATGCGCCGAAGATGGATTTCGGCTTGGGTTTGACCACGCTGGGATTGATGCCTTGTCGGCGCAAGTCGGCGCGCAGCAAGTTGGCGTTCTTCGCTATTTGCTCGCCCTTCATCTTCTTGCCGCGTTTGTCGGTACCTACCCAGACGAACACCACCGTCGGATTGGGATTGCGCGGTGTCTGGGTTTGGGTCTGCGCGCGTACCGCAGCTTTGGTGGCGGCCATGATTTATTCCTTCGTCACTCGGTTGATTTCGGCAAGGCTGGTGGCACCGTTCTTGGCCTTGAGCAAGGCCGACTGGCGCAGGTCACGGATACCCTCGCGCTGCGCTGCATCGGCGATCTGGATGGCGTTGCCGCCCTCGAGAATGATCCTCTGAATTTCATCGGTCAACGGCATCACCTGGTAGATGCCCAACCGACCCTTGTAGCCCTCGTTGCAGTCCGAGCAGCCGACCGCTTCGTACAGGTGCAGGCCGCGGCGGATGTCTGCCTCGGTGAACCCTTCGGCAAGCAACGCATGCTCGGGCAGTTGCACTTCGCGCTTGCAGTCGTGCAGGCGGCGCGCGAGGCGTTGCGCGATCACGATCGTGACGGACGAGGTGATGTTGTACGGTGCGATGCCCATGTTCATCAAGCGCGAGATGGTTTGCGGCGCATCGTTGGTATGCAGGGTGGACAGCACCATGTGGCCTGTCTGCGCGGCCTTGATCGCGATCTCGGCGGTCTCCAGGTCGCGGATCTCGCCGACCATGATCACGTCCGGATCCTGGCGCAGGAACGAGCGCAATGCGGCAGCGAAGGTCATGCCCTTCTTCGCATTCATCTGCACCTGGTTGACGCCGGGCAGACGGATTTCGACCGGATCCTCGACGGTGGAGATGTTGCGCTCGTCGGTATTGAGGATGTTCAAGGCGGTGTACAGCGACACCGTCTTGCCCGAGCCGGTCGGCCCGGTGACCAGCACCATGCCGTAGGGCCGGTGCATGGCCTCGATGAACAATTCCTTCTGGTCGTCCTCGTAGCCGAGCTTGTCGATACCGAGTTTGGCTGCGGCGCTGTCCAGGATGCGCAACACGACTTTCTCGCCGAACAGGGTCGGGCATGTGCTGACGCGGAAATCCATCGAACGGGTCTTGGACAGGACCAGCTTGATGCGACCGTCCTGCGGCACGCGGCGCTCGGCGATGTCCAACGACGCCATGACCTTCAGGCGTGCGGTGATGCGCGCGTTGAGCTTGACCGGGGCCTTCGCGACCGAGCGCAGGATGCCGTCCATGCGCAGGCGCACGCGGAAGTCGTTTTCGTAGGGCTCGAAGTGAATGTCGGATGCGCCGCGCTTGATCGCGTCGACCAGCACCTTGTTGACGAACTTCACGACCGGTGTGTCGTCGGCTTTGTTTGGGTCGGCGGTTTCGCTTTCGTTGGCGTCGATATCGCCGACTTCAAGGCTTTCCATGCCCTCGTCGTCGCCCATGCCACTCGACAGGTTGTCGGTGACGCTCAATGCTTTTTCGGTGACGCGCTTGAGTGTTTCCTCGTCGACCAGGATCGGTTCGACGGTCAGGTTGCTCGCGAATTTGATCTCGTCGAGCGCGCGCGTATTGGTGGGGTCGGAAATACCGACGAACAGGCGGTTGCCGCGTTTGAACAGCGGCAGCACCGTATGCTTGAGGATCAATTCCTCGCTGACCAGCTTGGTAGCAGCCTGCGCGAGATCCATCACATTGGCATCGAACAACGGTATGCCGAACTCGACCGAGTTGGCGGCAGCGATCTGCACGGGGTTGATCAATCGCTTGTCCAGCAAATATTGCTGTACCGGCTTTTTCTCCTTCGACGCTTCATCCATCGCTTTGCGGGCGTCTGGTTCGGCCAGTACACCGTCCAGCACCAAGCGCCGGACGATACCGGTGATGCCAACCAGATTGGCTGTGACCGCAGCGTTCATCCGTCCCCCACGTCCGGAGCTATTCTTGAATCTACCGCAAATTGGCTCATGGAAGTAGCCTGTGGTCGGATTGTAACCATAGTCGCGACGTGCGGGCATGGCTGCGCTAGGCTAGTCCGGTACGCCTGAAGGAGACTGCGTGGACATCGAGTTGAGCATCGTGTTGCCGGCCAAGAACGAGGAGGCCGGGCTGGCGCTGCTGCTGCCGCGATTGCGCGAGCAGTATCCGCAGGCCGAGATCCTGCTGGTCGACGATGGCTCGACCGACGCCACCGCGCGGGTCGCGGCCGATGCGGGCGCGCTGGTATTGAGCTCGCCCTACAGCATGGGCAACGGTGCGGCGATCAAGCGCGGTGCGGCCGCGGCACGCGGGCGGACGATCGTGTTCATGGATGCCGACGCCCAGCACGAACCCGAGGACATCGCCGCATTGCTGGCCAAACTCGGGGAAGGTTTCGACATGGCTGTCGCCTCGCGCGACGGCGGCGGCCAGGCCAGCCGCAGTCGCGGATTGGCCAATGGCTTCTACAACAGGCTTTCCAGTTGGGTGACCGAGCACGAAATTCGCGACCTGACCTCCGGCTTCCGCGCGGTGCGCGCCGACAAGTTCCGCGAGTTCCTGCACCTGCTTCCGAACGGTTTTTCCTACCCGACCACGATCACCATGGCGTTCTTCCGCAGCGCCTACCCGGTCGCCTACGTGCCGGTGCAGGTC
This sequence comes from Pseudomonadota bacterium, assembly GCA_043747745.1. Taxonomy (GTDB): domain Bacteria; phylum Pseudomonadota; class Gammaproteobacteria; order Xanthomonadales; family Xanthomonadaceae; genus SZAS-103. The sequence continues at coordinate 8,766 of JAYTOP010000004.1, forward strand.
AAGCAGCGGATCGGCAAGAGCCACATCCGCCCACTGCGGGATGGCGTGCGTTTCCTGTTGATCATCTTCAAGATCGCGACCCTTTTCTCGCCGCTCAAGTTGTTCGCGCCGATCGGATTGGCGTTCTTCCTCACCGGAGTGGGTTACTACGCTTACACGTTTGCCACGGTCCACCGGTTCACCAACATGAGCATGTTGCTGTTCAGTGCAGCGGTGATCGTGTTCCTGATCGGACTGGTTTCAGAGCAGATCACGGCGTTGACCTACCAACGTATGCGTAACGGGTAGAGTGTTGTTGATTTCTGCTGTCGTGGCTCAGGCGAGGCCCTGCTTGTTGCACGCGGCGGCATGAGATGCCGCCGAGAACGGATCAAGTGACGAGGTATGACGTGAAACGTGCGCTGATTACAGGTGTCACCGGCCAAGACGGATCCTATCTTGCGGAGTTCCTGCTGGCGAAGGGCTATGAGGTGCACGGCATCAAGCGTCGTGCGTCGTCGTTCAACACCAAGCGGATCGACCACTTGTATCGCGATCCGCACGAGGAAGGAGTCCGCTTCTACCTGCACCACGGAGACTTGACCGACTCCTCGAACCTCATCCGGATCATCCAGCAAACGCAGCCCGACGAGGTCTACAACCTCGCAGCGCAAAGTCATGTGGCGGTTTCCTTCGAGCAGCCCGAATACACCGCCGATACCAATGCAATGGGAACGCTGCGCCTGCTCGAGGCGATCCGCATCCTCGGGATGCAGAACAAGACGCGCTTCTACCAGGCGTCCACATCCGAGATGTACGGTCTGGTCCAGGAAATCCCGCAGCGCGAAACCACTCCGTTTTATCCACGCTCACCGTATGCGGTGGCGAAGCTCTACGCCTACTGGATCACGGTCAACTATCGCGAGGCGCACGGCATCTACGCCTGCAACGGCATTCTCTTCAACCACGAATCGCCGGTGCGCGGCGAAAACTTCGTGACCCGCAAGATCACTCGCGCTCTAGCGAGGATCAAGCTCGGGCTGCAGAACTGCCTGTACCTCGGCAATCTGGATGCTAGGCGCGACTGGGGTCATGCCAAGGACTACATCGAAGCGCAGTGGCTGATGCTGCAGCAAGAACAGCCTGAAGATTACGTGATCGCCACGGGCCACCAGTACAGCGTGCGCGACTTTGTCGTTGCTGCCGCGCGCGAGTTGGGTATCGCCATCGAATGGCGAGGAACCGGACTGGAAGAAACCGGCGTCGATGCCGATGGGCGTTGCATCGTCGCGGTCGATCCGCGCTATTTCCGGCCTGCCGAAGTCGACACCCTGCTTGGCGACGCGACCAAGGCGCGCAAGGCGCTCGGCTGGGAGCCGAAGATATCGTTCCTTGAACTTGTCAAGGAAATGGCGACGGAGGATTTCAAGGCTGCAGAGTGCGACGCACTGGTCACGCGCCACGGGTTCCGCGCGAATGACTACAACGAATAGTCCGGGATGCGAGCCGTCAAGAACATCACGATCGCAATGGCCAACTCGGTCGTCACGATCGTAGTCAGCCTGGTCGCGTTGCCGTTCTACCTGCGTTACCTCGGCATGGAAGCGTATGGCCTGATCGGTTTTTCCGTCACCTTGCAGGCGGTGTCGCAGGCGCTCGACCTGGGTCTTGCTCCGACGATCAGCAGGGAGGTCGCAAGGAGCATCGATGCCGACGGGCGCCAGCGGGTCGCCACCTTGCTGCACACGCTCGGCATCGTGTACATCGGCGTCTCCGTGCTGATAGTGATCGCGGCCGTGATCGCCGCGCCATGGATCGGACAGCGTTGGTTAACGGCCGAGCATGTCTCGACGAAAACCATCGTCCAGGCCGTGATGCTGATGGGCGTGAGCCTGGCGTGCCGCTGGCCGATCAGTCTTTACCAGGGAGCGCTGGTCGGCGCACACAGGCTCGCGCTATCGAGTACGGTGAACATCGTGGTCAGCATCTCCGCCGCACTGGTTGCATTGACGGTACTCGCGCATGTGTCCTCGACCATCCAGGCCTTCTTCATCGTCCAGGCTGCTTTCAACCTGATCCAGGCATGCACCTTGCGTTTGCTGGCATGGAAAGTGGTTGGAGTTGCCGGCTCGCGATTCGATCTCGCTGGCTTGCGGCGGGTCTGGCGTTTTTCCGCGGGAATGGGTGCGATCACGATCACGTCGCTGGCGTTCACGCAGCTCGACAAGGGATTGCTCAGCAAGATCCTAGACCTGGAGGATTTCGGGCACTACATGCTTGCCGCGCTTGTCGTCAGCGGATTGCAGGTGGTCGTGTCGCCGGTCTTCAACAGCATCTATCCGAGGTTTTCGGCTTTGGCGGCGCTTGGGAAAACGGAAGAATTGGCGAGGATCTATTCGCTCGGCACGCGCATGACCGCCGCAATGCTGTTTCCGCTGGCGTGGACCCTCGTTTTCCATGCGCAGGACCTCGTGCTTTTGTGGACTGGCAAGCCCGATGTCGCAATGCGTGCCGCGCCGATCATCGCATTGCTGGCGATCGGATCGGGACTCAACGGCATCATGCATTTTCCTTATGCACTGCAACTCGCGCGCGGAGCGACCGGCATACCGCTGGCGATCAACCTTGGCTTGCTGGTGCTGCTCGCGCCGCTGACGGTGACCCTGGCGATGTCCCACGGAACCACGGGCGGAGCGCTTTCGTGGGCGATCGTCGGCCTGGTGTATGTCTTCGTCGGCACTTGGTTGACGGGCAAAAAAATCATGCCGAGTGCCGGATGGCGCTGGCTAGCAAAGGATGTGGCTGTCCCACTGGCCATTTCACTGTGTCCGGTCTTGCTGGGCGCATGGGTGTGCAAGTCGGCAAACCTTCGGCCAATGCCGGATATCATCGTCGCAAGCTTTGCTGCGTTCCTGGGCGCAGTTGCGTGCGCGTCGACGGATGCGTCGATCCGCCGATGGGTCGGCGAGTATGTTTACCGACGAAACCGATTGTCCGCAACCTGAGGCACCGGCGCGGTTGCCGGCGGCTTTCTTCCACGCTGATACACGATGATGCAGAGCAATTGATGACCCGAACCATCCCCAGGAAATACCTGCGTTTCTCCGGTCCGTTGCCGGTGCTGCCGGTGTGGCAGCGATGCATCCATTACATTCGCGGCGTCATCCTGTTCCCTTTCTACTGGATTGCAGCGGGAGTGCTGGGAACGCCGGGCATGGGTTTTCGCTGGCGCTGTTTCGGGCTTGGCTTGCGCCTGCTGGCAATCGTAAACGTCGCAGAAGCGTATCGATGCATCGTCTCGCCGCTGGACTCGGTACGCCATTTCGAGTTCGATTTTTTCTGGCGGCGCACATTCCGCAGCGGTGCGAAAACCTTGCTCGATGTCTCGTCGCCGCGGTTGCTGCCGCTCATGCTCTTGCGCGCGCAGCCCGACTTGTCGGCGGATGTCATCAATCCCGACGCCAACGACCTGCGCCGCACGGTCGAGCTGGCGGAGGCGATCGGTGTATCGAAACGCTGCCGCTTCGACTCGCTGCGCATCGAGGAACTTGCGCAGTTGCAGCGGAGCTTCGATCTCATCACATGCATGTCGGTGCTCGAGCACATCGTGGACGACGAGGGCGCGATTCGGGTGATGTGGTCGCTGCTGACGCCGGGCGGTCGGCTCCTCGTATCGGTTCCGTGCGCGGCCAGCGCATACGAGGAACACAGCAATGTGGACGAATATCATTTGCTGGAAAGCGATGCGGAAGGGTTCGTGTTCTGGCAGCGCTTCTACGATCGCGCGATGCTGGAAAGGATCTTCGCGATCACTGGGCCGCCGGCAAGCCAGGCCATCTTCGGGGAACGAAAAGCAGGGAACTACGATGCCGATGTCGTGGCCAAGCGAACGGATCCGAGATACCCGCGCTGGCGCGAGCCCTATGCGACGACACGGGCCTATGCGTATCGGGACAGCCTGGACGATCTGCCGGGCATGGGAGTCATTGCGATGGAGTTCGTCAAGCCGGCCACTACAATAGCGGCAAGGGCAGGGACGAATTGACATGACGAACGACATTCCTTGGGCGACGCCGAGCATCTGGGGCAACGAAGAGAAATACGTCGTCGACGCGCTGCGTTCGACATGGATCTCCGGCGGCGAATACGTGGACCGCTTCGAGCGGGAGTTCTCCCGCTTTTGCGGCTCACCGCACGTGCTTGCGGTCGCCAATGGCACGGCTGCCTTGCATCTTGTCTATCTGGCACTGGGGATCGGTCCAGGCGATGAAATCATCGTGCCGGGATTCGCATTCATGGCCGCAGCCAACATGGCGCGCATGGTCGGTGCGACACCGGTTTTTGCCGATGTTGATCGCGATAGCTGGTGCGTGACCGCAGATTCGATCGCGGCATGCGTCACGCCCAAGACGCGCGCGATCGTGCCAGTGCACACGTATGGAAACGTGTGCGACATGGATGCGATCAACACGATGGCAGTCGAGAAAGGCCTTATCGTGATCGAGGATGCCGCCGAAGCGATCGGTTCCAGCTACAAAGGGCGCGCGGTCGGTTCGCTGTCGTCGATTGGAGTTTTCAGCTTCCACGCGACCAAGACGATCACCACCGGCGAAGGCGGCGCAGTCACCACCAACGACCCGGCATTGGCAGATCGCATGCGCCTGTTCCGAAGCCATGGGATGGCCAGGAAACGCTACTGGCATGAAGTCGCTGGACACAACTTCCGCCTCACCAACCTGCAGGCTGCGATCGGTTGCGCACAGCTCGAACAGATCGAACGCATCGTCGCCAAGCGCGAACACATCTACGATCTTTATTCCAGATTGTTGCGGCGGTCGCGCGGCTTGGTGACGCAAGTCGTGTTGTCGGCTGTGTCGCCGGTGATGTGGGCGATCGCAGTCACGCTCGATGCTGCGGCCTATCCGCAGGGGCGCGACCAGGTCATGGAAGACATGCTGTCGCTCGGGATCGAAACGCGGCCCGGCTTCTATCCGGCAAGCGCCATGCATCATCTCTATGGCCCACAGGAATTACCGGTCTCCGACGGGCTCGGCGCGTCGATCCTCGTGCTGCCATCGAGTCCGAGCCTTGACGACGACTCGGTGGTTCGCGTGTGCGATGCGCTGATCGGGTTGGCGCGCTGATCGTGGCAGCCGCTCCGGTCATCGAGTGCGTGGAATTCAAACCGGGTTGGGAGCCGGCGCTTGCGACCTTCCTGCAGGCGCTCGATGCATCCGGGGATTCGCGCTTCTTTTCGCCGCACCCATCGGATGCGGCGACTCTGTGCGAACTGGCAGCCAGACCTAGACGAGATGTGTATTGCCTGCTCGTTGAGGAACGCAGCGTCATCGGATACGGGCTGCTGCGCGGCTGGGACGAGGGATACGACATACCCAGCCTCGGGATCGCGATCCATCCGCAAGCACGATCCATCGGCCTCGGGCGTCTCCTCATGGACTACCTGGAACTCATGGCGGCGCGTCGTGGTGCCGGCGCTGTCCGCTTGCGCGTCTTCAAGCAAAACGCGACTGCGGTCGCCCTGTATTCGCGTCGGGGTTACGCATGGACTGTAGACCCGGGCAACGATGATCTGCTGGTAGGTTTGAAGTCCATTGGTGCCGGGAAGCCATGATGTACAAGATGTGCATCTGCATCCCCACCTTGAACCGCGTGCAGTACATCGGCGAGACGCTGGACAGCATCGTTCCGCAGTTGCAGGACGGCGACGTCGAGATGGTCATTGTCGACGGTGGATCCAACGACGGCACCGAGGCGCTGGTCGCCGGCTACGCGAAGAAATTCCCGGTGATCCGCTATGTGAAGCGCGAGAAATCCGCGGATGCGCCATCGAACGCCGGCTTTGATCGCGATTGCAGTTATGCCGTGGAACTCGCGAATGCCGAGTACTGCTGGTTGATGACCGACGACGACATCGTGCAGCCGGGCGCGATCCGGAAAATCCTGGCGCATCTCGAAGCAGGCCATGATCTGGTCGTGGCAAGTTGCGAGATCCGCGACGTGCTGTTGCGCACCACTCTCGTCGATTCCCGCCCGGGCCTGTCCGAAGACAGGGTGTTCCAGCCCGGCGACTGGGAGGAATTCTGCCGGCGCTCGGTCGTGCACCTGACCTTCGTCGGCGCGGTGATCGTGAAGCGCTCGCTCTGGCTGGAACGCCATCCGGAGTCGTTTTTCGGCAGCGGATTGGTGCATGTCGGAGTGATCTTCAGCGCTCCCGTCCAAGGGTCGGTGCTGATCATCGCCGAGCCGCTGGTCGTCATCCGCTATGGAAATGCGATGTGGAGCAAGCGCGGTTTCGAGATCTTCATGCTGCAGTGGCCGGAGCTAATCTGGTCGTTGCGCGGCATCCAGGATGCCGCAAAGCAGTCGATCACGCCCAGGGATCCGTGGCGGCTTTGGCGCGTGCTCCTGCTGCAACGTGCCTATGGAAGGTATTCGCTCGTCGAATACAGGACCTATCTGCAACGCCGTTTTTCCTCGCCGATGCAACGCGGCACGGCGCGTTTGATCGCATTGATACCACAGTGGCTTCTGTATGGCCCGGCGTGGGTCTACGGGCGCCTGTTGCATCCGCACCCGCGTTATTTCATCGCGACCTTGAAGGAAGGCATGCGACGATAAACTAGCCGCATGCAAGCCCATCATCGTGGTATGCGCGAACTGTCCCAGACCAACACAGCCGGAAGACGATCGATATGTTCTCGACCTTGGGGAATTGCAGGATTTGCGGCAATCCACGCTTGCTGGAGGTGCTCGACCTGGGCGAGCAGATGCTCACCGGCGTGTTCCCGCGCAGCAGGGACGAGCAGGTGACGGTGGGCCCGCTGCGACTGGTGAAATGCATGGGCGAGGATGCCTGTGGCCTGCTACAGCTTGCACATTCCTACGATGCCGACGAGATGTACGGCGAGAACTACGGATACCGATCCGGCCTCAACGCCAGCATGGTGGAGCACCTGCACGCCAAGGTCGCGCGCATCCTCGGCACGATCGATTTGCGCGACGGGGACCTCATCCTCGATATCGGCAGCAACGATGGCACGACGCTGAGCGCCTATCCTGCAACCGGCCTGGACTTGCTCGGCATCGATCCGACCGCCGACAAGTTTCGTCAGCACTATCCGCTGCATGTGGGGCTCGTCGCCGACTTCTTCTCCGCTTCCGCGATGCAGGCGCAGCGCCCGGGCAAACAGGCACGGGTGGTCACGTCGTTCTCGATGTTCTACGACCTGGAGTCGCCGCTGCAGTTCATGCGCGAAGTGCACCAGGTGCTGGCCGACGACGGTATCTGGGTGTTCGAGCAGAGCTACATGCCGACCATGCTGGAGATGAACGCCTACGACACTGTCTGCCACGAGCATCTTGAGTATTACGCGTTGCGCCAGATCAAGTGGATGGCAGATCGGGTCGGTTTCCGGATCGTTGATCTGGAATTCAATGACATCAATGGCGGCAGCTTCTCGGTCGCGGTCGCCAAAACCGCCGCGGGAATGCCGGAATGCGCAGAAGTCGCGCGCGTGCTCGAACAGGAGCGCGCTGCCGGCCTGGACACATTGACGCCTTACCAGGCGTTTGCCGCGCGCGTGGAAGACTCGCGGCGCGAACTGCTCGATTTTGTCGCTGTCGCCCGCCGCGATGGCAAGACGATTGCCGTGCTTGGAGCTTCGACGAAGGGCAACGTGGTGTTGCAATACTGCGGGCTGGCTGCCGACACGATCGTCGCTGTCGGCGAGGTAAACCCCGAAAAATTCGGACGCTACACCCCGGCGACGTACATCCCGATCATCCCGGAGTCGGATTTGCTGGCCATGAAACCCAACTATCTCATCGTGCTGCCGTGGCACTTCAGGGAATTCTTCCTGCGCAACGTGCGATTTGCCACGAACAACCTGGTGTTCCCGTTGCCGCGACTGGAAGTCCGGCAGGCTGTTGCAGGCCGAACTGGTTGATCCGCTAGTTTCAAACGCCCAAAGGTAGCGCATGCACTGGTTCAGGAGTTTCGCGGCAAACCTTCGCCATCTGCCATGCCATCCGCAATGGTTGCTGGCATCGCATCGCCCCGAAGCAGCGATCGCTCGTCTTGGTGGCCGGATACTGGATGTGGGTTGCGCGGATCGCTGGGTCGAGCGTTTTTGTGGCCCGGACGTCGATTACATCGGGTTGGATTTGCCATTGACGGGTCGCGGACTTTACTCGGCGCGCCCGGACATCTTTGCGGATGCGGCGATCCTGCCGCTCGCATCGGCAAGCATGGATGCCATCGTCTGCTTCGAGGTGCTCGAACATGTGTGCAACCCAGTGGGTGCGCTCGCAGAATTTGCGCGTGTGTCGAAACCGGGCGCTATCTTGCTGCTCAGCATGCCGTTCATGTACCCCATCCACGATGCGCCGTTCGATTTCCAGCGGCTGACCGAGCATGGGCTGAAGCGTGATCTCGACGCAGCCGGGTTCGATCTGGTGACGATGGAAAAAACCGGGCACGCCGTTCGTGCGGCGGGCCTGTTGCTGAGTCTGTCGTTGGTCGGTGGACTCTATGAACGGCGGCGCTGGTTCGACTATTTGCGAATGCCGTTCGCGGTCGTCGCGGTGACCGGCGTCAATCTGTGCGCGCTGCTGCTGGCATGGGCGACACCCGATTGGCAGGCGCTCGGATCCGGCTACCAGCTCGAAGCACGCCGCCGTTGAACGCTGCGGCTGTCGTGGTCTGCTGACAATTCCGGTACCGAAAATCATGCTGTGCGGGCGTGCGATCAGCTGATCTTCGGTATTCCAAAACGCAGCAGCAGGGCCACTTTCCTTGGCAATATCGAGAACGCCGCGTAATACTTCGCGAGCGATGCGGTGCGCCCGGTTTGCACGCTGCGTCGCAACGCGCGGATGACGCCCCGCTGGCGCAGCAGCGCCAACGGAACATCCGCATAAATGTCGCGAAAAATCCGGAAATTGCGGCGTGCAAGACCGACGCATGCGCCTTCGATGAGAAGTGCAGTCAAATGCATCGGCAGCAGGAGCCATGCAAACACGGTTGGTGTGAAGATCGCCAACACGAAGGTCTTGTTGCGCTCGCTCAGGCGCCGTCGACGTACGGTCGTACTGAGGCTGTTCCGCTCGATGCGGGCGCCGCCAAAACTGGCACCAAGCCGGTGCCGGAATCCGCTATGCAGCATGGCTTGCACAGACAAGCCACGCGATCGGGCCAGGCAACACAGATAGATATCCTCTGCGATCGAACCCATCCAGTCCGGGAATCCGCCGAGCTCGTTCCACACGCGACGCGGTATCCATAGACAAGCGCCAATGGCGTACGCCACGTCAGCACGCTGCGGATCCAGATTCGGGATCGGATTGTAAAAGGGATCGAGCAGGCAGCCGCGATCGACGAGGTCGCCGGTCGTCCAGTCGAACTGCGGCAGCGTCAGAATCCCGGGAGAGACTTGCGCGCGCGCTGATGTCAACAACGTCGCCAGCGCATCGGGAAACAGCGCCGCATCGTTGTTCAGCAGCAGCACGTACTCGCCGTGCGCATGCTCGACCATGCGGTTGTTGCTGACGCAAAAGCCGACGTTCTCCCGGCTTGCGAGCAGTTCGACCTGCGGGTAGCGCTCGCGCAGCAGCGCAACGGATGCATCGCTTGAGGCATCGTCGTGCACGATGACTTCGAACGTCGCATCGCAGCGCTGGGCGAACACCGAGTCGAGGCAATCGACCAGGAGGTCCACGCCGTTGTAGTTCGCGATGCAGATCGAACAGACCGGCTGGGTCGGGCGGTTCAGTGCTGGATGGTGCTGAACCACGCCCATGTCCGCTGCAGTCCTTCGAGTAACGGGGTGGCCGCCGACCAGCCGTGGGTTCGCAGCGCCAGGGCAGGGTCGAGTGCGATGCGTGCGATGTCCACGGAGCGGTTGGGGGAATAGGTTCGCAGCAAGCGCTGGCCGGTCGCGGCCTCGAGCTGGTCGAACAGCGTGTTGAGGCTGGTATCGATGCCGCTGGCGGCATTCAGCGCATGCGCACCGCCTGCCATGCGCGTTGCGAGGATGGTCGTGCACAGCGCCACGAAGTCGTCGATGTACAGGTAATCGCGTTCGGCCGAGCCGTCGCCCCAGACCGTCAGCGTTTCCTGCCGCAGCATCCTGCCCATCGCGCACGGAATGATGCCGAAGCCGCGGCGCTCGGTCTGGCCCGGTCCATACACATTCGATGGACGCAAGATCGTGGCGGCCGCAGCGTACTGATTGCACCATGCGTCGATGAAATCCTCGGCAGCGGCCTTGCCTGCGCCGTAGTAGGACTTCGGACGCGCGGGGTGCAGTTCGTGCGCCGCTGTATCGAGGGTGTCGCCATACAGCGTCCCGCCCGAGGAGACGTAGAGCAGCTGGCAGCCCGGATGGCTTTGCAGGGCCTGCAGCAACGCGAGCGTCGGGCGCAGGTTGTTTTCGAGTTCGGCCAATGGCTGGCCTGCCGTGCTGCCGGGGGTCGAGGCGGATGCCAGGTGGACGACGGCACGTGCATTTGCGAGCAGCGGCAGGAAGTCCGATGGTTCGCGCAGCGCCAGTCCGACGTGCTCGACATGCGGCAGTCCGGAATCGATGCGATGCCGGCCGACCGCGACGACGGGTTGTCCGCCCAGTGCCAGTGCGCGTACAAGATGCTGGCCGATGAAGCCGCCGGCCCCGAGTACGACGATCGTCTCAGGCATGCCGCGCGCTCCCGGACAGCAACTGGCGATAGATCGTTGCGTAGCGGTTCGCGCAGTCGTCCCAGGTACCGACCTCGCGCTCCGCCCATGCGCGCGCGGCCTCGCCGCAGCGGCGATTGGTGGGCGCGTCTTCGAGCGCGGCCACGGCTTTGGCGTAGTCGTCGCTGCTCGAGCAGAGGCTGCCGGTGGTGCCGTCGACCACCATGCTGTCGTGCGCCGGCATGCGCGACGCAATGATCGGCAGACCCGCAGCCATCGCCTCGAGCATCACTTGCGGACGACCTTCGGCATGTCGGCTCAATGTGATCAATCCTTGCGCGTGCGGGAACCAGTCGTTCGCGAGTTGCTCGGGCGTGGCTGCGCCATGGTAGTGAACCCAGTCCGGAACCGCGACGGTTTCCTGCATCGGTCCGAACAGATGGAGTTCGCGCCCGCTGTCGCGGAACAGCGGCTCGGACCATTCGAACAGCGGCCCGAGTTTGTCGCGCGTCAGGCGGGTGACCGCGAGCCAGCGCCTGGGCGCGATCGAGGGCGTGCGCTGGACTGCGTACCAGCTCGGATCGATGCCGAACGCTACCGGTCTGATTTCGGCGACGTCGCCGAAGGCAGCCTGCAGTGGAGCCTGCATCCAGTCGGCATTCGGACAGATCACGACGCGTCGGTTGCGCATGACCCGCCGCAGCAGGCTTTTCATCAGCGGGACGCGCAGCAGCTTCATGTCGTTGCCGAGCACGGTGATCAGCGCCGGTTTGCCATTGGCTGGTAAGGGCAATGCGCATTGCAGCCAGTTGATGTGGTAGGCGTCGACATCGCGGTGCCGCCGATAGACCCCGGCAAGCAGCTTCAGCAGTTTCAGCGGTGCAAAGGCGGTCTTGATGCCGCCGGTGCGCATCAGGTGGGCGATGCCGCCGGCCGCCATCAGCTGACCCAGCCACTCGGCTTCCTCGGGAAGCATGATCGGAGTCGCTCCAGGAGCAAAGTCGCCCGGTGGGTTCCACAGACTCAGCCGGAGCAATGGAGATCGTGTCAGCGCGTCGGCGAGGTGTCGGATGAACAGGCCGCGCCAGTCGGTGAGATCGCGCGGATACGAGGTGCTGAGCATCAGCACCCGCATCGTGCGGCTCGTTCCATCTTGCAAATCGTCGACGTCACCCATCCCGATTCCAGCAAGACATGAGCAGGCCCGTCGTCATCATGGCGACGCGACGCAGGCTTGAAGAGTACGCGATCCCGGTCGCGATCCGGCAACGCCGGTCATTGCGCGTGTGCGGGTGCGGGTGCAGGGTGCGCGCGGGACGCGATGGTGTCGCGCAGCCGGGTGTCGAGGATGTCGGCAGCGGCTGCGTACTGGCCCAGTTGCCCCATCGCCCGCAGCTGCGCGATCTGAATCCTGGCCTCGTCGTAGCGCCCCATGCCGATCAGCAGTTTGGTCAGACTGATGCGGTATTGCGACTCGCCGGGCGCCAGCTTGCAGGCCTGTTGCCAGACACGGAGCGTCGTCGCGTCGTCGCCAAGGATATTGAGGACGTAGTTGCCGTAGATGTGCAGGACTCCGGGGTCGTCGCCCTGGCTCATCGCTGCACCAAAGGTTGCGAGCATGTCCGCAGACGGGAACGGGCAATGCCGATCCACCGCGCAGTTCGTCAAGGCCGCAAGCGCACCGATCTCCTGCGGGCCGAGAGGCGGATGCCGCAATTTGTCCTGCATGTCGCTCCACCAGACCGGCTTCAGCGGAGTGCCGATCCGCGCCGCAAAGATCAATGCTGCGTGGTCGGGCAGGATATCCCTGCGCGGTATCTGGCGCGCATGTTCGAGCGCCGCGAACGTTTGTCCGACGAGGGGCGATTTGGGGTCATAGCCAGTCTCCACGATCAGCGAGCGCGCCAAACCATAGGTTGCCCTCGGCGATTGCGGATGCTTGGCGGCTTCGGTGGCAGAGAACTCCAATGGGCTGCTCCACTCGCTTGCGCGCAGGTACGTCGTGCCTGCGCAAAACAGTACAAACGCAAGCGCGACCATTGCGCCTGTGCGTCGCGAGTTGCGCGTCACGGGCACAAGCAGTAACAGATCAGCGAGGACGAGGCAGATGCCGAGCGAAGCGAAGTAGTTGCGATGCTCGAAGACAAGTTCGAACGGTATGAACGTCGCGGTCAGCAATTGCGCACCGAGAAACCACAGGATGCCCAGACTCAGCAGCGGTCGGCGTCGGCGGAAGTACGCCGAAGCCGCCAGCAGTGCGCCGATGCCGAGCAGCGCGATCAGCGTGGATGGTGGACTCAGCAAGCCATGCGAAACCACATAATCGTCGTGCGACAGGCCGAGTTGCCTGAGATCCGGCAGTACGATCCAGTGCAGGTAGTCCATGACAACGCGCGCTTCGGTCAGCAGGCGTTGGCCCATGGTGAAATCGCGCGACAGGAACGCGCCGGGTTGGAAGAATTTCGGCAACAACCAGGCCAATCCTGCAATTCCTGGCAGCACCAGCACGCCTCCGAACAGAGCCAGCATGCGCGGATCACGGCGCATATTGGCATGGTGGAATCCAAAAACGCACAGCTCGATGCACAGTGCGTACAACGGGAGCAACGCAGCGGACTCCTTGGCCAATATCCCCATCGCGGTGCCGCCAAGCAGTCCAACGAGAACCAGGACCCATCCAGTCTGGCTGTTTTGCTGACGTGCCCGGCCAGCGACGTACATCCACAACCCTGCGAAGACGAACGTATGGCACAGGCTTTCCATGCGCTGCACGACGTACAACACCGCCATCAGGTTGATCGGATGCAGCGCCCATATGGCCGTGGCGAACAACGCAGCGCGGTCGGATCGGGCGTGTTCGGTCGATCCAGACGGTTCCATCGCGCGCAGCAAGCTGCGGACCAGTCCGAAAACCAGCATTGCATTGAGCATGTGGATTGCGATGTTGGTCAACTTCATCGGCCGTGGATCCAGGCCGGTGAAATAATGATTGATCGCGAATGTCAGCATCGACAACGGACGATGCGAGGCGCTGGACGGCGAAGAAAGAATCGCCGCCATCCATTCTTTCCAGATGGGATGGGCGACACGCAACGGAATGTTGTCGACGATGTTCGGGTAATCGTCGAACGCATAACCTCCTCCAAGACCTGGAAGATAGACCAGGGCGGTTGCCGCGAGGATCGCAACAAGAGTGAGCACACTACGCATCCGGACATCGAGCTTGATCAATTGCGATTCCTCATGTCGTCCAGGATCTTGCCGCGCAGTTCATCGATCTGTCCTTGCCAGAATCCCTGGCGCTCCATGACCCATCCGTGCAGATCCGCCATGTGGCGCCATCGATACCACGGCTTGGCCTTGTTCGATGCCGCCAGATCCAGGTGTTGAAGAGCCAGGGCTGGTTGGCCTGCAGATGCAAGTTCCGCAGCCTGTTCCAAGGCTGTGTCGAGCCGCAGATCGGCGCTGTACGCTCGATCGAAGGCGGCGCGTGCGGCAGCGGGCTTGCCCTCGGCGAGCGCGATCTCTCCAAGCAGATGCTGGGCCTCGCTTTGCCGCCCTGGCAGCGTGGCTGTGACCGGGTTGCGTGCGAACGCCTGCGCGAGTTGGTCGGCCTGCGTAATCCCAAAACCCTGGCAGGTGCCTGCCATCGCCGTGGGCAAGGAATCCAGCAGCCATTTTGATGCGAGGAAGGTGGGATCAGGCGCCTGTTCGAATGAACGCAAGAGAGCCGATTGGTCGGCGCCAGACATTCCGCCAAGTTGGCAACGGGTATCCACAAGATTGACCAGAAGCTGGATTTCCAGTGGACGCGCCATGAGTGCATTGCGCAGGCGGCGTTCGGCCCGGTCGGGCTGACCGTGGCTCAGTTCGAATTGCGCAGCATAGGCCTGGGCGCGCGGCGAATCGGGGTTGCGTTGGCCCCATACCAGCGCCTGCTGGGTCGCATCGCCCCACAGACTGGCATTCAGTCGGGTTTCCAGCGCGAACAACAAGGGCAGAGTGAACATCAGTGCGATGCGCAGCCGCTGCAATGAACCCTCGCCGGTGAGCCAGAGCGCCAGCGGCCAGAACATCAAGGCCGCTGGCACGTAATTGCGGTGCTCGAAATAGATCTCCAGCGGCATCGGCCCGGATTCCAGTGACTGACCGACCAGATAAAATCCGATCGCGATTGCGATCGCTGGCGCGCGCGTTCGCGTGGACCAGCCAATCCAGGCAAGCACGACCAGCCCGATCAGCGCCGGCAAGGTCGTCCAGGGGCTGAGCAGGCTGCGCGATACGACAAAGCCATCGTTGAAGAGTCCGCGTGAAAACGGTCGTGGGATCCACAGTTGCGCGAGGTAGTCGAACAGCACGCGGGGCTCGGTCAGCATGCGTTGCCCGAGAGTCCACGTTCGATTCGCGACAGCGAACGCTGCATTGCCGGGAATCGACATCAGGACTGCGGCGAACAGGACGATAGTCGGCAGCCACAGCATCCAGCGGCGCGCGGTTCGCAGACCTGCGGCTTTCGCGTCCGGTGCTGGCAGGCAGCAATCCACGACCAGGAGCAATGCCGGCAACAGGATTCCATTGGCTTTGCTGAGCGTGGATAGCGCGGTGCCTACCACGACGACGATGGCCATGCCCCGGATCGCGCGTTGCTGCCCGGCGAGCAATCGGCGTCGGAAAACCAACCACGCCCATAGCGCCCCGAAGGTGAACGTGGCGGGCAGCATCGCCTCGCGCTGCACGATATACAGCGTGGTGGAAACGAAGAATGGATGCAGCATCCACAAACCTGCGGCCAGCAGCGCGGCGCGATGGCTGCGTTCGCGGTCAAGCTTGATTGCACGCCCCAGTTCAACGAGTGCAGCGAACAGCAACAGGCCGTTCAACAGGTGGAGGATCAGGTTGGTGCGCTTGAATGGATACGGATCGGCCGGCCAGTTGTGCGCGTCGATCAGGAAGCTGAGCAAGGCCACCGGGCGGCCGGTCGGGTCGGCGATTCCGGACGTGGCATAGCGGGCCACAGCCGATGGCGAGTCAACGGTGCCATAGGCTCCCAGCGGTTCCAGGTTCGATGTGTCATCAAACAGGAACCCACCGTGCAATCCAGGCCACAGGGCCCAGGTCGTCAGCACGAGGATCGCGCCTAACCAGAGCCGGTGTAGGGAATCGGTTTGTCGCATCGGGCGAGTATGGCGAATTGGCGTACACGCGTCAGTGGAAAGAGAAAGGCCGCCTCGCGGCGGCCTTTCGGATGTTGCAGAGAAGCAGCCGAACTTA
The DNA here is from genome assembly GCA_043747745.1 of Pseudomonadota bacterium. GTDB lineage: Bacteria > Pseudomonadota > Gammaproteobacteria > Xanthomonadales > Xanthomonadaceae > SZAS-103. Next base: position 24,709 of record JAYTOP010000004.1, read on the forward strand.
CGGACGGCAGATCGTTGGACGGTACTTGACGTTCACGGTC
>JAYTOP010000005.1:0-16761 GCA_043747745.1 Pseudomonadota bacterium
TGCAGCGTGGTCGCAATTACCCGCGACCACCAAGAATCAAACCGCATCTTCACCTCGCCTACAAATCTGCGTGCTGAGGGCTTAAGTTGAGAGCATTGCGTGTAACCGGCGATTGGCCATTGGCATCCTTATACGCTGCCTCGAATTGGACACGATTCAAGAAGTTCGACAACATGAAATGGTGGCGCTCGCCCGACGGTGTGCCGTTCGTCACCTTTGATGGTCAGGCCGTAATCGTTCGCGATCAACTTGGCGGGTTGATGGAATTTAAATTCAACGGTGACAAGCCGACGTACGATGAGTGCAAGCCGAAAGAATTGACGCCATGCCCCTCCGGAGGCAAGGACTAAGCGTCGAGATCAACATTCGTGGCCCTTTCGCTGGTCCGCAGCATGAACTTGACGGCGATAGCACCTTGCTTGCCTCCATGAGCCGACTCCCCGGCCTCGACCTCCTGCGCGCCATCGCCATCGTCTGGGTGATGCTGTTCCACTCCTTCATCGTCGGTGGACTCGGCGACGACTTCAGCTGGCTGTCGCGTTACGGATGGATGGGCGTTGACCTGTTCTTCGTACTGAGCGGGTTCCTGATCGGCTCGCAGGTGCTCAAACCGCTGGCGCGTGGCGAACGGTTGGACTTCGGCGATTTCTACCTGCGCCGCGCGTTCCGCATCCTGCCCGCGCTCTTCGTCGTGCTGGCCTTGTACCTGTGGATTCCCGCATTCCGCGAAGCGCCGGGCATGCAGCCGTGGTGGCAGTTCGCGGCGTTCACGGTCAATTTCCTGATCGACTACGAACACAACAAGGCGTTCTCGCACGCGTGGTCGCTGTGCGTGGAGGAGCATTTCTATCTCGTGTTTCCGCTGCTCGCGTGGTGGCTGACGCGACGGCCTTCGATGGCGAAGTTCGCCTCGGTCTGCGTGGCGATCGTGCTGGCCGGGATCGCGCTGCGCACCAGCATCTGGCTGTTCGACATGGCGCCGGTGCAGGGTGTCGAGAACGCCGCGCGCGGCTTTGATCGGCGCTTCATCGAGGACATGTACTACCCGACCTGGAACCGCCTCGACGGCCTGCTCGCGGGCGTCGTGCTCGCGACAGTCAAGGTGTTTCGAGCGCCGCAATGGGATCGCCTGCAGGCTCGCGCAAACGTCGCGCTGATCGCAGGACTCGCGGTCGTCGCGTTGGCGATGTGGCTGTTCCGCGAGCGCACCGGCCTGCTCGGCAATGCGGTCGGCTGGCCAGTGTTGTCGACCGGTCTTGCGTTGCTTGTGTTCGCTGGTGCCGGTACGCGCAGCTGGATCGGTCGCTGGCGCGTGCCGGGAGCGGGCTGGCTCGCATTGATTTCCTACAGCCTGTACCTCGTGCACAAGCCGGTGTACCACATGGTTTCCAGCGCATTCGGCACGCAATTGGAAGTCCGTGGATTGCTCGCGTTCGCAGTTTATGCGGCCGCAGCTTTGCTTGGCGGTGCAGTGCTGTATTACGCCATCGAGCGGCCATTCCTGCGGCTGCGTGATCGCTCCAGCCGCAATCGGACACCAAACGCCGTGGCCGTCATTTCGCAACCGGTTGGATGACGGCGCCCGGGGTGAGCGCGGCTCCATTGTCGGCCGGAGTGCAACGACGCGTCCTTTACTCCTCGTTCACCGCCATGCCCTATGGTGTCGGTCGGTTCCCCACCGATTGAGACCCGCATTGAACACCCCCTCAGGCAAACCCGACTTTTCCAATGTGCAAGGCAGCGTCACGAGCACCGAGCAGACAAGCGAGAAGCCCGATTTCAGCAAGGTCCAATCCACCGTCACGTCCACGGAAGAGGTCGTTGGCAGCAGCGACAGCGCCCGGACCTACACCGTGGTAAAGGGCGATACGCTTTCTCAGATCGCCAAGCATTTCTACGGCAAGGCGAGCAACTGGAAGCCGATCTTTGAAGCGAACCGCGACCAGCTGCAGGATCCGGACAAGATCTTCCCCGGACAGGTACTGAAGATTCCCGCGACCGATAGTTGAGCCGGCGCACGCACGGCACCTATCGTCGCTATCCCGCTGTCCAGAACTCCAGGAGAAATACTTGAACACCAAGCACCTCACCCGCATCGCTGCCGTGGCACTCGTCGCCGTACTGGCCCTGACCGGCTGCAAGAAACAGGAAGAGGCCGCCGCGCCGCCGCCCGTTGTCATGACGCCGCCACAGCCGGCTCCTGTGCCGGTGGCTGCGACGGTAGCCATCGCTGGCGTCGAGCTTGGCAATGCCGTCGGCGCGGACATGAAGGTCACCGCGTCCAGCGCGAGTTTCCGTCCGAAGGACACGATCATCGCCGCGGTTTCCACCCTCACCAGCGACTCGGCGACCACCGTGGCCGGAAAGCTGAGTGCGACGTGGACTTACCAGGATGGACAGGTCGTCAATGCCGAGAGCAAAAATCTCGATTTCGTCGGCAGCGGCGTGACCGACTTCCAGATCGCAAATAAGCCCGACGGCTGGCCGGCAGGCAAGTACAAGGTCGAGATTTCCCTGAACGGCAGCGTCGTGCAGAGCAAGGATTTCGAGGTCAAGTAAGGCCGGATGTCCAGGCTGAGACAGACTGGCAGGGCGCGGAGCGATTCGCGTCCTGCTTGTTTTTGGAGCGCTTGAGCGGGCCGCCATGCCGACCGCAAAATGACCCAATCTCGCGGAGCATCGATTGGACAAAGCAACACGGGTGTTGAACAGCGATCCGGGTGCGGCGGCGGGGCTGACGCCAGGCGCCCGCATCGGTGCTTGGCGCGTCTTGCGGGTAATCGGCAGCGGCGGCATGGGCGAGGTGTATCTCGCCGAGCGCGCCGACGCGAGTTTCGACAAACAGGTCGCGCTCAAGGTCGTGCAGGGCATGCTCACGCCGGCTGCACGCCAGCGATTCGAGGCGGAGAAGCAGGCGCTCGCGCGACTTGAGCACCCCCACATAGCGCGCCTGATCGACGCCGGCGAGTCCGAACTCGGCTGGCCGTATCTGGTGATGGAGTACGTCGACGGCAAGCCGCTCGACGAGGTGCTCGCGGGGCGTCCACTCGAAGCTGTCCTCGAGATCTTCCTGCAGGTCTGCGATGCGCTCGCCTACGCGCACCGGCAACTCGTGCTGCATCGTGACATCAAGCCGAACAACATCCTCGTTGATCGCGATGGGCAGGCGAAGCTGCTGGATTTCGGCGTCGCGAAGCTGCTGCAATCGGCAGAGGGCAGCGAGGAATCGCGAACCATCGAGCGCGCCTACACGGCGGATTACGCCAGCCCCGAGCAAGTATTCGGCCGTCCGATCGGCGTCGCCAGCGACGCGTATTCGCTCGGCGTACTGCTGTACCGGCTGCTGACGGGCGTCTCGCCGTATCGATTGAACACTGGCGATACGGCCGCGCTGGTGCATGCGCTTACCGATGCGCCGGTGTCGCCGCCGAGCCGCGCGGTGCTGGCCGATGCGCTGACGCTGACGCCCGAACGCCGCAAGCGTTCGCGGCAGCTCGCAGGCGACCTCGACACGGTGTTGTCGATGGCCTTGCAGAAATCGCCGGAGCGGCGTTACGCGAGCGTCGATGCGTTCGCGGACGACCTGCGCCGGTACCTCGCGCACGAGCCGATCCACGCGCGCCCGGACGCGTTCTGGTACCGCACGCGCAAGTTCATGCGCCGCAACGCGCTCGCTGTCGCGGCGACGGTCGCGGTCACCCTCGCCTTGATCGGCGGCCTCGTCGCCAGTCTCTGGCAGGCGCATCTTGCGAACGAACAGCGCGCGCTCGCCGAACGTCGCTTCGAGGACGTGCGCGGCCTTGCCCACGCGATGATCTTCGACCTGCACGACGCGCTCGTGGCGCTTCCTGGCTCGACCAAGGCGCGCGCCTTGCTTGTGAACGAGGCGCTGACATACCTGCAGCGGCTCGGTGCCGAGAACGACGAATCGTTGCCGCTGCGTCGCGAGCTCGCAGCAGCCTGGATGCGCGTCGGCGATGTCCAGGGCGGCGGCGGCACCAACCTCGGCGACGTGAAGGGCGCGCTGAAAAGCTACGCGCAGGCCAGGCTGCAAAGCGAGAGCCTGCTGCGTGCCGTGCCGGACGACGCCAAGGCCCGCTACATCCATGCGCAGATCCTGTTGCACCAAGCCGATGCGCTCTACCAGAGCAATGCACTGGCCGATTCCGAACGCATCTACCGGCAGGCGCTGGCGGAATGGCGGTCGCTCGCGGCGGCAGGAGATCCCGATGGCGCTTTCGGCATCGCGCGCGCGCAGGAGGGCCTGGGCAACGTGATGTTCTGGACCAACAAGCTGCAGGCGGCGCTGGATCTTTACACGCAGGCGCAGACGACGATGGAGCGCGTCGGCCCGCGCAAAGACCAACGCACTTACGAACTCTTCCTCGGGCAGGCCGAACAGGAACGCGGTTACACCGAAGGCTGGCTCGCCCATCCGCAGCAGGCGCGCGACCTGCTGCAAAAAAGCATCGCGCGCCTGCAGAAGTGGTCGCAGGCACATCCGGACGACCCGACGGCCACCCGCATGCTGGCGTATTCGTGGATGGAACTCGGCGAAAACATGAGCGACCTGCCCGACAAGCAGCCGATGCTCGACGCCTTCACCAGGTATCGCGCTGCGCTCGCGCAACTCGCGGCGCGCGATCCGGCCGACGTCCTCGCGAAGCGCCAGGTCGCGCTCGGCGACCAGAAGCTCGGCGACGCCTACTACGAGGCGCATCGCTACGACGTGGCCCTGGCGAGCTACGAAAAAGCGCGCGATGCCGAGCAGGCGATCGCCGCGCACGATCCGAGCGACGAGACCACGCGCGGCGAACTGGCAAACAGCTTGTACAACATCGGGGCGACCCACAAGGCACTCGGCGACCGCGCATCAGCCGAGGCCGCCTATCGCGAGTCGCTCGCGCTGCGGCAGGCGTTCGTGAACCAGGATCCGCACGCGTCGATGATGCGCCGCGACCTCGCGGTGGTGCAGGGCGACCTGGCCGACGTGCTCGTCGATCCGAAAGACGCCTGCAGCCATCGCCTCGCGAGCGATGCGCTATGGCAGCAGCTTGCGACCGATGGGGGCGCGCCGCCCGGCGACCGCGCCGCGATCGATCGCGTGCACAGGCAGGCCGCCGCCTGCCGCTGATGCGCCTTGCATGGTCTAGCCCGGTGGCGCAAAGCAACAACCGCGACGTCAACGCAACAACGAACGCCTCAGTCTCGTAGCGCCTCGGCCAGGAATGGCGGCGTCGCGAGTGCGCCTTCGTGCACGCCGGCGCTGTAGTACTTCGTCGCGAACGGTTTCGCCGCCGCATCGGCCTTGCGGAATGCGGTGAGGTCGCGCGGTGACTTCGAGGCGATCAGGCAACTCCACCAGCCGGTCGGATAACAGGGCTGCGGGAACGGCAGCACGCGGAAGTCCTGGAAGCCGGCATCGCGCATCGCCGCGCGCATGTCGAGGATCAGATGCATCAATGCGAGCGGGCTTTCGCTCTGCTGCACGAGCAGTCCGTCCGGGCGCAGCGCCCTGAGGCAATTGGCGTAGAACGCGCGGTTGAACAGGCCTTCCGCCGGGCCGATCGGATCGGTGGAGTCGACCACGATCACGTCGATGCTGGCGGGCGCGGCATCGGCCATGAAGGCGATGCCGTCGTCGAACATCACCGTCGCGCGCGCATCGTGGTTGGATTCGCACAATTCGGGGAAATATTTTTCCGCCATGCGCGTGACCTGCTCGTCGATGTCGCACTGGATCGCGGTGACGACGCCCGGATGCTTGAGCACTTCGCGCAAGGTGCCGCAGTCGCCGCCGCCGATGATCACCACGTCCTTCGGATCCGGATGGGTGAACAGTGGCGCGTGCGCCATCATCTCGTGGTAGAAAAAATTGTCGCGCGTGGTCACCATCGTCGCTCCATCGATCACCATCAGGTTGCCCCAGTCGGTGGTCTCCCAGATCTCGATCTTCTGGAACGGCGACTGCACTTCATCGAGCTTGCGCGTCACCCGGAAGCCGACCGAGGAGCCGGTGTGCTCGAAGTCCTCGCGGAACCACGTCGATGAAGATGGTTTCATTGTTGTTCCAGAAGAGTTGGCAGACGAGGCCACCATTGTAAGGGATGCGGCATTACCACTTGTGACGTCCGCAGGGCTTTCGCAGGCCGCTCCCGGCATCCAGTCTCCCGCGCCGCGTGCATGCCTGTTCATCGCGTGGCGCTACAATGCGCGCCTTGCCTGCATGGAGTCCTCGCGCATGAGCGAGTGGAGCATCGACCGCGCCCGCCGCACCTATTCCATCGCGCATTGGGGTGAGGGCTATTTCGACGCTGATGAGCGTGGAAACATCATCGTCCGTCCGCACGGCGCGCAAGGCGCGAGCATCGCTTTGCCCGAAGCGGTGGATTGCGCGCTTGCCGATGGCATGAAGCTTCCATTGCTGTTGCGCTTTTCCGACATCCTCGGCGATCGCCTGCATCGGCAGCAGGCCGCATTCGCGCGCGCGATGAGCGAATGCGATTATGCTGGAGGGTACACCGCGATCTATCCGATCAAGGTCAACCAGCATCTCGGCGTCGCCGGCGAACTGGTTGCGCAGGGGAACGAAGGCTTCGGACTCGAAGCCGGTTCCAAGCCCGAGTTGATGGCGGTGCTCGCGTTGTCCAAGCCGGGCGGCATCGTGGTGTGCAACGGTTACAAGGATCGCGAATACATCCGCCTCGCGTTGATCGGCCGCAAGCTCGGCTTGCAGACCTACATCGTGATCGAGAAGGCATCCGAACTCGCATATGTGATCGCCGAAGCGAAGGCGCTCGACGTCAGGCCAGGCCTCGGCGTGCGCATGCGGCTGGCGTCGCTGGGCGCGGGCAAGTGGCAGAACAGCGGCGGCGACAAGGCCAAGTTCGGACTCTCGCCGCGACAATTGCTGGACCTGGTCGAAGAACTCCGGCTGGCAGGTCTCGTCGATTGTCTCGACCTGTTGCATTTCCACATGGGTTCGCAGATTTCCAACGTGCGCGACATCGCCAGCGGCATGCGCGAAGCGACGCGCTATCTGGTCGAAATCAGCAAGCTCGGTTGTGCGATCCGCTACATGGATGTCGGCGGCGGGCTCGGCGTCGACTATGAAGGCACGCGTTCGCGCAGTTCCTGTTCGATCAACTACGGGCTCGACCAATACGCGACGAACATCGTGCAACCGCTTGCAGAAGCCTGCGCCGAACACGGACTGACGCCACCGATGGTGTTGACCGAATCCGGTCGTGCGCTGACCGCGCACCACGCGGTGCTGGTCGCGAACGTGTCTGAAGTCGAGCGCGCGCCGGAAGGTTCGGTGCCGCCGCACGACGATGACGAGCCCAGCGTGATCCGCCATTTGCGCGAATTGCATGCTGAACTCGATCAGCGTTCTGCGCTCGAACTGTTCCATGAGGCGCAGCACCATCATGCGGAAGGGCTGACGCTGTACGCACTCGGCCAGATCGGCCTCGTCGATCGCGCGTGCATCGACGATCTGTTCTACGCGATTGCGCACGACGTGCGTTCGCGCCTGAGCTTCGACGAGAAGAGCCATCGCGCTGTGCTCGATGAACTCGATGAGCGGCTGGTCGACAAGTATTTCGTCAATTTCAGCGTGTTCGAATCGGTGCCCGATGTGTGGGCGATCGACCAGGTGTTCCCGATCGCGCCGATCGCGCGGCTCGCCGAGGAACCGACGCGGCGCGGCGTAATCGCCGACCTCACCTGCGATTCAGATGGTCGCATCGATACCTATGTGGATGATGGCGCGCTCGACAGCTCGCTGCCATTGCATGCATTACGCGATGGTGAGAGCTATCGACTCGGGTTCTTCATGGTCGGCGCCTACCAGGACACGCTGGGCGACATCCACAACCTGTTCGGCGACACCGACGCGGTGAATGTGCGGCTCACGGATGACGGATATGCGTTCGAGCGTTCGCGGCGTGGCGATACGTCGGATGTGATGCTCGATTACGTCGGCTACGACCTTGCGAAATTGCGTGCCGCGTACCAGGACAAGATCACGGCGGCGAAGTTGCCGGCGGATGAGGCGCAACGAATACAGGCGGCAATGGAGGCTGGCTTGACCGGCTACACATATCTTGCGGATGAATCACAAAGCTGAGTGATGTGTTTACCCTTCTCGCCACGGGGCAAAGCAGTCCGCTTCAGAGCCTTTGGCTCGCGGGCAGGTGAGCGCCGTCTGGGTTGGGCTAGTTGCTGCAGCCGCGCAATGCCGCATCGGTATCGCGCGCAATCACGCTGACCGGCAGTTCCGCGACGACTTCGCTCCTGATCTGCTGCAACGCATGTCGGCCTTGCGTCGCGCTGCGCGGCTGCGCGCATTGCAATTGCGCGGTCAGAGTTCGGGCTTCCCACAGCAGGCGGCGATGTTCGGCGTCGGTGGGTTCGAAGCGATGCTCGATGTCGGCAATCAGGATCTGCGCATCGTCGGGACGCTGCTGCACGAGACGCAACCTTGCGAGCGCGAGCTGTGCATGGCCGGTCGCGGTATGGGCCGGGCCGAAATCCGCATCGAGCGTCGCCAGTGCGCGCAGCAGCAATGGCTCGGCGGCGGCGGGATTGTTTTCGGCAAGCCTGATTTCGCCGATCTGGCGCAGGCTCGTTCCGACCAGACCGTTGCGTGGGCCGAACTGCTGCTCACGCAGCGCGAGGGCGTGCAGCGCAAGCGGTTCGGCTTCGGCATCGCGGCCAGCGCTGTGCAGCACCATCGCCAGGTTGAATACGCCGCCCGGAAGTCGCGGCGAGGTCGCCCATAGCGCCGTCGCACGGCGCAGCCGACTTTCGGCGGTGGCCACATCGCCGCGCTCCCAGGCGATGATGCCGAGCGAATTGCTCATCGATCCGAGGTCGGGATGGTTCGGGCCGAGCAGCCGCGTGAGCTGGATTTGCGCCTGGGTGAACAGGGCTTCGGCCTGATCGAGCTTGCCCTGATCGACGTAGATCGCAGCGAGCCCGCGCTCTGCATCGATGGTGGTCGGGTGACCGCTGCCATACAGGCCGATCGCCAGGCGTTCGGCGGTGCGGTAAGCATTTTCGGCAGCGACGCCATTTCCGGATTCGCGGTACAGGCTGCCGAGATTGAGCCAGATCGAAATCGCAAGCGGACCTTGCTGGTCATGCGCTGCGCGCAGTCGCTGCAATGCGTCGAGCATGCCTGCCATGGCGACCTTGCCATGTCCCGCATCGCCCTCCAGCGCGGCCAGGTCGACCAGGCTCTCGGCCTGCGCTCCAGCTGCATCGCCCAGCGATTCGCGTAACGCCAGTGCGCGCTTGAAGTGGGTGCGTGCCGCAGCGATGTTCTGCAGGCCGCGTTCGCAACGGCCCAGTACCGACTGATAGGCAGCGGCCTGACCGCGCGCGGTTTCGCCACGCTCGTCGAGTTGATCTTCATGCGGGATCAGCAGATCGCGGCATTCGGCCGGCTTGCCGAGCAGGCGCAAGGCATCGCCACGCAATTGCAGCGATTCGATCTGCACGCTGGATGGCACCTTGAACAGCGCCGATTTCTGTAGATCGAGTACCGCGATCGCGGCGGCATAGTCGCCGAGCCGCAGCCGGATCTTCGCGATCATGGTCAGCATCTCGGCACGGATGATCGGTTGCTGGGCGAACTCGGTATTGATTCGGCGCACGCCAGCGTCCAGCAGGCGACGGATATCGACGGCGTTCGACGGCCCGGATTCCTTTTCGGCCTGCTCGAACAGGCCGATCACGAAATCGTGCATGGCCTGCGCGCGTCGCGCTTCGGCGCGCGCCTCGGTCGCCTGCCACGACACCACGTACAGCGCAGTGCCAAGCAGTGCGATGACGCCGGAAACGAGCCCGATCTGCACTGCGTTGCGGCGAATGTATTTGCCCAACCGGTAAGCGATGTTGTGCGGTCGCGCGCTGACCGGACGGCCGTTGAGGTAACGCCGCAGGTCCGCAGCCAGCGTTTCCACGGAGAGATAACGGTCCTCGGGTTTTTTCTGCAGCGCCTTGAGGGTGATGTTGTCGAGGTCGCCGCTGAGGACGCGCGAGAGCCGACGTTCGGAACGCGAGATCAGGTCGGTGCGTCCGCGCGTCATCGCCGACGGCCGCATCGGGTCGCCGCTGAGGATCTCCTCTTCCCATTCGGCATCGGTGTCGCGCTTGATCCGATACGGCTTGCGACCGGTCAACAGCTCATACAACACCACGCCGAGCGAATACACGTCGGTGCCGGTGGTGACTTGCTCGCCGCGGATTTGTTCGGGCGCCGCGTAGTGCAGGGTGAACGCACGGGCTCCGGCGCGGGTGGTTTCGTGGGTGGTGTCGCGACCCGGCGCGTCGAGCAGCTTGGCGATGCCGAAATCCAGCAGTCGCACCGCGCCGCCCGGCGTGACCATGATGTTGGACGGCTTGAGGTCCCGGTGCACGACCAAGCTCGCATGCGCATGACTGACCGCGCTGCACACCTGCAGGAACAAGCCAAGTTTCTGCACCACCGTGAGTTTGCGCTGGGTGGCGTACTCGGTGATGCTCTGGCCCTCGACGTATTCGAGCGCGAGATACGGCTGCCCGTCCGTTCCGAATCCCGCATCCAGCAGGCGCGCGACGAGTTCGTGGCCGAGGCTGGCGAGAATCTGCCGTTCGCGGTCGAAACGCGAGCGCAGGCCGGTGTCGGTAAACCCCGGGTGCAGCAGCTTCAATGCGACCCGGCGCTCGTACAGGCCATCGGCGCGCTCAGCCAGCCAGACCTGGCCCATGCCGCCTTCGCCGATCATCCGCAGCAACTTGTAGGGCCCGACCCGCACGCCCGGCATGGGCGCAAGCATCGCTGTTTGCGGAACCGGCGTGGTCATGAACTCCGGGCGTGCCGCTTCCAGCGCGAGCATCCGGCGCAACTCGATCGCTACCTCCGGGTCGTCGCGATCGATCGCATCCAGGCGCGCATCGCGTTCGGCGGGATCGAGTTCAAGCAACTCGTCCAACAAGGGCGCCACCCGCGACCACAGTTCCGTGTGCACGCGCAGGCCTCAGTTCGGTTGCAGTTCCGCGAGCAGGAACATGCGCGCCTTCTGCCAGTCGCGACGCACGGTGCGCTCGGAACATTGCAGCAGTTCGCCGATATTGGCCTCGGACAGGCCGGCGAAATAGCGCAGCTCGACCACTTTCGCGAGCCGCTCGTCCACGGCGGAAAGCTTCTGCAGCGCACTGTCCAGATGCAACATCTCCTCGCCGAGGCTGATGCCGGTGGTCACTTCGTCGGGCAGGTCGGTGACCCGCTGCTGGTCGCCGCCGCGTTTCTGGCTGAGGCGCTGGCGCGCGTAATCCACCACCACGCTGCGCATCGCAGTTGCTGCGTAGGCGAAGAAATGCGCACGATCGGCGAATTCGGCGTGCTGGCTGCGGATCAGCTTGAAGTAGGACTCGTGGACCAGCGCAGTGGTGTCGAGCGTTCCGCCTTTCTGGCCGTTGAGCTGGCGGCGCGCCATTGCATGCAGCTCGCGATAGAGCGATGCGAGCACGTTGTCCAGCGCCACGCGATCACCGCCGCGTGCGGCCGTGAGCAAGATCGTGATGTCCGCGTTCGTCGCCATGCCGCGAACTATAGCGGTTCGGAGGCCGGTCGGTTCCGCGTTTTACGTTATGGACGCACCAGCCGACGCCGCCATCAATGCTGGCAGCGCGGACACCAGACCGTCGCGCGCTGGCCGAGCACCCCAGCCCGCAACGGCGTGCGGCAGACCTTGCAGGCTTCGCCAGCGCGGCCGTACACCAGCAATTCCTGTTCGAAATAACCCGGCGCGCCATCGGGCGCCAGGAAATCACGCAAGGTGGTGCCGCCGCGCGTGATCGCGTGCGCGAGGATCTGCTTGACCGCATCGGCAAGCGCCGCATAGCGTGCGCGACTGACGCGTCCAGCGGCGCGGCGCGGCGCGATACCTGCGCGGAACAGCGCCTCGGCCGCATAGATGTTGCCGATCCCGACCACGACCGCCTGATCCATCAGGAAGGTCTTGACCGGTGCCAGGCGGCCGCGGCTGAGCCGCCACAGGTGATCGCCGTCGAAATCCTCCGTGAGCGGTTCCGGCCCCAGCGCGGCCAACAACGGGTGCACCGTTCCAAACGGCTGCCACAGCAGGCAACCAAACCGGCGCGGATCGTTGAAACGCAGCACCTTGCCGGAGTCGAGCGCGACATCCACATGGTCATGCGCGCCCGCCACGGTCGCCGTCGGAAGCACCCGCAAGCTGCCTGACATGCCCAGGTGCAACAACGCGCTGCCGGTTTCGGCTTCGATCAGCAGATATTTCGCGCGGCGGACGACGTTGGCGATGCGCTGCCCGGGCAGTTCGATGGCGATCTCGCTTGCGATCGGCCAGCGCAGGTTGGCCCTGCGCAAGGTCGCGCCGAGCACGCGGCGACCGATCAGGTGCGGCGCGAGCCCGCGACGGGTGGTCTCGACTTCAGGCAATTCAGGCATTGGAGAATGAGGTCACTTTTCGAGATGATGCTGCTGTCATGCTGCATGGTCAGGCCACCGTACCCTGGCGCACAGTGGAAACGCTGCATGCCAGGCCCCATCATGTTCGGATATCCGATGGAGATCACCATGCCCGCTGCACTGTATAGCTGGCTGACCACAGGCCTGAGCGGCTTCGGCTGGGTCGGCATCCTCGTCTATTTCCTGATCGTCACCCAGTTGACGATCTTCGCGGTCACCCTGTACTTGCACCGCAGCCAGTCGCATCGTGCGGTGGATTTCCATCCGGTGCTCGCGCATTTCTTCCGCTTTTGGTCGTGGCTCACCACGTCGATGATCACCAAGGAGTGGGCGGCGATCCACCGCAAGCATCACGCCAAGTGCGAAACCGAGGAAGACCCGCACAGCCCGCAGATTGTTGGCATCCGCAAGGTGATGTGGCAGGGCGTAGAGCTGTATCGCGAAGCGCGCATTGATCGCGCCTCGATCGAGAAGTACGGCAAGGGTTGCCCGGACGACTGGATCGAGCGCCATCTGTACACGCCCCACCACACCCTCGGCCCGACCCTGATGCTGTTCATCAACGTCGCCCTGTTCGGCGTGCTCGGCGTCGCGATCTGGGCGATCCAGATGCTCTGGATCCCGTTCTGGGCGGCGGGCGTCGTCAACGGCATTGGCCATTGGTGGGGCTACCGCAATTTCGAGACCACCGACACCGCGACCAACCTCACGCCGTGGGGCGTCTGGATCGGTGGCGAAGAACTGCACAACAACCACCACGCGTTCCCGAGTTCGGCGAAGTTCGCGCTGCGCAAGTTCGAGTTCGATATCGGCTGGGCGGCGATCAAGCTGCTTGAGGCGGTCGGTCTCGCGAAGGTACTGCGGGTCGCTCCGTCGCTCGACGTGCGCCCGAATATCCCGATGCCCGACAGCGAAACCCTCAAGGCATTGCTGACCCATCGCTTCCAGGCGATGACCGACTACTACCGCCACGTGATGCGCCCTGCGCTGCTTGCCGAGCGCGCGGTCGCGGAAGACCAGCCGAAGCTGCCGCGCAAGCTGCGCAAGGGCTTGGCCGACGGCGGCCGCTGGCTGGATGCCGGTGCGCGCGAACGCTTGCAGGCATTCGTGTCGCGACGCCCGCAACTCGCAACGCTGGTCGAGTTCCGTGCGCGCCTCGCGACGGTGCTGGAAGAACGTTCGATCGATGCGAACGCGACCTTGCAGCGCCTACAGGCCTGGTGCGCCGAGGCCGAGGCGACCGGTATTCGTGCCTTGCAGGATTTCTCGATACGCATGAAAGGCTACGCAGTCGCTGCGCGCTGAGGCACGGCTGATCTCATCGCACCATGCCGCTGACTCTGGAACTTCAGCAGACCATCGCCGCCCCGCCTGCATCGGTGTGGGCGGAGTTGACCGACATTCCGAACTGGTCGCGCTGGCTGCCGAATCTCGTGCAGCTGGAGATGCTCGGCGACGATGCATTCGGCGTCGGCATCCGCTTCCGCGAAACCCGCAAGATGTTCGGCCGCGACGCGACCGAAGTCTTCGAAGTGACTGCCGCACAACCATCGCGATCGCTCGACCTGCATGTGGATGGCCGCGAAGGTTCGTCGCGGCGCGGCAACTACCGTTTCAGCTACCGGCTCGAACCTGTCGCGGTCGGCACCTGCCTGCATTTGCACGCCCGCATCGAAGGCATGGGCTGGTTTTTCAAGCGCGTCGGGCGGCTGTTCGCCGGCGGCTTCCGGCGCGCACTCGCCGCCGATCTCGCCGCATTCAAGCGCCATGTCGAAGCCCTGCCGAGCCGCTGAGCGCCGCCTCGCGCGCGCGCTTGCGCTGGCGTGCGGCATCGCGCTGATGGCCGCCGTCGCCGCACAGGACGCACCGCGCACGCCGCAGGAATATCTGCAACGCATGGATAGCGATGGCGACGGTCGCGTCTCGTGTGCCGAATACATCGCGCACATGGGACGCAGTTTCGATCGCATCGACATCGATGGCAACGGCGTGCTCGAAGGCGACGAGTTGCCGCCGGGCGCGCGCCGGGTGACCCGAGGCGACTACGAAGCATCCCTCGCTGCGGCATTCGCGCGCCAGGACGGCAACCACGACGGCTACCTCGACGCCCGCGAACTGGCGCGCCCACCGCGCTGACTGGCAAGCCCCTCGCCCATCGGGGCGAAGCGGCCCGCTTGCGAGCCACTGGCTCGCGGGTCGATGAGCGCCCTTGCGCCATGCGCAAAGGCCGGGCTGGGGTTGGGGTGAGGGGCGAAAGAAACGCGCAACGACGAACTTGGCTCGGCAGCTTCTCGATTGGAGAGGGTTCTTGCGACCGTAGCGTTCTAGAATCGACTGATCGCAGCCGAGGAATCCGCGCCATGTCCGATTCGATCCACCCCGCATCCGCAGACTTCATCGCGCGCGCCGCGATCAAAGCCGACGACTACCATCGCGACTACGCACGCTCGCTTGCCGATCCCGATGCGTTCTGGGCCGATGTCGCCAAACGGCTCGACTGGTACCGCCAACCGACCCAGATCCGCGATGTCAGTTTCGCTGCAGACGACCTGCACATCCGCTGGTTCGCCGATGGCGAGATCAACGCCAGCGTCAACTGCCTCGACCGCCACCTCGCGACGCGCGGCGACAAGACGGCGTTGCTCTGGGAAGCCGACGATCCGTCCGTCGCCTCGCAGCAGATCAGCTACCGCGAACTGCATGCGCGCGTGTGCAGGCTCGCGAACGCGCTGCGCAACCTCGGCGTGCGCAAGGGCGACCGCGTCGCGATCTACCTGCCGATGATTCCCGAGGCTGCGGTGTCGATGCTGGCCTGCGCGCGGATCGGCGCGGTGCACACTGTGATATTCGGCGGCTTCTCGCCGGATTCGATCGCCGGGCGCATCGCCGACTGCACCGCGAAGCTGGTGATCACCGCCGACGAAGGCCGACGCGGCGGCAAGATTGTCCCGCTGAAACACAATGTCGACGAGGCGCTCAAGCGCCCGTGCGCGGCGTCGGTCGAAACCGTGCTCGTCGTGCGCAACACCAATGGCGTGGTCGCGATGCAGATGCCGCGCGACCGCTGGTACGACGCGGTGGTCGATACACAGCCGGCGACCTGCGAACCCGAGCGCATGAATGCCGAAGACCCGCTGTTCGTGCTCTACACCTCGGGCAGCACCGGCCAACCCAAGGGCGTGCTGCACACGACCGGCGGCTACCTGCTGTACGCGGCGTACACCCATGAATGCGTGTTCGATCTGCGCGAGGACGATATCTTCTGGTGCACTGCCGATGTCGGCTGGGTAACCGGCCACAGCTACATCGTCTACGGCCCACTCGCGAACGGTGCGACCTCGCTGATGTTCGAGGGCGTCCCTAATTACCCGGACTATTCGCGCTTCTGGCAGGTCATCGACCGCCACCAGGTCACCATCTTCTACACCGCGCCAACTGCGATCCGCGCGCTGATGCGCGAAGGCGACGCGCCGGTGAAATCCACGTCGCGCGCATCGCTGCGCCTGCTCGGCAGCGTGGGTGAGCCGATCAATCCGGAAGCGTGGCGCTGGTACTTTGAAGTCGTCGGCGACGCGCGCTGCCCTGTGGTCGACACCTGGTGGCAAACCGAAACCGGCGGCATCCTGATCACGCCGCTGCCCGCCGCGATCCCGCAGAAGCCCGGTTCGGCGACATTGCCGTTCTACGGCATCCAGCCGGCGATCGTCGATACCGAAGGCCTTATCCTCGAAGGCGCCTGCGAAGGCAACCTCGTCCTGCTCGGTTCGTGGCCGGGGCAGATGCGCACCCTGTACGGTGACCACCAGCGCTTCATCGACGCCTACTTCAAGACGTATCCCGGCACGTATTTCACCGGCGACGGTTGCCGCCGCGACGCCGACGGCTACTACTGGATCACCGGCCGCGTCGACGACGTGATCAACGTCAGCGGCCATCGCATCGGCACCGCCGAAGTCGAAAGCGCGCTGGTCTCACATCCGAAAGTCGCCGAAGCGGCCGTGGTCGGTTTCAATCACGACCTCAAGGGCCAGGGCATCTATGCCTACGTCACCCTGATTGCCGGTGAAACGCCAACCGAAGACCTGCGCAAGGCGCTGGTCGCGCACGTGCGCAAAGAGATCGGCCCCATCGCCACGCCCGACTTCGTGCAGTGGGCGCCCGGGCTGCCGAAGACGCGCTCCGGCAAGATCATGCGCCGCATTCTACGCAAGATCGCCGAGGACGATTTCTCGAACCTCGGCGACACCTCGACTCTCGCAGAA
>JAYTOP010000006.1:0-2032 GCA_043747745.1 Pseudomonadota bacterium
TCCGCGCTCGGCTGGAAGAGCTACCTGAAGAACCCGGCGCCAGGCAATGCGCTCATCAAGAAAGAGAATCCGCAGATGGACGACGAGCAACTCGCGTTCAGCGTCGCGAAGCTCAAGGAATACGGCATTGTCGAAGGCGGCGACGCGAAGACACTCGGCCTGTTCACCATGACCGATTCGCGCTGGAAACAAACCTTCGAAGTCATGCGCGATTCGAAACTGGTCAAGCCCGATGTCGATTACAAAAAGGCCTATACCCTGGAGTTCGTGAAGCAGGTCAAGGTCCTGCCGTAACCCGCCGTATCCGCACATGCTCCCCCGGCTCGACAGCTACGAGGCCGTCCGCCGGCAATTTGCCTGGCAGATCCCGCCTTTCTACAACATAGGCGTCGACCTTTGCGACAAATGGGCGGCGGATGCCTCGCGGCTCGCGCTGATTCATGAGCATCGCAACGGCACCGTCACCCGCTACACGTTCGCCGACTTGCGCCGACTGTCAAACCAGACGGCGAGTCTGCTGGCCTCCCGCGGCGTGCAAGCTGGCGACCGTGTGGGCATTCTCCTGCCGCAGGAACCGGAAACGGCGATAACCCATCTCGCGACCTACAAGATCGGCGCGATCGCCGTGCCCTTGTTCACGCTGTTCGGCATCGACGCCCTGCGCTACCGGCTGACCGACGCCGGTATCAAGGCGCTGGTCACCAACGCCGCCAGCATGCAAAAAATTGTGCAGATCCGCGACGTGCTGCCGGACCTCCAAACGATTTTCTGCATCGACGGCGCGCCGGCAGGGTCGGAAGATTTTCACGCGTCGCTGGCAAAACAGGGTGACGACTTCACGCCGCGCCAAACCCGCGCCGATGATCCCGCACTGATCATTTACACATCGGGCACGACCGGCCATCCCAAAGGCGCGTTGCATGCACATCGCACCGTGCTGGGCCACATGCCCGGCGTCGAGATGTCGCATGATTTCCTCGGGATCGAAGGCGATCTCATCTGGACGCCCGCCGACTGGGCCTGGATCGGCGGCCTGATCGACGTGCTGTTCGCGGCCTGGCAACTCGGCGTGCCGGTGGTCGCGCGACGCTTCGAGAAATTCGACCCGGAGGCGGCCTTCGACCTGATGGCGCGACACCAGGTGCGTAACGCCTTCATTCCGCCGACCGGACTGAAGCTGATGCGCAATGTGGCCAATCCGGCGGCGCGATGGAAACTGAACCTGCGCTCGCTGGCCAGCGGCGGAGAATCGCTCGGTGCCGAACTGCTGCAATGGGCGCGCGACACCTTCGGGGTGACCATCAACGAATTCTATGGACAGACGGAATGCAACATGACCCTGTCGTCCTGCGATGCGCTATTCCCGGTCAGGCCGGGCGCCATTGGCAAGGCGGCGCCTG
Organism: Pseudomonadota bacterium; assembly: GCA_043747745.1. GTDB lineage: Bacteria > Pseudomonadota > Gammaproteobacteria > Xanthomonadales > Xanthomonadaceae > SZAS-103. The sequence continues at coordinate 1,401 of JAYTOP010000006.1, forward strand.
GACATGATGTTTCCATCGTCGACGACAATGGCGCCGAAATGCCCCGCGGAACCATCGGCAACATCGCCGTGCGCAGCCCCGACCCGGTGACCTTCCTCGGTTACTGGAACAAACCCGAGGCAACGCGCGAAAAATTCATCGGCGACTGGCTGATTACCGGCGATACGGGAAAAATGGATGAAGACGGGTACGTGACATTTGTCGGCCGCAACGACGACGTGATCACCAGCGCGGGGTATCGCATCGGGCCGGGCGCGATCGAGGACTGCCTGCTGGGCCATCCCGCGGTGAGAATGGCTGCCGTGGTCGGCGCCCCGGATCCAGAACGCACCGAGATCGTGAAGGCCTACGTGGTGCTCAATGACGGATTCGCGGCAAGCGACAGGCTGACGCGCGAACTGCAGGACCATGTGCGCACACGCCTTGCCGCGCACGAATATCCGCGCCAGGTGCGCTACATCGATTCACTGCCACTGACCACGACCGGCAAGATCATCCGGCGCGAACTTCGCGACCGCCGGGATTGAATTGCAGAAAGTGACAACGGAAAGTATTGCGGTTTCCTCCATGCAAAGAAGGCGCCTCACGGCGCCTTCTTTGCATGGCCTTCGTGCGTGTCGCCAATTTTAGAG
>JAYTOP010000007.1:0-47955 GCA_043747745.1 Pseudomonadota bacterium
TCGAAAATACCGCGTTGCCCGCGGCGTAAGCGAAAACACCGAGTGCGGCGGCGACCAGCACGGTCGGCATGATCGCCAGACCATCCAGGCCATCCGTCAGGTTCACCGCATTCGAGAATCCGACGATCCAGAAATACGCGACCGCGATGAACGACAGTCCCAGCGGGATCGCGACGCCCTTGAGCAACGGCACATAGAACGTCGTGCACGCGGCGCATGCGGGGTCTTGCGCGACGCGATACAGCAGGATCGCCGCGATCAGGCCGCACACCGATTGCAGCAGGTATTTCCAGCGCGACTTCATGCCGTTCGGATCACGGCGCACGATCTTGATCCAGTCGTCGTACCAGCCGATCGCGCCGAACGCGAGCAGCACGCCGAGCACGATCCACACGTAGCGGTTGCGCAGGTCGGCCCACAACAACGTGGACAGCGCGACCGCGAGGATGATCAAAGCCCCGCCCATCGTCGGCGTGCCGGCCTTGGCGAAATGCGACTGCGGGCCGTCGGTGCGGATCGGCTGGCCGCCCTTGAGCTGCGCGAGTCTGCGGATGATGGATGGGCCCATCCACAGCGACAGCCCGAGCGCGGTCAATGCGCTCATGATGCCGCGGAAGGTGATGTACGCGAACAGCGCGAAGAACCGGATGTGGTCCAGGCCATGCAGCCAGCGGGTCAACTCAAGCAGCATGGACGCCTCCGGTGGAGCGGAGACTGGAGGCTGGGGACTCGGGGCTGGAGGAAGCGGCAAGCAGGGCGACGGCGACCTGGTCCATGGCGCTCGAGCGCGAACCCTTCACCAACACGCGCACGCCAGCGCGGATTTCCGAACTCAACGCTTCGATCAGGGATCGCTTGTCGTCGAAATGCCGTGCGTTCGGGCCGAATGCGCGCGCGGCCGCCCGGCTGTTGACGCCCACCGTGTACATCCGCGCGATGCGCTTGTTGCGTGCGCTGTCGCCGACCTGGGCGTGCAGCAGTTCCGCACCCTCGCCGAGCTCGGCCATATCGCCAAGCACCAGCCATGCTTCACCGCCAGCTGCCGCAAGCGCGGCGATCGCGGCTTCCACCGAACCGGGATTCGCGTTGTAGCTGTCGTCGATCAGCACTGCGCCGTTGGCCAGCGTGTGCGCGATCTGCCGACCTGGAACCTGGCGCGCATTGTCGAGTCCGTCGCGGATCGTGTCGAGCGCGACGCCCGCGCCGAGCGCGAGTGCAGTCGCTGCGAGTGCGTTCATCACGTTATGCCGACCCGGCAACGGCAGTGCGATGCGTACTTCACCGGCTGGCGTGACGAGCTCGAAGTGGCTGCCGTCGACACCGATGTGCAGCGCACGCGCGGTGATGTCGGCACTCGCGTCGAGGCCGAAGCGCAGCACGCGACGGCCTTGCACAAGCGTCGCGAAATAAGGGGCGAACGCATCGTCGGCATTGATCACGGCGATGCCGTCGCTGGGCAGCGCTTCGTAGATCGCGCCCTTGGTCTGGGCGACGCCGAGCAACGTCCCCATGCGTTCGAGGTGCGCCGGTGCGATGTTGTTCACGAGCGCGACCTGCGGCCGCACGATGCTGGTCAGGTAGGCGATGTCGCCGGGCTTGCCCGCACCCATTTCATAGATCGCATACTGCGCGTCTTCGGGCGCATCGAGCACGGCGAGCGGCAGGCCGATCTCGTTGTTGCGGTTGCCGGGATTCGCGTACGCGCGGCTCGTTCCATCGGAGCTTGCACGTTCGAGGATGCCGAGCAGCAGGGTCTTGACGCTGGTCTTGCCGTTGCTTCCGGTCAAGCCGATCACGGTTGCCGAACGACCCTGTTGCGCACCTGCAGCGAGTTCACCCAGCGCCTGTTCGGTATCGCCGCACAGCAACTGCGGCAGGCCGGTATCGATCGCTTGGCTGATCAGCAGTGCGCCCGCGCCGCGCGCGATCGCTTCGTCGAGGTGATCGTGCGCATCGTGGTTCTCACCGCGCAGGGCGACGAACAGCACGCGGCGGCCGTCGTCCGGGTCGAGTTTGCGGGTGTCGATGGCGACCGCGTCGATGCGCAGGTCGGCGGCATCGGCATCGCCGAGCAGCCGCGCTTCGCACCAGCGCGCGATGTCGCCGAGTGCGAGCGGCCTCACGGCGCCTGCTCCAACGCGCGACGCGCATGCGCCATGTCGTCGAACGGACGCTGCACGCCACCGGCTTCCTGGTAGGTTTCGTGACCCTTGCCTGCGATCAGCACGACATCGTTTACTGCGGCATCCGCGATTGCCGCTGCGATCGCCTGAGCGCGGTCGCGCTGCACGCACACGGCATCGGCATGCGCGAAGCCGGAAAGGATCTCCGCGACAATCGCATCGCCATCCTCGTCACGCGGGTTGTCGTCGGTGACGATCACGCGGTCCGCGAGGCGCTCGGCGATGGCGGCCATCTGCGGACGTTTGCCGCGATCGCGTTCGCCACCGCAGCCGAACACGCAGGTCAATGCGCCTGTGGTGTGCGCGCGCAGACTCGTAAGCGCCTGCTCGAGCGCGTCGGGTGTGTGCGCGTAATCCACCACGATGAGCGGCGCGCGCCCATCCCCGCCAAGGCGGTTCATGCGCCCATCGACGGGCTGCAATTGCGGCAGCAGTGTTGCGATATCGAGCAAACTCCAGTCCAGAGCGAACAGCGCACCAGCGACCGCGAGCAGATTGTCGGCGTTGAAACGGCCGAGCAGCTTCGACGCGATCGGATGCCGCTCGCCAGCCATCGTCAGATCGAACGTGATGCCCGTCGCATCGAGCCGCACATGCTCGGCACGCAAGGTCGCTCCCGCTGCATCGCGCGAACTCACCCCGATGCGACGCAGCGCATTCGGCAATGTCGCGAACAGCGACGCGCCGAACGCGTCGTCGAGGTTGACCACCGCCGCGCGCAGGGTCGGCCATGCGAACAGACGCATCTTCGCGTCGCCGTACGCATCCATGCTGCCGTGATAGTCGAGGTGGTCGCGGGTGAGGTTGGTGAAGACCGCGACATCGAACGCGACGGCGTCCACACGGCCCTGGTCGAGCGCGTGCGACGAGACTTCCATCGCGACATGGCTCGCACCCTCGGCGCGCATGTCGGCGAGCAGACGGTGCACCACAATCACATCGGGCGTGGTGCGCTCGCCGGCGACGACCTTGCCGACCAGTCCTGCGCCAAGCGTGCCGATGCTGCCGGCCACATCGCCATGCAAACTCAATGCCTGGGTCAGCAACTGCACGAACGAGGTCTTGCCGTTGGTGCCGGTGACGCCGATCAGCGTGAGATGCAACGACGGCGAATCGAAATAGCGATCCGCAATCGCGCCGAGCTTGCCGCGCAGGTCCGGCACGCCGACCGCTGCATCGGGAATCGCGACGCCACCCGGCGCAGGCGCTTCGAACACGATCACCGACGCACCAGCTGCATGCGCGGTTTCAGCGAAGCGCAACCCATGCACGCTCGCGCCTGCAAGCGCGATGAAGGCATCGCCGGAACGCACAGCGCGACTGTCGGAGACCAGTCCGGTCACGACGACATCAGGCAGCGGCGCACAGGCATCCATACCGTCAAGCAATTCGGCAAGCGGCATCGCGTGCGCAGACCCGGTAAGACTCATCGCGCTGCCGCTCCCGCTTTGGGTGCGACGGTTGCGGCGGCGGCTTTGGCTGCGGCTGGTTTTGCTGCGGCAGGCGCGGCGACAGCAGGTTTCATTACAGCAGGTTTCACGACGTCGGGTTTGATACCGTCGGCTTTGATAACGTCAGGTGGCGCATCGATGTCGGGTGGCAGATCCGCATCCAGCGACTGCGCGGGGGCAGCGGCAGGTTGTGCTTCCGCGTACCACTGCTGCACGTTGTCTGGCGGCACATCCATCAGGCGCAGCGCGCCATCCATGACCTTGCCGAACACTGGCGCGGCGACAAGGCCGCCGTAATACACCGATCCCTTCGGGTCGTGGACCATGATGACCATGACCAGCCGCGGATTGGTCGCAGGCACGAGACCAATGAACAGGCTGTCATAGATCTTGCTGTATCCGCCGCCGCCCGCGTAGCGTGCGGTTCCGGTCTTGCCGGCGACGCGATAACCCAGCACGGCTGCGCTCGGTGCGGTGCCGCCCGGCGCAACCACCGTCTCGAGCATCGTCATGATCTGGCTCGCGACATGCGGATCGAGTACCGCCTTGCTCGGCGTTTCGCCACCCTTGACGAAGGTCGGCGTCACCAGACGTCCACCGTTGCCGATCGCGGCATACGCCTGCGCGAGTTGCATCGCAGTCACCGACACACCGTAACCGTAGGCAATCGTCGCCTTCTGGATCGTCGACCAGTTCCTGCCGTTCGGCAGCACGCCAGCGGACTCGCCCGGGAAGCCGCTACCGGTTTTCTGGCCGAAACCGAAGCGATGCAGCATGTCGAACATCTGCTCGCTGCTCATCTGCATCGAGAGCTTGGCCGCGCCGACGTTCGATGATTTCGTGATGATGCCGGTCGTGGTCAGCACGCCGTGGTTATGGGTGTCGTGGATCACGTGCCCGGCGAGCTCCATCGAACCGGGATTGGTGTCGAACACCGTGTCCGGCGTGACTTTGCCGGTCTCCAGCGCGGACGCAATGGTGAATGCTTTCATCACCGAGCCCGGCTCGGTGACGTCGGTCGCGGCGCGGTTGCGGTGCGCGCTCGGCCGGTTGTCGGTGCGCGCGTTCGGGTTGTAGGACGGCAGGTTCACCATCGCGAGGACTTCGCCGGTATGCACGTCGAGGATGACCGCGCTGCCCGCGCTCGCGTCGTTCTTGCGGATCGTCTCGGCGAGTTCGCGGTACGACAGGTACTGCAGGCGACGATCGATCGAAATCGCGAGGTTGCGTCCGGGCACGGCGGGACTGACCAGATCGACGTTCTCGACGATGTGTCCTTTCAGGTCGCGGATCACGCGCTTGGACCCCGCCTTGCCGGTCAACCAGTCGTCGAACGCGAGCTCCACTCCTTCCTGGCCGTGATCGTCGACGTTGGTGTAGCCCAGCACGTGCGCCATCACCTCGCCGAGCGGATAGTAGCGCTTGTATTCGCGCCGCGAGTAGACGCCGGGGATGCCGAGCGCGACGATCGCCCTCGCCTGGTCGGGGTTCAGATGCCGCCGCAGGTACAGGAATTCCTTGTCCGCGCGCTTCTTCACCGCAGCGGTCAAATCCGCGACCGGGACTCCAAGCGCAGTGGCGAGTTGGGCAAACCGATCCGGATGGTCGGACAGCTCGCTGGGATTGGCCCAGATCGATTCGACCGGGGTCGAGATCGCGAGCGGTTCGCCATTGCGATCGGTGATCATGCCGCGCGTGGTCGCAATCGGCAGTTCGCGCAGGAAACGCTGATCGCCCTGCTTCTCGTAGAAACTCTGGTTGACGAACTGCAAGTCCACGGCACGCGCAACGAGCGCGACTGCTGCCAGACCAAGCGCGCCGCCGACCCACAGCAGGCGCTGGCGGATACTCGTCGCCATCGGCTGACGCTGGCGCAATTGCGGCTGCGGACGCGGCGGCGGGCGGGCGGGCTTCGTTGGCGGCGCGAAAAGCCTCATGGTCGCACCACCACGACATCCTTGCCGTTCGGATAGGCCATGCCGAGTTTCTCGGTGGCGATCTGCTCGATGCGGTTGGTCTCGGCCCAGGTCGCCTGCTCAAGCTGCAGGCGGCCGAATTCGATGTTCACGTCGTCGCGTTCGCGTTCGAGCCTTGTGAGCTCGATGAACAACTGGCGATGTTTCTGCCGCGCGTAGACGACGCCGAGCGCGCTGGCGATGGTGGCGACGATGAGTAGCACGAGGAATGCAGCTCCGATCCTCATGTCCCACGCTCCAGAACGCGCAAGCGCTCAGCTGCGGATTGATCGGGCAATCGCTCCGCTGCGGATTTGTCGGGCAATCGCTCCGCTGCGGGTTTGTCGGGCAGCCGCTCCGCTGCAAGTTTGTCGGGCAGCCGCTCCGCTATTCGCAACACCGCGCTGCGCGAGCGCGGGTTGTGCATGGTTTCGGTCGCGTCGGCGCGCTCGTCGCCGCCGATCGCGCGCAGGGTCGGCACGAATTCTTCCGGCATCGGCAGCCGGCGATTGCCGGCCGGCGCTTTCGCGTGGGAGTTGATGAAGCGCTTGACGATGCGGTCTTCCAGCGAGTGGAAGCTGATCACCGCGAGCCGCCCGCCCGTCTTCAGGCGCGCATGCGCGGCGACGAGGCCGGCCTCGATATCGTCGAGTTCGCGATTGATGAAGATGCGGATGCCCTGGAAGCTGCGCGTCGCCGGATGCGTCTTGCCATCGCCGCGACCGACGATGGATGCGATGAGTTCGGCCAACTGGGTGGTCCGCGTGATCGGCGTTTCGGTGCGCTGCGCGACGATCGCTTTCGCGATGCGTCGGCTGAGGCGTTCCTCGCCGTAGGTCCACAGCACATCGGCGATCTCGTCGGCACTGGCGCGCGCGAGCCAATCGGCTGCGGACTCGCCGCTCGCATTGTCCATCCGCATGTCGAGCGGGCCGTCGTTGCGGAAGCTGAAGCCGCGGCGCGCATCGTCGAGCTGCGGCGAGGACACGCCGAGGTCGAACAGCACGCCGTCGAGTCCGGAGGCGGTTGCGTCCCACACCGCGAGGTCGGCGAAGCTTCCGCGCCGGATCGCGACGCGCGGATCGCCGCCGAAGTCGGCTTCGGCCTGCGCGATCGCTTCGGGATCCTTGTCCATCAGCAGCAGTCGCCCCTTCGTCCCCAATTGCTCCAGTACCCCGCGCGCATGGCCGCCGCGCCCGAACGTGCCATCCAGATAGGTTCCGTCCCCGACCACCCGCAGGCCTTTCATGACCTGCGCGAACAACACCGGAAGATGAGCGGAACGTGCGTCCGCGCGACCGTCCGTCACAGCTGCAGATCGAGCAGATCGGAGCCCATGTCGGCGTCCGAAAGCGTCTGCTGGATCTGCGCGTGGTGCGCCTGTTCGCTCCACAACTCGAATTTGTCGCCCATCCCGAGCAGCACCGCGCGCTTCTCGATCCCGACCGCAGCGCGATGGCTCGCCGGCACGCTGATGCGGCCGCTGCCGTCGGGTTCGACGAAACTCGCCGCGCCGACCAGCTTCAACTGCAGGTTGCGGCTCACGCTCTTCGCACGCGGCAGCGCGTTGACCTGGTCGCGCAAGCGCTCCCAGACCGGCTGCGGGTACAGGTACAGGCAACCGGACTCGAACGGGCTATAGGTGATGACCAAGCGGTTGCCGCACTCGCGCGCGACGGCATCGCGGTAGCTGGTCGGAATCGCCAGCCGCCCCTTGTCGTCGATCGTGATGGCGGTTTCGCCCTGGAACATGGCCTTCCCGTGTGCAATTCAGGCCCGCTGAAATGGGCTACGACTCAAAGAAAATCCACGAAAAACCAGATTTCCCCACGAGTCGCCACGATAGGAGTCGTCCACAGGGTTGTCAACAGCTTTGAAGACTATTTTTTCCCAAGCGTGGCAAGGACTTGCACCACTCTTGAGAGAATGGTTCAAGACTTATCCACTAGCTGTTGTTTTGTCTCAGATTGTGAGACTGGAGGGTCGGGTTATGTCAGCCGTGAGCACGCAACGGCCTACCTTGCCAGCCGAGACTGCCAATCGATCAGCGCGCCGCTACCACCGCTGCGCGCATGGCGGCGATCTCGGCCGCATAGTCCTTCGCGCCGAAGATCGCCGATCCAGCCACGAACGTATCCGCTCCCGCCGCCGCGATCGCAGCTATGTTGTCGGCCTTCACGCCGCCATCGACTTCGAGGCGGATGTCGCGGCCACTGCGGTCAATGCGCTCGCGCACGCGGCGGATCTTTTCCAGCGCCATCGGGATGAAACTCTGCCCGCCGAAACCCGGGTTGACCGACATGATCAGCACGATGTCGAGCTGGTCGATCACGAAGTCGAGGTAGTCCAGCGGCGTCGCCGGGTTGAACACCAGGCCGGCCTTGCAGCCCGATGCGTGGATCAGCTGGATCGTGCGATCGATGTGCTCGCTCGCCTCGGGATGAAAGCTGATCGAGGTCGCGCCGGCCTTGGCGAAGTCCGGGACGATGCGGTCCACGGGCTTCACCATCAGGTGCACGTCGATTGGCGCAGTGATGCCGTGCTTGCGCAGCGCCTCGCAGAGCAGCGGGCCGATCGTGAGGTTCGGGACGTAGTGGTTGTCCATCACGTCGAAATGCACCCAGTCGGCGCCGGCCTTGAGCACCGCGTTCACTTCGTCGCCGAGGCGGGCGAAGTCGGCGGACAGGATGGACGGGGCGATGATGCAGTTCGACATCGTGGTTCCGGCGCGGGTGACGGGCGCCAATTCTACCGCCCCACTGCGACCCACATGGATGTGGGGAGTGCACACCGGCGTCGGGAACGCCGGTAGCCCGCTCCCGCCGTTACAATGGTGTTTTGCCGGAGTCCATGCGTGACCACGACCCTGCTGCAGTCCGACCTGCCTGGCCTGAACCTGCTCCACCGGGGCAAGGTGCGCGACGTCTACGCATTGGCCGGCAACGAACTGCTGATCGTCGCGACCGATCGCCTGTCGGCATTCGACGTGGTGCTGCCCGACCCGATCCCGGGCAAGGGCGAGATGCTCTGCCAGATGAGCAACTTGTGGTTCGCCAAGACCGAACATCTGCTCGCGAACCACCTGACCGGCCGCGCTGTCGCCGACGTGCTGCCGGTAGGCACCGATGCCTCCCTGTACGCGAAGCGCGCGACCGTCGCGAAACGTTTGAAGCCCGTTCCGATCGAGGCCATCGCGCGCGGCTACCTGATCGGATCGGGCTGGAAGGATTACCAGCGCACCGGCCGGGTCAGCGAGATCACCCTGCCCGACGGCCTGCGCCAGGCCGAGCAGTTGCGCGAGCCGATCTTCACGCCGTCGACGAAGGCCGCGGCCGGCGCGCACGACGAGAACATCGGCTTCGACGCCGTGGTCGCGGCGATCGGCGCGGACCTCGCCGAACAGGTGCGCTCGGCGACACTCGCGATTTACAAATACGCGGCCGACTACGCGGCGACGCGCGGCATCCTGATCGCCGACACCAAGCTCGAATTCGGCACCGACGAGAACGGCAGGCTGCTCGTCATGGATGAGATGCTGACGCCGGACTCGTCGCGCTTCTGGCCGGCCGACACCTATGCAGTCGGCAGCAGTCCGCCGAGCTACGACAAGCAGTTCGTCCGCGATTACCTCGAAACGCTGGACTGGAACAAGACCGCGCCCGGCCCACATGTCCCGGCCACAGTGATCGAAGGCACCCGCGCGAAATACGCCGAGGCGTTGCAGCGCTTGGCGGGCATCGTGCTGGATTGAACATTCATCTGTACGATAATCGTCGAACCGATCAGGCCTATCAGCGCATCATCAAGTGCATCATCGATAGCGCTTGTTGGAATAACCGAAGGGTTGCCGTGATTCCCCTTACCACATGGTTCGACAACTACTCCGGCGACCACCGCAACGAGACGAACCAGAAGATCCACGTCTGGTGCGTGCCGGCGATCCTGTGGTCGGTGGTCGCGCTGCTGTGGTGCATCCCGGTGGCGCCAACGATCGGTCGTCCGGGCCTCTGGGCTGGCTTCGCGATCGCGGCGGCGAGCATCTTCTACTGGCAATTGTCGCGCCGGCTGGAAGTCGGCATGCTCGTCGTGTTCGTGGCATTCGGCCTGCTGTCCGATCAGCTACGCCTGCGTTACGGTGTGCCGGTCCTGTTCTGGACGGCGACGACGGTATTTGTGGTCGCGTGGATCGGGCAGTTCATCGGCCACAAGATCGAAGGCCGCAAACCGAGCTTCCTCACCGACCTCTCGTACCTGCTGATCGGCCCGCTGTGGGTGCTCGCGAAGCTGTATCGCAAGCTCGGCATCCCTTACTGATTCTCCAAGGAAGACGAGCCAAAATGACAAGTCAGGCCGACGAACGAGTGCATGCGCGCTTCTTGTCGAATCTCGCTTCCATCGGCATATTCGTCCTGCTGCTGTTCGCGACGACGTGGGGTTTCGTTCCGTATCTGCTGACGAGCGAGAGCTATCCGGCCGCGGGGGATGTCAACGGCATGCTCCCGATCGCGGTGCAACGCGGACCGTCCCCCGAGATCGCCCGGTGGTCGGATTATCTCCGTGACAGGTCGGCATACGACGGCCACCTTTTCATCGGACAGGCAGGCAAGATATACACGCTGGATGAGACCGACAGCTTCACGATGCGTCCGCTGGCCAACGGCGGGTACCACCTTGAATTGACCACCGACGATTATTTCTTCTGGTCAGACTACGCGATCGTCGATGGCAAGCCGGTTCCGACGCGATTCCGTTTCACGGGTGCATTCGCCGCGATGTATGGCTTGTTGGTCGCGATCGTGGGGGCGTCCCTGTTCAACTGGCTCCTGAAACATTGGCTGATCAGGAGAAATGCACGCAGGGCGGAACAGGAAGTCACCGCATCGGCATGAACATCGCGGCGTCCGGCACGAATCGACGCGGCGCATAATCGAAATCGCGACGCGCATCGGTATCGTCGAATACCAGGTCGGCATCGAGCCGCGCGAGCACCGCCGGGCCGACCGCATTGATCATCCCGACTCCACGCGCACCCGCGACCATCATGCGAAACAGCGGCGTCGGCAATCGCAGCAGGCGCGGGCGCGGACGCAGGATCGCGAGCGTACGCGCGATCATGTCGTGGAAGCTCAGCGTTTCACCACCCGGCACATCGTAGGCGCGCCCTGCAGCCTGTGGAACGTTCGCTGCGGCCAGCGCTGCGGCGGCAAGATCATCTGCATGCACGGGCTGACGCAGTCCGGTCGCATTGCGCGGCAATGCGAAGACACCATGGCGCTGTGCGAGAGCGGCGATCCGGCTCAGCGTGCGGTCGCGCCCACGTCCATAAACCAAGGTCGGGCGCAGCACGGTCACATCGACCTGATAGCGTGCGCCGAATGCGAACAGCGTTTCTTCGGCCGCACGCAGACGCGCGGCGACATCGCGTTCCGCTGCATCGATGGATGCGGACTTGGTCGACACACTGGTCGAACCGAATGCGATCACGCGCGATGCAATCGGCCCAACGCGCTGCTGCCAGCGCGCGAACGCATCCAGCGGACCGAGGCTGAAGACCACATCGCAATCGCGCGGCGGATCGGTCGTTTCATCGAGTGCGCCGACGATCCAGCGCACGCCATCGCGATCCGCGCGTGGTTGTCGCGACACCGCGAGCACGTCGCAACGCGCATCGCGCAACAGCGGAAGCAGCGCGTCGCCGAGCTGCCCGCTTGCACCGAACACCAACGCACGCCGCATTTGGATTCCTGCGCGCTCTGGATCGGACGCAGCCAGGCTCAGGGGCACACCACAGGACCATCCAGCACGGGCGAAATACCTGCACGAAACGACGTGACTTTGCCGCCGGCATCCGTCTCGAAAATGATCCCGGCGCCGCTCTTTCCTGCGACTTTCAGATCGTAGCCACTCTTCAATTGTTGCTCGTGCAGCTTGCCGGCATATAGCGTGCGAATATCGTCGATCTGCATACCGACGTGGCCGCCACCTTCCGCCATCACGTCAGGCGTTCTCACATCAATGCGTTGCAGTTTGTCGTTTTGGAACAGATAGACGATATCGACTTGGGCGCCAGTGTGTTTCGACTCGCAAACGCCTTCCTGTGGTTCTGCAGCGCGCCCGGCATGAGCGCCGGTGGCTTGTACTGCTTCGTCGCGGCTCATGCCGAAATGCAGCGCGCCATAGCCAGCGGCACCGACCGTAGCAGTCGGTATTGCCGTGGTACCGGACATCGGCAGATCGGTCGCCGATGGCCTCTTCACGGGCAGACCGCTTGCGGATGCGTCGGCGTCTGGCACGGCCTGCGCATCGGCAGTCGCCGCATCGGCGGCATCGGCGGCATCGGGTGTCGCGCTCGCAGGTTCCTGCGCGGATTGCCGGCATGCGGCGAGCAACAGCGGCAACGTCGCGAACAGGATGACGGATTGGATCATGACGCTTCGGCTCATGTCGCGTCCTCGATCAGGAACAGCTTCGTGCGACGCCAGATTAGCGCGAAGCGCGGCCGCTTGCGCGAATCGCGCTTCACATCACCGGCACCATCATCTAACCGCGCGGCGGCTGGAAATGCCGCGTGAGTCCGCTCCAGCAATCCTGGTAGTCGCGTTGGAGTTCGGGCGATGCGAGCGCCTGCGCGGTCGGACGGATCACCGCACGGGTCTCGAACATGAAAGCCATCGTGTCGGCGATCACGTCGGGTTTCGAGAGGTCCGCCTTGCTCGCCTTCTCGAACGTCGCCGCATCTGGACCATGCCCGCTCATGCAGTTGTGCAGCGAGCTGCCACCGGGCGCGAAACCTTCGGCCTTCGCGTCGTAAACGCCGTGGATCAGGCCCATGAATTCGCTGGCGACATTGCGATGAAACCATGGCGGACGGAACGTATTCTGCGCAACCAGCCAGCGCGGCGGGAAGATCGCGAAATCCATATTGCTGGTGCCGGGGGTGTCGCTGGGCGAATGCAGAACGAGGAAGATCGACGGATCGGGATGGTCGTAACTGATCGAGCCGATCGCGTTGAAGCGGCGCAGGTCGTACTGGTACGGCGCGTAGTTGCCGTGCCAGCCGACGACATCCAGCGGCGAGTGGCCGATCGGTGCACGCCAGAGATGGCCCTGGAATTTCGCGATGAGTTCGAATTGTTTGCCAACGGCCGTGCCCTCGATGTCTTCATAGGCCGCGACCGGCGTGAGGAAATCGCGCGGGTTGGCGAGGCCGTTGCTGCCGATCGGCCCGAGATCCGGCAGCTTGAGCAGCGCGCCGAAATTCTCGCAGACGTAGCCGGATGCGGTTCCGTCTGGCAGTTCGACGCGGAAACGGATACCGCGCGGGATCACCGCGATTTGTTGCGGCTCGATCGCAAGCACGCCCATTTCCGTCGCGATCCGCAACCGGCCCTGCTGCGGCACGATCAGCAGTTCGCCATCGGCGCTGTAGAAAAAGCGCCCCTGCATGTCGCGATTCGCCGCATACAGATGGATGCCGATGCCGTCCTGCGCGGCAGCACTGCCATTGCCGGCGACGGTGTACAGGCCATCGATGAAATCGGTCGCCACCTCGGGAATCGCGCGCGGACTCCAGCGCAACTGGTTCGGCGTGACTGGCGCTTCATCGAAGCGGTCGTGGAAAGCGCTTTCGGGCAGCAATTCAAACGCACCGTGCAATGCCGCAGGGCGGATGCGGTACAGCCAACTGCGCCGGTTCGCGTGGCGCGGCGCGGTGAACGCGGTGCCGGACACCTGCTCGGCATACAGCCCGTGCGCGACGACCTGCGGTGAGTTGCGGCCGACCGGCAGGGTGCCGGCGATTGCTTCGGTGGCGAATTCGTTGCCGAAGCCGGATTGGAAACCGTTGATCGGAGTCGTCATTCGTTCTCGCCTTTGTCTTGAAGCCCCTCTCCCTCTGGGAGAGGGACTTTCCATGCGATGCCTTGCAAGACGAGACCTACAGCACCCCACGCTTCATCTGGTCGCGTTCGATGCTCTCGAACAACGCCTGAAAATTGCCTTCGCCAAAACCTTCGTTGCCCTTGCGCTGGATGATCTCGAAGAAGATCGGGCCGATCGCGTTGGTGGTGAAAATCTGCAGCAGCTTGCGCTGTTTGGTTTCGGGGTCGGCGTCGATCAGGATCTTGTTCGCGCGCAGGCGCGGGACGTCTTCGCCGTTGTCCGGCACGCGCAGGTCGATCACGTCGAAATAGCTGTCCGGGGTGTCGAGGAACTCCACGCCCTGCGCGCGCATCGCTTCGATCGTCGCGTAGATGTCGTCGGTGAAGCAGGCGATGTGCTGGATGCCTTCGCCCTTGTACGCATCGAGGTATTCGTTGATCTGCGACTTCGGATCGCTGCTCTCGTTGAGCGGGATGCGCACGATGCCGTCCGGCGCGGTCATCGCCTTCGATACCAGGCCGGTCTTGAGGCCCTTGATGTCGAAATAACGGATCTCGCGGAAGTTGAACAGGCGCTCGTAATAGTCCGACCACTTCTGCATGTTGCCGAAATGCAGGTTGTGGGTGAGGTGGTCGATGAAGGTCAGCCCGTAACCCTGCGGGTTCTGGTCGGCGCCCGGAATCGGCGCGTAATCGGCTTCGTACATGCTGCCTGCGTCGCCGTAACGATCGACCAGATAGAGCATGCAATCGCCGATGCCCTTCACCACCGGCGCATCCACCGCCTTGCTCGCCGCCTTGTGATCGATCGCTTCGCCGCCGTTGCCGAGCACGGTTTCCAGCACCTCGGCTGCGGGTTTGCTGAAACGGATCGCGAAGCCGCACGCGCATGGGCCGTGCGCTCTCGCGAAATCGGCGGCGAATGAATCCGGATCCTCGTTGACGAGGAAATGCACGCCGCCCTGCCGGTACACGGTGATCGGACGGCTCTTGTGCCTGAGCACCGCCGCGAAGCCCATGCGCTTGAACAACGCATGCAGTGCATCGGTGCCTGCGCGATCCGGCGCGGCGAACTCGACGAACTCGAAACCATCGATCCCCATCGGGTTCGCGAAGGTGGTCGGCTGGATGCCCAGATTGGGCTGGGCGGAATGCACAGTGCCTGACGACTGCGTGCTCGATGGGATCGTGGCGCTCATGGCTGGCTCGCGACGCTTGCGGAAAGGAAGCGGATTATATAGTTTCATTTGAAACCATTGGCAAGCGGCAGCGCAACATGAAGCGGAAAGACACTCCCGACCATGTCGTCCCCGGGCATACGGTCCACGAACACGCCGTCTTGGAGCTGGACCGCTTCCTGCCCTACCGGCTATCGGTGCTATCGAACCGGATCAGCCAGGACATTGCGCGCCTGTACGCCGACCGGTTCGCGCTCAGCGTCACCGAATGGCGCGTGCTCGCCGTGCTCGGCCGCTATCCGGAACTGTCGGCGAACGACGTCGCCGAACGCACCGCGATGGACAAGGTCGCGGTCAGCCGCGCCGTGGCCAGCCTGATCCGCGATGGCCGGCTCAAACGCCGCCTGCATGGCGACGACCGGCGGCGCTCGGTGCTCGCATTGTCGGCGAAGGGCTATCGGATCTACGACGAGGTCGCACCGCTGGCACTACAGTTTGAGCGCGAACTGCTTTCGCGGCTGGGCGTCGATGAGCAGCGCTGGCTCACGCGCATCCTCGACCGGCTCGAAGCCGCCGAAAGCGCGCAATCCCACTGAAGCCGCCGACGATGACCCAGATGCAGCACAGCACACCCGAATTGCTCGCGCTGATGCAGCAAGCGCTTGCTGCGCGCGATGCCGATGGTGCCGAACGGATCGCCGAGATCGTGTCGGTGCGCGAACCGGGTCACGAGGATGTCGTCGGCTTCCTGGTCGGACGAGCGCTCGCGCGTGGCGACACCCTGCGCGCCCTGCACATCGCGCGCGGCGGCCTACGCGCGCGGCCTGGCTCGGCGCGATTGCAGTTCCAGTTCGGCCTCGCACTGGGTGCCGCAGGCGACTTCAAGCCCGCGCTCGACGCCTTCCGCGCTGCGCGCACATGCGACCCGACCCTGCTCGCCGCGCCGCTGTGGCAGGCCGATTGCGAACACGCGCTCGGTCGCGGCGGCGATGCGCTGCGTAGCCAGTTGCAGGCGCTGAACCTCGCCGAGCGCAGCGGCCTGATCCCGCGCATCGCCACACTCGCGCCACCATTGCGCTTGCGTGTGGAACGCGCAATCGCGGATGTGCAGCGCGCACGCCGCGACGCGATCGAACCAGTGCTCGCCCCATTGCGCGATCGCTACGGCATGGCATCGACCGCCCGCATCGACCGCGCCCTCGCGCGCCTGTATGGCGATCCCGCCCCGCAACCGACGCATCCCTTGCAGCAACCAAGCCTGCTGTTCGTACCCGACCTTTCCGACCAGGCATGGTTCGAGCGCGAACAGTTTCCATTTCTTGCAGCCTTGGAAGCAGCGACCGACATGATCCGCGAGGAACTGCTGGGCGTACTCGCCGACGAGAGCGACCTGGTTCCATATGTGGACATGCCCGACAGCGCGCTCGCAGCGGAGATGTGGCGCGATCTCAATCGCTCGCCCGCCTGGAGCGGCTACCACCTGTACCGGCACGGCGAGCGCGTGTACGCGCATTGCGCGCGCTGCCCGAAAACAGTCGCCCTGCTCGAATCGCTGCCGCTGATGCGGATCGCCGACCACGCGCCGGAAATCCTGTTCTCGGTGCTCAAGCCGCACACGCACATTCCGCCGCATACCGGCGTGATCAACGGCCGCCTGACCGTGCATCTGCCGCTGATCGTGCCGGAGAACTGCGGCGCGCTGCGCGCTGGCGACGAACTACGTTCATGGCGCGTCGGCGAATGCCTGATCTTCGACGATTCGTTCGTGCACGAGGCATGGAACGACAGCGACGCGACCCGCGTGGTGCTGATCCTCGACGCGTGGAACCCGCACTTGTCGTCACCGGAGCGTGAGGCGCTGTCCGCCGCGATCGCGCAACTTGGCGTCTTCAATCGTCGTTACAGCGGCGAGGACGCGACGCAAGAAAGCTGAGTGCGCCGATTGCGCGGAGACGCCCGATGCGTAAATTAAAACGGCGGCCCGAAGGCCGCCGTTGTCGAAACTCACCATGGAATCAGTTGATCGCCGGTTCGGATTCATTCTGCGCCGGATTGCGCTCAATGATGTTTTCCGCGCCATGCATCCAGTCCACCAGCTTGCCGGAAATCGCCCACAGAAGAACAGCGAACACGCAGAGCACGGCCGTGATGCCGCCGAAGATCGCGATCTCGCCCAGCTTCTCGGCATAGGCGCCCACGTAGCCAGCGATGATGTTTGCCGTGAAGTTGATCAGGAACCAGACGCCCATGATCAAGCTGGCGAAGCGTAGCGGTGCAAGCTTGGTCATCAGCGACAATCCGACCGGCGAAATGCACAGTTCGCCCATCGTGTGGAACAGGTACGCCAGTGCGAGCCAGGTCATGCCGGCCTTGCCATCGCTCGCCGCATGCGCCTGGTACACCGCAGCAACCATGCACACAAAACCGACTGCGGTCAGCAGCAGGCCAAGGATCATTTTCTTGGGCGCTGGCGGATTGACCCCGCGCCTGCCAAGCCACAGCCAGAACGAAGCAAACAATGGCGCCAGCAGCACGATGTAAACCGGATTCAGCGACTGGAACCAACCGGCCTTCACCTCAAAGCTGCCGATCATGCGATTGGTCGATTTCTCAGCCCAGATATTCATCAGGCCGCCCGCTTGTTCGAACGCAGCCCAGAACGCCACCACGAACAGGAACAGCACTACGATCACCTTCAGGCGATCGCGCTCGTCGCTCGTCAACGGAACCTTGACGCCACCGCTCATTTCCAGCGAACGCCGTGCGCCTGGCCGCTTGCCCAAGTCGCCGAGATAACGGTTCGAGAACACCAACTGGATGGCCACGGACAGCAGCATGCCAATGCCAGCCGACATGTATCCGTACTTCCACCCGTAATGCGCATCCTCGCCTAGGGTCGAGCAGATGAATGGCGCGATTGCCGCTCCGAGATTGATCCCCATGTAGAAGATCGTGAAAGCACCATCGCGACGGATATCGCCCTTCGGATAGAGCTCTCCGACCATCGTCGAGATATTGGCCTTGAAGAAACCATTGCCGACGATCATCAACACGAGTCCGGCCATGAACACATTGGTCGTACTCGAACCGATTCCGGAAGCCAGGGTGAACTGGCCGGCCGCCATGATCAGACCGCCGATAATCACCGACAGGCGTTGACCGATGAAGTTGTCCGCGATCCAGCCGCCGATCACTGGCGTGAAATAGACAAGACCCGTGTACCACCCATAGAGCTTCAGCGCGTTTCCATCCGTCCACCCAAAGCCTGGATTGGCAGCATTCGTTGCCGCAGTCAGGCACAACACCAGCAGTGCGCGCATGCCGTAGTAGCTGAAGCGCTCCCACATCTCGGTCGCGAACAGCAGATACAAACCCTTCGGATGGCCGAGCCATTCCCCTTTCGGCACATACACTGGTTGCGACGACATCAAGTACCCCTGTCAGGAATCGAAGAATAATCCGGGCTGGCCGGCGCATGAAGTCCTACGGTGTACCTGCTGGAAGCCGCTGCCGTCAAACACCACGCGTGCTGCGGCGCAGCATTATCGGGCCGTGACAGGATCATTCCCGATCAACCCGCGCACCTCGAACAGCTCCGGGAAGAAGGTCAGTTCCAGCGCCTGTTTCAGGAAACCGACGCCGGACGAGCCACCAGTGCCGCGGCGGAAACCAATGATGCGCTCGACGGTTTTCATGTGGCGGAAGCGCCAATGCTGGAAGTTCACCTCGATATCGACGAGCTGTTCGCACAGGTCGTAGGCGTCCCAGCACTCGCCGGTTTGCTCGTAGATGCGCTTGAACACCGGCAGCAGCGCCGCCTCGCGTACGTGCGGCTGCGACCAGTCGCGCTGCAGGCATTGCGCAGGAATTGCATGGCCATGCCGGGCCAGCCATTGCAGGCAGGCGTCGTACAACGAGGGCTGTTCCAGCGCGTGCCGCAATTCGGACTGCGCCGCCGGATCGTGCGCGAATGCGGCCAGCATCGCGGCGTTCTTGTTGCCGAGCAGGAATTCGACGATGCGGTACTGCAACGACTGGAATCCCGACGCCGGGCCGAGAATGTCGCGGAACTGCAGGTAATCGCTGGGCGTCAGGGTTTCCAGCACCGACCACTGCGCGGTCAGTTGCTGCTGGATCTGCTTGATCCGCGCGAACATCTTGAAGCATGGCGCGAGCTGGTCGGCCTCAAGGTGCGCGAGCACGGCGCGGAATTCGTGGATGAGCAGTTTCAACCACAACTCGGCGACCTGGTGCTGGACGATGAACAGCATCTCGTCGTGCTGCATGGGTTTCGAGTGTGGCTGTTGCGCCGACAGCAGGATGTCGAGCCGCAGGTATTGCGCATAGCTGAGCTGCCCGCGCAGGTCCGTGGTGATGCCCTGCTCGAGCGCGCGCTGGTTGTCCGTGGTCGTCATCGTGCCCTCCGTGCGACAATTGTAAGGGCTGCGGCACTGCTTTCGCGGCGCTGCGGTCGTCGTCACGGCGCCGCCGTATCCAACACGTCCCACTACCCGAGCCTACGCATGAGCATCGCGGCAAAGTTCGAGATCGACTATCTCCAGTACATGGACCCGACCGGCAAGCTGGTCGGCAAGGAACTCCCCGAGTTCGCGCGCGACGGCAAACGTCTCGTCGAACTGTTCAAGCAGATGCTGTTCGTGCGCGTCTTCGACACCAAGGCGATCGCCCTGCAGCGCACCGGCAAGCTCGGCACCTACGCGGCATGCTTGGGCCATGAGGCGACCCACGTCGGCATCGGCGCATCGATGCTTCCCGAAGACGTGTTCGCGCCGAGCTATCGCGAATACGGCGCGCAATTCATGCGCGGGGTGCTGCCGCGCGAGGTGCTGATGTACTGGGGCGGCGACGAGCGCGGCAACGATTTCGTCGGCCCGAAGCACGACTATCCGTGGTGCGTTCCGATCTCCACCCAATGCCTGATGGCTGCGGGCGCGGCGCTGTCGTTCAAGCTGCGCAAGCAGGAATGCGTTGCGGTCGCGTGTTGCGGCGATGGCGGTTCATCGAAGACCGATTTCTACGCTGCGCTGAATTCTGCGGGTGCGTTCAAGTTGCCGCTCGTGCTGTGCGTGATCAACAACGGCTGGGCGATCTCGGTGCCGCGCTCCGCGCAGACCGGCGCGGAAACGCTCGCGCAGAAAGGTATTGCGGGCGGCCTGCATTGCCTGCAGGTGGACGGCAACGACCTGATCGCCGTGCTTGAAGCCATGCGTCGCGCGACCGAGCGAGCGCGCAACGGCGAAGGCGGCAGCGTGATCGAATTCATGACCTACCGACTGCACGACCACACCACCGCCGACGACGCGCGCCGTTATCGCGGCGAACAGGAAGTGAAGGACGGCTGGACGCGCGAGCCGATGACGCGCCTGCGCACGTACCTGACGAATGCGAAGCTGTGGGACGACGCGCAGGAAAAAACTTGGGCCGAGGAATGCGGCAAGAAGGTCGATATCGAGATCGACGCCTACCTCAACACGAAGACGCAGCCGGTCGAAGCGATGTTCGATTACCTGTATGCGGAACTGCCTGCGGACCTCGCCGCTCAACGGGCGGATGCCATCAGCTGGGAGAAGCGCTGATGTCCGCGATTACCCTGATCGAAGCGATCACCCAAGCCCTCGCCTACGAGATGAAGCACGACGCATCCGTCGTTGTGCTCGGCGAGGACGTCGGCGTCAACGGCGGCGTCTTCCGCGCGACCGCCGGATTGCAGCAGACGTTCGGCTCCGAGCGCGTGCTCGACACCCCGCTCGACGAAACCACGATCGCCGGCCTCACCGTCGGCATGGCCTCGCAGGGCATGCGCCCGGTCGCCGAGGCGCAATTCGACGGCTTCATGTACCCGATGGTCGACTTCCTGGTCTGCCACGCTGCGCGCATGCGCTACCGCACGCGCGGGCGTTTGACCTGCCCGATGGTGCTCCGCGTGCCGTGGGGCGGCGGCATCCGCGCGCCGGAACACCATTCCGAAGCGAACGAAGCGATCTTCACCAACGTGCCCGGTTTGCGCGTGGTACTGCCGTCATCGCCGCAGCGCGCATACGGCCTGCTGCTCGCCGCGATCCGCGATCCTGATCCGGTGATCTTCATGGAACCCAAGCGCATCTACCGCCAGTACAAGGAAGACGTGCCCGACGACGGCGAAGCGCTGCCGCTCGACGTGTGCTTCGTGCTGCGCGACGGCAGCGACGTCACCCTTGTAACCTGGGGCTCGCAGGTCAAGGAGACGCTGGAATCCGCCGAAGCGCTTGCGAAGGACGGCATCAGTGCCGAGGTCATCGACGTCGCCACGCTCACCCCACTCGACTTCGATACGATCAAGGAGTCTGTGCAGAAGACAGGCCGCTGCGTGATCGTGCATGAAGCTCCACGCACTGCGGGCTTCGGCGCCGAGATCGCCGCGCGCATCGCCGAGGAATGCCTCTACGAACTGCTCGCACCGGTGCAGCGCGTGACCGGCTACGACACCCATATCCCGCTGTTCCGACTCGAAATGAAATACCTGCCGAGCGTCGAGAAAATCGTCGCTGCGGTGAAACGTACGTTGACGGTGAGCTGAGAATTTGGCGATGCGCGTTTTCGACATCATTCCTGCGGGCAAGGGCCTCATTGCATTCGAGATCAATGCGTTGCTGGGCAGACGCCTCACGACGCGCGTCGTCTCGACAATCGAAGACGTACGAATCCTGAGTCGTCCGCGACTACTTTCTTGGTTTCGCGAAGAAGTGTTTTGCGAATTCGAATTGAAGGGCCAGCGCTTCAACGTCTGGGAACCGTTCGGCGACAACAGTCGCTATTGGATCGGGTCGAGCAACGGCGCAGAAACACCCATCCTGCAGTCGGTACGCCAGGCATTTGTTGACTACAAGCTTCCCGAGTCACCGTGGCTCGCCATCTGGAAGCGACAAGGCAAAGGAACCTTATGAGCGAGAAAAAGACATTCATCCTTCCCGACCTCGGCGAAGGCCTGCCGGATGCGACCATCGTCGAATGGAACGTCAAGGTCGGCGACGTCATCCGCCTCGACGAAAGCCTGGTCTCGATGGAGACTGCGAAGGCAGTCGTCGAACTGCCTTCGCCCGTGTCGGGCAAGGTGCTCAAGCTCGCGGGCGGCCCGGGCGACATCGTCGTCACCGGCACGATGCTGGCCGAGTTCGAGCTTGATCCGAACCTGCCGCAACGCGCCGAGGCGCAGGACACCGGCCATCATCATGGCGGCGGTCATGCCGCTGCAGCGCCCGCGGAAACACCCTCACCCCAACCCTCTCCCGCGAGCGGTCGAGGGAGTGAAAGCGAGACGAAGACCGAAGTGCCGCGCGAAGACAGCGGCACCGTCGTCGGCGCGATGCAGAGTTCGGACGTGGTGCGCAGCGAACTGGCTACCTCGGTCGGTGGCGTCAAAGCGGTGCCTGCCGTGCGCGCGCTCGCCAAGAAACTCAAGGTCGATCTCGCTCGCGTGAAGCCGACCGGTGCTGACGGCGTGATCACGTTGAAGGACGTGAAGGATGCTGCGGCAAACGGAAGTGTGGCAGTTGGTCCTGCGCCTGCCGTGGTTCCGCAGGCTCACCACGCACAGCCCGCTGGATCCGCCCATGGTTCGACAGGCTCACCACGAACGGATGCAAGCGAGCGCACGCCGCTCTCCGCTAGCGGCAAGCCGATGCGCACGCAGCCGCCCGACGTGGCCGCATCCGGCCAGCCCGAACAACTCAAGGGCGTGCGCCGCAACATGGCGCGGGTCATGGCCGCCGCGCATGCGCAGGTCGTGCCGACCACGCTCGTCGACGACGCCGACCTGCACGCGTGGATCGGAAAGCAGGACATCACCGCGCGCCTGATCCGCTCGATCGTCGCCGCGTGCAAGGCGGTGCCCTCGCTCAACGCCTGGTTCGACGGCGAGAAGCTCGTGCGCACCCTGCATCCGCACGTCGATATCGGCATCGCGGTCGACACCGACGACGGGCTGTTCGTGCCCGCGCTGCGCAATGCCGACATGCTCGACGGCGCCGGCATCCGCACCGCGATCAAGCGCCTGCGCACGCAGGTCGAGGACCGCAGCATTGCCGCGTCGGAACTCTCCGGCTACACGATTTCGCTGTCGAACTTCGGCATGTTCGCGGGCCGCTATGCGACGCCCGTGGTGGTGCCGCCGACCGTCGCGATCATCGGCGCAGGCAAGCTCTGCTTTGATGTGGTCGCGGTGATGGGCGGCATTGAAGTGCACCGCCGGATGCCGATCTCGCTGACCTTCGATCATCGCGCCTGCACGGGCGGCGAAGCGGCGCGCTTCTTGAAAGCACTGCTCGACGATCTCGCGCTGCCGCACTGAGGCGACGATGCACCACAGTCGGCTCAGCACGCTGGTGATCGATTGCCGCGACGACAATTTGCGCGACGCGGCGACGTTCTGGAGCAACGCGCTCGGCAAGCCCATCGTCACCGTCGACCAAGATGGCGACGGTCGCTACGCCGAGCTGCGCACCGAGCGCGATGAGCCGATCATCCTGCTGCAGAAGGTCGAGCACGAAGCCCGCGTGCACCTCGACCTGGAAACCGACGACCTCGAAGCCGAAGCCGCGCGCCTCGAAGCCCTGGGCGCGAAGCGCATCGCCTGCGTGCGCGACCGCTGGTGGGTGATGGAAGCGCCGACCGGGCATCGCTTCTGCGTCGTGCACAAGCAACGCGACCAGTTCGGGCCGCATCTCAACGCCTGGGATTGATGCCGAAATTGTAGGCTGAGATGAAATCCCGGCAACTCCGACCTCAGAGCTGGGATTGCATCCCAGACTACGTTTTACGCAACAATCGCGGCCGCACGATCAGCGCGATCGTCATCACGCCGAGGAACACGCCGTACGCGACCAACGTCGCGAAGATCTGCTTCCACATCGTGCCGACATCGGTGTTCGCAGTGATGTATGCCCAGCGCATCCCGTAAAAACTGCCGCTGCCTGCGATCAACAGCGTCACCGCGTCGAACAAGCGTCGCATCGACGTGCGCGGTGCGCGGGGGAACAGCCAGAACAGCGCGCCGAGGATGGCGAACCATGGCAGGAACATGATGAGTGCGAGATAGGGCATCGTTTCAACCCTCCATTTGTATCTGGCGCAGCGCCTCGTGAAGAGACTCCTGATCGACGCGTGCATCACGAATGATGATGCCGTCGAACGCACCGGGCTCACTCGAATCCGACTTGATGCGCGCGACGATTGCGCCGGCTTCCTTCGGCGACGCGAAACCGACGCTCTGCAACAGCACGCGCCCATCGCCATCGATCAGCTTGAAATAGAACTTGCCGTCGCTCTCGCGGTACTGTTTGAATTGCGGCAGCGCGGACTTTGGCCGCTCACGCGCACTCGTCGCGGCCGTCGTGCCGAGGTCGCGCAGTCCGACCGCATCGCGCATCTTCGCCAGCAGCGGCACCGCGATCACGCGCGCCTTTTTCGCGCCGTGGCGCAACTGCTGCTCGATCCGCGCTGGTTCGGCGATCAACGCTTCGTAGCGCTCCCGCAACGGCGCAATCTCCGCATCGATGCGCTCGAACAATTGCTGCTTCGCATCGCCCCAGCCAATGCCATCAGCGAACGCCTTTCGCATCGCGGCGGTTTCCTCCGTGCCGGCGAACGCGCGATACAGTTCGAACACATTCGACGCATCGGCATCCTTCGCTTCGCCGGGCATCCTTGAATCGGTGACGATGCCGGCGATGAGTTTCTTCAACTCGTTGCGGCTCGCAAACATCGGAATCGTGTTGTCGTAGCTCTTGCTCATCTTGCGGCCATCAAGGCCGGGCAAGGTCGCGACGTGTTCCTCGATCGCGGCCTGCGGCAACGTGAAATGTTCGCCGTAGAGATGGTTGAAGCGCGCGCCGATGTCGCGCGCCATCTCGATGTGCTGCACCTGGTCGCGGCCGACCGGCACCTTGTCGGCGTTGAACAACAGGATGTCGGCGGCCATCAGCACCGGGTACATGAACAACCCTGCGGTGATGCCAGCGTCGGGATCGTTGCCATCGGCGACGTTGCGATCCACTGCCGCCTTGTAAGCATGCGCGCGGTTGAGCAGGCCTTTTGCAGCGACGCAGGTCAGCAGCCAGGTGAGTTCGGGAATCTCGGGGATGTCGGACTGTCGATAGAACCACACCTTGTCCGGATCGAGTCCGCAGGCCAGCCACGCAGCCGCGATTTCCAGCGTGGATCGCTGCACGCGCGCGGGATCGTTGACCTTGATCAGCGCGTGGTAGTCGGCGAGGAAATAGAAACTCTCGACGCCGGGCGCATGGCTCGCGGCGATCGCTGGGCGGATCGCGCCGACATAGTTGCCGAGGTGCGGCGTGCCGGACGTGGTGATGCCAGTGAGGATGCGGGGCATTGGGTCTTCCGTTAACGGGGAACGGGGAACGGGGAACGGGGAACGGGGACAGCACAGCGAATGCGCATTCTGACTGCAAATGCCGCCTTCGTCCTGCGTCGCCCCGCGTGACAGCTTGCCTTTACCGTTCCCGTTCCCCATTCCCCGCTCCCAAAACTGGCTAACCCCGTTTTCGCGGATGGTGCGTTCAACACGCTACCCAACCCCGAGGTGTCCCATGAAAACGCTGATGAACCTGATGCTGACTTCGATGTGCGCGCTGTCCGCGACCGCATGCGCGCGACCGCTGGTCGACCTGTCGGTGGTCGATCGCGATACCCGCTCGAGCCTGCAGACCTACACGCAACACGGTCGCCGCTACGTCCCGGGCGAACCCGGCCACCGTTACGCATTGCGCCTGTCCAACCATACCGGCGAGCGCGTCATGGTCGTGCTGAGCGTCGATGGCGTGAACGCGGTCACCGGCCAGACGGCGGGTGCGGATCAAGCCGGCTACGTGCTCGACCCGTGGCAGACCACCGAGATTGCCGGCTGGCGCAAGAGTTACAGCGATATCGCGCAGTTCGTGTTCACCGCGATCGACGACAGCTACGCGTCGCGTACCGGGCGTCCCGACAATGTCGGCGTGATCGGCATGGCGGTGTTCCGCGAACGTGTGCCGGAGCCGGTGTACCAGCCGCCGATGGACGCGCCGTCGGTCGCCGAACGTGAAGACAAGGATGGCTCGCGCGACCGTCGCTACAAAGCGCACGCGAATGCGGCGGCGTCCGCACCTGCACCGTCAGCCCAGGCCGGTGGAACTGATGCCGGATATGCATCGACAGCGAAAGCGGCGCGCAGCATGGACCGTCAAGAGGCCGACAGTGTCGCGCAGGAAATCGGTACCGGCCATGGCCAACGCGAATATGCGCCGACATCGCAGACCGATTTCAATCGCCTGAGCTCGTCGCCGCAGCAAGTCAGCCAGTTGTTCTACGACACCCCGCAGCAACTCGTCGCACGCGGAATCATGCCGCGCTACTACGCCCCGCGCTGGCCGCGTGACAATGCGCCGCAGGCGTTCCCGACCGGTTTCGTGCCCGATCCATCCTGGTGAATGGTCGCGCGCAACAGGTGACACGATGGGCCGGTTCGTCCCGGCCCATTTTATTACGCTGGCTGACGGCTCAAGAGACGCCACGCTCCACGGAATGCATCTGTACTGCGTTGCTGACGGGTTTGACGGCACCATGTCTTGCATGGCAACCGCTCAACAGGATGCTGGCAACCATGGACAGCATCGCAAATGCAATCAGACGCTTCATGGGCACGACTCTCTGGCGATCGGTGAGATCAACGATGCGATGTCTGTCGATCATGCGGCACGCTTCATCAGGCGCGCATCAAGGTGGATTTGCCGAACAGGCTCTCGATGAGATCCACCGCGAGTCTCGCGGTGCGGTTGTGGTCGTCGAAGGCGGGGTTGAGTTCCATGATGTCCAGCGAACCCATGCGGCCGGTATCGGCGATCATCTCCATCACCAGTTGCGCTTCGCGATAATTCGGCCCGCCGGGCACCGTGGTGCCGACGCCCGGTGCGATCGCCGGATCGAGGAAGTCGACGTCGAAGCTCACGTGCAGATGAGTGTCCTCGTCCATGCCTTCGAGCGCCTCTTCCATCGCACGTTTCATGCCGATCTCGTCGATGTAGCGCATGTCGTAGATGTCGACGGTGTATTGCTGCACCAGCCGCTTCTCGCCGGCATCGACAGAACGGATGCCGATCTGCCGCAACACGTCGGGGGTGATCGCAGGCGCGCTGCCGCCAAGATGGGTCAATGCGCGCGGACCGATGCCGCACAGGCACGCGACCGGCATGCCGTGGATGTTGCCCGAGGGCGTGACCTCGTCGGTGTTGAAGTCGGCGTGCGCATCCAGCCATAACACACGCAGCGTCTTGCCGCGCTCGCGGCACCAGCGTGCGACTGCGGTGATCGAACCCAAGCCGAGGCAGTGGTCGCCGCCGAGAAGAATCGGCAGGTGCCCGCCTTCGAGTTCGTCATACATCGCGCCCATCACCAACAAGTTCCATGCGACCACTTCATCGAGGTGGCGATATCCATCCATAGGTGGCTGCCACGGATTCGACGGCCCGACCAGATTGCCGCGGTCGATCACCTTCAGCCCGCGCTCGCGCAGCGCCTCGACGAGTCCCGCGACACGCATGGCCTCGGGCCCCATCGACGCGCCGCGATCACCGGCACCGACATCGGTGGGCGCGCCGATCAGCGCGATGGGTTTGGATATATTCGAAGACATCTGCAACTCCTTGGCCAGTGACGGCCGACGCGCCGACTCCAGTCCCATTCTAGTCGCGCCTTGGATCGGTGTGGGGCATGCTCGCCAAGCGTGGGATCGCGTAGCATCCGTATGCAACCGGAGAAGGGTCCGTGATGAACGCCGTCATGTCCGAATCGCAAATGGCGCAGCGGTTGGCCCGCCTCGAAGCGGTGCAGTCTGTCGTGCTCGACATCAGCAGGCGTTCGGCGCACTGCCAGGATTTGCGCGCGTTCTATCAAGCCGTGCACGAAGCCATCAGCCGCATCATGATCGCGCGCAGCTTCTACATCGCGCTGTACGACCCGAAGGCCGATGGCGTCCGCTATGCTTACCGGACCGACGAAAAGGATGCGGTTTCCGATCCAGGCACGCTGTTCCCGTTGCTGCAGAGCCACGAATCGCCGACCGCGTGGGTGATCCGGCGCGGCGAACAGCTCAGCGTCACGATCGAACAGATCCTCGCGCGCGCCACCGAAGGCGACCACTGGGGCTCTGGTTCGCCGGCCGAGCACTGGGTCGGCATGCCGCTGACTGGCAACGACGGCATCACCATCGGCGCGATCGTGATACAAAGTTACGTCCCTGGCTTTCGCTATACCGACGAGGACATCGCACTCTTCGGCTTGATGTCCGAGCATGTCGCCGATGCGGTCGAACAGGTGCAGTTCGCTGCGCATCTCGAGCAGGCCATCGCCGAACGCACGTGCAGCCTCGAGCGCGAAATCGCGGAGCGCCGCAACGCCGAGAAACTGCAACGCGCCCTGTACGAAATCTCCGCGCAATCGGTCAGGGACATCGACCTTGATACGTTCTACACAGAAGTGCACCGGATCCTGGGCGGGCTGATGTACGCGAAGAACCTCGCGATCATGCTCTGCATCGAGGATAGCGACCAAGCCTGGTTCCCCTACTACGCCGACGAAAAGGACGGGCTGCCACCGGCGGACTACCGGCGTCCTGCGGGCGACGGAATGACCGGTTTCGTACTGAAGACCCGGATGCCGCAACGGATCGACCAGCAGCGCTACCAGAGCCTGGTCAAGGCCGACCAGCTCTACAACGTGATCGGCAGCACCGATTTCAATGCGTGGCTCGGCGCACCGATGATCTACCAGGACAAGGCACTCGGGGCGATCATCCTGCAGAGCTACGATCCAGCGATCGGTTACGACGATGCGGACCTCAGGTTGCTGACCTTCGTCGCCGATCACTTCGCTGCGGCCTTGTCGCGCAAGCAGTCCGACGATGCATTGCGTGCCGCGCACGCGCATCTCGCGGCGGGCAGCGTCGCGCTGCAGGCGAAGAACCACGAGCTCGAACGCACCCTCACGGACCTCGGCGTCGCGCAGGGCGAACTGATGCGGCAGGAAAAACTGGCATCCCTGGGCGCGCTGGTCGCCGGCATCGCGCACGAGGTCAATACACCGCTCGGCATTTGCGTCACCGCCGTGAGCCATCTGGCAGAAGAGACCCGGCAGGTGCGCACGCGCCTTGCCGACCAGCAGCTCACCGAGCGCGATCTGCAATCGTATTTCACGGCAGCAGAGGAAATCCTGCGCATCCTGACCAGCAACACACAGCGCGCCAGCGGCCTGATCCGCAGCTTCAAGCAGGTCGCCGTAGACCAATCCTCCGACGACATCCGCGAGTTCGCGTTGGCCGAATACATCGAGGAAACCCTGAAATCGCTACGCCCAAAACTCAAAGGCACCCTTCATACCATCGACGTCGCATGCGACCCCGAACTGCGCGTGCGCAGCGTCCCGGGCGCGCTCTCGCAGATCCTCACCAACCTGGTGATCAATACGATCATCCATGGCTTCGAGCACATCGACAATGGCCACATCACGATCGGCGTGCACCGCGACGATGCGCTGCTGCATATCGAATACAAGGACGACGGCTGCGGGATGACTTCCGATGCGATCAAGCACCTGTTCGATCCGTTCTACACCACCAAGCGCGGCCAGGGCGGCAGCGGGCTAGGCGCGAACATCGTCTACAACCTGGTGACGGCCAAGCTCGGCGGCAGCATCGCGGTCGACAGCGCGCCGGGGCTCGGACTGCACTACGCCATCCGTCTGCCGCTGCAGCCGCTACAGGTTTCGCTACGGGAAGCAGTCAGTCCGGGAAGCGCGCGTTGACCGCGAGCACCTCGTCGAGGTTGGCGAACAACAAGTCGACGATCTCCGGGTCGAGGTGGGCGCCGCTGCCTGCGCGCATGTAATCGATGACATCCGGTAGCGACCATGCAGGTTTGTAGCAGCGCACGTGGGTCAACGCATCGAATACATCGGCGACTGCGACGATCCGCGCATGGCGGTGGATCTTCTCCCCGACCAGACCTTGCGGATAACCCGTACCGTCGTAGCGCTCGTGATGCTGGTGCGCGATGGTCGCCGCAGCCTTGAGGATCGGCCGCTCCGATCCCTTCAGGATGTCGTAGCCGATGGTGGGATGCCGCTGCATGATTTTCCACTGGTCGTCGTCGAGCGGGCCGGTGTGGAGCAGGATCTCGTCGGGAATCGCGACCTTGCCGATGTCGTGCATCGGTGCCGCGCGCTTCACGAGGTCGGATTCCGCTTCGTCGATCCCCATTGCGCGGCACAGCAGGTAACTGACCTCGGACATCCGGCGCACGTGGTTGCCAGCTTCGTTCGAGCGCGACTCGACCACGTCGCCGAGCTTGTGGATCAGCTCGGCCTGCGTATCGAAGATTTCCTTGTTGAGCAGCAGGTTCTCGAATGCGAGCGAGACATGGGTCGAGAAGATGTCGATCAGGCGCATGTCGAGTTCGTCCACCTCGGACACGCCGTTGAGGTACAGCAACGATGCGGTGACCTGCTGCGACGGGAAATAACCGACGAAGCAGCCGTCGCGGATGATGTGCTGGCGCGCCTGTTCGGCCCGTTTGAGGGCATCGACGATTTCCGGGACGATGTCGCCGTGCTCGTCCACGCACTCGCCGACGCTCGCGATCACCTCATAGCGCGACTTCGCGTGCAATGCACTGAGCCGGACCAGCACGCCGCGATCCTCCAGGTGCAGCAGCGACGCAACCTGCTGCAGCAGGCCATTGGCGAAGTCGCGGATCGAGCGCTGGTCGAGCACGTGCGCCGACGCGGCGATCACCGTCTCCAGGCCGATCCGGAAGCGCTCCTGGTAACGGCGGGCCTCGTCGATCTGCATGATGTCGCGGTACGCACGCAACGCGGAAAAGACCGTCGTGAACAATTTCTTGCGGTCGAGCTCGGTCTTTTCCTTGTAGTCGTTGATGTCGTATTCGACGATGACTTTTTCTTCCGGTGCCTGTCCTGGCTGACCAGTGCGCAATACGATGCGGGTGAAGTGGTTGTTCAGGTCCTGACGCATCCAGCGCGCGAGTTCAAGGCCAGCGGTTTCGTTCTCCATGACCACATCGACGATCGCCAAGGCGATATCCGGCTCGTTGCGCAAGATCGCGCGCGCCTCGCTTCCGCTATAGGCATGCATGAACTCCAGCGCGCGACCATCAAGCTCGAAGCGCGACAATGCGAGCTTGGTGATCGTATGCACATCCGGCTCATCGTCGACCAGCAGAACCCGCCAGCATGCAGGGGCAGGCGTTGCGACACTGTTTGCGTCTTCCTTCGCGAACATGCGGACTCACCGTAGTTGTCGGAATGCGGCCAACGGGGATGCAGCCAGAGCAATCGTACACAGCCTACACCCGCACCGACGCCCCGGCACTGTGACCGACTGCCGAATCTGAAAAATACGCAGCGCCCAGCAATGCGCGGGACACGCCAGGCCGGTCACGGCTTCGTTACCGGTCACGACTTCGCTACATGAGTGGTGCCGGCAACAGGAGTCGAACCCGTGACCTACTGATTACAAATCAGTTGCTCTACCAACTGAGCTATGCCGGCATGTGGGCATTCTAGCGAGCGCGGGGCCTGCGCGCGAGCCGGGCCACGGCCAGCACTACCTTGCCCCGACGCATGCGATCTCTTTCGAGGTCAGTCCGACGGACCCGCCGAGATGTGCGTGCCAGTCGAAATCGGGCGCGACGAAGACATCGATCCAGTACTGCTGGGCATCGTCCAGGCGCGGTTCCAGGCGCGCATCGAAGCCAAGCTTGCGGATTTCGTCGCGGCGCTTCTCGGCATTGGCCAGGTCGTTGAACAGGCCCAGTGAAATCGTGTTTTCCTGTGCGCCCGATGTCACCACGTAATAGTCGCTCATGCCCTTGGCGGCAAGCTGGCGCGCGGCCTCCAGCGCCGCATCGCGGCTCGCAAGCGCAGGCACGAACACGCGATAGCCGCTCAGAGCGGTGCCTGTTGCTTGCCGGGACTGGATGCGCCCGACCAGCGGCGCCAAGGTATTCATCGCCTTGCGCAGGTCGGCTGGAGTCGCGAATGGGCCGATGGTCTGGCAGCGCGGAGTCGCCGAGGTCGGATCGGGTGCGGCATCGAGTTCGGCCGACGATCCGGGCTGGTGCGCGATCTCGGATTCGCTGAGCAGTACCAGCGACGGCACATTCGTTTGCGTCCCGGGGACCGGTGCCGGATGCGCATCGGCATGCAGCGTCCACCAGGCTACCGCGCCCAGATTCATGACCACCAGCAGGAGGACGACGGCGCGAGCAAGCATGCGGCTAGTCTATTCGTGCGCGGCTTGTGCGTACACCCGCAGGCCGCTCAGCACGAGGTCGGGTACGCGCTCGGCATGCACGCGCCAGCCCGCACAGACGGCATCGGCACCGCCACCGGTGACCAGCAATACCGGCGTCGCGCCCAGTCGTCGGCGTGCTGCGCGCAGGCTGCGCGCAATCAGCGCGCGTGCGGACAGGATCGCGCCGCTCGCGAGGGCATCTGTCGTATCGGCAGCGAAATCCACCACCTCGCCGCCGTCGCGCGGCAACTGCGGCGCGCGTTGCGCGAGCGATTCGCGCATCAGGGTCGGCGATGGCGCGATCAGGCCACCGTGGTGCAGTCCGTCGGATGCGAGCAGGTCGATCGTCAATGCGGTACCGACACTGACGATCAATGTTGTTCGTGGTGCGCGCGCATGCGCAGCGAGCAACGCGAGGAAGCGATCCACGCCCAGTCGCGATGGATCGGCGTACGCCATCCGCACGCCCGCGCAGTCGGCTTGTGTGCGCACGCGGGCGATTTGCGCACCGCGCCGGACCAGCGCAGCCTCGAACGCCGCAGTCATCGCGATCGATGCAACAGTTGCGAGCAACACACGGTCGCCGCTGCGAATAGCCTCGAACGCAATGTCCAGCGCTTCGGAATCGCCCGCTTGCGCATGCGCCAGCGCGTGAACATCACCAGCATTGAGCGCATCGGCACGCACCCATTTCAGCCGCGTGTTGCCGAGGTCGAACAGCCATTCCGAATGCTTGTTCATGCAGGCGGACCAAGTGCGGGCCGCACGCTGATTTCGGCGCTGTGGTAATCGCGCTCGCCATCGGCATGGCGCACGCGCAATGCGCCACTATCGGCGATGCCAAGCGCGATGCCCTGCTCGCGGCGGGTACCGGCAATCACCTCGATCGCGCGACCGCGCAACGCATCCAGCGCCCGCCACCGCGGCAGGAAGGGCGCGAGGCCGGCTTCCGCGAACTGCTCCAGCGCACGCACCTGCGCATCGATCAATGCCGCCGCGAGTGTGTTGCGCGATGGCAATGGCGCGTCGAGTTGGCTCAAGTCGGCCCATGGTTGATCGATCGCTGTTGCGGCGGCTACAGGCATGCGCACGTTGATACCGATCCCGATCACCGCACGCACAACGCCTGCGTCTTCGCCGCCGAACTCGATCAGGATGCCGCCGAGCTTGCGGTCGCCGACCAGCAGGTCGTTCGGCCATTTGAGACCGACTTCGGCGAAACCGAACACGCGCAAGGTTTCGGTTGCTGCAACGCCAACCGCAATGCTCAAGCCCGCGAGTGCGGCGACGCCACCGTCAAAACGCCGTTGCAACGAAAGGTACAAATGCGCAGCGAGCGGCGACGCCCAACTGCGTCCACGGCGTCCGCGTCCTGCGCTTTGGCGTTCGGCAAGCAGTACCTGCACTCCCGACGATGCGGGACGACGCAGCAATTCGGAATTGGTCGAATCGATGTCCCATGCCACGTCGAGGGTGACGAGTCGCGTGGCGACAGCAGGCGCAAGCAAATTGCGGATACGCGATGCATCGAGCAGGTCCGGCGCTGCGGCCAACACGTAGCCGGTGCCGGGCCGCGCGAGGATATCGATGCCAGCCTCGCGCAACGAATGAATGTGCTTCCACACCGCCGCGCGGGTCAGCCCGAACTCGCGCGCGAGCATGCTGCCGCTGCACGGAGCCAGCGCCAGGCGCAACAGCAATTCGCGATCGTTCATGGGTCTGGTATGCGCCGCTGCGCGTTGATCGGCATTGCAGCACTGCTGCGGAGGTCACGACAGTCTAGCCTGACCGTCACGGATGTCGGGAGTTCCGAAAACGCGGCCGCCATGGATGGGGCCGCACTTGCGCATCCTGCGCTCGCGGCATTTGTCCATCCATGGACATCAGAAGCGCTTCTCAACAGCGAAGCTGGTCAATGCCGACAACGCGGAGCGGTTTCCGACCAGTGCAGTTTCGAGCCGCCAGTTGCCGGGCCCAACCGGCGCATGCAATTGCTGCATCGCGTCATGACTTCCCTGCGCCGTCCTGCAAAGCCCGTTACAATTATCGGGTCGATGATTGCAACCTCGGCGCTGCTTGCTGCGTCCATACACAGGTCGCAACAGCGACTTTCGCAAGGGGAAATGATGCGCACCTTCGTCCTGCTGCTGGTTCTCGCGCTGCCCCCGCTGGTTGCCTGCGGCGCGGCTTACGCCACCACATCCACCGACATCGGCAAGCCGGTGTGTACGCATTTCGACGACAGCGGCAAGCCAACGTCGCGCACGACTTCCGCAGCAAGCACCCCAACGCCTGCAGTCAGCGCCGCCAACACGCCGGCCGCAAGTCCAGTCCAGCCGACAACCGGCATGGCAACCGCAACGCAAGCCAAAGGTGGCGGTACCGCAGGCATGTTGCGCCCGCGTAGCTCACCGCACTGGCAGACGTTCCTGCCGGGCATGTTCAAGTAACAAGGGATGGCGATCAACGATCGGCGCGGTTGATCGCAGTATCGTCTAGAGTCCCGGCGGAATCCGTATCGAGAAACGTGCGCCGCCGAGTTCCTTCGATGCGTCCACGGTCAACTCGCCGTGATACGAACGCACAATGTTCTGCACGATCGACAGGCCGATGCCGTGGCCCTGCACGCGTTCGTCGCCACGTACTCCGCGTTGCAACAGTCTGTCGACCTGCTCGGACGGAATGCCGGGGCCGTCGTCCTCGACCGTCAGCAACAAGCCGGGGCGACGATTCGGCAACGTCGCTTCGATATGGGCGCTCAGCAGCACGCGCTGGTGCGCCCACTTGAACGCGTTCTCGAGCAGGTTGCCGAGCAGTTCCATCAAGTCGCCCTGGTCGCCATGGAAACGTGCACCGGGATCGAGCTCGAACTCGCAGAGTACACGCTTGCCCGCATAGACCTTTTCGAGGCTGGTGACAATGCCCTCGGCGCGCACTTCGATTTCCAGCGGCGCAGCGAACAACTGGTGACCGGTGCTCGCGCCGCGCGAGAGCTGGTACGAGACGATCTCGCTCATGCGCTGAACCTGGTTGCGCACTTCCTCTCGCAGCGCGTCCTCATGCACGCCGTTGTCCAGGCTGGAGCGCAATACGGCGAGCGGCGTCTTCAGGCTGTGCGCGAGATCCGACAGGGTGTTGCGATAGCGATCGAGGTTTTCGCGCTCGCTGACGATGAAGGCGTTGAGGCTTTCGGTCAGCGGCGCGAGTTCGCGTGGATGCATTCCGGACATGCCCTCGGCCTGGCCGCGCTGCACGCGCTGCAGCTCGCGCATCACCCGGCGCAATGGTTGCAGGCTCCAGCGCAACGCAAACATCTGCACGCCGAGCAGCAGCAGGCCGGCCGCGCCAAGGTAACCCCATAGCGCGCGCCGGAACACGCCGATCTGCCGATTCAGTTCGGAGGTGTTCTCGAACACGTTGAACACGAACGGGATCTCGCGCTTGTTCTTGCCGGTGCCATCCTCCCAGATCACGCCCATCGCGAAGCGGTATACGTGCTCGGTCGGGCCTCCCGCGCGATCGACCACTTCGAGCGGTCCATCAATGCGCGTCTGGCCCGCTAGCAGTTTCGCTTCAAGCGGCAGTTCGCGGCCGAGCGTGTTGGACGAAACCCAATCGAGCTTCGGCCCGGTGGCGGCCGCATACAGTCCGCCTCCAGGTGCCCCGAAGCGCGGATCGGGCAGCACGTAGGGCGGCTGGAACTCGAACTTGCGGCTGATTTCGCTGCCTGCGTAGTAGGCACTTGCGTAATTTTTCAGCCGCTCGAGCAGGATGTTGGTCGCGGTCTCGGTGAACGCACGATCAAGCGCAAACCCGGTCAGGCCGAGGAATGCGATCAGGCCAAGGCTGGCAGCCAGCAGCTGGCGGGCTTCGAGCGATGGCGCACGCAGTGCCATCGCAGGAATTATTCGGTGCGTGGAATGGCGAAACGATAGCCGCGTCCACGCACGGTTTCGATGGGCTTGAGCGCGCCATCGGGGTCGAGCTTCTTGCGCAGGCGACCGATGAACACTTCGAGCACGTTGGAATCGCGGTCGAAATCCTGCTGGTAGATATGCTCGGTGAGGTCGGCCTTGGACACCAGCTCGCCCGCGTGCAGCATCAGGTATTCGAGCACCTTGTACTCGTAGCTGGTCAGGTCCACCGTCGCGCCATCGACACTCACCGTCTGCGCGGCGAGATCGAGCACGATCGGTCCGCAATCGAGCGTCGGCTTGCTCCAGCCCGCAGCGCGGCGCAGCAGCGCGTTGATGCGCGCGAGCAATTCCTCGACATGGAAGGGTTTCACCAGGTAATCGTCGGCACCTGCCTTGAGGCCCTCGACCTTGTCCTGCCAACTCGCACGCGCGGTCAGGATCAGGATCGGAAATTTCTTCTGCTGCTCGCGCAGGTCGCGGACCAGATCCATTCCCGACAGTTTCGGCAGGCCGAGGTCGATGATCGCCATGTCGAACGGTACTTCGCGGCCCATATAACGGCCTTCCTCGCCGTCGCAGGCGGCATCCACCGCAAACCCTTCGCGTTTGAGCCGGGCAGCAAGGGTTTCGCGCAGCGGTGCCTCGTCCTCAACCAGCAGAATGCGCATCGCTACTCCTCAGTGGGTCGTTGGGTGGCAGCCGAAGCGTACCGGATGTTGGTGCTGGGTCATTCGGGCAAATGTTCGCGCGGTGGCTGCGCGATCGGCGGTGGATCGCGGCGCGGCGGGTCGTCCTCGACCACGCGGATACGTCCCTGTGGCGTCAGCACCTTCACCCGATACACCTCGTGGCCATCGCCGCGCTGCATCGGCTGGGCCTTGAGCACTTCGCCACCGGTTTCCCGCTGGACGCGCCGCACCGAAGCGGGCAGATCGCCATCGCGGCCATCGTCTTTCCTGGGTTTGTCCGCCCACGCAGTCCCCGCACCCATCGCGATCAATGCGAGGACGACGACAACGATCTGTTGGGCGGAACGCACGGTCATGTATGTAGTTGACAGCTTTGGCGATGATCCGACGATGAACGAGACGATCGTGCGCCAGATGCCGTTCAGTTCAGCGGGCGGAACAACATCATCGACTTTCAGCAGTGAATCCGTCCTTAACACTATGCTAACAAGTTGGCAGCGGACAGCGATCAGAAAATTTCACCGACACAACAGCGCAGGCTGCCGCCAGCCTTCTCGATCTCATCGAGCGGCACCGAGCACACGCGCAAGCCGGCCTGCTCGAATCCTGACCGGCTGGCCGGTCGCAGCGCATCGGCCGCGACCTGGCTCATCCAGACCGCGTCGGCGGAGATCGCGATGCAGTTGCCCGCGAACGCAAGTTTCTCGGTGCGGTCGAGCAACACCGCATGCGGCGCGTACAACGTCGCAATCGCTTCCACCACCGCTGGATCCACGAAGCCGTCTGCGCAGATCGATACCGCGCGCCCGGCCAACACGCTGAGCACGACATTGGTGTGGTATTCGCCGGGTGCCAGATCGAACAGCAGGGTCGCGCGCAGGCCGAAGGCGGCGTGCATGGCGGTTGCGCCCGCTTCGTCGCAACGTTCCGAGAGTCCGCAATAGCCGATCCCGCGTGCACGATCGATTACCAGCGAACCAGTCAGCTCGCCCACACCTGCGTGCAAGCGCAGGTCGTGCAGCGCATACCCGAGCACATTGGTGAAGAATCCGCGCATGTCGGCACGTTCGGCCTCGCGCTGGCGCACTGGATGCCGCATGTGCGCGATCAGGACGCGTCCGGGCGCAGTCGCGAACACATTGTTCGGGAACACCGCGTCGGGAGTGGCCGGATCGCCTGCGAACGCAATGGTTGGCAACGTTTCGCCTAGCGCGCGTTGCAGGCCGCGATGCTGGCGCAGCGCGCGCTCGCCATCGACCGCGCGCGCCATGTCCATGTAACGATTGTCGGACGCAGATTCTGCGGCCAATGAGAACCCTTCCGGCGCGACCAGAAATACCGCCTTCGGGCATGCCGACGCGATCGGCTCCAGGGTTAGCGCATGGCGCAGAAAGGCGCTGGTATCGCGCGTGATCATGCAGCGTGCCTCGATCCGTGATGGGTAGCCGCGAGCGCGCGCTCGACCAGCGACCAGTTCGCACCCGACTTGTGCGCGCCTTCGCTGAGCACCTGCCGGAACGCACGGCCACCGGGTTGTCCGTGGAACAGCCCCAGCACATGCCGCACGATGTGCTTGAGCGCGACCCCGTTCGAAAGCTGCACTTCGACATACGGACGCATCCGTTGCAGCAGTTCTTCGCGCGGTCTGTCGCTCTCACCGGCCAATGCATTGTCGAGCCGATGCAGCACATAGGGATCGTGGTACGCGACGCGACCCAGCATCACGCCATCGACATGTTCCAGATGCGCGAGCGCGGCGTCGACGGTGGCGATACCACCGTTGATCAGCACCGTCAGGTCGGGGCGCTCGCGCTTGAGTCGATAGACCCAGTCGTAGCGCAGCGGCGGAATCTCGCGATTTTCCTTCGGACTCAAACCCTGCAGCCATGCCTTGCGTGCGTGCACAGCGAAGACGTTGCATCCGGTCGCGGCGATCGCATCCACGAAGGCGCGGAAGACTGCGTACTCTTCAAGTTCGTCCACGCCGAGCCGGCATTTGACCGTCACCTGCACCGACGTGCCTTCAACCGCTGCCCGCATCGCGGCCACGCAGTCGGCAACCAGCGCGGGCTCGCGCATCAGGCATGCGCCGAATCGCCCGGCCTGCACGCGGTCGGATGGGCAGCCGATGTTGAGGTTGACCTCGTCGAAATCCAGTGACGCTGCGATCCTGGCGGCATCGGCCAACGCAGCTGGCTCACTACCGCCGAGCTGCAGCGCGAGCGGACGCTCGGCCGAATCGAAGCCGAGCAACCGTTCGCTGCCTTTTTCGGACGTGCAGCCTTGCAGCACCGCCTGCGCATGCACCATCTCCGTATACAGGCGTGCGCCCGGCGCGAGCTGGCGATGGAAGTAACGGCAGTGCCGATCGGTCCAGTCCATCATCGGAGCGACGGACAGACGGTACGTGTTGCTGGCGGGCAGGCTCGGCATCGGCGCGCATTGTACGTGTTGCCGCCTGCGCGCGGATTCGGCCGCGAGCGGCAAGCTCAATCGCGCGACAGGTGTGCGATCGCTGCGGTCGCGGCGTCGCGATCGCTGTCGTCGAACAGGCTCACGCGCAATTCCGCGATCGTTGATGTATCCAGGCAGCGCACGTTGACGTCCACGCCGTCGGGATTGCTGCGTGGAATGTAAAAACTCTTGATCCCGCAGCGGCTGCAAAAGCGGTGTACCGCGACGCCGGTACCAAAGCGGTAGTCGGTCAGCACGTCCTCGCCACGCAACAGGCGGAAGCGCGCACGCGGCACGATCAGGTGCAGGAAACCGGTCTTGCTGCAGATCGAACAATTGCAGTCCAGCGCCTCGATGACGGCCGACGCCTCCACTTCGAACGCGACAGCCCCGCAATGGCAGCTGCCTCGGTGGATCGCCAGTGGCGATGTGTCGTTCCCGGCTGGAATCTGCGTCATGGTGGCGATTCTAGCTACATTCCCGGCCTTCAAACTGCCTCGAAAACCTGGCTGCGCATGGCGTCCCTCGTACTTCGCGCCGAACGCGCGCGAATTCCCGACAACCG
This sequence comes from Pseudomonadota bacterium, assembly GCA_043747745.1. Lineage (GTDB taxonomy): Bacteria > Pseudomonadota > Gammaproteobacteria > Xanthomonadales > Xanthomonadaceae > SZAS-103. The sequence continues at coordinate 39,635 of JAYTOP010000007.1, forward strand.
GCTTGCCGACACATGGGCATCGGCGCAGGATGCTGGTTAACCCCTTCGTCGCGGGGCGCACGTTACAGGCTCGCAACTTCGACAGTCCGTGCAGGGATGCGCGGGCTCACGTGAAGGAAGCACAACAAGCATCGAGGAGATGGACCATGGTACGCAGCGCAACGTTACGGTCGCACACGCGGCCCGACCCGATCCGCATCGTCGCGATCAGCGCGTCGATCGCCCTCAATGTTGCCATGCTGGCGCTGCTGGTGCGTCCCGCCGAATTCGTGCCGATCGCGCAGGTCGAAGCACCCATCGTTACGCCATGGATCACTCCGGCACCGCCAATTCCAAAGGATCCATTACCCATCGAGAAGCCGCATCCGCAGCCACCTCATCCTTCACTGGCGCAGCGTGTCGAGCCGACCCATCTGCCGATCGCGCCACCGGTGATTTCTGACGATCCATCGGTTATCGGTATCACGGTGGATCCGAACGCGATCCACGATACGGGCGGTGGCACCATCACGCAGGACGTCGCGCCACCGGTCGTGACCAGCCTGACGTCGATCGCGTCGCCGGCTCCGACCTACCCACGCGATGCGTTGCGCAATGGCATCACAGGCACGGTCGAACTCATTCTCCTGGTTGACGTGGATGGCCACGTCCTGCAAGTGCAGATAGCGCGCAGCAGCGGCGATCGTTCGCTCGACAACGCAGCGCGCGACCAAGTCCTGCGCAACTGGCGCTTCCAGCCGGCGATGCGCGATGGCGTCGCGGTGCAGTCGCTGGGCAAGGTACCGATCGTATTCACGCTCGACGGACGTTGACGGATCATTGGCCGACAACGATGGACCCCACGTGCGAGGCACCGTCCGCGCGCTTGAACCGGATTGCGGTGTGGAGTACCGCTCGATTGCGCGATAGCGGCTCGCTGGCGTTCAGATGTTCGGTCAATCGCGGCTTCCTGCTTCCTTCAGGATTTGATCCGCCCTTGCCTGCAAAAGTGCGAAGCGCTCAGCCCTGGCTCCATTGCGGCGAAGCAATTGGGTCGGGAAACCATCGTGCATGCGCTGGGCATCCGCAGGACCGTTGCTGAGGAAGTCCGCGATCGCCATGGCTCCGGCCGCCTGGGTAACGACCGCAGACATCAGGCAACCTGCGCAGCGGCTGCGATCGTCGCGTGACTGCGCCTGCGGCCAAGCGGTCTGCACATAGCGCCGATCGTTCTCCACCAGATCCGGAAGGCGCGGCGACCGCCGATACCGGGCCACGACGTGGGCCAGACTCAGATGGAACAGTGCGCAATGGCACCATGCCGGAAACCCGCCCCGCCGACGGCGCAGATTATAGTCTGCGGGCGCTCTGCGAAGCGCCAACCATCCTGCGTATCCGGCGCAACCGTGCTCAACTTGCGAACGCCAGCGGCTCGCTGAACTGGATCACCGGCTGCACGTCCGTGTAGTTCGGGATATCGCCGCCGAGCGTCGCGCCGTGCTGCGTCCACACCGCGAGGAACGCGTCGATGGACTCGAACAGCATGTGGCAGGACACGATGTACGTTGGCGGCGATCCAGGCACGACGCCCGCGACGCCGCGCTCAATCGTGATGTTCTTGCACGCATCGCCGAGCAGGCGCTTGGTCATCGGCATATGCGTGCCGAGGGAGTAGTCCATGTCGAAGCGACTGCCGGGTGTGTTGGGATAGTAGATATTGAGGTGGATCATCTTTCGCCGAAATGTAGGCTGAGATGAAATCCCATCTCGTGAATGATGCGAATACGATGTTGGGATTGTCATCCCAGTCTATGGGCTACGAGCTTCACTTTATGGAGAACATGTCAGTTTTCCATCGCTCGCATTAGAGATGTCTAACCCAGCCGGATAGATTGAGAAATCCAACTTCTTCCTTCGCCAGCAATACTTAACTTTCCCACCATCTTCATCCGCCGTAGCGTCGGGTTTTCCGAACGATTCTATGAGTTGATTCCTGGCGATTTCGTTGAAATCAATTTTATTTTCGTATGACAGATCCTTAGTAAGGAAGAGAATGCTATCGATCTTGTCATTTGAATCCTTATAATACGCAAGCGATGAGAATGGCGAATTCCTAAGATCAACTGAAACCCAGCCGCCTTTCTTACCATCTTTTGCCGCTGCACCAAACTCCGTCAAAACTTGCGCCACTGAATCCCCAATCCTGATTTTTCTCAAGGTTTTTGGATAAGGATCGCTATCTGGAAACATTGGCGTGAGCTCTGAATTCAGAAGTTCATTTGATAGCTGCTTGTTGATGCTGTCCTGCTTTTGAACCGTCTCATTCAATTTCTTGATTGCTTCAATTTTTGAATCTCTGTCCCCTCTAATATCTGACAGATTGCGTTCCAGATCTACAATCCTGTTGTCTTCGCTCTTTGTCCACGTAGGAACAACAACTGTCATGAACAAAGTGATGCAAAAGATTGCAGTAGCTCCACCCGCGCCCAGAGCAACGACCCAAGGATGATTTTGCCAAGACATTAAAGGCTCGGACACAACATCCTTAGTGTTCTTTGTTGTCTTAGTGCGTGCCATCGACTAACCGCACTTGCTGTATCCGCAATTCAAGCAAGTCGCACACCCATCCATCAAAATCACCGCCTTCGCGCTGCACTTGTGGCACATGGTCGCGGTCGGCGGGAAGGACGTGCCTTCGCCGGTGACGGAGATGTCGTCGTGCGCGGAACCTGCCATCGCGCCGCCCATTTCGCCGGCGGTGCCGATGGCGGTTCCACCCGGGGAGTCGCCTACAGCTCGATTTTCAGAGTTTTTTTTTGCGCGTGCCTCGAAGGCGGCGCGCTTGTCGGCGATCATGTGTTTCTGGGCGTCGCTGAGTTCGTCGCCGACGATCAGGCCGATCGACTTCATGTGTTCCTCGACCACCGCGCCGATCTCGGCGACGATCGACGGCATGTACACGCCGCCGGCCTTGAAGTAGCCGCCGCGCGGGTCGAACACGGCCTTCATTTCCTCGACGAGGAACGTGACGTCGCCGCCCTTGCGGAACACCGCCGACATGATGCGGGTCAGCGCGACGATCCACTGGAAGTGATCCATCGACTTGGAATTGATGAACACCTCGAACGGGCGGCGCAGTTCGTGCTCGGTGCCGTAGTTGAGCACGATGTCGTTGATCGTCACGTACATCGCGTGCTCGACCAGCGGGGATTTGATCTTGTAGGTGGAACCGACCAGCACTTCGGGGCGCTCGAGGCGCTCGTGCATCTGGATCACTTCGGCCATTGCCAGGCCGATCGGCGCGACGATCTCGGCCGCATCCGGCATTAGCGTGTGCGCGTCCACCTTGCCTTCGGGTTTGACAACGCTGTAGCTGGTGATCTTCTTGTCGATCTTGATGCCCATCTTTGCCGCTCTCCGAATCTGTTGCGAATGCGTGGTCGATGCCGGCCCCGGCACCGATGAAGGCGCCAGGGGCCGTGTAGGTAACGCTTACTTCTTCTTTGCCGCTGCTTTCTTCGGAGCGGCTTTTTTCGCGCCTGCTTTCTTCACGACTTTCTTCACGGCCTTGGTGGCCTTCTTCGCGACTTTCTTCACCGCCTTCGTCACTTTCGTTGCGGCTTTCTTGACGGCCTTCTTCGCCGCACCTTTCTTGGCAGCGGCTTTCTTGGCCGGAGCCTTCTTCGCGGCCGGCTTGGCACCGGCGACGCGCTTGCGCGCATCGGCGACGGTCTTGGTGACCGGCTTGACGATCTTCTCGTCGACCGCCTTGCGCACCGTCTTCGCCGCAGCCTGCGCCTTCTTGCGGACGACCTTCGCCTGCTTGACCACGGCGTCGGCCGCGTTGGATGCGGCCTGCTTCACGTCGGCATACACGGTCTGCGCCTTGTCGCTCGCGCTTTCCACCGCGCCCATCACCGTGGCTTTCACACCAGCACCATTGGACTTGCTCATGGGAACACTCCTCGTCGGTTTTCCTGGATCATCGGGACTTGCTTGTCGAGACTGCGTTCGGCCTCACCGCAATAGTGCGTCAATGCCGGGTTCTTATGCTGTACGGACCCGTAACTTGTCGTGAACTTTCCAAGTGTTCGCGCAGCATCCATCAGAACTTGCCGTAAATCTTCAACTTCTACGCAAGTTCTTTCAGAACTTTCCGTAGTAACCCTCTTTCAGCGCATCGAACAGGTTGGCCGCGGTGTGCTTCTCGCCGTCGTATTCGATCTCCTCGTTGCCCTTGACCTCCACCACCGAGCCGTCTTCGAGCTCGAAGCGGTACAGCGTGTTTTCGAGGTCGGCCTCCTTCACCAGCACGCCCTGGAACGCGGCCGGATTGAAGCGGAACGTGGTGCAGCCCTTCAGGCCCTGCTTCCACGCGTACATGTAGATGTCCTTGAAATCCGCGTACGGATAATCGGTCGGCACGTTCGCGGTTTTCGAGATCGACGAATCGACCCACTTCTGCGCGGCGGCCTGGATGTCGACGTGTTCGGTCGGGCTGATGTCGTCGGCGGAACGGAAATACTCGGGCAGCTTCGATTCGGCTTCCTCCGAGAACGGCATCGCCTTCTGGTTCACCAGCGTGCGGTACGCGAGCAATTCGTAGCTGAAGACCTCGACCTTTTCCTTCGACTTCTTGCCTTCGCGAATGACGTTGCGCGAATAGTGGTGGGCGAAGCTCGGCTCGATCCCGTTGCTGGCGTTGTTGGCGAGCGACAGCGAGATCGTGCCGGTCGGCGCGATCGAGGAATGGTGGGTGAAGCGCGCCCCGGTTTCTGCCAGCTCAGCCACGAGATCCGGCGCGACTTCTGCAATGCGTTGCATGTAGCGCGAGTACGTTGCGTGCAGCACCTTGCCGGGGATCTGCTGTCCGAGTTTCCAGCCGTCGGTCACCATCTCCGGGCGCTTGCGCAGCATCTCGGCGGTGACCTCGAACTCCTCGTGCATGATCGGCGCGGCACCTTTTTCCTGCGCGAGCGCGAGCGCCATTTCCCAGCCGGCGATCGCCATTTCGCGGGCGACGGCTTCGGTGAATTCGCAGGCTTCGGGCGAGCCATACTGCTGGCGCAGCATCGTCATCGCCGAACCCAGGCCGAGGAAGCCCATGCCATGGCGGCGTTTGCGCACGATCTCGTCGCGCTGCTGCTGCAAGGGCAATCCGTTCACTTCGACGACGTTGTCGAGCATGCGGGTGAACACGCGCACGACTTCCTTGTATTCCTCCCAGTCGAAGCGCGCCTGGTCGGTGAACGCATTGCGCACGAAGTTGGTGAGGTTCACCGATCCCAGCAGGCAGGCGCCGTAGGGCGGCAACGGTTGTTCGCCACAGGGGTTTGTGGCGCGGATGGTCTCGCACCACCAGTTGTTGTTCATTTCGTTGACGCGGTCGATCAGGATGAAGCCCGGCTCGGCGAAGTCGTACGTCGAGACCATGATCATGTCCCACAGGTGCCGTGCACGCGTGTGGCCATAAATGCGGCATGCGACCAGGCCGTCGTCGCGGGTGACGTAGTTGGTGTGCGTCGGCCATTCGCGCCAGATGACCTGGCTCGGGTCGTCGAGCGCGAAATCGCCCTGTTCCTTGATGTTGATCGGGAACACCAGCGGCCAGTCGCCATCGCTCTGCACCGCTTCCATGAAGCCGTCAGTGATCAGCAGCGACAGGTTGAACTGGCGCAGGCGGCCGTCCTCGCGCTTGACCTTGACGAACTCGCGCACGTCGGGATGGCTGACGTCGAACGTGCCCATCTGCGCGCCACGGCGACCGCCGGCCGACGACACGGTGAAACACATCTTGTCGTAGATATCCATGAAGCTCAGCGGGCCGGACGTGTGCGCGCCCGCGCCCGACACATAGGCGCCGCGCGGTCGCAACGTCGAGAATTCGTAGCCGATGCCGCAGCCGGCCTTGAGCGTCAAACCGGCTTCGTGGACCTTTTCGAGGATGCCGTCCATCGAATCCTCGATGGTGCCGCTGACGGTGCAGTTGATCGTCGATGTCGCGGGCTTGTGCTCCAGCGCGCCAGCGTTCGAGGTGATGCGCCCCGCCGGGATCGCACCGCGACGCAGCGCCCACAGGAAGCGCCCGTGCCAGTAGCCCTGCTTCTCGACCGTGGTCTCGGCATCCGCGAGCGCGCGGGCGACACGTTGGTAGGTGTGGTCGATGTCGGTATCGACCGGTTCGCCGCGCTTGCTCTTGAGGCGGTATTTCTTGTCCCAGATGTCCCACGAAGCGGGTTGCATCGCGATGTCCTGCGCACCCTCAGGTTTGACGATCTCGAGACGTGCCTTGCTCATGCGCTGTACTTCCTTCGTTGTTCTTGTTGTTTGATCGTTCCGGACTGCCGATGACCGGCGATCCGCTGTCTTTCTTTCGACCTGCTTCAGGGCCGCCAACGCTTCGCCCGCACGCGCTTTTGCGCACGCTTGCGATGCGTGATGACGAGTCCCTGTACCGCGTGCGCCACCTGCAACATGGCTTCCCCCAAGCTTTGCGGCCCTCGTCGGCTCAACCCCATAGCTGGGGCTGCTCTCCCGAAGAAACCCCTACATGTTGGGTCGCAACGGGTGTTCAACGTACCGGCGCAGCAGCAACCTGTCAACGTCGGATACAACATTTTTTACGAATGCATGGCCGCTCATGCATGCAAAAAAGCCCGGACGGCGTTGCACCGTCCGGGCTGTGTCGACTTTGATGTTTCAAGACTCCCGTCGGTGCCACGTACTCGCCATCGGGCGAGAGCGCGGTTCCAACACCTGATGGTCGTCGCGGCCGTGAGCTGGCCGAGATGCATCGGATCACCCAGATAGAAAAACGGCGCGACGGAGAGAGACCGTCGCGCCGTGGAACGCAAGCCGATCGGAGCCGGCCCGCGTTTGCTGTCCCGGCTGTCGCCGGATGCGTATTACCAGCTGAAGCCAGCGCCCGCGATCACGCTGTTTTCGCTGTTCGAGAACGCACCGCCGATCGAAACGCTGGCGTGGTTGTCGTTGAACGCGTGCTGGTATCCGATCGCAAAGGCCGACTGGCCGCTCAGCGAACCCACGCCGACGCCGATCCGGTTCGACCCGGCCAGCCCGGCCGTGTTCATCGCCATGCCGGCCGCGGCCGAACCCATCGCACCGATCTTGCTGATCCGCTTGTCCTGTATCGCGAAACGCGCATCCACGCTGGTGGTCAAGGTATTCATTGCATTCGTGGTGAACAGATCGGCCGCAGCCAGGGTGGCTGCATCGCCCGACTGCATCTGCTGCAGGTTCACCGCGTCATTGGCCTGGGTGCCATTGGCGACATTGGTGACCTGGCGGAAATTGCCCGTCGAACCCACCGATACCGTGTTGGCACGGCTATTGGTCGAGTTGTAGCCGATCGCCGTCGAATTGGCGGCCGACGCATTCGCGCCACTACCGAGCGCGGTCGAATTGTCGCCCGTCGCGAACGACTGGTCGCCGATTGCCGTGGCCGAGCCACCGCTGGCGACTGCCGTAGCACCCAGCGCCGTACTGCCCTGGCCACTGGCTGCCGCATCGGTACCCAACGCGACCGAACCAAAACCGCTGGCCGCTGCGTTGTGGCCGGAAGCCAGCGAATAGGCACCGGACGCATTGGCGCCGTCGCCGAACGCGCTGGAGTTGTTGGCTGTCGCGAACGACTGGTCGCCCACCGCCGTCGAGGAACCGCCGGTCGCCCGCGCACCCGCGCCGAAAGCCGATGCGCCCTGGCCGGTAGCAGTGGCATTGGCACCGACTGCCGCAGAGCCAAAGCCGCTGGCGACGCTCCGATAACCCATTGCCGACGAGTAACCGCCCGAAGCGGTGCTGACCGCGCCATTGGCCGTGCTGAAATCGCCGCTGGCGCTGCTTTGCGCACCAGTCGCACTGCTGAAGGTGCCGCCAGCATTGCTCAGGAAGCCAGTCGCATTGCTGCCAGTGCCGCTGGCCGTGCTGTAGTCGCCGAACGCGTTGCTGGATACACCCGATGCGGTGCTGTGCGAGCCGACCGCCGTGCTGTAGTTGCCGCTCGCGACGCTGTGGTCGCCACTGGCATTGCTGTGAGAGCCGGTGGCGCTCGAACGGGCTCCAACTGCCGAGCTGAAGGCGCCGGTGGCATTGCTGTAAGCGCCGTTCGCGGTACTGTAGCTGCCGCTGGCATTGCTTCCTGCGCCGCTAGCGGTGCTGTGACCCCCGCCGGCGCTGCTGAAAGCGCCGGTGGCGGTGCCGTAGGCGCCAATGCTCTCAACTTAAGCCTTTCTTGACCTCAAAAGGCTTGCGTTTTCGCACATGATTGGTTACGATATCGCATCGTAACGCATTGATAAATAAACACTATGAACTCAAACACT
>JAYTOP010000008.1:0-2843 GCA_043747745.1 Pseudomonadota bacterium
TGTCCCGCTGCATCGGCCGGGCAATTAAATCCATGGCTTCGTTTCGGTTGGTTAAAATCAGAATTCTAAAGCCATCGCTGGCGGCGACACAGGCAATGGATCAAGAAAACGCAGGTTTGCAGGAAGCCAGCCAACTACTCCATGCGGGCCGATTCGTCGAGGCAGAGCGGCTGTTGGTAGCCGTACTCGCGACTCGTCCCCACTATCCAGATGCGTGGTTCCTGCTTGGGGCGGCCCGACACCAATCCGGCAATGCGGAAGGCGCGCTGCTCGCATTTGCCAAGGCGCGCCGGCTGGCGCCGGGACATCGCCAGGCGTCCAGCGCCCTCGCCTCGGTACTTTTTGACCTCGAGCGGTACGAGGAGGCGCTTTCCGCGTTTCGGGCGCTCGTCGATGAATATCCGGACGACGCACAGTTACTCGTCAATCTTGGCGTCGTTCTCGAGCGCCTCGGCCGGCAGGAGGAAGCGCTAAAAGCCTACGACCAGGCCCTGGTTTGCGCGCCCGGATTCGGCGCGGCGCTGAACAATCGCGCGATCGTTCTGGCGGCACTCGGTCGTATGTCGGAATCTCTTGTCGCGTACGACGAATTGGTTGCCGTCCATCCCGAAGGCGCCGACTATCATTTCAACCGCGCGGAACTGTTGCATGGTCTCGGCCGTTTCGCCGAAAGCGTGGCGGCGACCGACCGCGCTCTTCTCCTCGACAAGCGTCACGTCAACGCGCTGATACAAAAAGCGCTCAATTTTTCGGTACTGGGCCGGATCGACGAAGCCCGCGACTTGCTCGCGCAGGCACGCGGGGCCGACCCATTGCAATTCCGTAATTTCCACAATCCCTACGACACGGTGTTCGGCGACAACGACAAGGGACTCGATCCGAGGCTCGTTTACCTGCAGTACCTTTTTAACCAGCAGACACGTTGCGATTGGTCCCGTCATGAAGAATATCTGGAGAATTTCGAGGACCTGGTGGCGGCGAGTCTCGGCACTCCAAACGAGATCCGCGATCCGCGGCTGCCCTTCCGGTCGCTTGCGTTTCCGATGGCCGAGGCAGTGCGGACCGGCCTGGCGGCCGGGGTGGCGCGAGCAGTCCGCGAACATGCAAACGTAAAGGAGGAAGAAAGGCGGCCTGCAAGACGCGTATCAGCGGGTCGGCGGCTGCGCGTTGGTTACGTGTCGCCCGATTTCCGGGTGCACCCCACCGCATTCCTCATACAGCCGGTTCTTGAATTGCATGACCGGACGCGCTTCGAAATTTTCGGTTACTCGCTGATGCCCGACGACCAAAGCGAAATTCGCCGGCGGATTGAAGGTTCCGTCGACGTTTTCCGGGATGTCGCGAACATGGATGACGCGGGAATCGCCGAGCGCATGACGATGGATCAAATAGACGTGCTGATCGACCTGGCCGGTTATACCGATTTCTCGCGTCCCGGCGTTTTCGCGCGGCGACCCGCTTCCATCCAGGTAAATTATCTCGGCTATCCGGGTACGCTTGGTGCAGACTGCATCGACTACGCGATCGTCGATCATGAAGTTTGTCCTGGGGGAGCCGAAAAGTTCTGGACGGAAAAGCTGGTTTACATGCCCTGCTGCTATTTCGCAGCGAGCAGGCGTGACTTCCTTGCCGCTAAGCCGTCGAGCCATTCAAGCACCGGTTTGCCGGCGTCCGCGTTCGTGCTTTGCTGTTTTAACAACGCGCACAAGGTTGAGCCGGTTGTTTTTTCGGTCTGGATGCGCGTGCTGCTTGCCGTCCCCGACGCAGTTTTGTGGATTTACGCTAATGATCCCCGCGTCAGGGAAAATCTTGCACGCGAAGCCTCTTCTCGCGGGGTCGATCCTGGAAGGCTGGTGTTCGCCCCTTACTGGACGCACGAGCGGCATCTGGGACGGCTGATCCACGCTGATCTCATGGTCGATACTTTTCACTATAACGCGCACACCACTACCTTGGACGCATTGGCAGCCGGAGTGCCAGTTCTGACTTGCACCGGAACGACGATGCCATCGCGTGCCGCAACCAGTATGCTCAAAGCTATCGGGTTGACGGAAATGGTCGCGTCCGACATTGCGCGATACGAAGAGCAGTTGCTATTCCTCTGCCGGAATCGCTCCGAGTTGAAAAAAATCAGGGCGAAGATTAAGCAGAATTACGACAAGACGCCGTTTTTCAACACGCCGAAACTGGTTCGTGACCTGGAGTTCGCTTTCGAGATCATGGTAGACCGCGACCGGGCTGGGTCGGCTCTAATCTCCATTGACGTGTTCGCCGAAAAACGAAAAGCGCAAGTCACATAACGGTCAAGTCGCACGCACATGCCTGTTGACGACTTCGCCGCGGCTGTCGATTAGCGCATCTATCGCCGCGTGGTACAGGTCATCGCTCATTAGGATATCGTCGATCCGGTTGCCCGCCGCGGAGGCGCAAAGATTGGCGGCGTGGACCCTGCATCCAAAATCGATGGCGAACTGTTTGACCCATCGGAGGTCGTTGTTGGCAATGCCATGCATCACCAATGGGCTGAAAAGGCCAATGCCTTCGATGCGCGGCAGGGGCAGTATTTGGTTCAACGGGGTCAGGCATTCAGGACCGCCCACCCAGTCCGAGAGCGCCTCGGCATTCCGGACGCGCTCCTGTGTCGCATGAATGTAAAATTCCAGAAACGGGTTGCCACGCTCGAACATCATGACAGCGTTGTTGATCCGGTGTTCGCTCAATGGGGCCCCCCATTGTTTCCGTACCCAGACCTCCGGACATACGGCGAAGCCGGCAGACCCCCCGATATGCAGAGCATCGGGATCGAAAACGATCACATCGGCGTCGACCCAGATCACTCGATC
>JAYTOP010000009.1:0-35209 GCA_043747745.1 Pseudomonadota bacterium
GAGCTTGTCGGTCGCTCTTGCGCATCCTGCGCCCGCGACATTTGCACATCCCTGTGCGGCATAGCTCATCCACTCGGTGACGTTGACGTCGCTGGCCGGGTTGGCCGGCGGCGTGGTCGAGTAGCTGGTGCCGCCCAGCATGCTGTACCAGCCCAGCGTCACCCGGTCGTTGGCGTCGTACTTGAAGTTCTCGGTATAGGTCGCACCACGGCTGCGCGAGAGCAGGTTGCCCTTACTGTCCCAGGTGTAGTGCTCGTCCTGCAACGGGCAATTGGTCGAACACACCAGCGCAGGCAAGCCGCAGACCACGCCGGGAAGGCCAGAGCAAATGTGTTATTGCAAGACCTGACGCTGAGCCTGCGGCTCTACCGTGAACCGTGCCGCAGCCGCGGCATCGCCATCGAGTGGCTGCGCTGCGATGCGATACCGCTGCAGGCGCTGGATCGTAACCTCATGGAACAGGCGCTGCTCAACGTCGTGAAGAACGCGATGGAGGCCGGGGATGCGACGGCCGCGGAGAAGGGAAGCAGCGGCGGCTACGTCCACCTGGAACTCGCCCGTGACGAGGGCCGCACCAGGCTGTCGGTGATCGACTCCGGCGACCGGCTCGGGGAAGTGCCGGCGGGCCAGATGTTCACGCCGTTCTTCACCACCAAGAAAGGCGGCCAAGGCATCGGCCTGCTGTTCGTCCGCGAAGTCCTGAATCGCCACGGATTTCCGTACCGGCTGGCTGCGAGCGGGCAGGGCGAAACCCGGTTTGATATCTGGATGCCTGAAGAGGTCTGAGCCCAGGGATTGCTTGCCCGGTCAGTACGCGTCCATTGCTACGGGCAGCGGAAACATCTTTCCGTCGAACCTCAGCTTGACGGTGTCGACATGCGCAGGCGCATCTTTGCAGGCGGCCGGAATATCGTCATCGGGCGTCGGCGTGCTCATGGTCGTGAGCAGCAGGTCTGAAAGGCCGTGGCTTGCGCTTGACGCGACCTTGATGGTTCGGGTCGTCTCGGTCGGCAGGTCGTCGCAATCGGTTGTGCCCCACTCGCCACGGGTTTCGTTGATCATCGCGTCGAAAATCGGGTCGAGCCGCTTGCCATGCTGCAGGTAGAGCATCAGGTCGGTCTGCCCGTAGTTGCAGTGGTAGCAGTGCGAATCGTGTGTAACGCGCACGCCGAACGCGCGCTGGCCCGGCGCGAGCATGTAGTTCGCGGTGTCGATGACGATCGTTTCGAACGTGATCGCATCGGAATCGACGTGGGCACCCTTCGCGCTACGCGCGACGAGGCTACCGCTATCGGTGCGCACGATAACCAGGTCCAGGTCGAAACCAGCGTCGTCATTGTCCGTCGCGTTGCCGGAAAGCTGATCGCCGTGCGTGTACGTCAGCGCGACAATCGCTTCCTTCGGGTTTTCTGGCCGCAGACGGCAAGCTGTCTTCTCGCCCGACCAGAAATCGGCATCGCCCTTGTAGCCGAGTGCCGCGACTGCCTGCATGACGATGCCATCGCCGCACGCGTAAGGATCCGATGGCGGCTGGCTGGCGTTGATTGATTGCGCCTGGGCAAGGTTGCCAACGCTGTATGTCATCGTCACGACCAGCGAGGTCAGCAGCAGGCATTTGGCAATGCGGCCATGACGGCCCGGTTCGACGCGTTGTTCAACCACTGGCTGCTCCTCCTTGTTGCACGTCTCGCTCATCAATTGGCGCAAGCTATGTGTGGCCAGTATAAGCAGCGCGACTGTTCCCGATGCAGGGTGCACGCCAGGAAGCTGCCCCTCGTTTCGACATCACCGTTTTTTGCGGCCCCTGACTCCCGCCGCATCCAGGCGAAGTTCCTCCGGCAACCGCGCCTGCAGCAAACCCAGCAACGCGATCGCCGGGGCGCTGCTGTCCAGCTTGCCGTCCTGCAACACGACGCTGACCCTGGTGGTCGTGACCTGGCGCTGACTGGTCAACTCCAGCGCCCGCGTCAGGACCAGGAACCGCTCGCCCCGGTATCGCACGTCATACAGGCCCAGCATCTGCGCACGGCCTTCATAGGTGACGCCGTCCGTGCGCACCAGGATCTGGCCGACCGCGTTCCAGGTATCGAGCATCCCGGCGGCAATCGTGAAATCGGAAGCTGGCGGCAGCACGACCGGGACAGGCTCGACGTGCGGACGCGGCATCGCACTGCAGCCGACGACGAACGCCGCCAAAGCTGCGAGGCATAGCAAACGAGAGCATGCAGACATCGCTTTCGCGGGAATGGGATCGATCATGCGAATGCCATTGGAATGTGGAGAGCACGTAGGCTGGGATGCCAATCCCAGCATTGATTGCCAGACCTGCTGGGATTCGCATCCCAGCTTACAATCCACAGCTTAGAACCGATCCAGATCCTTCGCGACAACCACCTCGCCATCGAATCCAGCCTCACGAATTGTCTCCAGCAATTCATCGTCGTCCACGTGATGGCGCACGATGTGGTGCAACACCAGCAGCTTCGGCTGCGCCTGCGCAGCGAGCGCGCCGAGTTCGGCATCGGACGTATGGAAGTCGCGCATGTAACTCGGCCATGCCTTGCCGCCGATGCGTACTTCCGGTGCGACCTGCGATTGCGGATACACCTCATGCACCAGCACGTCCACGCCGCGCGACGCTTCGAGAATGGTGTTCGTCGGCACGGTGTCGCCGGAGATCACGATCGAGCGATCCGGCGTGTCGATGCGGAATCCGTACGCCTGTTTCCAGCAACCGTGGATCACCGGAATCGCGGTGATGCGAACGCCGTCCTTGTCGTAAACGACGCCGCCGTTGTCGGCGACGTCGAATTCATGCGCCGCGACCTTGTAGCCCGCAGTCGTCTGCTGCTCCAGCCCTTTGATGCGCACGTGGATGTCCTCGTCCCACGCGGCGAGGATGTGCTTGGTCATTTTCTTCAGTCCGACCGGGCCATAGGCCTGCAATGGCGTGCGTCGGCCCATCACCCAGGTCGTGAGGATCAGGTCCGGATAGCCGAGCGTGTGGTCGCTGTGCAGGTGGGTGATGAACAGCGCTTCCGGCCCGCGGATCGACAGGCCGGCTGCGGCCATCCGTCGCATCACGCCCGCACCTGCGTCGAACAGGAATACGCGTCCGTCGTAAACAACCGCTGTCGCCGGACCGAAACATTCCGGGTCGGGTCGCGGCATGCCGGTGCCGAGCATCACCACGAACGTGCCGGACTGCTTGCGGCGCGCGGCGCGGCGAATTGCGGCCTTGCGTGCGATGGTTGCCGGTGTGGATGGCGTTCGGGAAGGCTTGGGCATCGCTTGCTCGTGCATGCATTGACGCGGACACGATGCACCAGATCTCTCGGTGCTTCCACCCAATTCAACCCCGTTCGTGATGAGGACTGAACCGGCATTGCACGCGAACCATCGGCTCGCATGCCGGTGAACAACCGAAGGCTGCGCATGCGGGCCGGACAGGTCGAGCCAATCCGTCTCGGAAATCCCGTTCGTGGTGAGGAGGATTGGGTCGAGACCGCAGGTCGAGCCAATCCGTCTCGAACCATCCGCGCCTCACCACGAACGAATAACTTGCGAATCGAAGTACGGTCCTGCGCGTTTACACTTGCAGCTCCGCGACGCAGCCAACTTCTTCCGCCTGGTGGACACGATGACGAAAACTGCATGGATCACCGGCGCGACGTCGGGCTTTGGAAGGTCCGCCGCGAAGCGCTTCGTGGAAGGCGGCTGGCAGGTGATCGCAAGCGGTCGGCGCGTCGATCGCCTCGATGCGCTGCGCGAAGAGCTGGGCGCGGAACGCGTGCATGCCGCGGCGTTCGATATCCGCGACACGGACGCGATGGATGCCGCGATCGCCGCGTTGCCGGAAGGCTTCCGCGACATCGACCTGCTGGTCAACAGCGCCGGCCTCGCGCTCGGCACCGGACCAGCGCAGAGCGCGAGCCTCGACGACTGGCGCACGATGATCGACACCAACATCACCGCACTGGTCACGCTCACGCGCGCGCTGCTGCCTGCGTTGATCGCGCGGCGCGGCGCGATCGTCAACGTGAGTTCGACTGCGGCGCTGTATCCGTACTTTGGCGGCAACGTGTACGGCGCGAGCAAGGCTTTCGTGAGTCAGTTCTCGCTGAACCTGCGCGCAGACCTGCACGGCACCGGCGTGCGCGTGACCACGCTCGAGCCGGGCATGGCCGAAACCGAATTCACTCTCGTGCGCACGCACGGCGACCAAGCCGCATCGGACAAGCTGTATCAAGGCGCGAACCCGATCACTGCGGGCGACATCGCCGAGACGCTGTGGTGGATCGCGACCTTGCCGCCGCACCTCAACGTCAACCGGCTGGAGCTGATGCCGACCAGCCAGTCGTTCGCGGGATTCCAGATCCATCGTGACGCCTAACGCTGTTTGCATTCCACCCTCCCCACGGGGGCAAGCAATACAGCGCTATGTGCATGCATGTGGTTGTCCACTTTTCTTGCAGAACGCATTGGTCGGGTGCATGAAGCGACGTATCGACATGCGCATTCAAAATGAACCATCCCAGACGAACCATCAGACAGGGC
This sequence comes from Pseudomonadota bacterium, assembly GCA_043747745.1. Lineage (GTDB taxonomy): Bacteria > Pseudomonadota > Gammaproteobacteria > Xanthomonadales > Xanthomonadaceae > SZAS-103. The sequence goes on from JAYTOP010000009.1 coordinate 4,558, forward strand.
CAGGCAAGCCATGAGCAAGGAACGCAGCGATCTGAAGAGCAAGGGTGCTTCCGCCGACTGGTGAATGCGCTCGGTTATTCGTATGCCGGCGTCCGCCACGCGATCGCGCATGAAGCGGCGATCCGTCAGGAGCTGATCGCGCTGGCGATCCTGGTTCCGGCTTCGGTCTTCCTGCCAGTCGGCACCATCGAGCATCTGCTCCTCGTCATTTCGATGATGGCGGTGCTCCTGATCGAGTTTCTGAATTCAGCGCTCGAGGCGGCGGTTGATCGCATCTCCCTGGAGCGCCATCCGCTGGCGGGCCAGGCGAAGGACATGGGCAGTGCGGCGGTCGGCATCGCGGTGCTGATGTCGGGACTTTGCTGGCTGGTGATCGCCGGGCCGGTGCTGGTTCGCTGGGTCCATCATTGATGCACTGAAGTGGTGCGAAGTGAAAATCGATGCACCAAAAGTGTGCTGAACAAGCGCATTCCAGCAGATTTCCAAGTGTAACTTCTTGATTGATCAAGGCGGCCTGCCTGGCACGGACCTTGCTGTAGTTGGACATCCCAACCCAGCCCGGAGCTTTCCATGTCGTACGCACACGTCGAAAAACTCATCAAGGACAACGCCATCGAGTGGGTGGACCTGCGCTTTGCCGACATGCGCGGCGTGCAGCACCACGTCACCTTCCCGATCAGCATCGTCGAGCCGGCCCTGTTCGAGGACGGCCGCATGTTCGACGGTTCGTCGATCTCGGGCTGGAGGGGCATCAACGAGTCCGACATGGTGCTGCTGCCCGATCCGGTTTCGGCGGTGGTCGATCAATTCACCGCCGACCCGACCCTGATCCTGGTCTGCGACGTGCTCGACCCGGTGACGATGCAGGCGTACTCGCGCTGCCCGCGCTCGCTCGCCAAGCGCGCCGAAGCGTACGTCAAGGCCAGCGGCGTCGCCGAGCAGGCGTTCTTCGGTCCGGAACCCGAGTTCTTCATCTTCGACTCGGTGCGCTGGAACAACGAGATGGGCGACACGTTTTTTGAAGTCGAGTCCGAGGAAGCGCACTGGAATTCGAAGAAGAAATACGAGGGCGGCAACAGCGGCTACCGTCCGGGCCTGAAGGGCGGCTACTTTCCGGTCGCGCCGACCGACACCCTGCACGACATCCGTGCCGAGATGTGCAAGGCGCTGACTGCGGCCGGCATCGAAGTCGAAGTGCACCACCACGAAGTCGCGAACGCCGGCCAGTGCGAGATCGGCACCAAGTTCAACACGCTCGTGCAGAAAGCCGACGAGTTGATGACCATGAAGTACATCATCAAGAACGTCGCCTTCCGCAACGGCAAGACCGCGACCTTCATGCCGAAACCGCTCGTCGGCGACAACGGCAGCGGCATGCACGTGCACCAGTCGCTCGCGAAGGGCGGCGTGAACCTGTTCACCGGCGACGGTTACGGCGGCCTGTCGCAGATGGCGCTGTGGTACATCGGCGGCGTGTTCAAGCATGCGCGCGCGATCAATGCGTTCGCCAATTCGACGACGAATTCGTACAAGCGCCTCGTGCCGGGTTATGAAGCGCCGGTGATGCTCGCATACTCCGCGCGCAACCGTTCGGCGAGCTGCCGCATCCCGTTCGTGAGCAACCCGAAGGCGCGCCGCATCGAGGTGCGTTTCCCGGACCCGATGAACTCCGGCTACCTGATCTTCGCCGCGCTGCTGATGGCCGGCCTGGACGGCATCAAGAACCAGATCGATCCGGGCGAGCCGATGGACAAGGATCTGTACGACCTGCCGCCCGAGGAAGCCAAGAACATCCCGACCGTCTGCCATTCGCTCGACCAGGCGCTCGACGCTCTCGACGCCGATCGCGACTTCCTCAAGGCCGGCGGCGTGTTCACCGACGACTTCATCGACAGCTACATCGAACTGAAGATGGGCGAAGTCACCAAGTTCCGCGCGGCGACCCATCCGCTCGAGTACGCGATGTATTACGGCATTTGAGCCTTCGCCTCCCTCCCTTTCGCGTAGCGAAGGGGGTCATGATTCGTGACGACGATCTGCCAGTGGCAGATCGTGCGGCGAGGAACGCCCGGAGGGCCGGAGGGCTGGGGGTGATGAGGCGCGCAATCGAACTGCCAGTGGCAGTTCGTGCGCCGAAGAACGCCTGGCAGGGCTGGAGGGGTGCAGTTTTGTGCGGCGTATGTTCCATCGTGAGCCCAACCTCCTCCCAACCTCCCCCTGCTAGTCAGCAAGGGGAGGAGTTGCACCGCAGCAAGCGCCACCTTCACGACGAGGTGTCCATGCAGCACAAGCGACGCGGCAACCCGTTCGGCCTGCGATGCGCATACGCATCGCTGCTTGCGCTCGCACCGTCGGCGCGTGCGGCCGCGCCCGCCATCAACACGAGCGGCATCGACAAGGGCGACACCGCCTGGATGATCGTCGCGACCCTGCTCGTCGTGCTGATGATCGTGCCCGGGCTCGCGTTGTTCTATGGAGGCCTCGTGCGCGCGAAGAACATCCTGTCGGTGCTGATGCAGGTTCTCGTCGTGGCCGCACTCGCGCTCGTGTTGTGGATCGCCTACGGCTACAGCCTCGCCTTCAACGGCGGCGGTGCGGTGATCGGCGACCTTGCAAAAGTCTTCTTGCGCGGCGTCACGCCCGCGTCCGCATCAGCCACGTTTACGCCGGGCGTGCAGATTCCCGAATTGATCTACATCGCGTTCCAGGGCGCATTCGCCGCGATCTCGTGCGCGCTGGTCGTTGGAGCGATCGCCGAGCGCGCGAAATTCGCCGCCGTGCTGCTGTTCACCGCGCTGTGGTTCACGCTCGCCTACCTGCCGCTGGCGCACATGGTGTGGGCGGCGAACGGATTCCTGTTCCTGAAAGGCGCGCTCGACTTCGCAGGCGGCACCGTCGTGCACATCAATGCCGGCGTCGCCGGCCTCGTCGGCGCGTACATGCTGGGGCCGCGTATCGGGTTCGGACGCGAACGCCTGTCGCCGCATAGTTTGCCGCTCACGTTCGCCGGCGCGGGTCTGCTGTGGGTCGGGTGGTTCGGTTTCAACGCGGGCTCGGCGCTCGAAGCGAACGGCATCGCCGCGCTCGCTTTCCTCAACACCTTGGTCGCACCTGCCGTTGCGGTGCTCGCGTGGTGCGCAGTCGAAGCGCGCCTGCGCGGACGCGCTTCGATGCTCGGCGCTGCGTCGGGCGCAGTCTCCGGACTCGTCGCGATCACGCCTGCCTGCGGAACGGTTGGCATTGCGGGCGCGCTGGTGATCGGCGTCGCGTCCGGCATCGCGGGATTCTGGGGCGTTACCGCACTGAAGCGTCGCCTGCGCGCGGACGATTCGCTCGACGTGTTCGGCGTGCACGGCGTTTGCGGCATCGTTGGCGCGCTGCTGACCGGCGTGTTCACTGCACCATCGCTCGGCGGCACCGGCGCGGCGGATTACGCGATGCCGCACCAGTTCGGCGTGCAGGCGCTCGGCGTCGTCATCACGGTGTTGTGGTCCGGCGTCGTCTCGGTCATCGCATTCCGGATCGTGCGCGTCGCGGTCGGGCTGCGCGTCGATCACGACGCCGAACGCGAAGGCCTCGACATCAGCGCGCACGGCGAGTCGGCGTACGAGATCTGATGGCGCTCCCGGGGTCGCGGCTGCATTGGCGCAATGCCGTCAAGATCGGCTTGTGCGAAACAGACAGTTCCTGACCGATATCCATCGACCGCACAATCCAGCGCCAATCCCTTAGAGTCGCGTCTGGCGATTCGGGGAGACGTCGATGGAACGGATATTGGGCTTTATCAAGTGGAGTTTGATCGTTGTGTTCCTGCTGGTGCTGGCATGGATGGGCCTGGCCGCGAGCGAATGGTTGCCGCGACCAACCTCTGTCCAGCGCAAGTCGCTCGCGATCCTCGATCGACCTCCGGTCACGGCCAGGGGCCAGCACAATGCCTTTGCCGCGATCTGGCTGTCGCAGTACGACATTCCAGCCGCCGACCTGGAGGCGGTAGCGGACAACGAACTGGCGCGCTATCGCACTGCCGCGCCCGGATCGAGCTCATTGGATCGCTATGCCAGGTCGTCCTTGCTCGACGGTGCCCATCGCACCTTGTGTACATCATCCGAGGAGGATTGCCTGGCGAAGATCCGGCGCAATGCGGACGCAACGCGCAAGCTGCTCGGCGACTCTGCGGTGCTGCTCGACCATGCGCACGCCCTGGCCCGCTACGATCACGACCACGACCGTTTCCCGCCCGGCACTGACAGCCCGCTTCCGGAGATCGGCGGCATGGCCATGTTGCAGCTCAGCGATGCGGCCTTGCGTTTCGCCGATGGCGACAGGCCCGAGGGACTCCTGCGGGCGTGCGCCGCAGCGTCCACGTGGCGACGCCTGGCATTGCACAGCGACAGCCGGGTCGTCCAGAGCGTTGCGAGCAACTATTACACCGGCGCATCTGAACTGGTTGCCGAAATGCTTGCCGAACTTCCCCTCGATGCAGCGTTGCCGGAACCATGTGGTGCGGCTTTCGCTCCGGTGGCCGATCAGGAGATGACGGTCTGCGACGCGATGAAATCCGAATTCCACAAGAATGCGGTTTTCCTGCAGCGCGCTGACTCGCTGGAAGGTACAGACGCGAAGAATCGCAGCGGGACGCAATGGTCGAAAACGCTCGGACGCCTGTTGATCAACGCGCCCGCCGCGACCGCGCTCTCGGCCCCCGGCTACGCAAGTTTCTGTACGCAAGATGCCGATGTCCTGCAAGCGGCCGCTCGCATGGACACGGCACCACTCAGGACATCATGCGGCGTCCAGGGTACCCTGTTCGACCCGATGGGATGCGTGCTGGTCGCTGTCGGCAATCCGACGCGGATATTTGCGGCGTACGCGGCGCGGATGCGCGATGTGCAGACGGTGAACACGTTGATCAATGCCGTGCTGATGCAACGGAAGACCGCAGCGGTGTCGTCGATTGCGGGAATGCCCGATGCAACCGGCGGAATCGGATTGCCGCCCGGCGTGACGATGGATGCGCAAGACCACCTGCTGCACATCAAGCGCGCCTACACCCGCTCAGGCGAGCGCGACGACTTCGCGATTCCGATGCCGGCGTCGCGATTGCAGGATGCCGCACTGCATTGACGTCGACATTGCAACACAACCGGGTCGGCACAGATCGGGTCGCCGCCGGGCGTGTTTGGATCGTCGGGCACGCAGGCCCAGCCATTGCTGCCTTTCCGGAGATCCCGCATGCCGTTCGCGCCCATGGCAATGCGAGTGCTGGAAGCGAAGAGACCGATTTGGCACTCGTCAGGCTTGGCTGTGTTGGCTCGGAGTTGGCCTGATGTGGGGAACCTGGTGCCGATTTCGCGAACTACAAAGTTGGTACTTTCGGAACAAACTATTTAGTTCTGGCGTTTCCCGCGTAGTCAGGGCCAATGGCTGGTTCAGTCGATGCACTACAATGGTGCAATGCACGGCTGCGATGAACTGGCGACACCACTGGCCTGGGCCGATGCGTCCGGGGCGCTGGTGAGCTGCAACCCGGCGTTCGCGAGCTGGCTGGGCGTCAGTGCGCGACGCCTTGAAGGGTTGCCGTTGACGAGCCTCGATGCCGAGGACGGTCGTCTCGCGGCCTTGGTTGTGCGGCTGGCTGCCGCCGATGAGCCGCTGCGGGTGCGCCGGGTCCGATTGTGCGCACCGAACGGCGCGGAGCGTTTTGCCGATCTGGTGCTTGCGCGCGACAGGGACGGTCTGCGCATCGAGGCGTATCCGGCCGATGAATTTCCCGGTGCCGATCCGGCCAGCGCCTTGCCGGCGGCACTGCATGCGGCATTGAAAGGCCTTGCGCACGAAATCCGCAATCCGCTCGCAGGCCTCAAGGGCGCGGCGCAACTGCTGGCGCGACGTGCATCGGCGCGGTTCGACAACGACGACGAACGCGAACTGATCGCGGTGATCGGAGACGAAGTCGATCGCCTCACGGCATTGCTCGAACGTCTCGTGAACCCCGCACCGACGCGCGCGTTCGAACCGCTCAACATCCATACCGTGCTCGAACGCGTGCGCATGCTCGCCGATGCCGATGCAGGCTGGGCGATCAAGCTCGAACGCGATTACGATCCGAGCCTGCCCGCCATTTCCGGCGACGCCGACCGACTCACCCAGGCGCTCTGGAACCTGCTGCGCAACGCACTCGAGTCCGGCGCGAACACGGTGACACTGCGCACGCGCGCCGAACACGCCGTGTTGATCGGCGAGGTCGCGCATCGTCTTGTGTTGCGGATCGAGATCGCCGACAACGGTCGTGGCGTACCCGACGATCTGACCGAACGCATCTTTCTGCCATTGGTGTCGGGACGTGCGGAAGGCTCGGGTCTCGGCTTGCCGCTCACGCAGCAGATCGCGCGCGAACACGGTGGCGCATTGAGCTATCGATCGCGGCCTGGGCATACGGTGTTCACGCTGATGGTCCCGGTGCCGGAGGATGAGAATGCCAGTGCATGAACCCCGCATCTGGGTCGTCGACGATGATCGCAGCGTCCGCTTCGTGCTGGCCGAAGCGTTGCGCGACGCGGGCTACACGGTGCAGGCGTTCGATGGCCCGCACGCGGCGCTTGCTGCGCTCGACACCGAAGCCGCACCGAAACTCGTGTTCACCGACATCCGGATGCCGGGCATGGACGGACTCGCATTCCTCGATGCGCTCAAGGCGCGCGACCCCGAGTTGCCGGTGATCGTGATGTCGGCATGGACCGATATCGCATCGACGGCGGGTGCGTTTCGCGGCGGCGCGCATGAATTTCTGTCGAAACCATTCGACCTCGACGCGGCGGTCGCGCTCGCAAAACGTGCGCTGCCGAGCGCGACGACAAGCAGTGATGAACCTGCAATGGCCAGCGCTGATTCCACAACGGCAGCCGACGACGACAATGCTTTGCTCGGCGATGCACCCGCGATGCGCGAGTTATTCCGTGCGATCGGACGGCTCGCGCAGGCGCCGCTGTCGGTGCTGGTCACCGGCGAAACCGGCACCGGCAAGGAACTCGTCGCGCGCGCATTGCACCGCGAATCGCCGCGTGCGAAGAAACCATTCGTCGCATTGAACACCGCCGCGATCCCGGCCGAGCTGCTCGAGTCGGAACTGTTCGGCCACGAGGCCGGCGCATTTACCGGCGCGACCCGACGCCACGCGGGGCGTTTCGAACAGGCCGATGGCGGCACCTTGTTCCTCGACGAAATCGGCGACATGCCCGCGCCGTTGCAGACGCGCCTGCTGCGCGTGCTTGCGGAAGGCGAGTTCTTCCGCGTCGGCGGTCGCGAGCTGATTCGCGTCGATGTGCGCGTGGTCGCGGCGACCCATCAGGATCTTGAAACGCTGGTTGCGGACGGACGTTTCCGCGCCGACTTGCTGCATCGCCTCGACGTCGTGCGTCTGCGCCTGCCGCCGTTGCGCGAACGCGCAGGCGATGTCCCCACGCTCGCCGCGCGCTTCCTCGCGAATGCTGCGATCCGTTTCAACGCACCGCGCAAGAGATTGTCGGCCAATGCGTTGCGCCTGCTGGAAGCGCATCCATGGCCAGGCAATGTGCGCGAGCTCGAAAACCTGTGCTGGCGGCTCGCCGCTCTTGCGCCCGGGCAAAGCATCCGCACTGGCGATGTGCGCGCATCGCTGCGCACCGCGCCGCGCGCTGCGATCAAGCACGCGGATGCCGACGACGACTGGACGCAGCCGCTGATCGCATGGACACGCACTGCGCTCGATGCGGGCGCGCACGACATCCACGCACAGGCCAAGCAACGCTTCGAACAGGCGCTGCTGGCGGCGGCGCTGGAACATACCGGCGGGCATCGCCAGCAGGCTGCTGAATTGCTCGGGCTCGGCCGCAACACGCTGACCCGCAAGCTCGGCCGCAAGCACGATCCGGGCGCGAGTTGAATGCCGCACGCGCCGGCACGCACGCATCGCGTTAGGATGCGATTCCGCATTTCCAAGGACACCGACATGCTGCGTCTACTGACTGTATTGACCTGCGCGACAACGCTGGCCGTCGCCGGTTGCGCCGGGCATTTCACCAACAAGCATCCGATCCAGACCGTTCTCGCGGCGACCGCGGGCAACAGCGTCGTCGGCACGCTGGAGGCCACGCCGGTTTCCGATGGCGTGCATTTCCATGGCCGTCTGACCGGATTGCCACCGGGCAGTACGCACGGCTTCCACATCCACGAACACGGCGATTGCAGTGCGCCCGATGCGAGCAGCGCGGGCGGGCATTTCAACCCGACCGGCACCGCGCACGGCGATCCGGTCGGCATGGAACATCACGCCGGCGACATCGCGAACCAGATCGCCGACGCACAGGGCGCGGTCGATGTGGATGTGACCGTGCACGGCGTGTCGCTCGGCACCGGCACATCCGACGATGTGATCGGCCGTGCGTTGATCGTGCATCGCGATACCGACGACTACACGACCCAGCCGTCCGGCAACTCCGGCCCGCGCATCGCCTGCGGCGTGATCCTGAAAAAACTGTGAGCGACACTTCCGGGATGCATGAGCCGCCGACGATTCGTGCGGCGCAGATGGACGATGCGGCGTTGCTCGCGGAATGGGGCGTCGCGATGGCGTGGGAAACCGAGCACAAGCGGCTCGATCCGGTCGTCGTCGAACGCGGCGTACGCGCTGTGTTCGAGCAACCCGCGCGCGGCCGTTATGTCATTGCCGAACGCACCGTCGACGAAGCCATCGCATCGGTCGGCACCTTGATGCTCACCTGCGAATGGAGCGACTGGCGCTGCGGCGACTGGTGGTGGATCCAGAGCGTGTATGTCGATCCAGCGCATCGGCGCAGTGGCGTGTATCGCGCGCTGTACGAGCATGTACTCGCGCTCGCGAAGGCGACGCCGGACGTGTGCGGGTTGCGGTTGTACGTCGAGCGCGACAACGCGAATGCGCAACGCACCTACGCATCGCTCGGCATGGTCGATGCCGGGTATGCGATGTATGAGGATGAGTTCGTACGACGTTGATCACTCCCTTCCTTGCGCATCGCGCATGGGAGGGTTGGAAGGGGTTCGCTTTTGGTTCATGCAAGATCAAGCGCTTACACGCGCTGCGCGCGCGAGCCAAGTAGGCTGGGATGCAATCCCGGCAAATGTATTCGATGGCATGCATTGCTGGGATTGCATCCCAGCCTACGGGACTCAGCGGAATTCAGTCGGGCTGATAAACCCAGACGTGATGTTCGAAATCGTAGCCGTAAGTATCGAACATTGCGAACGTCGCTGCATAAACCAAGGACGGCTTGCCCTCGTACATGATGTAACCATGCATGTAGCTGTTTCGCTTTGGTGCCAGGCCCGCGGCTTTCATGTCGGACGGATAGGTGCCGTGCACGGCTTTGTATCGTTCGATCACGCGTGCGTATTCGTCGCCATCCCGACGCGCGTCCACGGCGTAGTACCAATGCGCACTCAAAGCAATCAGGATCGCTGCTACCCAGAGGCCGAGAATGATGGCTCGCGGTCTGAGTTGTGCGGGTTCTATGAGAACAAGGCCGATGCTGTACAGAATCCAGATCGCCAAGGGGATCGCAAACAAAATCAGCATGAAGCCAAGGTGTGGCGGGATCGTGAACAGCATCACCAGCGCACATCCGATCGCGGTAGTGAAGTAAGGCTTCAATCTGATCGGCATAGCTTGTCGCGCTATGACGAACACAAGACCATGAATCGCCCAGATCACCGGAATGCTCACAACGAGCGCAACCCAGCCGGGAGAAACAGAATTGGCTAACGGATTGAATGCTGCCCAAATTATCAGCGCACACACAATCAGTGTGACGACATAGCGCTTCCACTTCATCGCGACTTGATTCGGGAATACAGTTTCGGTGGAGGTCATCTTTAGGATCTCAATACTGCGTGCGGATCCTTCCCCGCCGGGCAATGATCGAACGTCACCGCGATGCCGTGCGCTTCCAGCACCGCTGCGATCTGGCGTTGCCTTGCCTCGAAGTGTTCGAACGCGCGCTCAAGTTTGTCTGGGTCCTCGTCGGCCGATGTGGGCGCGAAGCCGCCGACGCGCCAGGTTTCGGAATCGAGCAGGGCGATGCGCACGCCGCCGTCGCTGTAGCGCGCGAGCGGTTCGGGCGGGGCGTCGAGCCATGCTTCGGATTCCGGCGACAGCAGTGCGGCTTCGATCAGCGGCCATAGCGGTGCGAGGCCGGCGTGTTCGTACTGCATCGCCATCAGTGCGGCGAGGTCGTGGATGGTGACGTAGCGCGCGTGTTCGATTGGTGCGCCGAACGCCTGCTGCGCGAACAGTGCGGTCGCGGCACCAGCCATGCCGCGATCGATCAGGACTTCTTCGAGCGCGTGGCCGACCTGTTGAACGCGCGCTTGCGAAGTCGCATCGCCGCGCAAGAGGAATGGCACCAGTCGCATCGTGCCTTGCGCGTAATCGATATCGGGCGCAGGCACGGCTTCTGGAAGTACGCCATCGCGTGTGCCGAAGGCGAGGATGCGGCCATCGTCGGCCGCGCGGTCTACATGCAGCGGCGCACGCATCGCCAGCGCATCCAGCGCCGCATGCAAGGGCCAGCCCGGACGCAGCAGTTCGACAGGATCGTAGTGCGCGCCCAGCATCACCAGATCGAGCGAGGCCGCTTCCGGCACCAGCACGGCGAGGTCGCGGGCGATGCCTTCGGCCAGTTCCGCCGCTTGGGCCGGGTCGAGCGCGGCATGCGCGGCGTGCGCATCGGGGCGCAATTCGAGCGCAAGCGCGCCGAGGCAGGCGTTTTGGGTGAACGGCATCGGCATTCCTGTTTGATGCTTTCGTAGTTGGTGGGATCGGAGTTTGGTGGGAGCGTGGGCTGGACGTACTCTATACGTTCCCCCGCAAGCGATAGAGTCCATGACCGCCGAAACCACCCCAGCCGCTAGCCAGGCTTCCTCCAACTACAAGGATTTCTGGAACGCCAAGGCGCAGACCGTGACCGGCGCGATGATCGCGGTCGATGGCAGCGCCGACGAAGACGTGTTGCGACTGACCGGCGCATACAGCCGCCGGCAGGTCGAACTGGCTTTGCAGTTGCGACCGACCGACCGCGTGTTCGAGATCGGCTGCGGTGTCGGCCGCATCGGCCGCGAGCTCGCGCCGAACATCGCCGCGTGGCATGGGCTGGATATCTCCGACAACATGGTCGCGGTCGCGCGCGAACGCCTCGCCGCGTATCCGAACGTGAGCGCATCGACGCTCAGCCGCAGCCACCTCGACCCGATCGCCGATGCGAGCATGGAGAAAGGCTATTGCGTCGCGGTGTTCATCCACATGGACAAGGAGGATTTCCTGCTCTACCTGCAGGACGTCGCACGCGTTCTGGTGCCGGGCGGATTGTTCTATTTCGATACCTGGAACCTCGCGCATCCGGTCGGCTGGCGGCGTTACCACTACGAGGTGATGCAGGCCGGCCGCACCGATCCGCGCGAACGCAAGGATGTCGCGCGCAACCAGTTCTGCGTGCCCGAGGAAGTCGCGTTGTACGCGCGCAAGGCCGGGTTGGAGATTGTGCTGACGCTGACCAATTCGCCATGGGTGCAGATGGTGGTGCGCAAGCCCGGTCCGGGCGCCGCACCCGACCTGTCCGCGCACGCTGCGGAAATTGCCTACACGCCGCTGTGGACGGAGTTGTTCGACAACACGCTCGACGTGCTGCTCGAAGGCCGCCACCCGCTCGCGATGATCGCCGACCTCGACCGCGACACGCGCGGGCCGGAGATTGCGATGTATCGTGCGTGGCTGGGCGCGCTGTGGAAGGAAAATCCGCAGGCCTGGGCCGGTGCGCCGTTGCCGCCCGGAGTCGGTGCATGATGGGTGCGGACCTGATGAGTGCGAGTCCGATGACAGCGTGTCGGATGACAGCTGGCACGATGGACGCCGCGCACGGAGCAGCACGATGAGTCTCGCCGACAAGCACACGAACGCGCGTCCGGTCGCCATCCTCGGCGGCGTGCGCATTCCGTTCTGCCGCAACAACACCGCGTACGCCGATGTCGGCAACCTCGGCATGTCGATCCGCACGCTCGGGGCGCTGGTCGAACGCTACGGCCTGCACGGGCAGGTGCTCGGCGAGGTTGCGATGGGCGCGGTCATCAAGCATTCGTCGGACTGGAACCTCGGTCGCGAAGCCGCATTGTCGTCGGGGCTGTCGCCGCTGACGCCGGGCATCACCATGCAGCGCGCCTGCGGCACCAGCCTCGACACCATCATCACGGTCGCCAACAAGATCGCACTCGGCCAGATTGAGGTCGGCATCGGCGGCGGTTCGGATACGACGTCCGATGTGCCGATCGTGTATGGGAAAAAACTGCGCGCGCGCATCCTGCAGGCAGCTCGCGCGAAAAGTTTCGGCGACAGGCTGCGCGCGTTCCGTGGATTCAAGTTCCGCGAATTGAAACCCGATTTCCCCGGCGTGGCCGAGCCGCGCACCGGCAAGTCGATGGGCGACCATTGCGAGATGATGGCGAAGCAGTGGCACATCGCGCGCGAATCGCAGGACGAACTCGCGTTGGCCTCGCATCGCAAGGCTGCGGCCGCCTACGAGCGCGGTTTCTACAGCGACCTGGTCGCGAGCTTTCGCGGTGTCGAGCGCGACAATAACCTGCGTCCCGACAGCTCGCTCGAAAAGCTCGCCGCACTCAGGCCCGCATTCGACAAGACGTCGGGTCTTGGCACGCTGACTGCGGCCAACTCCACGCCGCTCACCGACGGTGCGGCCGCATGCCTGCTCGCGAGCGACGACTGGGCGAAGGCGCACCATCACGAACCGCTCGCGTACCTGCGCGATGCAGAAGTCGCGGCCGTGGATTTCGTGCACGGCGACGGCTTGCTGATGGCGCCGACGATCGCGGTGCCACGCATGCTCGAACGTAACGGGCTGACACTGCAGGATTTCGATTTCTACGAGATCCACGAAGCCTTCGCCGCGCAAGTGCTGTGCACGTTGCGCGCGTGGGAATCCGAAGAGTATTGCCGCGCGAAACTGGGTCGCGGCGCACTCGGCAGTATCGATCCAGCAAAGATGAACGTGGTCGGCTCCTCGCTCGCGCTGGGCCATCCATTCGCCGCAACCGGCGCGCGCATCGTCGCGACCGCCGCAAAGTTGCTGAAGGAAAAAGGATCGGGCCGCGCGTTGATCTCGATCTGCACGGCCGGCGGTATGGGCGTGGTGGCGATTGTGGAGCGCTGACACGCAGGGTTCGTTCGATCACCCCGATTGCACCGCGATGACGTTGCAAGGTCGCGCGCCAGCATCGATGCAATCACGTGGCTTGCCCTTCACCCATCTTCGAGGCCGACACAATGCAACCGAAAACTGTCCATCGCTCTTTTGTGGCCGGAATGCTGCTCGCGGCATTGGTCGCATGCGGCCAGCAACATGCCGGAAACGATGCCCCGGCGCGCTCCGAGGCGATGGCCGACAAGCCGGTGTCGGCAGCGCCGTCGGCACCGGCAGCCGCCGAAATGGAGTCGAAGAACGCGGCGCCGGGCGTTGCGCCGACCGCGCAGGCGACCGCACAACTGATCTCCAGCACGGTCAGCGCGACCGATGCGCGGCGCGAGTTCATCCGCACCGCGCATGCCGAGTTCCGCGTCAAGGACGTCTACCGGTCGGCGCTGGCAATCGAGGACATCGTGGCCGCGCAGGGCGGCTTCGTGGTCAGGAACGACATCGGGGCGGAGACGCGGAACACGCAGCGTCGATCCCGTGGGGACGGAAAGCTCATCGAACTGACCGAGTACACGACCCACGGCACGTTGATCGTGCGCGTGCCGAGCGAGAAGACCCAGTCCTTCCTGCTCGCGATCGTCGGCCAGATCGACTTCCTCGACCGTCGTACCTTCGAAGCCGCCGATGCGCAGTTCGACATGCTGCGCCAGCAGCTCGACTACCAGCGCGGGCAGGAAGGGCAACAGGATATCGGGCAGGCCGAGCAACAGGGAGGAAGACTCGACCAGCGCACCGCCGCGATCCAGATGCGCGACCAGGCGAAAGTCGCGCGCGACGAGGCGCTGGTCGCGCAGAAGGAGTTCGAGGACAAGGTCGCGTTCAGCACGATCGCCCTGTCGATCTACCAGACACCCACTATCCGAGCCACCGTCATGGTCGACGCGGAAGCGGAGTTCCAGCGCAACAGCCCCGGCTTCTTCGAGCGCCTGGGAAGCTCGCTGCGCGGCGGCTGGTACGGGCTGCTCGACATCGTCGTCGCGCTGGCCGCCATGTGGCCGCTGTGGTCGCTCTTGCTCACTCTTGCGGTGCTGGTTCGGTATTTCAGGAAGCGCAGTAGCGCCACCTGATGCCGTTCCAGGGGCAATTCAGTGGGGCTTTCCCGGACCCCAGAAAATCGCCCGCGCTGCGAAGTCGTCGCTGATCCGCACGAAGCGATGCGGCACGCGCGCTGGCACGAACAGCGTGTCGCCCGGCGGGCAATCGTATGCGACGCCATCGATTTCAAGGATCGCGCAGCCGGCGATCACGATGTAGATCTCGTCCTGTGCGTGCGGCGTCTGGTGGTCGATGCCGCGCGGCGCGAACAGTTCGAGCGAAAGCCCGCCGCGATCGAAAGCTTCGATGTCGAACACGCCATCGGGCCAACTATCGGTCGCAGGCAGCGGCAGGTGCGCGAGCAGGTCGTGCGGGCGAAGATGCATCAGCTTGGTCATTGCGCTGGATTCCCCATTGATTCGACAAGATGGATCGCCCGCGCCCTCGGCGCCAACAGCATCCAGCAATGCACGGGAACGTATGTGAGCAGGAGGGTCATCCACCAATAGCTGACGGCGAAGTGGGATGCGTTCACCAGCGCTGGCAGGTAGAAGGGAGGGTTGGTCGGATGGAGTCGTTGGACCTGTTCGACATGCGAAACACTGAAATCGATGGCTGCTGCGACCCACAGCATGACGGGAATGAACAGCCAGACGCTGATCCACATGAGTTGCAGGTCGAGTGCCGCCAGTGCGCGGGTGCGCGCCAGGAGTGTCGGTCAGTCGAAACCCGAAGCGACTTGCGACCAGCGCCACCGATGCCTCCAGGCCGACAAGACGTACGCAGCCAGCATCAGTCCGAAGACCCAAATAGCCAGTCCCAGCGCAAGCTGCAACCACCAAGGCAATGCCTTCGGGAACGCCAGTGAAGCCACGTCGTCCAGAAGGATGGCGGTGCCGTACCAGGCTGCGAACGCGACGAGCGACAGCACGACCGCCGGGAGCCCGGGCCAGCCGGGGAGCCAGAACAGCGGCGGGCGATCGCGGGCGATGACATCACTACGCAGGAAAATGAATGGCAGTGCCAGGACATAGCAATATGCAATCGCGGCAATGAGGCCTGAAACCCAAGCGCCTGTTTCGAACCAATCAATCAGTCCCGCCAGGATGGCCGCGCCACATGTCCATGCGATCAGGCATGGAATCGTCCGCAGGCCCCAGCGCAGCGCGCGCGTCGAATGCCCCTGTGGATCCAGCAGGATCACCAGCAGGATGGTGGCGAGCGAATCCACGGCGGTAAGCAGCAAGCCTTCCGCAAACCAAGGTGCCGCCAGTGTTTGCTCGGCCTGCTTCAGGTGGAAGATCCCTGCATACAGGCCGCTTGCGGTCGCTCGATGGTCCGCGAGCGTGGCCAGCAGGAATGGCCCGGCCAGCGAGAGCGCGGCCCATAGCACGCTGAGCCCAACCACAAGCAGCACGAGGCGCAGTCGTGTTTTCAACATGGGACGCTTTCTACGAAGCTCATCCCGGCAGTCGCGGTACGCCGTGCTGGTCGCGTTCCTCGATCACCGAGGCGTCGAAGATCCGCTCGCGCAGGCTGCGCTCCGGCATCGTCTCGACATCTTCGCCGCGTGCGGAGCGCAGTGCGTTGACGTAGCACAGGCGCGCGTTCGCATCGTCGTTCTGGGCGACATACACGTTGCCGAGTTCTTCCCACGCATCCGCGCCAGCGCCCTGCGCGATCGCGCGGTGCAGGTAGTCCTCGGCCTTGCCCCACTGCTGCTGTTCGCGGGTGAGCCGACCGAGGGTGACGGCGAGTGCTGGGCTGTCCGAATGTCCCCGCAGCCAGCCCTCGACAGTGAGCAGGCGCGCGTTCGGTTGGGTCGCGGCGATGCGGCCCGGCGGAATCCGGCCGAACTGCAGGACGAGCGCTTCGTTCCATTGGTTCTTCAACGCCGTATCGATCGCCGATGCGGCGGCATCTTCCATGCGCAATGCGACAGCACGCTGTGCGTAGGCCGCGACGACGTCACTGCGCGCACGCAACGGCGCAAGCAGCCGGTCCCAGCGGTCGGCCAGCGCATTGGCGTCATCGGATTCACGCAGCGATTGCGCAGCGAGCTCGGCTTCGAGCACGGCGTGATCGGTGGGCGACAACGCTTGCGCGCTCTTGAGTGCGCCAAGCGCTCCATAGGCTTCGCCGGAACGTCGACACGCGATCAGTGCGCGCGTGCGCAGCAACAAGGCACGCGGCGACGGCGGAGTTTTTTGTGCGGCGGTATCGAGCACCGCGATCGCATCCTGCGCGTGCCCTGCGGCGAGCAACGCGTCCGCGCGTGCAAGTGCGGTCGCCGATTCCGCAGTGTCGCTACTTGCTGCCTCCAAGTGCTGATCGAACGCCGCCGCATCGCCGCGCGCTTGCGCAGCCTGAGCGGCCCCGAGTCGCGCTGGAAGCCGCATCGCCGGATCGTCGGCGGCTAGCGCAAGCAGTTTTTCCGCGCGTGTCCAGCGGCCTTCGTGCAGCGCGAGCAGGCCGCCGATCATGCGCGCGCGTGCCTGCCTGCGGCGGCGCTGGTTCCACAGGCGAAACGGCAAGCGCAACAACCACAAGGCCAGCCACGCCACGAATAGGACTCCGGCGAGGATCGCCAGCGCCCTGGTCACCGTGGTGGTGTACACCATGCCGCGCATGGTCACGATCACCTGCCCCTGGTCGCTGGAATACCACTGCCATAGCAACGCACCGAGTACGGCGAGTAAGAGCCATAACAGCAATTGGCGGAACGGTTTCATGGATTTTTGCCGGGCGATGTCGGCGGCGGCAATGCGAGCGGCGTTGCTGACGTCGCGCTCGTCGAAGGCGCGGCCGGCACGGTCGCCTCTGGCTGTCCCTGGCGCAATCGCCGCAGCTCATCGAGCGTGCCGCCCAATGTCGGCAGATCGATGTGCAATGGTGTGCGCTGCAAGTCCGCGAGTTGTCGACGCTGCTGCGCGACGGTCGTCATCGCGAACAGGCGCGGCAACCAGCCATCGATGCGGGTCAGTGCGGCGCGGAATGTGGCCGTTTCGCGACGCTCCAGCGCGAGTCGCGCGAGCGTGATGTCGAGTCGAAGTGCGGTGAGTCCGGCATCGCGCGTGGCGGGATCTAGCAATTCCTGCGCCTGCGCGCGACGGACCTCGACCATGCTGCCGACAACCCGGTCGAACACCGTTGCGTGAACGGTTGGTTGTGAAGCGGTCGCCAGCGGTTGTGCATTCAGGCTCGCCTCGAAGGCATCGAGCGCACCGGCGATGCTTGCGCGCGGGTCCGGTGGCAGCGCGCGCAACGCAGCGGTTTCCTGGGCGAGCGACTGGCGGAGGTTCAGCACGGCAGGATCGCTGGAACCGGCCAGCGTGCCGTCGGCCAACGCATACGCATGCAATGTGCTGGCGACATCGGACGACAACTCCATTTGTTGCTGGCCGATGGTGAGCAGCAATTCGGCTTCGTCGAGACGCAGCGCCTGTTCGCCCTGTGCGCGCGGGCTCGCAATGCGCGCGACCGATTGTTCGAGCAACGCAGCGCGCTCGCCGACGCCAAGCACTTCATCGCGCAGCACCTGATTGCCCGACGTGGCATCGCTCATGCGTTGCGCGAGTGCATGTTGCTCCCGACGCAATGCGCTGACGGCTGCGGGCAGGTCGGCGATGGAGGTGTCGTCGGATGCTGCCGCAACTGTTTGCGCGGGCTGCATGGAGGCAAGCCACCACGCGCGCAATTTCCAGCCGCCGACCGTCATCACGGCAAGGATGACCAGCCACAGCAGCACCTGCCCACGTGCGCGGCTTCGGCGCGCAGGCGCGGCAATGGGGCTGGGCGATTCGGTGATGGCCATGGTTTGCGTGCGTGCTGCGGGCAAGAGTCGAAGAGGATGCTACCGGAAGCCTTGCTGCTTGGCATGCGCGCACATTGCTGCGAGCAGGCTGCGCGGCGTTGGTGCATCAGCACGGACGATCGCCTGGAATCCGGCATCGCGTGCGATCGCATCCAGTCGTGCGCTGCTGACTACCGCCGCGCACCGCAACAGCGTTGCACGCGCCGCATCAGGCAATGCGGCAAGCACATTGCGCAGTGCTTCGGCACTGGTGATGCAAACCGCGCCCTGGCCTTGTGCTTCCAGCAAACGCTGCGCATGCGCTCGATTCAGTCGCGCTGGCCCACGTGCATACACTTCGGCGATGGCGAGCGTCGCGCCGCGTTCGCGCAGGGCGTGATCCAGCAATCCGCGACCGCCCGGCGCAGTGACGATGCCGATCTGTTCTCCGGACAATGAAGCCAGTTCAGGCAGCGCAAGCAGGCTTTCGCTGGTCGCCTGTGGTGGAACCAGCACATCGACGATGCCGGCCCGATGCAGCGCTGCGCGCGTCGCTTCGCCAAGCGCGAACACGCGCTGATGCGGATGCCTCTGCAACGTGCGCAGGCGTATGGAAAAGCGCACTGCCGCCGGGCTCGTGAACACCACGCGCGAACATCGCAATGAGGCATCCAAAGCAACGCGAGTCGGCGTATCCTCACGCGCCGCCAACCGCAATCCGGGCAGACTCAAACCGTCCGCTCCCAGCGTTTCGGCGGCACGCAACAAGCGTCGATGCTGGCCGACTGGTCGCAGCGATACGACGAACCAACCCGATAACGGCGGTGACGACTGTGGCAGCAACGAACGTGGCATCCGAACAGCTTCGCACAACGCAACATGCCGCCGCCACGCTGAAACCTGTCCGTGCGGATGGTGTGGACGCCGCGCTTGCATACATCGCCGCGCATTGCCGGAAGATGCCGCCCGTGGCCGCGCTCGGCGTCAAGCCGCTGGGCTACGACGGCAACGCATTGCGGATGGGTGCGCCGTTGACAGCCAACGTCAATGACAAGGGCTGCGCATTCGGCGGCAGCCTGAGCGGGCTGATGACGCTGGCCGCATGGGGCTGGGTCACGCTGCGCATGAAACTCGAAGGCCTGGATGCCGACGTGTACGTCGCCGACAGCCAGGTGAAATACATCGCGCCGCTTTACGAGGACCTGGTAGCCGAAGCAAGGCCGGTCGATGGCGAGCAGTGGTCGCAGTTCGTCGACACCTTCCATCGCTATGGCAAGGCACGGATCGCGATGCAGGCGAGGGTGCCGATGGCGGCCGGCGGCGAGGCGACGGTGTTCAGCGGCCGCTTCGTCGCGATGCGTCCGATGCGCTAGTCTAGGCTCCCTGCAGCGACCGCACCGGAGCCCAGCCATGTCGATACGTACGTTGCGTCATCTGTGCTTCCCAGCCGCGATTGTGGCGATGCTGCTGTTGCCTACCGCCTGCAATGCGGTGAAGCCGACCCCCGCGCGGGCGCAGGAGATCACCTTGTACGATTTCGCCAGCGCGATGCGCTGGAGCGATTTCGACAAGGCCTACGATTTCGTCGATCCGAAAATCAAGAAAGACCATCCGCTCGCCGACGTCGACCGTTCGCGCTTCAAGCAGGTCGAGGTTTCCGGTTACGACGTGATCTCCAAGTCGGACGGCAAGGAAACCATCGATCAGCAGATCCAGCTCGGCCTGATCAATCGCAACACCCAGCAACCGCGAAACATTTCCTATCATGAGCATTGGCGCTGGGACGCAGTCGCCAACAAATGGTGGCTGACCACCGGCCTGCCGGACATCACGGCACCGTAGTCAGCGAGCGCCCGGCGCGGATCGTCGCGGCGGAGAGCTTATAATCGCGGCCCCGCCGTCGTCGCCCGGATTCCTGTGCCCATTGATCAACTGCAAACCTTTTTCGGCAACCACCTCATGCTGTGCCTGGGCATCGTGGGCGTCACCATCGCGCTGATCGTCAATGAGTTGTCGCGCTTTACCCGCGGCTATCGCGCGATCGGCCCGGCGCAGCTGACCAATCTGATCAATCGCGAAAATGCCCTGATCGTGGATGTCAGCGCGCCGCTGGATTTCGAGAAAGGCCATGTGATTGGCTCGCGCAGCGTCGCGATGAGCCAGTTCGATCCCGAGAACAAGCATCTTGCCAAGGTCCGCGAATTGCCGGTCGCGCTGGTCTGCCGCAACGGCACGACCTCGGCGCTCGCCGCCAAGCGCCTGGTCAAGGCCGGATTCAAGCAGGTTTTCTGGCTCGATGGCGGCGTCGCCGCATGGCAGTCGGCGGATTTGCCGATGGCGAAAGGCAAAAATTGACATTTGGCCGCATCCGCTGCGCGTGGGGCAAGGCCGATAACGCCGAGGCACTGCTTCTGCTCGCCGAACGCCCGCGCACGACTATGCAGGTCGGCGTGCCACAGCATCGGCGGATTCCTGCGTCAAACTGATTTGGCCGCACTCGCCACGCGTGAGACAATCATCGATCCTTTCGCCCCAACCCATCCCGGAGTCTGATTCCATGGCAGATGAAGCCACCAACGGCGCCGCTGGCCCCGAAGCCGCAACGCCCGCGCAGTTCAACGTGCAAAAGATCTACCTCAAGAACGTCTCGTTCGAAGCGCCCAACGCGCCGGCGGTGTTCCAGGAGCAGGCGCAGCCGCAGCTGCAGCTCAACCTCAACCAGAAGGTCGCCCGCTTTGAGGACAGCGTCTACGAGGTCGTGTTGACGATCACGTTGACCTGCAAGATCAACGAGAAAACCGCCTATCTCGCCGAAGTCGAGCAGGCAGGCGTGTTTGGTCTGGCCGGTTTCGACGAGTCGGGCCTCGACATGATGCTCGGCGCGCATTGCCCGAACGTGCTGTTCCCGTATGCACGGCAGGCGCTCGGCGACCTGATCGCGCACGGCGGTTTCCCGCCATTCCTGCTGCAGCCGCTGAACTTCGACGCGATCTATGCCGACCAGCTGCGTCGCCGCATGGAATCCGGCGAGTCCGCGCAGCAACCAGTGATCGGCAACGCCTGACGCGCATGACGGCCGTGCCGCCACGGCTGGCCGTCATCGGCGCGGGTTCGTGGGGTACGGCGCTGGCCGCGCTCGCGGTGCGCAATCGCGTTCCCACGATCCTGTGGGGACGCGACGTAGAACAGGCCGCGACGATCTACCGCGAGCACCGCAACCCGCGTTATCTGCCCGGCGTCGCGCTGCCTGATGGCTTGCGTGCGACTGCCGACCTGCGTGTCGCGCTCGCCGATGCCGACTTGGTCCTGGTCGTCGTCCCCAGCCACGCTTTCACCGCGACCTTGCAGGCGCTGGCCCCATTCCGGCCCGCGCACGCTGGCGTCGCGTGGGCGACCAAGGGATTCGAGCCGGGTTCCGGGCGTTTCCTGCATGAGGTTGCCGAGGAAGTGCTCGGGCCCGAAGTGCCTCTGGCCATCGTCACCGGACCGTCGTTCGCGCGCGAGGTCGCGCAGGGCCTGCCGACCGCCGTCACCGTGCATTCCGAGCGCCCCGCGTTCGCCCAACGCGTTGCCGATACCCTGCACGGTCCGACATTCCGCGCGTACACCGGCAACGACGTGCAGGGCGCGGAGCTTGGCGGCGCGATGAAGAACGTGCTCGCGGTCGCGACCGGCGTCGCCGACGGCATGAGCCTCGGCCTCAACGCCCGCGCGGGCCTGATCACGCGCGGACTCAACGAGATGCTCCGGCTCAACGCCGCACTCGGCGGTCGCCCGGAAACCCTGATGGGACTGGCCGGCCTCGGCGACCTTGTGCTGACGTGCACCGGCGACCTGTCGCGCAACCGCCGCCTGGGCCTCGCACTCGGCCGCGGGCAATCGCTTCGCGACGCGGTCGCCGAAATCGGCCAGGTCGTCGAATCGGTGGACACCGCCGACGAGGTGATGCGCCTTGCGAACAGGCTCGACGTCGAACTGCCGATCTCCGCGCTGGTGCAGCGCGTGCTGCACGAGGAAATCACTCCTGCCGACGGCCTGCGCCAACTGCTGGCGCGGCAGCAGAAGCCGGAATATTGATCGGATGCAGTTATGCGGTTGCGGTCATCAAGGAACACGCCGGCAAAGAGGCCATCCTGTTGTCTCTCAACGATAAACCTCTCGCCGATTGCCGACCTCGATCACGAGTGCACGAAGCGCGCCATCCTGGATGTCGCAGAGAATCCGATAGTCGCCGACACAGTAGCGCCAGTAAACGCCGAGATTCGGCCCGGTCAGCGCGTTGCCGGTGCTGCGCGGAGATTCCTGGGTGGCGACGCGCTCGTCCATGAATTCGACGATGCGCTGTGCAGTCTGCTGAGGGACGTCGACTTTTCAATGCAGACTGCGCGTTTGGGAAGTCTGTCGGGCCAATGTGTCTGCGCCCCAATCGGGAGAGCGAAGCGTCGACGAACCCCGGGCTGAGACCCCTACCGCAGCCCGCGTTCGCGGGGCGTCCACTCGACGTAGCCGATGGCCTCGTAGGCATTGATGACATCGAACACCTCGGCGAGCCCCACCGCGCTCACGCGGGCGATCTCGTGGAGTTTGCGCGGCACGCCCATGAGCGCGCCGACACGGTACGCGCGCGGGTAGTCGAGCGAGAGATCGATCCGGTTGGTGAGACGGTAATTGCCGCCGGGATCGAAGTGCCTGGCGAGGAAGCCGTTGGAGTGGATGAAGCTGTCCATCCAGATCAGGCGCGCATATGGCCTCGCCGCCACGCCCATGCGCGCATCCTGCAGTTCGGTCCTGTCCAGGCGTTGCCAGTCACCGAAGCGCAAGGGCTCTCGCGCGTACGGCTCGAGCCCGGGGAGCAATCCACGGGCCCAGAACAGCTGTTCGTCCGGATCGAGCAGCAGGGCAGGCAAGCCACGCAGGGCGATCCGCGAGGGCCCTCCCAGCACGCCCTTTTCGAGGTAGTAGATCAGCGGATAGGTGGCGTCCTCGTCGATGCCCGGCGCGATGTCGATCCCGAACGAAGGATCGAAAACGTCTTCGGCGCGCATCGGGTTCCCATCGGCGTTGCCGGTCGGATCGACGGTGGCATCGGGCGTAGCGCCCGTGTTCACGCGGTCGGGATCGGCGCTCGCGTCGGGCTGTTCGGCGATCGTCAACATCGATGGGTCGGGCGATGGGTCGCCTGCATCGCTGCGACGCGCGTGGCCAGCGTGCACGCCCGGATGGTCGGTTTCGAGTTCGCTCAGATCGACATGGCCCAGGTCCATGTCGATGAATTCATCGCTCCAGGTATCGATCTCCGGCCCAGCGCCGGTGCCGCGCGCTACCTTGTTCAGCAGCGTGGCGAAGGCCTCGTGCCGGAATGGCTTGCGCAGGAACAGGCCTGCCGGCTTCGGGTCGTGCGCTTCGATGATCTGCGCGCAGTCGATTCCGCGCTGGGCGGCCCGTCGCATTGCTGAATCGCCGATCAGCCTGCGCGTATCCACGACAACCAGATCCGCCCTGGTCTCGGTACCCCAGGTCCAGCTGTCGCGCACCTGCTTGCGCACGACGCGCAGCAGCAGGCGCAGGTGCGCCGTGTCCTGTTCGCTGGTTCCGATGCACTGGATGATCCGTTGGGTATTCATGCGGGATTGTCTGAAGAGGCGGGAACCCGGCTCCGGCTTTCGTCATGCCGCCCGGGACTGCGGCCACAGGTGACGTTGTCAGAAACCAAGGGACGACCTCAAGCAAGGAAGCACGGCAGAAGGAAAGTGTGGGGCAGGGCTGCGAGCCACGCAGACCGGTATTCTTCCACGTTTGGGAGCGCACGCTTGGCATGCGAGGTTTGGTGGCAGAGACTATTTCTGTTGCAAGCAGCATTCCAGTGTTCTCGGCCGCCTTATTTTGCTCCCAAAAAAAGCCCGGCCGAAGCCGGGCTTTCGTGTTCGCGGGGTGTATCGGCGCAACCAGCAACAATCAGAAGCTGTAGCGTGGTCCGACGAAATACGTCGCGAGATCCTTCGAGAATTTGGCCTCGCCGACCAGGCCCCAGCCCTTGCCGAACTTCACCTGCGCGCCGAGCTTGCCGTACAGCTCGCCGTTGATGTTGTGGCCGTCCTCGTAACCGGCCAGCGCCCAGCCTTCGAACTTCGGCGCCAATGCGCTGCGCACGCCGACTTCGCCGCTGTAGGTCTTGATATTGCCGTTGAAGCCGTTGATGTTTAGTCGACGGTAATCGACATTCGTCACGAAATCGGTGGTCGCATTGATCGATGTGTGGAAGCCGCCGCCGAGATTCCAGTCATCGAAGCTGGCGTTGGAATGGTTGAAATCCTGCCGCGCCCAGCCGCCGAACAACTGGAAGTTCGAGCCGATTGCGACCGATCCAGCGCCGCCCCAGCCATTGGCATTGGGAGCTCCGTCGATATTGGTGGCCTGGTAACCGATTTGCAGGTTGTTGTAACTCAGATCGCTCGCCTGGGCAGCCAGGGGCAGGGCGGCAGTGACCAGAACGGCCAGAAGAATGCGCTTCATGTGATACCTCTAGTTAAATGTCTAACCGCTTGATGCGGCAGCGCAACGCTAGGTCGTTGCGACTTAGCCTGCCCTTAATGCATAGGCGCGTCCAGCGGAACTAATCGGACACTCCGCGATTCGCGCCCGCAAACCCGAGCTGTCGCCACGCCTCGAACACGACCACAGCGACCGCATTGGACAGGTTCAAGCTGCGATTTTGCGGACGCATTGGCAGGCGCAGCCGGTGTGCTTCAGGAACTTGAGCAAGCAGGTCGGCTGGCAATCCGCGCGTTTCGGGGCCGAACATGAAGGCATCGCCAGTGGTGTAGCGCGGGGTGTCGTAACGCACTGTTCCACGCGTGGACAGCGCAAACAGGCGTGCATCGGGGATTGTTGCGAGGCACGCGTCCAGATCGGCATACACACGCAAGTCGGCGAACTCGTGGTAGTCCAGCCCGGCGCGGCGCAGGCGGGCATCGTCGAGGCCGAAACCGAGCGGTTCGATCAGGTGAAGAGTCGCACCGGTGTTGGCGCACAGGCGGATCACATTGCCGGTGTTCGGTGGGATTTCCGGCTGGTACAGGATGACGTGCATGCAGCAAGTATGCCGTGGTTCGACAGACTCGCCAGGAGCGGGTCGGTCGCAACGGATCGGGCGCATCGCCACGCGCGGATCGGCTGCGTTCAGGGGCCGATTCGGCAAGCCTTCAGTGGCATCATCAGCGCGTTTTGCAGGGCGTTTGGCGCAATCGGGGTGGGTGCGCTGGCCGGGAAATCGATGCGTGCAACCAGCTGCCGACCATCGCTGCTGCGAATGTTGGTGACGCCCTCGAAGCGCAGCAGGTTGTGGGCTGCCAGTCCGTACGCCACGTCGATGTGTGGCGCGAACAACGTCAGCAGTCCGCCCAGGCGCATCCGGAACACGACCGCAGGCAAGCCGCCGATCACGGTCTGGGCCTGCCGGGTCAGCCGGAAACCGTAGGTGTCACCCTTGGCCGGGACGACGAAGTCCATTGGCAGGGTCTGTCCGGCGATCAGCGCGACCCAGTTGCGGGTCACGAATTCGTCGAAACCGGCATCGGCGACCAGGGTTCCGTCGGAAGCCACGGGCTCAGCGCTCTCGGCCGCCTGCACGGTGGGTTTCACGAATGCGAAGGCTTGTCCGCGCTGGCGACGGAGGCCTTCACGGTAGCCGTCGCGCGCGTCGATCAGTTCGAACTCGGGCGCGATCAGCGCGTTCGTGTAATCCACCTTCTTTCGCGCGAAGGTGGTGCCGTCGGCGCACCGATACAGCACCACGCGCATGACCATGCGTCCGTGGTCACGCTGGACCAGATGGGTTTCGCTGTACAACGCGCGCCCGGATGCGGGATCGATAGCTCGGCCCTGGTATTCCATGGTTTCGGCCAAGGCAAAAGGTGCAGCAAACAGCGCAGCCACGCCAAATGCGAATGTCAGTGGCAAGCCTGCGTGCGGCGCACGCGAAGATCCTGATCGATGGCAAGCCCGCTGTGTGCGAGCTGGTTCGCGACGTGGCATGGCATCTCCCTGATTCCGATCCGCTCCAATACCCTCCCACGGCTGCCGTGGTGGCGGCGTGAAATGCTCACCAAAGGATCGATTGGCCCTGATAATCCATGAACGTGCCGCTATCTTCCATTGTTATGGCATCGATGACGCGCAGCATTCCGGACACCGATACGGCTGGCAACACGTCAGCGCCTGCGCCGCCCATGTCGGTCTTGACCCAGCCCGGACTCAGCGCGACCACACGCACGCCGTCCGCTTTCAGCGCATGCGCCAGCAGCACGGTCGCCATGTTCAACGCGGCTTTGCTGATCGCGTAACTAGGCGTGTAGAAGCTGCTGGTGATCGCCATCGAACCAAGCCGCGAGGACAGGTTCGCCACGGTCGGCGCATCGCCCTTGCGCAGCAACGGGGCAAGTGCCTGCACAAGCAGAAACGGGCCGACCGTATTGACCTGCACGCTGGAGGCCAGCGCAGCGGCGGTGACGTCGCCGAAATGCTCGCCCGACACCAGCATGCCCGCGTTGTTGATCAGCAGGTCAAGGCCGTCGTAGCGTTGCGTAGCCTGATGCGCAAGCATCGAAACCGAATCCGCATCGGCCATTTCGACAGCAATCGGGTGCAGCCGATCCGCGTGCGCGCGTGCCAGCGCATGCAATGCCTCGGCATGCTGCGGATCGCGGCAGGCGGCGATGACATGGTCGCCGCGTGCCAGCAATTGGTGGGTGAATTCCAGACCCAGGCCGCGATTGGCTCCGGTGACGAGGACGCGGCGCATGTGCTGCTCCACTGGTTGGCGAAGCCCGAGTCTAATACAGGCCCGTACTTATGCTGTGCCGTACGGGCCTTGTGCGGCTACCATGCGCGTTCGTCGGCGCAGCGTCTCATCCGCCACCGGCTTACCCCTCTTCCCAAGGATTCCCATGACGTCTCCAACCCATCGGCTGCGCGCCGGTCTGCTTGCACTGAGTGTGTCCGCTGCGCTGGCGATGCCCCTGCTCGCGCAAACGGCACAGGCTACGACCGTGGACATTGCGTACACCGAATTCACTCTACCGAATGGTCTGCGGGTGATCGTGCACGAGGACCACAAGGCGCCGATCGTCGCGGTCAATCTCTGGTACCACGTCGGCTCCAAGGACGAGAAGCCCGGCAAGACCGGCTTCGCGCACCTCTACGAACACCTGATGTTCGAGGGCTCGGAGAACCACAAGGGCAAGTATTTCGACCCGTTCGAGAAAGTCGGCGCGACCGACCAGAACGGTACCACCAACGCCGACCGCACCAACTTCTTCGAGAACGTGCCGACCACGGCCCTTGATATGGCGTTGTGGATGGAGTCGGACCGCATGGGCCATCTGCTCGGCGGCGTCGACCAGGCCACGCTCGACCAGCAGCGTGGCGTCGTGCAAAACGAGAAACGTGGCGACGAGAACCAGCCGTACGGTCGTGTTGACGACGCGATGCAGGCGGCGACGTATCCGCTCGCGCATCCCTACCACCACACCACGCTCGGTTCGATGGTCGACCTCAGCAATGCCTCGCTGGACGACGTGAAAACCTGGTTCCGCACCTGGTACGGCCCGAACAATGCGACCCTGGTGCTGGCGGGCGATATCGACGAGGCGACCGCGAAGGCGAAGGTCGCGCGCTATTTCGGCGACATCCCGGCGTCGCCGACCAACCCGATGCCGAAGGCCCGGGTCGCACCGCGCGACAAGTCCACGCGCGGCACCATGAGCGATCGCGTTGCGCAGGTGCGCATCTATCGCGAATGGAACGTCGCAGAGTTCGGCAACCCCGACCTCGACCGCCTGCAGCTGTTCGCGCAGGTGCTGGGCGGCAGCCGCTCGTCGCGCCTCGATATCCGGCTGGTGCACCACGACAAGTTGGCCGACCACGTCAGCGCCTATGCGTCACCTGGCCAGTTGGGCAGTTCGTTCAACATCACGGCGGACGTCAAGCAGGGCGTGGACCCGGCCAAGGTCGAGGCTATCCTCGACGAGGAATTGCAGCGGCTGCTGAAAGACGGCCCGAGTGCCGATGAAACCGAACGCGCGCGCACTGTGTTCAAGGCCGGCTTCATCCGCGGCATCGAACGCATCGGCGGCTTTGGCGGCAAGGCCGACGCGCTGGCCGAGTGCACGGTCTACACCGGCAACCCGGGCTGCTTCCGCGACAGCCTGAAGACGCTCGACACGGCGATGCCTGCGGATCTGAAAGCCGCCGGAAATCGCTGGCTCAGCGAGGGCGATTACACCCTGGTCGTGTCGCCGGGTGAGATCCCGCCGACGGTCGCCGATGCGTCCACCGTGACTGAACCGTACGCGACCAAGGACTTCAAGGTGCCCGGCATCGATCCGAAATTCGCCGTGACCAAGTCCGATGTCGATCGCGGCAAGGGCGAGCCTATGGTCGATACTTTCCCCGATCTCGCGTTCCCGGCATTGCAGCGCTCGACCCTGTCCAACGGCATGAAGATCGTGCTGGCCGAGCGCCATGAAATCCCGGTCGTGCAGATGAACATGCAATTCGGCGGCGGCTACGCGGCCGACCAGGGCCACAAGCTCGGCACCGCGAGCTTCGCGATGGGCATGCTCGACGAAGGCGCGGGTACCTACGACGCACTGGCGATCGGCGATCGCGAGGAATCGCTGGGCGCGAATATCGGCACCGGCGCGAGCCTCGACGGCGACAGCGCGAGCCTGTCGGCGCTGAAGGAACACCTCGACGATTCGCTGGCGCTTTACGCGGACGTGATCCGCCGTCCGACCTTCGCACCGAGCGAGATCGAACGCGTGCGCCAGACCTGGCTGGCCGGCATCAAGCAGGAAAAGACCCAGCCCACCGGCGTCGCGTTGCGCCTGTTGCCGCCGCTGATGTACGGCGCTGGACACCCGTACGGGATTCCGTTCTCCGGCACCGGCAACGAGGCATCGATCGCCTCGCTGAATCGCGACGACCTCGTTGCGTTCCATCAGCAATGGGTGCGTCCGGACAATGCCACCCTGATCGTGGTTGGCGACACCACGTTGAAAGAAATCACCCCGCTGCTCGAAAAGCATTTCGGCGACTGGCAACTCAAGGCTTCGCGGCGGCCGACGTTGACTATTCCGACCGTTGCATTGCCGGCCAAGCCGCGCATCGTGCTGGTGGACCAACCCGGCTCGAACCAGGCAAACATCCTCGTCGGCCAACTCGTGTCCTCGACAGTGGACCCTCACGCGGTCGATTTCGACATCGCCAATGGCGTGCTCGGTGGCGAGTTCTCGTCGCGCCTGAACGCCAACCTGCGCGAGGACAAGCACTGGGCCTATGGCGCGTACAGCTTCATCCCGGGCGCGAAAGGCCAGCGTCCGTGGATCGCGTTCGCGCCGGTGCAGATCGACAAGACCGCCGACTCGCTCAAGGAAATGCAGCGCGAACTGGGCGAGTACGCCAGCGGCAAGGCTCCGGCCACCGATGCCGAAATTGCCAAGATCAAGGCCACCAGCGTGCGCAGCATGCCCGGTGCGTATGAGACGGCTGGCGCGGTGCTCGGCGCGATCGGCGGCATCGTCCGCTACAACCGCCCCGACGACTACGTGCAGCAGCACAAACGGCAAATCGAAGCCATGTCTGCCGATGCGGTGCACACAGCGACGGGCGACCTGAAGCCGACCGGCATGACCTGGGTCGTGGTTGGCGATCTCTCCAAGATCGAAGCCTCGGTGCGCGCGCTGAAGATCGGCGAGGTCAGCGTTGTCGATGTCGATGGCAAGCCGATTGCAGCGAAGCCGGCTGCGCAGCCGACGAAGAAGTAGCATCCCCTCCCAACCCCCTGCTCGCGGTGCGAGTAAGGGGACCAGAAAGCTCCCTCTCTTGCGCATCGCGCAGGGGGCGATGCGTCTCGCTGACGATCCGCCAGTGGCAGATCGCGAGACGAAGAACGCCCGGCAGGGCCGGAAGGGTGCTTTGTCCCGATTCACGCGCAAAGGGCCACAATCCGGTGCGTCGTTGCTTTTACATACCGGAGTTGCCCATGCGCCAGTTGCCATTGCTCATCGTCGTGATCGCGCTGCTTGGCGGCTGTACCTGGGTGAAGATGGATCCCGGCGCAGCGCGGATACGGGTCTTGCCGCTCGGGCAGCAGATCGCGTCGTGCCATCGTCTTGGCGAGGTCTCGGTGTCGGTCACGGATCGCGTCGGCCCGTATGAACGCAACACCGTAAAGGTGCGCGACGAGCTCGAAACCCTGGCCCGCAATGAAGCGCTGACCCTGCACGCCGACACCGTCCAGCCCGAGGCCGAACCCGCCGATGGCCAGCAGCGCTGGCTCGCATATCGCTGTCACGACGTGACGCAGTGAACCACGGCGCGAGAGAAAGCGCGCATGCGATCAAGGTGGTGCCGGGTGCCGGGTCTCAGGTGGGAGGCCGCGTTGGGCAGCCAGGTTGTACAGGTGCGCTACCCAGATGCCGGCGAGGTTCTCGAAGTCCGGCTGGCCGAAGACCTTGAAGGCGCGTTCGGCCAGCTTGCGGGTGGCCGG
>JAYTOP010000010.1:0-29387 GCA_043747745.1 Pseudomonadota bacterium
TGTTTATTTATCAATGAGTTACGATGCGATATCGTAACCAATCATGTGCGAAAACGCAAGCCTTTTGAGGTCAAGAAAGGCTTAAGTTGAGAGCATTGGTAAAATATGGCCCAACGGGGGTGGCTACAAAACGAGAATTTCAAGTAGGGATTATTAAGGCAGAGGATGGAACTTATGGTTACACGCAATCATTTTGGGCAGACCCCGGTGCTACGACCGTGAATGTAACAAAAGCGGTTGAAGCCCTGCAGGCTCGTTATAAAAATGATTTCGTTGCTTGGGCGCATGGGCATTTCGACGGCAACTTGAAGTTTTCAACTACAGGTCTCGACTATACTTTTGCAACCCAAACGAAGCCGCTGTATTTATATAATCAAGCAAATCCTATCCAATTGCGTCTACTTAATCCAGAAATAGCAGCTAGTGAATTGCGAGAATTTGGGGGCGTTGGCCCTCTCTCAACGAGATTAAGGGAATTCGATGCCGCAAACCATGGGTTTAACGGACTATGTGTTCGAGGATGTAAGTGACATGAAAATATTGACATTTTGTTTACTTGCAATGCTCAATTCTTGTGCGGTAAGTTCTGCGCAATTGCCAAAGCTTGATACTGGCGCAGGACTCGAGGCGAGAGGAAAGTGTTTGAATGCAATGCAGACCGAATATATTTCGTGGTACTCATCAGTCAAAATAAATAATATTAAAACTATAGAGCAACTGGCGGTGACATTGAAAGCAGGCCTATCCGAGTCATATAAAAAGAATTTACACAAACTAAATGTGTCTACACGCGATCTGCATCAGAAGAGCGACTTCGATTCATATACTTATGCCCTGAACGAAGCGTTTGAACAATCGGCACTATCGCGCCATCCGGATTGCGCGAGCGGGGCGTCTGAAATGTTTGGTGTGGCAGTTTATCAGGGTTTGATATCTGAGAATTCCGGTCTATCTAACGATTTTAAGAATATTGGTGCTGATCAAATATATTATATAAAACAGCTTGTTCCGGTTCTTGCTGAAGTTTCAGATGACTCCACCAAAAATCTCCGTAAGTTAGCGCGGAAATACCTTGCGCACGTGCGGTCGCTCAACGAAGCTGTGCCGAAAGGCTGAGAAGAAGAGAAAAGGGTCAGGTCTTGCAATAACACATTTGCCGGGGCTCAGGGTCAGGTCTTGCAATAACACATTTGCCGAAGTAGTGATGCCCGATGGCACGACCTCTGCGGATCGAACTGGCCGGTGGGCTGTACCACGTCACTTCGCGTGGTAACCGGCGGGATGCTATCTACGCCGATGAGGTGGATCGGGCGGAGTGGCTGGAGGTGTTTGGCCAGGTCTGCCGCCGCTTCAACTGGATCTGCCACGGCTGGTGCCAGATGAGCAACCACTACCACGTCATCGTGGAAACGGTCGAGGGCAACCTTGCGCACGGCATGCGCCAGCTCAACGGGGTGTACACGCAATCGGTCAATCGCCGCCATCGGCGGGTGGGGCATGTGTTTCAGGGTCGCTACAAGGCCATCCACGTCGAGCGCGACAGCTATCTGCTGGAACTGGCCCGCTATGTCGTGCTCAATCCGGTGCGGGCCGGGATGGTGGGTGATGCCGGTGATTGGCGCTGGAGTTCATATGCCGCGATGGTTGGGAGGGAGCCCCCGCCGGACTGGTTGCAGACCGACTGGATTCTTGGGCAGTTCGGCGCGGAACGGCAACTCGCGATCGCACGCTACATGGACTTCGTCCGCGCCGGGATCGGCTTGCCGGGCGTCTGGGAGAAGGTGCGCGGTCAGGTGTATCTTGGCTCGGATGCATTCGTTGAGCGGATGAGCGCGGAATCAGGAAAGGATCTGATCGGGGAAATTCCTCGCGCCCAGCGCCGCCCCTTGGCACGACCGCTGGCGGACTTCTTCGCGCAAAGCGCCAATCGGGGGACGGCCATGGCGGAAGCCTTCGCAACCGGGCGCTACACCTTGAAAGAGATTGCCGACGTCTTTGGAGTTCACTACGCGACCGTCAGCCGAGCCGTCACCCGCCATGCGGCCGAAAGCTGAGGGCTGGAATGAGAAGCGATGTGTGATTGCAAGACCTGACCCTGCTCTGTGCTCCAACTACACGCCGACTATGCAATGCACATCCGCAGCACTTGGCATCGCAGGCAAAATGGGTGTAAAAATGCCTGACGGAGTGGGGCCGGTAGTTGCTACCGCATATGGAATGACAAAGTTTAGAGGCAATGTTGCCAACCCGTACAGGCTGGAACAAGAGATCAGAGGCACATACGGTAAGCCAACCATCACAGACGCAAGCCATTTTCCAAGACCATGAATAAGAGTGCATCGCAACTAGGCAAGTGGTTTGGCCCGGCCGTCGTTTCGTCAATGCTTGCATTTTCGCTACTACTTGCGGCAGGTCCGTCGTTGGGTCGAGAGATAGAGGCGACGCAGATGAGAATGAAGATCGGCAGTAACAAATGCATGTCGAAAGGAGGCATTGGCATTGTTCATTTGGATCTGTACATTGACCTTGGATCTAAAGCGAATGAACTGATTCTAGCGAATGGAAATAGATGGAAAGGCGCTAATTCTGGCGAGGCGCAGGTCTTGTTTGTTCTGGACGGCGAAGTGATCGCAGAGCCAACTGCCAAGAAGGACTTCAAATTGGAAAGAAGCGTTGTGGTCTCGTTTGAGCAAGACAAAGTTTCATTTTTTGATTTTGGAGCAGGGACGGGTGGGTACTACGAAAGAGTTCGTCGTTAGCTTAAAACACGAAGACTACGAAGACTACGAAGACTAGGGGTCAGGTCTTGCAATGACACATTTGGCGCAACAGTCATCGGCAACAGCGCTCTTTTTCAACTGCAACTGAACTTCGGCGGCTGAGCACGCACTCGGCCGCACCCAGGAAAGCCGCGACGCGACCGGCCGTTGGCTGCGCACGGGGTACGCCGGCAACGGTTACGCACGCGAACAACAGCAACAACAGGGGACAGACCACGGTTTGATCCCGGATTGGTCCTCGAAAACCGTGGTCTGTCCCCTGTTGTTCCTGTTGTTCCTGGCTGATGCCTCAAGAACAACCGGGCGATGACTCGCGTCGATCGCCCCGTTGTTTCCTCACGCTGTCCTGTGGCAGGTCGATCCGTTCTCAGGAGCCCGCCGCCAACAGCCTGTTCACCCGCCGCACGTAAGCCGCCGGATCGTCGAGCGCCACGCCTTCGAGTAGTTGCGCCTGGTCGAGGAGCAGCAGCGCAAGATCCTCGGCGCGCGCTGCATCCGGCTCGTCCTGCAGCTGCTTCGTCAACGCATGGGCGGGGTTGATCTCGAGGATCGGTTTGCTCTCGGGAACGTCATGGCCCGCCTGCTTGAGCAGACGCTGCATCGCGAGGCCCATGTCGTGGTTGTTGACGACGATGCACGACGGCGACTCGGTCAGGCGTTCACTCACGCGCACGTCGCTCACGCGTTCGCCGAGCAAGTCCTTCAACTTCTTGACGATGCCTTCGGCGGCCTTTTCGGTTTCCTTGCGCTGTTCGGCATCTGCGCCGCCAAGCTTGGCAAGATCGAGGTCGCCCTTGCCGACATCGCGCAGTTTCTTGCCGGAGTATTCGTGCAGATAGGTCGTCATCCATTCGTCGATGCGATCGACCATCAGCAGCACTTCGATCCCGCGCGCGTTCAGCGCTTCGAGGTGCGGGCTGCCCTTCGCTGCGGCGTATCCATTCGCGGTGACGAAATAGATGGTGTCCTGGCCTTCCGCCATGCGGCCGATGTAATCGTCCAGAGAAACGGTTTGTGCATCGCCGTCGGATTTCGTGGACGCGAAGCGCAACAGCTTCGCGATGCGTTCCCTGTTCGCGAAATCCTCGGACGCGCCTTCCTTGAACGTGGTGCCGAATTCCTTCCAGAACGTCGCGAATTTCTCGGGTTCGTCGGTGGCCAGCTTGTCGAGCAGGTCGAATACGCGGCGGACGCAGGCTGCGCGCAATTTTTCGAGGTTGCGGTTCTGCTGCAGGATTTCGCGGCTGACGTTGAGCGGCAGGTCGTCCGAGTCGACCACGCCGCGCACGAAGCGCAGGTACGCCGGCAATAATTGCTCGGCGGCATCCATGATGAAGACGCGCTTGACGTAAAGCTTGAGGCCTTTGCGTTCCTGGTGGCCGGTTGCCGAATCGAACGGCGCTTGCGACGGCAGGTACAGCAGTGAGGTGAAGTTCTGGTTGCCCTCGACGCGGTTGTGCGTCCACGCCAGTGGATCGTTGAAATCGTGTGCGATGTGCTTGTAGAAATTCTGGTAGTCCTCGTCGGTCAGTTCGCTCTTCGGACGCGTCCACAACGCCGAGGCCTGGTTGACCACGACCCACGCGTCCGCCGCGATGTCGAGGGTTTCGTCGTCAGATTCCTTTGGCATGCGGATCGGAAAGCCGATGTGATCCGAATAGCGCGCGACCAGGTTGCGCAATTGCCAGCTCTGCAGGAACTCGTCTTCCTCGGGCTTGAGGTGCAACGTCACTGCGGTACCACGCGGCTGGCCCGCGAGGGCTTCGAGCGTGTATTCGCCGGTGCCGGACGATTCCCAGCGCACCGCGTCGCCAGCCTCGGCGCCAGCCTTGCGCGACACCAGGGTGACCTTGTCGGCGACCACGAATGCGGAATAAAAACCGACGCCGAACTGGCCGATCAGGTTCGAGTCCGCCTTCTGTTCGGCCGACAACGCTTCCAGATATTTGCGCGTGCCGGAACTGGCGATGGTGCCGATGTTCGCGACGATTTCATCGCGGGTCATGCCGATGCCGTTATCGCGGATCGTGATCGTGCGCGCGTCCTTGTCGATGCTGATATCGATGCGCAACTCGCCGTCGCCATCGAGCAGATCGGGCTGGGCGATGGTTTCGAAGCGCAGCTTGTCGCAGGCGTCGGCCGCATTCGAAATCAACTCGCGCAGGAAGACGTCCTTGTGCGAATACAGCGAATGCGTCACCAGATGCAGCACCTGCGCGACTTCGGCTTCGAACTTCCGGGTTTCGGTGGTCGTGGTCATGGGGCGGTTTCCAGTGTCGAATCGATGGCCGACTTGTTGTGGCGCGGGAGGGCGATTTCAAGCTTCGGGACACACGCGAACCAGTTCCATTGGACGGGATGGGTGCTTCCGGTGGAGCCTGGATTGCAATCCGGGGACGGTCGTCGAGCAACCCCGGATTGCATCCGGGCTACGAAAGCACTGGCAGTTCGTCAGCCTTGAGCGTGATTCATCGGCGCGGGTTCGCTCTTCATCGCATGCGGCTCGCATGGCGCGAGCACATCGGCAGACTGCAACAGACGCGGGGCGCGGACCCGTGATTGCAGCAGATCGCCCCGCACCAGCCATTGAAGAGAGTGCGTCATGACCGAAGTATCCACGTTCTGCCTGTTTCTGCTGCAGGTCCGCGCGCGGCGTTATGAAAGTCGAACCACGCCAGGAATATAGTGGGCACGGCAAAAAGCGTTGCGATCAGCGCCAGAGTCCGCAATTCCTTCGTAAAGGCTGAGCCAGGAGACAACATCACTTCACCCGAATCGCCACCGCCGGCATTCCGCCGCTGCTGAGTTTCTGCTTGGCTTGTTCGAGTTCGCTCGCAGTCGCGTAGGGGCCGAGGCGGACGCGGTGCATTTCACCCGCTGGCGTCTGCACGATTTCGACGCGGCCAACGAGGCCTAGCATCGCGATGCGCGCCTTGAGGTCGTCGGCTTGTTTGTCGTTGCGGAACGCTCCGGCCTGCAACAGGTATTGCCCGGTCTTCGGCGTATTGGCTGTCGGTGCAATAGCAGGAGTTGTCGGCGCTGCCGTGGTATCGGCTGGCGTTGCGGAGTCGGCGCTCGCGACTGGCGGTGTTGGCGGCTTCGGCGTCGCGGCTGTGGGCGCGGCGACATTCGGATTCGACACGTTTGGATTCGATGCACCCGGCGATGTGCCTGCGGGCGCGCCCGGCACCACAGCTGGCGTCGCCTGTTGCTTGGATGCGAGGTTCGCAGCGGCCTCGGCCTTGACCCGCGCGCTGAGTTCCTCGTCCGGGATGATGACTTCCTTCTCCGGCAGCACTTTATAGAAATCGAATTCGGTCTTCTTCGGCCCGGCGGGCGCTGGAGTGGCGATGGTGCCTTCGGACGCGACCCCGGGCTCGCTGGCGGTCGCCGGGTGTGCCGCGGGATTCGGATGCGGGAGCAGGTTGTCGATCGCGTGCGGCATCTTCATGTACAGCGCCGCTGCGATTGCGCCGCCGATCAGCAACCCGACCAGCAGCCAGACATAGCCGGGTACGGATGATTCGCCACTGCGCCGTGCTTGTTTCTTGCCGCGTTTTGCCGCCATGTCACATCACCTCGGGGGCGCTGACGCCGAGCAGGTCGAGTCCGTTCGCGAGCACTTGCCGCGCCGCGACCGCAAGGGTCAGGCGGGCGTCGCGGAGTGCTGCATCGTCGGCGACCAGGATCGGTTGCGCGTTGTAGAACGTGTGGAAAGCATAGGCGAGGTCGCGCAGGTATTGCGCGAGCGCGTGCGGTTCGAGTTGTGCGGCAGCGTCCTCGACGGTTTCCGGATAGCGCGAGATCTCGACCATCAAGGCCTGTTCCTGCGGATCGGTCAGTCGTGCAAGTTGTGCGAGGCCATTGGCCTGGTCGTAGGCGAAACCTTTCTCGCCGGCCTGGCGCAGCAGGCTGCACACGCGCGCATGCGCGTACTGGATGTAGAACACCGGATTGTCGTTGCTCTGCGCGCGTGCGAGATCGATGTCGAAGGTGAGTTGCGAATCGGATTTGCGCGCGATCAGGAAATAGCGCGTCGCGTCGCGGCCGGCTTCATCGATCAGGTCGCGCAGGGTCAGGTAACTGCCTGCGCGCTTGGACAGTTTCACTTCTTCGCCGCCGCGCATCACCGTGACCATCTGGTGCAGCACGTATTCGGGCCAGTTCTTCGGAATGCCGCGATCAAGTGCCTGCAGCCCTGCCTTCACGCGCGAAAGCGTTCCGTGGTGGTCTGCGCCGAGCTCGGTGACGGCGCGCGCGTAACCGCGCTGCCACTTGCTGAAATGGTAGGCGACGTCCGGCACGAAATACGTGTAGCTGCCGTCGGACTTGCGCATCACGCGGTCCTTGTCGTCGCCGTAATCGGTGCTGCGCAGCCACAGCGCGCCGTCCTGCTCGTAGGTGTGGCCGGCGGCTTTCAGCGCGGCGACGGTCGCTTCGACCTGGCCGCTGGTGTACAGCGATGATTCGAGGAAGAACACGTCGAAGCGCACGCCGAATGCCGCCAGGTCGCTGTTCTGTTCTTCGCGCAGCGCCCCTACCGCGTAACGGCTGATCGCGGCGAGATCGTTCGGATCGCGCATCGAGGCGATGGTGCCCGCTTCGGACTGGACCGGCTTGCCGAGCAGGTAGTTGCGCGCGATATCGAGGATGTAATCGCCGCGATAACCGTTTTCCAGCCAGCCCGCATCGTCCGGGAAGATGCCGCGACAGCGTGCCTGTACGGACTTCGCGAGGTTCTCGATCTGCACGCCCGCGTCGTTGTAGTAGTACTCGCGCGCGACGTTCCAGCCGGTCGCATCGAGCAATCGTGCGAGTGTGTCGCCGATCGCTGCCGCGCGGCCGTGACCGACATGCAATGGGCCGGTCGGGTTCGCCGACACGTATTCGACGCCGACGCGCACGCCGTTGCCGGTCGTGCTGCGTCCGTAGTCGGTACCACGACGCAGCACTTCGCTGACCTCGCGCTGCCACGCGGCATCGCTGAGAAAGATATTGATGAAACCAGGGCCGGCGATCTCGACTTTCGCGACGTCGGCGTTCGCGGGCAATGCATCGACGATCAATTGCGCGAGCGCACGCGGATTCGACTTCGCCGGCTTCGCGAGCGCCATCGCGATGTTGGTCGCGAAGTCGCCGTGCTCGCGGGTCTTGGTGCGGTCGACAGCGATCGCCGGCACGACCAGGTCGGCCGGCAGTGCGCCCGATGCGCGCAGGGTATCGATCGCGGTAGTCAGCAACGCGCGCAGTGCATCTTTCACTTGAAAATCCCGCAGGTGTTCAGCGGCATAGTTTAACGGCTCGCGGCGCGCCCGGCTGCGGAGATGTGTCTTCCGAGGAGCCGCATCCGCAGATCAGCAGTCCGGCCCGCCGGCATAGCCGTCGTGCGTTCTTCAGGTCGCGAGCCTTTGGCTCGCAAGCGATTCTCAACAGCGTAGCTGGTCAACGACCTTCATCACCCAGCAAGTTGCAGGTAGGCGGCGATGACTTCATCGCCATTGGCTGGCGGGTCGTTGGCGAAACGGGCGCGCAATGCCGCGCTGACCGCCCGCACGCGCGGCGCGTTGGCGGCCTTGCCCATGCCGAACACGCGTTCACCTTCACGCGAGCAAAAGTGCTGCAGTTCGAAGAAATAGCGTTCCTGTCCGTTGGTCAGGAAACTTAGGCACGGCTGCGCCGAGGCGGGCGAATCGGTCGTGCGGCACTCGCGCATCTCGCGCTCGCGGCACAGCCGCAACGCACTGTCGGCGAGTTCCGCGAACGACTCGCCCGCGTTCGCGGTGTCGAGGTCGGCAGCGATGCGTGCGAGGATCAGCGCCGCTTCGACAGCCGGGTCGTGCTGCCATTCCGGTACCGCCTGGTCCAGCCAGCCCGGCAGATGCCGCGCGAGTGCGCCGCCGCCGACCGCGGCTTCGGCGGAGTTCTCGAGCGGCCGCGCGAACAGGCCGAAGGTGCTGCCCGCGATCATCAATTCCATCGCGATGTACAGCGCGCGATCGAGCTCGCGGCTGTAGCCGCAGGTGTCGAGGATGCGCAGGGTTTCGGCGATGCTGGACGCTTCGTTGCCGCCGACCGGACCGGGCACGTCGTTCGGTTCGCGCTGACGCAAGTCGTGGCAGGCCGCGAACAACGCGAGTTTCAGCCAGTCAGCGAGCGGAAGCGCGGCATAGCCGAGCGCGCGTTCCAGCGAGCGCAGCCGGCGGTCGGCGATTTCCAGCACATGGCCTTCGTTGTGATAGACGTGGAAGTCGTCGCCAAAGCTGCCATGGCGCAGGCCCAGGCGCGCGAGCCCGAGGATGAAGGCATCGGCAGCGCGGTCGAGCGTGGGTGCGACGTCGTTGCCGAAGTGATCGAGCAGGCGCAGTCGTCGCTGTTGCATCCAGCCGAGGATGTCGGGCCGACGCTGCGATATCAACGCGCGCGCGGCAGCGGCATCGGGCAAGGCGCGCTCGCTCGCATCCGGCAGAAACAGCTTGGAGTATCCAAGGATCACGGCAGGGGGATCGCGATCAATCCGCAGCGCGCGGCCCAGTGCCGCGGCCAGAGTATAAGCGCGGAATCGACATGCACGGCCAGTCTGCAGGCGTGCGATGCCATCGGCATCCGTGCGGGTCGCTCCCGGCATCCTCGATTGCGTCAAACCCAGCCGCGCGCGGCGAGCGAGCACGGCGCGCCATCGCCGATCACGAAATGGTCGAGCAGACGGATTTCCACCATCGCCAGCGCATCGCGCAGGCGCAGCGTCACCGCACGGTCGGCGGCGCTGGGTTCACTGCTGCCACTGGGATGGTTGTGGCCGACGATCAAGGCGGCCGCGTTGTGCGCGAGGCAGCGCTTGAGCACCTCGCGCGGATACACCTCGGCGCCGTCGAGGGTGCCGCGGAACAGTTCCTCGAACGCGATCGCGCGATGGCGGTTGTCGAGGAACAATCCCGCGAACACCTCGTGCGGCAATCCGCGCAGGCGCCGTGCGAAATACTCGCCTGCGCGCGCCG
This sequence comes from Pseudomonadota bacterium, assembly GCA_043747745.1. GTDB lineage: Bacteria > Pseudomonadota > Gammaproteobacteria > Xanthomonadales > Xanthomonadaceae > SZAS-103. Next base: position 9,776 of record JAYTOP010000010.1, read on the forward strand.
GATCGGTCAGCGCATCGCCGCGTTCGAGGCCTGCGGCAAGATGCCTGCTGCCGAGTTCGAGCGCAGCCTTGAGCGCGCAGACCCGGGCCGGGCCGAGTCCGCGCTCCTTGAGCAGATCGGAGGTTGGCGTTTCCAGCAGTGCGCGCAGCGATCCGAAACGGTTGAGCAGGACGCGCGCCGAGCCGACCGCGTCCATGCCGCGCAATCCCGAACCCAGGAACACCGCGAGCAGTTCGGCGTCCGACAGGCGCTGCGGGCCATGCGCGAGTAGGCGTTCGCGGGGTCGTTCGTCGGCTGGCCAGTCGCTGATTTTCATGGGTCGATGTTGGCGTCGCGGACGTCTCGCATCCAGCGGTAAATGCATGCGCTTCGGGTAAGCTAGGTGCTTCCTCCGCCGTAGGAGTTTTCTGACGTGAGCGAGTTGGACGCGAGCAGGAGGCTGGTCGGTGAACGCATCCTGCTCGGCGTGAGCGGCGGCATCGCCGCGTACAAGGCTGCCGAGTGCGTGCGCCGCTTGCGCGATGCGGGCGCCGAGGTCCGCGTGGTGTTGACCGAGGCCGCCGCGCATTTTGTCGGCGCGGCGACGTTCCAGGCGCTGTCGGGCAACCCGGTGCGCAGCTCGTTGTGGGACCCGGCTGCCGAAGCGGCGATGGGGCATATCGAACTCGCGCGCTGGGCGACCCGCATCGTCATCGCACCTGCCAGTGCCGATGTGATCGCCCGGCTTGCGCATGGCCACGCGAACGATCTGCTCAGCACGCTGTGCCTGGCCGCGGCCGCGCCGCTCGCACTGGCGCCCGCGATGAACAACCGCATGTGGTCGCATCCGGCGACGCAAGCGAATGTTGCGCTGCTGCGCGAGCGTGGAGCGCTGCTGATCGGACCCGACGACGGAGCGCAGGCCTGTGGCGAATTCGGCCCCGGCAGGCTCGCCGAACCCGCTGCGATCGTGCTCGCACTGATTGCAGCGCACGCGCCGAAAAAGGATGGCCCGCTAGCCGGGCAACGTCTCCTGGTCAGCGCCGGCCCGACCTATGAGGATCTCGATCCGGTGCGTTACCTCGGCAATCGCAGCTCCGGCAAGATGGGTTTCGCGATCGCGGCCGCAGCTGCCGAACTCGGTGCCGAGGTGACCCTGATCGCTGGCCCGGTCGCGTTGGCAACGCCCGCTGGGGTGCGGCGCATCGATGTGCGCCGTGCGGTCGAGATGCGCGATGCGGCGCTGTCCATGCTGCCGCAGGATATCTACATCGGCGCGGCGGCAGTCGCCGACTACATGCCTGCGAAGACAGTGATGGACAAGATCAAGAAGCCCATCCTCGATCAAGTCAGTCTTGGTCAAATCGGCCTCGATCAAATCGGTCTCGATCAAGCCAGCGTCGATCAAGTCGGCGATGCCGGTTTGAACGCATCGGGATTGACGCTCGAACTTGTACGCACGCCCGACATCCTTGCCGAGATCGCCGCGCATCCGCAGCGCCCGCGCCTGGTGGTCGGGTTTGCCGCTGAGACCGGTGCGCTCGCCGACTCCGCACGCGACAAACTGCAACGCAAGCGCGTGGATGCGATTGCCGCCAATCGTGTCGGCGTACCCGGTAGCGGTTTCGACTGCGACAGCAATGCGCTCAGCTTGTACTGGCATGGCGGCGAGGCAGAGTTGGGGCCCGCGCCGAAAACCATCCTTGCGCACCAACTTCTCGCGCTGTTACTGGCTCGCGTGTCGGCCCCGCGCACATGATGTTCACCGAGAGAGTCCGCACATGATCCGCGATGTCGCGATGCGTGTGCTCGATCCCCGCCTCGGGAGCGAATTCCCATTGCCCGACTACGCGACCGCAGCTTCGGCCGGGATGGACCTGCGCGCGATGATCGATGCCGAGCTCACCCTCGCGCCCGGCGAGACATCCCTGATTCCCACCGGCATCGCGATCCATGTCGGCGACCCGAACCTGTGCGCGGTGATCCTGCCGCGTTCCGGGCTGGGACACAAACACGGTTTCGTGCTAGGCAACCTGGTCGGGCTGATCGATGCGGACTATCAGGGGCCCTTGATGGTCAGTGGATGGAATCGCAGCCAAGTAGCCTTTACCATCGCCCCGGGAGATCGCATCGCGCAGCTGGTGTTCCTGCCGGTTGCGCGGGTGGCCTTGCGGGCGGTGTCGGAGTTTGTGGACAGCACGCGCGGGATTGGTGGCTTTGGCCACACTGGTGTTCAGTGAATGGGCTATCGTTGCGCCGCCAGCGAGCATCGCATCCGTAGTTGATCCGGACCAAACAGGATTGCAGCGCACGTCGCACAGGGGAAGCAGATGGGCGATGAAGAAAGGAAAGTCGGCGAAGGCAAGCATCTCGACGTTGCAATCAAGAATGCACTGGTGCGTTTTCGCTACCTGATTGCAGGCGCGCTGTTCCTGCTCGCGCTGGTGTTTGCGTGGGATGCCTGGAACCAGGGCGCAGCAGGCCGCGCAAGCCAGAACGTGGCTTCCGAGGCCCATCGCATCAAGAGCGAAGTCGAGCAGAGTTTTTCTGCGTTGACCAAGCATTTTGACGACCGCCTTGCCGACAAGAAGGTCGTTGCCGCGATCGAACGTGGCGACACGGCCGCCGCCGCCAGGACGTTCACCGCCGACTGGAACGGTGCCGGCAAGGTCGAGTTCATCGCGCCCGACTTGACCGCGCAGTACGCCGATGCCAAGAACTTTGGCTACGGTCGGATCGCGGTCCTCGACAGCACCTTGCAGACTGGAGCAACCGCAACAGCGGTTGCTCGCGTGGACGGCCAGCCGCAGTTGCTGCTCGCCGGACTGGTCAAGCAGGACGGGAATGTCAAAGCTCTCGCGTTGCTGCCGCTGCCGTTGGATACGGTGACCAGTACGGTGCAGGCCGCAAGTCCGGGCGGTGGCTATCTCGCATTGCGCTACTACGGCTTCAATGTCAGCGCGGTCGGCAATCCCAAGCTGGAGCTGATGGGCGATGTGGTGCTCGCAAAGGTAGGCAATGGCGGTTTCCGCATCCTGACCGTCAGCCCGCGCCTGGCCGACAGCATCTTCGGCGTTGCGCCGATTCTTGGTTACATGCTTGCACTGATGCTCGCTCTGGCTGCTGGTGCCACGCTCTGGTACGGCAATAAACTCGCGCTGCAAGGCGGGGGTCAGGTCGTGGTCGACGATGCCGAAGCCAACGGAGGCACTCTGGCCTCGTTGATGGCAAGCGAACCTCAGCCCGAACGCAAGGCCGCCATCCGCGATCCGGAAAAACGCGCGGCAGTAGCGATCGAACGCAGCATCTTCCGCGCCTACGATATTCGGGGCATTGTCGGGCAGACACTGGATGTCGGTATTGCGAAGCTGATCGGGCAGGCGATCGGCAGCGCGATGCAGGATCAGGGGTTGAAGGACATCGTGGTCGGCCGCGACGGGCGTGTGTCGGGGCAGGCGATGGCGAATGCGTTGATCGAGGGGCTGCGCGCTGCCGGTCGCGAGGTGATCGATATCGGCCAGGCACCGACGCCGCTGTGCTATTTCGCCGCGTTCCAGTTGCGTACGGGTTCATGCGTGGCGGTCACTGGCAGCCACAATCCGGCCGATTACAACGGCTTCAAGATCGTGCTCGGCGGCGAAACGCTGGCGGGCGACGCGATCCAGGCGCTCTACGCGCGCATTGCCGAGGATCGCCTGTACAAGTCCACCACGCCCGGCGGTGTGCAGCAGCGCGAAGTCGCTCCCGACTACATCCAGCGGATTGCCGAGGACGTGCAGCTCGAACGCAAGCTCAAGGTCGTGGTGGACTGCGGTAACGGCGTCGCCGGCATGCTTGCGCCGGAAGTGCTCGAAGCGATCGGCTGCGAGGTCATGCCGATCTTTTGCGAGGTGGACGGCACCTTCCCGAACCATCATCCCGATCCTAGCGAGCCGAAAAATCTCACCGACGCGATCCAGATGGTGCAGCGCCTGGAGGCCGATATCGGTCTGGCATTCGATGGCGATGGCGACCGCCTCGGCGTGGTCACCCGCGCGGGCGAAATCATATATCCCGATCGCCTGTTGATGCTGTTCGCTGCCGATGTGCTCGAACGCAATCCCGGCGCGTGCATCGTGTACGACGTGAAATGCACCGGGCATCTGGCTGGGCACATCCTGCGCCACGGCGGCAGCCCGCTGATGTGGAAGACCGGGCATTCGCTGATCAAGGCCAAGATGAAGGAAACTGGCGCCGAACTCGCCGGCGAGATGAGCGGCCACTTCTTCTTCAAGGAGCGCTGGTACGGCTTCGACGATGCGATCTACGCCGCCGCGCGCCTGCTGGAAATCCTTGCCACTCGCGACGAGAATGCCGATGCGGTGTTCGCCGAATTGCCGAAGGGCTTCAGCACGCCCGAACTCAAGACGCCGCTGCCCGAGGGCGAGAGCTACGCCTTCATCGACAAGTTCCGCGAGAAAGCGAAGTTCGAAGGCGCACGGGTCGCGACGATCGACGGCGTGCGCGCCGACTGGCCGGATGGCTGGGGTCTGGTGCGTGCGTCCAACACGACGCCGGTGCTGGTGATGCGCTTCGATGCAGATACGCCGGCTGCGCTTGAGCGCATCCAGAGTGTGTTCCGCCAGGAATTGCTGGCGGTGAAGGCGGACCTGGTGTTGCCGTTCTGAAACGGCATCTGGTTTTCTGTGTCCAGTAGACGCTTCGATGCGATGTTGCCGTTCGAGTAGTGAACACTGAAGACCGAACGCGTCGGTCAGCCCTTCGGCGAACTGGATGGCGGCGGCATGGCAGGTGTCGTCGATGCGCGCGCGGCTTCGGCTGCGGCACGTAGTGAGCGATAGCGCGCGATCACCGCCTCACCTTCCAGACGCAGGCTCGCAGATTGCGCTTCCAGACGCATTTGCGATTGTTGCTGTCGAAGCATCTGCTCATGCGCGATCGCGACGGACTTGGCGAGATCTGATGTCACCGGCTTGCCGGATAGTTCGAGATTGGATGCCGCGTTCAGCAGCGATGTGAGGTTCTGCTGCTGGCTGTCCATGCCGATCCGGATGGTCTTGAGGGATTCGGCCTGCTGCTGGATGCGATCGTCGTAGGCACGCTTGAGTTCGGCTTCGCTCGGATACGAAGACAGCAGCACCTGATCGCTTTGCTTGGCCTTCTGGATCGCCTCGTCTGCCTTGGCGTCGGCGTCCGCCTTGGTCTGTGCGGCGACGTGCTCCTCCGCAGTCAGCGCGCGATCGACTTGTTTGAGTGTGATCCCACTTTTTGCGCTGAGCTCCTGACGTGCCTGGTTCAGCGCTTCCGGCGGCAGATCATCGCTGTAATGTGCCTTGCCATCCGGGCCGACCCACCGATACAGCTTGGGTCCGTTCTTTGCGTCCTGTGCGAGCGCGATCGGCGTGGCGATCAGTACGACGATGGCTACGGCGAGTGCATTGCGCGAGATGTTCATGATGTTCTCCGGCGGCAGCATCTTGGCAGACCCGGCACCCAGGAACGTGAGTGTCGTCCGGCTGCCCTCCCTTGACATTACGGGAGAGGGTGAGGATGAGGGTTGATCCGTACCAGTCAAGCCAGCACGAGGCTCAACGGCTCCCACTTCCGTAGCGCCGACGATACGCCGAAAGCGCATCGAAGTGCATGGCCAGGTCGGCCCGGCCGTCGGCCAGTTGCAGCAGCTCGTCAAGGCCTGCGATGGCGAGGACGGGCAGCCCGAATTCCGCGCGTACCGCCTCGGTCGCGGACAGCGCGCTGTCGCCGCCGCGTTCCTGCCGGTCCAGCGCGATCAGCACGCCGCAGGGAATGCCGTCGGCGTTGCGGATGATCTCGATCGCCTCGCGGATCGCAGTCCCGGCGGTGATCACGTCGTCCACGATCAACACGCGTTTTCCGGCCAAGGAAGCGCCGATCAGCGAACCGCCCTCGCCATGATCCTTGGCTTCCTTGCGGTTGAACGCGAGCGGGGCGTCGCGGCCAAGCCCGGCCAGTGCGATCGCCGCCGCAGTCGCGAGCGGGATGCCCTTGTAGGCCGGCCCGAACAGCACGTCGAAATCGAGCTTGGCGGCGAGTAGCGTCTGCGCATACGCCTGCCCCAGCGCCGCGAGCGCTGCGCCGCTGTCGAAACGCCCGGCGTTGAAGAAATACGGGCTGATCCGCCCGGACTTGAGGGTGAACTCGCCGAAGCGCAATGCATTGCGCGCGAGGGCGCTTTCGAGGAACAGTCGCTGGTGGTCGAGCATGGCGGTCATCGCAGGAAGAAGAGACCGATTGTCGCGCAAGCGCAGCGTGCGTGTCCGCGTCGTGGATCAGTCCGTGGGCAAGGGCTGTTGCGGATGCCAGTTGTCCGCACTGAGCCGATCCAGCAGTGACGCGACCTCGCCGCGCGCGAGCTTGCCGTGGATCGGCAGTACCACGGTGTCGCCTGCCTGCGCCCATGCGAGCAGCGTGCGCGAGGCTTCGAGTTCGTCGCTGCAGAACGGAATCGCATCGGCGGCGATGCCTGCAGCGAGCAGGGCTTCGCGCAGGATCGCCGCGACTTCGCCGGAAGCGCGTCCGCGCAGCATGCCGGCGATGTCCTTGAGCACGACGTGCGCTGGATGAAATGCTGCTGCGGTCGTCGCCAGCGCGCGCAGGTCGGTGTCGCTGCGGTCGCCGGCCTGGCCGAGCAGCAGGCCGAACCGGCCCTGGATGCGTCGCACGCCTGCGACCTGCAGCAGACCGCGCAGGCCATCGGGGTTGTGCGCGTAATCGAGCCAGACATCGACGCCGCCGAGCGACCAGTGCTGCAACCTGCCCGGGTTGTCGGCATGGCTCGCGCCGAAGTACGTGAGGACGTCGGCAATCGTCGCCGGGGCAATGCCGAGTGCGCTCGCCCCGAGCGACGCTGCGAGGATGTTTGCGATGTTGTAATGCGCCTGTCCATGCGCGCTGAGCGGCATCGTATCGATCGCGCCGAGATCGTGCGCTACACCCGCGAACGTCAGTCGCACCTGGCCATCGCGCACGCCGCAGGTCGTGTCGCCGCGCGCGCGATGCGCTTCCAGCAGTGCATCACGGTCGTCGAGCGCGAACCAGCCGAGCGCAGGACCAATGCCGTCTGCATGCGCGCGCAGGGTCGCGTCGTCGGCATTCAGGATCAGCAGCCCATCGCGATCGACCACGCGCGCGACGCTGAGCTTCACCCGCGCAAGTCCGTCGAGGTCGTGTACGCCGTAACTGCCGTAGTGATCGGCGCTTAGGTTGGTGACGATCGCGACCTGCGCGCGCTGCACCGCGAGGCCGCGCCGCAGGATGCCGCCGCGTGCGGTTTCCAGGATCGCGGCCTGCACCTCGGGCTGCCGCAGCACTGCGCGCGCTCCGGCCGGTCCGGAATAATCGCCGGCCGCGATCTGCGCCGCATCGACAAGCAAGCCGTCGGTGCAGCTGTAACCGGTGCGCCAGCCGTGCGCGCGCGCCATCGCCGCGAGCAGGCGCACGGTGGTGGTCTTGCCATTGGTGCCGGTGACCAAGGCGAGCGGGACATCGTGGATTGCCGACCAGTCGATGGCGTCGAGATCGGGCATGGCATCCATCGGCCAAGAGCGCGCGCCGCAGCCTTCGCCGAGCGTCAGCGCGTCGTCGTCGAGCAGCAACGCGACGCGATGGGCCTGCGCGGCGTGTTCGATCGCGACCAGTTTCGGGTTCGCCTCGCTCGCGGCTAGTGCGCGCAAGGTCGCCATCGCCAGCGCCTCGTCCCAGCACGCGGCGTAGCCGGGCGCGTGGAAGCGCGCGTAACCGGCGTCGGCCTGCGCCTCAGCAATGCTGGCCAGCCATGCCCATTCGTTGACGTCGGTCGCGGCGAACAGTTGATCGAGCGGCGCAGCAAGGGCGAGCGTTGCGCCGCTCGCATGTGCCTGCGCGAACAAGGCTCCATCGGGCCATCCGAGCGCCACGCGCGTCGTTGAGACACGCTCGCGCCATGCATCCAGCATCGCTGGGCCGACCGCGATGCCAGCGGTCTCCAGTGCCGCACCGACACTGCCGAAGTACGGATTCGCGCCAAGCATCCGGCGCGAATCGGTGAACGGCGTGGGGCTCGGTGCGACCTCTTCCCGCATGCTCAATCGTCGCCTTCGCGCGCGATGGTGATGCCGCGCTCATCGCGGATCATGCCTTCCATCGCGGCGTGGATCGCTTCTTCGGCTGCCGGTTCGATGACGCGCATCTCGGGCATCGCCTCGCGCGACGGTGCCTCGGGAGCGCCCTCGGCGCGGAACTTGATGATCTGCTTCCACGAACGCACCAGCGTGTCGGCGAAGACCAGCAACAGGTCGCCCGCGCGACCCATCTGCAGCGCAGCATCGATCGCTTCCTGTTCGTCGTGGATCCTGCTGATCGCGCTTTCCGGCACGCCCGCGGCCATCAGTGCATCGGCGATGATGCGTGGCACCTCGTCGCCGTCGCGGCCACGTAGCGAGTCGTCGCGGCGGACGATGTAGTGGTCGAAACGATTGGCCACCGCGTTGGCGATATCGCGCAGGTCCTCGTCGCGACGATCGCCCGGTCCGGCGACCACCACGATGCGGCGGCCGGTGACGTCGAGGCGCTGCGCGAGGTCGGCCATCACGCCGACCGCGTGCGCGTTGTGGCCGTAGTCGAACAGCACCTTGAACGGATGCTCGTTGAACACGTTCATGCGCCCGGGCGCCTGGAAGAACGTGGTGTCGAACGTGCGCAGGCCCTGGCGGATCGCATCGAGCTTGATGCCGAGCGAGAACGCCACCGCTGCTGCGGTCATCGCGTTGTGCACGTTGTGGAATGCGCGGCCCTCGAGCGTGGCCGGGATCAGGTGCGTCCACAGCAGTGGAATATGGCTGCCCTTGTCGTACAGGGTGATCATCTGGCCGTTGACGCCGCCCTCGAGAGCGCACGCGCGGCCGCCGGCACGGATGTGCTCGCGCACCAGCGCATGCGCGGGATTCATGGTCACGTAGCAGATCGTCTTCGCGTCGGTGTATCCGGACATTTTCAGCACGAGCGGATCGTCGGCGTTGAGCACCGCGCATTCGGTAGCGACTTCCACCACGATGCGTTTGACCTCGGCAAGCTGTTCGAGCGTGTCGATGCCTTTCAGGCCGAGGTGGTCGGATTGCACGTTGAGCACCGCGCCGACATCGACGTGGCGCACCGCCATGCCCGCGCGCAGCAGGCCGCCGCGCGCCGTCTCGAGGATCGCGATGTCGATCTGCGGATCGGCGAGCACCATGCGCGCCGACACTGGGCCAGTCATGTCGCCCTCGACCGTGCGCTGGCCGTCGATGTAGACGCCGTCGGTGGTGGTCAGGCCGGGCGTATAGCCAGCCATCTTGGTGATGTGCGAGAGCATGCGCGCGGTGGTGGTCTTGCCGTTGGTGCCGGTGATCGCGGCGATCGGCACGCGCGACGGCGTACCCGGCGGGAACAGCATGTCGACGACCGGGCCGGCTGCATCGCGCGGCGTACCGGTGCTTGGCGCGACATGCATGCGGAAGCCTGGCGCGGCATTGATCTCGCAGATCGCACCGCCAATGGATTTGTAGCTCTCGGCGATGTTCGGCGAGATGAAATCGACGCCGCCGACATCCAAGCCGATCGCACGCACCGCGCGCACCGCCATGTCGCGATTGTCGGGATGGATGATGTCGGTGACGTCGGTCGCGGTGCCGCCGGTGGACAGGTTCGCGGTCGAGCGCAGGTACACGATCTCGTCCGCCTTCGGCACCGAGTCGGCGGTGTAGTCGACGCGCGCCATCATCATCGCGGCCTGCGCATCGAGTTCGAGGCGGGTGAGCACTTTTTCGTGGCCGACGCCGCGACGCGGGTCATGGTTCACGATCTCGACGAGTTGCGCGATGGTGCGCGTGCCATCGCCGACGACATGGCCGGGCGTGCGCTTGGTTGCGGCGATCAGTTCGCCGTTGACGACGAGCAGGCGATGGTCGTCGCCAGACACGAAGGTTTCGACGATCACCGAACGCGAGTGTTCGTGCGCCGATGTGAATCCGCCGCGCACCGCATCGTCTCCGGAAATACCAATCGTAATGCCGCGGCCGTGGTTGCCGTTGTACGGCTTGGTGACGACGAGCCCGCCAAGTCTGCTCGCAGCGCGCACGGCTTCGGCCGACGACTGCACGAGTTCCTGGCGCGGCACCGGCAGCCCGAGCGCGCCGAGGATCTTGTTGGTCTCTTCCTTGTCGCTCGCAAGCTCGACCGCGATGTGCGGGGTCTTGCCGGTCACGGTCGCCTGGATGCGCTGCTGATACTTGCCGTGGCCAAGCTGCACCAGCGACTGGTCGTTCATGCGCAACCACGGAATCCCGCGCTGTTCGGCGGCGTGCACGAGTGAGCGCGTGGACGGCCCGAGCGCGCGGCGCTGCGCGTAGCGGATGAACGCGTCGCGCGCGGTGGCCCAGACGAAGTCGTCGGGCACGCTACCCTTCGGACGCAGTTCTTCCGGCAACAGCGAGGACAGCAGTTTCAGCGCAAGCTCGCCGGCCGCGATGCCTTCTTCCTTCTGCACGTATTCGTACACTACCGAATACACACCGGGGCGGTCGTCGGAAACGCTGCGGGTCTTGCCGAAAGTCACGTTCTCGCCAGCGACGTTCTGCAGTTCGATCGCGACGTGTTCCAGCACATGCCCGAGCCAGGTGCCTTCGCCTTCGCGCATGCGCCGCTCGAATCCGCCGGGTTCGCGATACGAGCATCCGTGTTCGCGCAGGCCGGGCAAGGCTTCCATCAGTCCGTCGACGAACGCGGGACCGAGCTTGGCGGTCGGCCATTGCTCCAGCGCCTCCAGGTCCAGCTCCAGCCGGATGACCGGAAAATGGGCGTAGAGCGATGGGCCCTGATAGATGGAGCGGTCGAGAATGCGCATGGTGTCTCCCCAGACTGGTTGCGATCGTGCTGCGTGTCCTTCCTGCTATCTGCTGCCTTGTACAATCCTTGTGCGTGGCCTTGCCGACGAAAAGCCTAGCGTACGCTCGACAGCGTGCCAGCCGAAGCCTTCCGCGTGTGCAGGTTGAAGGTCGCGCCCTGCACAAGAATATGCACCTTCAGGCCGAGCAGGCAGACCGGCTGGCTCAGGCTGACTTCGGCCATCGAGGAAAACTCCAGACCATCGGCGTCGACCACGGTCACCGCGCCGCTGCCCTCGACTTCGAGCGTGTTGTCCGGCGCGATGAAGGCGGCGGTGTCTTCGTCCAGCCCGATCCCGATCGCGAACGGGTTGTAGGCCAGCGCCGCAACGAGGCGGCCGAGGCGGTCGCGCTGGCGGAAATGCTGGTCGATGATGAAGCGGTTGGTCAGGCCCAGGCCCGGCGCGAGACGCACGCTACCCGCGCGCGGCGACGAGCCTTCCTTGCCGAACGCGATCATGTGTTCGCTGAGGATGCTCGCACCTGCGCTGGTGCCGGCGACATGGACGCCATGGGCGTTGCGCTCGCGGATCAACTTGGCCGCCGGTGTGCCGCCGAGGATCGTCGAGATCCGCAACTGGTTGCCGCCGGTGAAGAACACCCCACTCGCATTTTCGATCTTGCGCAGGTAGTCGTCGCGATGGCCGTCCTCGCGCACCGCGAAATCGACCGAGGTCGCGCGCCCGGCTTCGAGACGGCCGAACAGATCCTCATAGCGGGTGCCGGTGTCGGGCTTGCGGCTCGCGGTCGGGATCACCACGATGTCGGCGTCGCGTCCGCCGCACAAATCCACGAAGCGTTTCAGGATCCTTCGTCGGCTTTCCTTGTCTTCAGCGCCGCCGATCGGAATGATCCAGCCGCGCTGACCGCCATCGGGAATCCTGCTTGGGCACATCGAGGCCTCCTGGGCCGTGTATTCAGAATCGCGAAACTATCACGCTGCCGATGCGAAAGGGTCAGGATTCGTTCGGCGTCTGGGTGTGGGCTGATGTACGCTGAATTTCTGCAAGCACTGATTGGTCCGGCCAGACAGATGGAAATGTCATGAAATTCAAAACGCCACGGCTATGGATCATTTCGGGCCTTGCGGGTCTCATGCTTGGCTTTGTAGCTGCATTTCTGTTACTCGCCGCTTACGACTCTGGTCTGTTCTATGCGCCCGTGAAGGTGCAATTCGTGGAGTTGCGTCACTACATCCGAGAGCACAGATTCGATAGTGAAATTTCATGGTTCATCGAGCCGCGAGGATCGAACGAATACTTGGTCACGCAACGAGAAATCTTTCGTCGTCGGCAATTCATCTTCGACAAAAACGTTGTCGAGTCGGATTTTTCGATAGAGGCCCGCTCGCGCATCAATCTTGACGGCGACAAGATTTTCACTTGGCCAAAGCGAAATGAGCTGAGGGATGCCAAGCCATCGCAGGCAAAGCAAGAATAGAGTTTGCGCCCGCGCCGCATTGCCTCGGCGCGTTGCGTATGATTGCGCGACTCCATCCGGCTTGGACTCCATGCGCATCATCAGCTTCAACGCGAACGGGCTGCGCTCGGCTGTCAGCAAGGGTTTTTTTGAATGGTTCATCGCCCAAAAGGCCGACGTGCTGTGCGTCCAGGAGACCAAGGCGCAGGAACACCAGTTGCGCGTCGAGGGTTTCCTCCCGGAGGGCTACAGCGCGTATTTTCGCGACGCGACGACCAAGAAAGGCTACAGCGGCGTGGCGATCTACACGAAGCGCGAGCCGGACGAGGTCCGTACAGGGCTGGGCTGGGACGCGTTCGATGAGGAAGGCCGTTATCTCGAAGCGCGCTACGGCAACCTCAGCGTGGTGTCGCTGTACGTGCCGTCGGGTTCGTCCGGCGACGTGCGCCAGCAATTCAAGTTCGATGTCATGGCGTGGTTCAAGCCGATCCTCGACGGCTGGCTCGCGAGCGGCCGCGACTATGTCCTGTGCGGTGACTGGAACATCGTGCGCGCCAGGAACGACATCAAGAACTGGACCTCCAACCAGAAGAACTCAGGCTGCCTGCCAGCCGAACGCGCGTGGCTCAACGGGATGATCGCCGACGGCTGCGGTGACGGTACGCCCGCGCCGGAGCACGGCTGGGTCGACACCTTCCGTGCGCTGAAACCTGAGGCGGTCGAATACTCGTGGTGGTCGCAACGCGGTGCCGCGCGCGCGAACGACGTCGGCTGGCGGATCGACTACCAGTTCGCCACGCCGTCGTTGCGCGCGAAGCTGAAAGGCTGCGCGATCCATCCGACGCCGCGGTTTTCCGACCATGCGCCTTACGTCGTCGACTACGACGTCAAGGGCAACGGCGGATGAGCGTCGCGACGATCGACAAGCCGGCGAGCGACAAACCCAAACGTCATGGATGGCGCGACGTGTTGCGTGGGATCACGCAGCCGAAAGTCGGGGTGATGCTGATGCTCGGCTTCGCCTCGGGCCTGCCGTTCATGCTGGTCGGCAACACCATGGGCTACTGGTTGCGCGAGGGCGGTACTGAGCTGTCCGCGATCGGCTTCCTGTCTTGGGTCGGCCTCGCCTATTCGCTGAAATTCCTGTGGGCACCGATCATCGACAAGGCCAATGTTCCATTTCTTGGCCGCTGGCTCGGTCATCGACGCGGCTGGATGGTGCTGGCGCAACTGGTGATTGCTGCGGGGTTGGCGGGAATGGCCATCCTGACACCGAAGGGCGGACTGGTCGCTTTTGCGGGGCTAGCGCTGGTCGCCGCTTTCGCTTCGGCAACCCAGGACATTGTGATCGACGCGTGGCGCATCGAAAGCGCCGAAAAGAATGGCGAGCTTGCGCTTCTCACGTCCGCGTACCAGTTGGGGTACCGCGGCGCGTTGCTGGTGACGGACGCGCTGATCCTGATCGTGGCGGCGAAGGTCGGTTGGTCGCTTTCGTATGGATTGATGGCGGTGGCCATGGGCGTCGGACTGACAGCGACCCTGCTCGCGCGCGAACCGTTCGCCTCAATGCGCGGGAGTGCGATGCCTCATGCGTCGCTATGGACGCCACGAGGCTTGGGCGACGCGATTGCCGGTCCTTTCATTGCGTTCTTCAAGCAGCACGGCACATGGGCATTGCTCATGCTCACCGCGATCAGCCTGTACCGGATGCCGGATTTCGTGATGGGGCCAATGGCCAACCCTTTCTACGCGGACCTGCACATCGCCAAGGAAACCGTCGGGGTTGTGCGCAGCTCGTTCGGCTTGGGCGCCACGCTGGCGGGCATCGCGGTCGCCGGGTTGTTCGCGATGCGTTTCGGTGTCATCGCCACGTTGCTCGTCGGCGGCATCATCGGCCCGGGTTCGATTCTTGCCTTCGCCTACCTTGCCCATCATGGCGCCGATGCGAATGTCTTCGCGGCAACGATGGTGATCGACAATTTCTCGCAAGGCTTTGCGGGCGTCGCCCTGATCGGCTACATGTCGAGTCTGACGAACGTCGGATACACCGCGACGCAGTACGCGCTGCTGAGCTCGTTCTATGCGCTGCCCGGCAAGCTGCTCAAGGGATTCTCGGGCATGGTGGTCGAAAAGCTTACGGCCAGCCACGGCTTGCTGGACGCTTACGCGTTGTTCTTCGTCGGAACGGCGCTGCTGGGTATTCCTGCGTTCCTGCTCTGTGTGGTGCTGGCGATGCGCAAGCCGGTGCCGATCGTTCGGCTGGAATCGCTCAGTCCATAGGTAACCGCGATACGGCCGCGTTCGATCAAGCGGCGTAGATCGCACCAAGCAGTCGCGGCCCGCGCGCACCCGTCACCGAAAGGAGATTGCCGGGTTCGCCCGCAAGGCGCGCGCGCGCAAGCCACGCGAACCCCGCCGCTTCGACGAAGTCTGGGTCCAGGCCCAGCGCGGTGGTGGTGTCGACGCGCATCTCGGCGAGTTCCGCGCGCAAGGCGTTCATCAGGGCTGCGTTATGCACGCCGCCGCCGCAGGCGAATACTTCGCGCGTGCCGACGCCGTGGATGCGCAGCGCATCGGCAATGCTGCGTGCGCTGAGCGCGAGCAGGGTCGCCTGCACGTCGGCCGGCGCGATGCTCGGGGACACGTGCGCATCGAGCCAGTCCAGGTTGAACACTTCGCGGCCGGTGCTCTTCGGCGGCGCTGCGGCGAAGTAAGGATCGGCCAGCCATTCCTTCAGAAGGTCCTCGTCGATATGCCCGCTGCGCGCCCACGCACCGCCTTCATCGCGCGCCAGGCCAAGATGCCGCGTGGCCCATGCATCGAGCAGGCAATTCGCCGGACCTGTATCGAAACCAAGCACGTCGCAACCGGGGGCGAGCATGGTGAGATTGGCGATGCCGCCCAGGTTGAGGATCGCGCGCGGAATCACCGGATCGGACATCACGGCTGCATGTAGCGCCGGCAGCAGCGGCGCGCCCTGGCCTCCGGCCGCCACGTCGGCCCGTCGGAAATCCGCGATGGTCAGGATGCCGGTGCGCTCGGCGATCACGCTCGGATCGCCGATCTGCAAGGTGAACGGAAACGTGCCGTTCGGGCGATGGCAGACTGTCTGGCCATGCGAGCCGATTGCAGTGACGGCCGACGGATCAATGCCGGCTTCACGCAGCAACGCGATCGCCGCAGCCGCGAAGCATTCGCCGATCTCGACGTCGAGCCTGCCGTAGTCGTCGAGGGCGACGGATGCGCGACTCTTCGCGAGCGCGACGACGCGCGTCCGCAACGACTCGGGATACGCATAGGTGCGTGCACAGACCAGCTTCGTGGACCCCGCGCCAAACCTCACCAGCACGGCGTCGATGCCGTCTGCGCTGGTGCCTGAGATCAGTCCGAGATACAGATCGGGTTGTTGTGCGACGCGATCAGCCACGTGAGCGCGACTTGCGCGCCGAAGCCATGATCTGGCGCTTCATCGCCCGCTTCACCGATGCCGGCTCCGCCAGGACTTTTTGCGCCAGGACCTGGTGCGTGAGCACTTGCATGCGATTGAGCTGCGCGAGCGCCGTTGCATTCTGCGCGCGGAAGCTGGCCAACGCCTGGCCGCTCAGCGGCTCGGGCTTGGGCATCGTCACCGACAGCGGATTGCGAAACTCGCCATTGATGCGGAATTCGTAGTGCAGGTGCGGGCCGGTCGCCATCCCGGTCATGCCGACGTAGCCGATCGTCGTGCCCTGATCCACATGCGCGCCGACGTGGTATCTGCCGAACTGGGACATATGCCCATACAGCGTGGTGTAACCACGACCATGGTCGACGATGATGCAGTTGCCGTAACCGCCTTTCCAACCCTCGAACAGCACCTTGCCGTCGCCTGCGGCAACGATCGGCGTTCCCGACGGCGCGGCGTAATCGACGCCGGTGTGCTTGCGCATGTAGCCGAGGATCGGATGCATGCGTCCGGCGAGGGTGAATCCCGACGAGATGCGGGTGAACTCCACCGGCGTGCGCATGAAGCTCTTTTTCAGCGGCGTGCCGTCGGCATCGACGTATTCGGTCTTGCCGTCCGGACGCGTGTAGCGGTACGCGAAATAGCGCTTGCCGTTGTTGTCGAAGCTCGCCGCGAGGATGTCGCCGGTGCGCACGCGCTGGCCATCGCGCCAGTAGTCCTGATAGACGACCTGGAAACTGTCGCCCGGCTGCAGGTCCTGCGCCATGTCGATATCGTAGGAAAAGACCTTGGCCATCTGGGTGACCGACGCATCGCTGAGCCCGGCGCGCGCACCGGCGTTGTACAGCGAGCCATCGATCACGCCGCTGGTGGATTCCATCCGCGTCTCGAGCGGGCGCTGGATCGTGGTGCTGTGGATGCTGTCGGCCGCGATCTGTAGCTCGACGCGGGTCGCGTCGTCCTTGTTGAAACGCAGCCCGCGCAATTGACCGGGCGTCGGCACATTGAAGGACAGTTCGTCGCCGTCGTGCAGGTGGGTCAGGACTTGCTTCGCGCCGGGCTGCGCAAGAATGCGCTGCATGTCGGCGGAGGGCAGATTGAGATCGGCGAACAACGATTGCAAGGTCTGGCCCTTGTGCAGGCGCACGAGTTGCCAGTTATCGATCGGAGTTGCGGAAGCGGGTTTCGGCGGCGTCGGCAGCGACAGCGCGAACGTCGCGCGCGATAGCTTCGGCGTGTGCATCGCGTTGCTGAAACCCGGGACGATTGCGACGACCAATGCACCCATCGTGGCGAACATGCTGGCGAGCATCCAGTGTTCGCGCGACCAGCGGCCACGGAAGTTGTCGCTTCCGGCAGCATCGATGCGTTTGATCCAGGACTTGGCCGAGCGCGCCCGGTTGGTTGCATGGATTGGCGATACGCTATCGTGCCGCTGCGTTCCGCTGTTGGAATGGGTTGGTTGATCCATGCTTTCGAGTCCCGTGGCTGCGCGCAACCGCTGCACCATAACTTGCTCGAAAGATGTACGTCAAACCCTTGTTGCAATTGACTTTTTTGCTCCGCAACAATTAACTTCACTTTAACGTCACATGTCGCTGCGGTGACCGAATCGACATGACAAGCAGGGCTTAGCGCCCAAAAACAGGATGATGATGAGCGACTTCCAAACCAGCCTCGACCTGATCGCGCGCGGCGCGGTCGACATTCTCAAGCGCGACGAGCTTGCTGCGCGCCTCGCGCTTGGACGACCGCTGCGGGTCAAGGCCGGATTCGACCCGACCGCACCGGATCTGCACATCGGGCATACGGTGCTGCTCAACAAGATGCGTCAGTTCCAGGATCTGGGGCACACGGTGATCTTCCTGATCGGCGATTTCACCGGGATGATCGGCGACCCGACCGGCAAGAACGTGACCCGCAAGCCGCTCACGCGGGAAGATGTCGCCGCGAATGCGCGCACCTATGCCGAGCAGGTGTTCAAGGTGCTCGATCGCGGCAAGACCGAGCTGCGCTTCAACTCCGAATGGTTCGACCGGATGTCGGCCGCCGACATGATCCGCCTCGCCGCGTCGCACACCGTCGCGCGCATGCTCGAGCGCGACGACTTTGCGAAACGCTACGCATCGCAACAACCCATTGCGATCCACGAGTTCCTGTATCCGCTCGTGCAGGGCTACGACTCGGTCGCGCTCAATGCCGACGTGGAGCTCGGCGGCACCGATCAGCGCTTCAATCTGCTGATGGGCCGTGCGCTGCAGGAGCAGGCGGGGCAGCCGCCGCAGATCGTGTTGACGATGCCGTTGCTGGAAGGCCTCGATGGCGTCAACAAGATGTCGAAGTCGCTGGGCAACTACATCGGCATCAATGAGCCGCCGATCGACATCGTCACCAAGACGATGAAGATCGACGACGTGCTGATGTGGCGCTGGTTCGAGCTGCTGAGCTTCGAGGTGTCGATGGCCGAACTCGCACGCATGCAGGCCGAAGTCGGGGCCGGGCAACTCAATCCACGCGACGCGAAGCTGCGGCTCGCGCGTGAGCTCGCGACGCGCTTCCACGATGCCGTCGCCGCCGAGCAGGCGGTCGCGGGCTGGCATGCGGTCGTGCGCGGCGAGGGCAATACCAGCCTGCTGCCGTTGCATGAGCTTGCGGTTCCTGCCGAGGGGCTGCGCATCGCGCCATTGCTGGTCGCGGCTGGGCTGGCGCCGAGCAACGGGGAGGCATCGCGCAAGCTCAAGGAGCGCGCGGTGCGCATCGATGGCGTGGTTATCGAGGACGCGATGCGCGTTTTCGCGTCAGGATTCGAGGGCGTGCTGCAGATCGGCAAGCGCAGCTTCGCGCGCGTCCGTCTGACGCAGGCACAGGGCTGAGTGCGCCGCAAAAAAACTTCCGATAAGGCAGCACATTCCAATCCTCACATGAGCCTGAACTGAGCGGATTTAGGGTTCAGGCTGCTTTATGTTGGTGGATGTGAGCGAACAGCTTCTTGCGTTCGCTGTTGAGGTGTTCTGCTGCCTGGTGGTCGGTCATCGCCATGGCGATCTTGTCGAGGTCCTCGAGGGTGGTGCTGGGTGTCAGGTGGGAGGCCGCGTTGGGCAGCGACTTGCGCTTTTCGTAGGGCGTGTTCATGTCCTGGTAGCGGTAGCGCCGGCGTTGTCGGCCCTTGTCGTCGAGGATGACGTGGGGGAAGAAGCAGAGTCGGTGGAAGTTGATGTAGGGCGTGAGGACGTCGCAGGTGAAGCGGTTGACGGCGGCGGCGAAGCGCTGGGGGATGTGGCTGTAGCCCAGGTGTCTGCGCACGACCGAGGCGTTCTTGCTTTCGACCAGGGCGTTGTCGTTGGTGCGGCGTGCCCGGCACTTGGTGAACTGGATATGCAGCTTGTCGAGCATCGCCGCGACGCGGTGGTTGATGTACTCCGAGCCGTTGTCGGAGTGGAAGCGGCGGATGACGAACGGGAAGGTGCCCAGTGCGTGCTCGAGCACGGGAATGAGGAAGATCTCGGCGATGCGCTCGACGCTGCAGACGATCTCGGACTGGGTGACGGCGTCGATCAGATTGATCAGGTAAACGCCCTTGATACCGTCAAAATCGCCTTGGTGGACCGAGTCCACGCGCAGGTAGCCCGGCTCGCCATCGGGCTTGGGGACAGCCCCGCTCGGCGATGGCGATTGACGTGGACCGGGTCGGCTCGATCGGCCCGCGCTGGCGTCGGTAGCCAGCGCTGGCACGCAGGTTGTACAGGTGCGCTACCCAGATGCCGGCGAGGTTCTCGAAGTCCGGCTGGCCGAAGACCTTGAAGGCGCGTTCGGCCAGCTTGCGGGTGGCCGG
>JAYTOP010000011.1:0-106361 GCA_043747745.1 Pseudomonadota bacterium
GATCGAACTCAAGAAGACCGACTGGAGCCTCGCTCCGTATCCGCTGGAACGCCACAGCTTCGTGCAGCCGGATGCGTGGCTGGATGAATACCGGAGGATCGATGCGTTGTTCGAAAGGACGTTGAAGTAGCGCGGATCGGCATGCTGGACGATGGCGTGTTTCACCATGACTCCGTCCGCCTCGCGCAGCGTCTGATCGAACTCAAGAAGACCGACTGGAGCCTCGCTCCGTATCCGCTGGAACGCCACAGCTTCGTGCAGCCGGATGCGTGGCTGGATGAGGGCAGACTCATTGCTTCCAATTCAGAAGGAGAACATGCGGGACATGTGAGGGAAATAAAAACCCCGCGAGCCAGGGGTAGGCTCGCGGGGTCAGGGGTGGAAGCCGGCCTTGGGGAGAGGAAGGCTTCCGGGATGCACTCAGGGGAGAGAGACATCCGACAACGGACGTTGCATCCGTTGTAAGCAGTTGACCATTACTGACCTTTAGAGTTCGTGAAGAAGAACCCGCTTAGTCATGCGAATTCAGGATGCATTCATGCCAAAAACACGACTAACGCACAAAGCATGACTTCTGGCACGGATGTTTGTTACGACATCGTTTAGTCGGCGCGATTGCGTGGACCATCCATGGTTCGACACGCCTGTCCCGAGCATTCCGAAGGGCACATCACCAACGGCATCAATTGCCACAACGACCTCTCTCAGTGCGCGCGATCCCAATCGTCACCGACACCCGTATCGACCACCAGCGGCACGCGAAGTTCGGCGGCATCCTGCATCAACGCGACGACCCCGGGACGCAGTGTCTCGATAAAATCGGCATCGGCCTCGAAAACGAGTTCGTCGTGCACCTGCATGATCATCAGCGCGCGCGATGTGCATGGATGCGCGCGTGTCGGCCGCTCCTGCGCTTGCGGCATTTGCGCGTCCATGCGCATCACGGGAGGCAGGATGCCGGGAGCGACCGCCGCATGCACAGCCAGCCACGCGTCGACCGCGATCATCGCGCGCTTGATGATGTCGGCCGCAGTGCCCTGCATGGGCGCATTGATCGCGGCGCGTTCGGCGCCTGCGCGCAGACCCTGGTTTTTCGCGTTGATGTCGGGCAGGTACAGCCGCCGGCCAAACACCGTCTCGACGTAGCCCTGGTCCTTCGCCTGCGCTCGGGTGCGCTCCATGTAGGTGCGCACGCCCGGGTAACGCGCGAAATACAGCGCGATGTAATCCTGCGCTTCGCCACGCGCGATACCGAGCTGGCGCGCGAGGCCGAACGCGCTCATGCCGTACATCAGGCCGAAGTTGATCGCTTTCGCAGCACGTCGCTGGTCGCTGGTGACGTCCTCTGGAAATTTCGCGCCGAATACTTCCGCAGCGGTCGCACGATGGACGTCCTGGCCGCTCTCGAACGCGCGCAACAATCCGGCGTCTTCCGACAGGTGCGCCATGATCCGCAGCTCGATCTGCGAATAATCGCAGGCCATGATCCTGCGTCCCGGCGGCGCGATGAACGCCTTGCGGATGCGGCGTCCATCCGCGGTGCGGATCGGGATGTTCTGCAGGTTCGGATCGGATGATGCGAGCCGGCCGGTCGCGGCGCCAGCCTGGTGGTAACTGGTATGCACGCGACCGGTGTCGGGATTGATCGCCTCCGGCAATTTTTCGGTGTAGGTGCTGCGCAGTTTGGCGAGTCCGCGATAGTCGAGGATCAATCGCGGCAATGCATGGTCTTCGGCGATCGCCTCCAGCGCTTCCTCGTTCGTACTCGGCTGCCCGGTCGGCGTCTTCAGTACCGCATTGAGCTTCAGTTCGTCGAACAGGATCGCCTGCAACTGCTTCGGCGAGTCGAGGTTGAACGAGCGCCCGGCGATCGCATACGCCTGCTGCTCGGTCGCGTGCATGCGCTTGCCGAGGTCGTGGCTTTGCCGGCGCAATTCTGCCGCGTCCACCAGCACGCCGTTCGCTTCGATGCGTTCGAGTACCGGCACCAGCGGCATCTCGATCTCGCGATAGACACGTTCAAGCGCAGTTTCTGTCGCGAGTTTCGCGTGCAGCGCGCGATGCAGGCGCAACGTCACATCGGCGTCTTCGGCGGCATAGCGGGTCGCATCATCGAGTGCGACCTGAGAGAACGAAATCTGCTTCGCGCCCTTGCCCGCGACATCGGCGTACTTGATCGTGTTGTATCCGAGATAGCGTAGCGCCAGCGAGTCCATGTCGTGGCGCGTCGCGGTCGCGTTCCAGACGAAGGATTCGAGCATCGTGTCCTGCGCATATCCGCGCACATCCACGCCATGCCTGCGCAGCACGTGCAGGTCGTACTTGCCGTGCTGGCCGACTTTCGGCTTGTACGGGTCTGCGAGGATCGGCCGCAGCGCGTCGAGCGTGGCGATGCGATCGAGTTGTTCGGGAACACCCGGATACACATGCGCGAGCGGGATATAGCACGCGTGTCCGGCCTCGACTGCGAAACTCATGCCGACCAGATTCGCACGCATCGGATCGAGCGCATCGGTTTCGGTATCGAATGCGATCAGCTCGGCGGCGTGCAGCTTTTCGATCCACACATCGAGTCGTTCGCGCGTGGTGATGCATTCGTATGCGCCAGCGACCGCGAGCGATGGATCTGGCGTTTCCTCGGCGACACCCGAACGCGCATGCCCCGCCGCAGTGCCTCGGAGACCGGAATCCGCACGCTTGACAGCCGTTCCCCGTTCGCCATTCCCCGTTCCTTGCTTGCCATCGAGCTCGCGCAGCGCTGCATTGAATCCGTAGCGCGCATACAACACGCGCAAGTCCTCGGCATGGCGCTCGCGCAGCTTCAACGCGTCGTGCGGCAACTCGAGTGCGACATCGGTCTTGATCGTCGCCAACTGCTGGCTCAGCGGCAGCCGCGACAGCGCCGCGCGCAGGTTCTCGCCGATCTTGCCGCCGACCTTGTCCGCGTTCGCCATGACGTTGTCGAGCGTGCCGTATTCGCCGAGCCACTTTGCCGCAGTCTTCGGCCCGCATTTATCGACGCCCGGAATGTTGTCGATGCTGTCGCCCATCAATGCGAGCAGATCGACGACCTGATCGGCGCGCACTCCGAATTTTGCGATCACCGCCGCGTCGGTATCGAGCACGCTGCCGCTCATCGTGTTGACCAGGGTGATGCCAGGGCGCACAAGCTGCGCAAAATCCTTGTCTCCGGTGGAGATCGTCACGTCCACGCCGGCATCGTGCGCCTGCACCGCAAGCGTGCCGATCACATCGTCGGCCTCCACGCCCGTCACGCGCAGGATCGGGAAGCCGAGCGCCTCGACGATCCGCATCATCGGCTCGACTTGCGCACGCAGGTCGTCGGGCATCGGCGGGCGATTCGCCTTGTAGTCGGCATACAGATCGTCGCGGAACGTCCGCCCTGGCGCATCGACCACGAAGGCCGCGCAGTCGGGTTTTTCCTTGAGCGTTGCGCGCAGCATGTTGACCACGCCGAACAGCGCGCCGGTCGGCTCGCCTTGCGCATTGCTCAGCGGCGGCAGCGCATGGAACGCGCGGTACAGGTAGGACGAGCCATCGATCAGGACCAGGCGGGGCATGCGTGCGCTCGCGATTGCGGAACGCCATTGTAGGCGCGTGCAGCTGGGACTTCCTCGCGACGCCGCGCCTCGCTGAATGGCGAGGATTGCGGCGCTTTCCACACGGTCGCTGCGGTGGGAAGATCGTATGCCCTGCCCTGGAGAATCGAAATGCGCATGCACTGCAATGGATTGCTGGTCGGGCTGCTGCTCGCTACCGCCGCGCCCGCCGCATTCGCCGCCGATCCGACGCCTGCCGTTGCACCGCCGCCACCGGAGATGAACGATCCGGGCCAGCCAGCTACAGCCGAATCGATCAAGCCCGACGACCCGCGCCTCGCTCCACTGCCTGCGGATTCGGCGCAGGCCGCGCCTGCTGCGAAGCCCGCAGACAACGAGAACTCCAAATCCGACGGCGATCCGACCAATCTGCCAAAGCTGCCGACCGACGATGCCTTCCATCCGCCACCAAAGAAACCCGATGAAACGACTTCCGCCGACGGTTACAGCGTGCGCAAGCACACCGAGTCGAACGGCGACCGCATCGAGGAATACCGCCACGGCGGCCAGGTGACCAAGGTCAAGGTCCAGCCGCTGCACGGGAAAGCGTTTGAGTTGCACGACACCAATGGCGATGGCCGCATCGATCGCCATGATGGCAACGACAAGGTCGTGCCTGTGCAGTGGACCTTGTTCGAATGGCATTGATGAAAATGCGATTGACCGGACCGTACCGGATCGCGTGCGGGCTGTTGCGGTCGATCCATTCCGCCGCCGACGGCCTGGAATTCACACGGTCTGGAACTCACCCTGTGAGACCTACTTCGACAAACCGAGTTGCGTGTATGCGGGCGGCGATCGGTCAAGGAAGCCCAGCGCGTGGCAATGGTTCATCACGTGGACGCCCTTGGCGTGCTGCTGGTCGACGATCTCGTCGCGTAGAGCACGCATGAGCGTCCAGTGCATCTTCGGCCGGTAGTGGTGCTCGGCGTGGTAACCGTTGTAGATCCACGTCCAGTTGTAGAGCCTGTTGTAGGTGCTCACGCCCCACGCGATCGGCGTGTCCGGGTCGCCCTTGAAGTGCTCGTAGTAGCCGTTCAAGGACGATAGCGAGTGGCCGAAGTAGTAGAACGGCAGCATCGCCAGGAATGCGCGCCAGTCGTAGATCAGGCAAACAATATACACACCCAGAAGGATATAGATCTCGCGCCAGATCCACCTTGCCTTGTCCGGATATTTCTCCTTCAGGCGCTTGTAGACATCGCCGATGTCGTCGCGGAAATAGCTGTAGAACGTGTACGTCCACGGGCTCTCCGGCTTTCCATCCTTGCCATGTCGGTAGATCGACAGCGGGTCGATCGTGGTGCCGTCCTTGACCCGATCCATGTTGCCGACGTGATGACGCAGGTGGACGTGGTGGTAGAACTCCTGCGAGAAGCCGTCGGTCAGCGACAGGATGATGCTGTAGGTGCGGTTGAGCCACTTCCAGCGGAAGAACGGGTTGTGGATCAGATTGTGACTGCTGCCGTTGATGCTCCACGAGATGCTGATCGAATACACCAGCGCGAGCGGAATCCAGATCGCCCACGGGATGCGATGGAACCCGAAGAACAGCGTGCCGACGAACAGCAGGTGCGCGATCACCATCAACGCGGGCACGATGTCCCAGCGCGAGTAGGCGAAGAAACTGCGCGGCGGCATCGGTTCGAGGGTGGGCATCATGCGATAGGGAACCATCTGGCAACGACCTCAGATTTTACTCCGTTCCCCGTTAATCGGTGCTGTTGCAAGCGACCGCGCCGCGCCGCAACCTTGCGATCCGCCTTGACCATGCCACCCACGGGAACGATCCGATGACCAGCCACCACGATATCCGCGCGATCACCACTGAAGAGCAGCTGCGCGCGGCCTGGCCGGTCGCCTCGCAACTGCGGCCGCACCTGGACGAGGAAAGCTTCGTCGCACAGGCGCTGCGTCAGATCGACGCGGGGTTCCGCGCCACCGCGCTGTATGTCGATGGCACACCGCGCGCGTTCGCCGGCTGGCGCCTGTTGGAGATGTTCGCGGTCGGCAGGCATGTGTACGTCGACGACCTGGTCACCGACGCGACGACGCGCAGCCAGGGTCACGGCAAGGCGCTGCTCGACTGGCTCAAGGCCGAAGCCAGGCGGCTCGGATGCGTACGCCTGCAACTCGACTCCGGCACCCAGCGCAAGGACGCGCACGCGTTCTACCTGCGCGAAGGGTTGCGCATCGAAGCCTTCCATTTCGGGATCGCGCTGGACTGAATCGCTGCGGTCCGTACACGTCTGCAGTGGAGTGCGGCCGGGCCATGATTTCCGTTTCTAGGCAATTCGGCCTCGGCAACCGTATCCTCGGCACACGGGCGGAGCACGCCAAATTTCTTCTTCGGTGGGAGCGCCCAACGTGAGCAAGCCGACTTCGCCCCAACAAGACGAATACCGGCAGGCCTTCCTTCGCCATCTGCCCAAGCGCATCGAGGCCGTCAAGCAGCGTATCCAGCGCTACCAGCGCGACGGCTGGGAATCCATCGCGATGGCATTGCTTGACGACGACATCGAGCGACTGGCCGATACCAGCAGCCGTTACGACTTGATCGAACCCAGCAAGCACCTGCGGGCGCTCGCGGAGATGCTTGGCGAACACATCGGGCTCAAGAGCCTGCCCGATCCGCAGCAAGGCGAGCGCATGCTGGCGTTGATGGTGGTGGCCACCGCGTCGCTGGTTGCACGGTCGGATCCGGACCCGGTTCCGCCGCCGACCCTGGCTCCGGTCGTGGTTGCTGCGGCTGCCCCAAGCGAAGCCGTCAAGCCAGCCGAGGCGACAACGCACATCGAGAGCCACGTCTACCACCTCAGCGACGGCAATGCGCTCGCGCTGGAGATTGGGCAACGCCTCGAAGCCGATGGCTACAAGGTCGAACCGATCGAAACCGTCGACGAATTATCCGAGCTCCTGATGGGTCTGTCGCCGCAATTGGTGCTGGTGGATCCATCGTGCATGTCCAGCCTGACGGAGGTCGGCACCGCCAGGCGCGACGCCGAGCAGCGTTTGAAAATCCCGAACCTGCGCATCCGGCTGGTCGCGATGGCCGCCCTCGACAACTTGAAGTCGCGGCTGGATGCGCGTCGCGCCGGAGTGGACGACCTGCTGTTTCCGCCGTTCGATG
This sequence comes from Pseudomonadota bacterium, assembly GCA_043747745.1. Classification (GTDB taxonomy): domain Bacteria; phylum Pseudomonadota; class Gammaproteobacteria; order Xanthomonadales; family Xanthomonadaceae; genus SZAS-103. Next base: position 6,751 of record JAYTOP010000011.1, read on the forward strand.
CATCCGTGGTGGCGCGTCAATTGCAGGTGTTGCTGACGCCCGTTGCCGAAGAAAAGCTGCGTGTGCTGATCGTCGAGGACGACCGCGCGCAGGCACTGTTCGCGCAAGGCGTCCTCAACAACGCGGGCATGCAGGCGGAGGTGGAATACGACCCTATGCACGTGCTCGAAGCGCTCGAGGCGCTGCATCCAGACCTGGTGCTGATGGACCTGCACATGCCGGACGCCGATGGCATGGAGTTGACCGCGTTGATCCGCGAGCACCCGGCCTTCACCTACATACCGATCGTGTTCCTGTCCGGCGAAAGCGACCCGGACGCACGGTTCGAGGCGATCAATTCCGGCGGGGACGATTTCCTCTCCAAGCCGATCCGTCCCAAGAACCTGATTGCTGCCGTGCAGAATCGCATCCGCCGCGTCCGCGCCCTGCAACAGCGCAAGCCCGCTCTTGCCGCGCTCGACGACGTGACCGGCCTGCATCGGCGTGCGTTCGTGTTCGATCGCATCAACGACGCGCTCGCCGCGAGTTCCGATCAGCGCACGACCAACGGAGGCGTGCTGTTCCTGGAGATCGACGGCACTGCGGCGTTGCGCGACCAGTTCGGCCTCGCGGCTGTCGAAGAACTGCTTGTCGCAGCTGCGCGCTTGCTGGCCGCCGCAATCGGCGACCACCAGATGGCGGCGAGCATCAACGACAACGCATTCCTGATCCTCGCGACGCACCTCGACGACAGTGCACTCGACGCGCTCGCCCAGCGACTGCGCGATCAACTGATGCGGCATGCGTTCGAGGTCGGCGGCAAGGCCATCCAACTGCGCGCTTCGGTCGGGATCTGCCTGCTCCACTTCGGCTTCGGCGACGCGAGCGCGTTGCTCAACACGGCCGAACGCACCTGTCGCGAGGCGCGCATCGGCGATCAGGGCATCAAGCGCTACCAGCCGCCAAAACTCGCTGCTCTCGACAAGGAAGCGGCGCTGATCGAGAAGCTGCGCGCGGCGATTGGCAGCGACAGCCTGGAACTGCTCTACCAGCCCATCGTCGCCGTGCAGGGCAAGAAGGAGGCGCAATTCCAGAGCTTGCTGCGGATGCGCGAAGCGGACGGACGGCTGATCCCCGCAGCCGAAATCCTGCCGCTGGCCGAGCGCGCACGGCTCATGATCGATGTCGATCGCTGGGTACTGACCCACGCAATGAACGTGCTGCGCGAACAACTCGCCCGCTGGCGCTCGATGCGGATGTTCATACCGCAGGCGATGGCGACCTTCACCGCAACCGACCAGAGTGCATGGCTGAAGGCCGAACGAGCCGCGCACAATTTGCCGGGCTCGGCGCTGGTGCTTGAATGCCGGCTCGAGGAAGCGCTGCTCAATCCGCCGGCATTGGCGACGTTCGCAAGCGCGGTGCGCGGCAGCGGCGTGCGGTTGTGCATCGGCCAGTACGAACACTCCACCGATGCGAGCCGTCTACTCGACGAGATCCCGCTTGGCTTCATCAAGCTCGCGCCGAAATACGTCGCAGCCAATGCCCCACAGACCATGCGCGACGAGTTGCGCCTGGTGATCGATCGCGCGCATGCACATGGCATCCAGGTGATCGGGCACCAGGTCGAGGACGCGCAATCGGCTGCGACGCTGTGGACGAGCAGCATCGATTACATCCAGGGCAGCATCGTGCAATGCCCCACCGGAGCGCTCGACTTCGACTTCAACGCGGCCGCGCTCTGACCTGCCGAGACCCGAATCGTTTCCAAGACATCCGTTCACACCTGAACGTAGTCGGTTTCAGTGGTGCGACGCTTCCGGCGCGCGATCTTCCGTGAGCAGCAGTGTCTGCGGATTCGCCGGTACCCAGCCCGGCGGCGGAATGCGCGACACACCGGCCCGGTCGGCCTGGCGTTGCAACGCTTCCCATTCGCCGAACCGTGCGACATCCAGCTGGAATGGCTCGGTGTCCTCAAGCGTCTCGCTGGTCTTGCTCGGCGGGGCCTGGTTGCCGAGCCAGACGTATTGGCGCCGGAATTCCGTCGCCTCGGCTGCCATCGGCGTGCCCTTGTACAAACGCCGCAGCATTGCGCTGCTGATCATGCGCGACTGGATCGTCGCAGCGGGCGAGTGCATGCCCTTTTCCCAGAATGCGGCGCAGGCGTCGTGCAAGGCTGCGACCTTGGACAAGGCATCGCTCCCGGTGCACTGGTGCCATTCGGGGATTGCTAGGCAAGCGCGCAAGTCGCCCGCAACCCTGGTGAGGGGATCGCTCGCTGGTGTGCAGATGCGTCTGATCGCGAGGTAGATCGGCACCGGCACGCTGTCGATGGTGTCGCGCCGCAGCGAAGTCGCCACTTCGGACTCTTCGACAACAGCCTGCATCGGTTGCAGGATCGATTGCGGCACCTGCTGATCGCGCAAGGCGGTGCGCAACAACCCGGCGAATGCAGCCGGCCGATCGTCGAAATCTTTCGCCTGCGCCGCATGGATCACGTTCGAGGCGAGTTCCAGGTCCGTCGGATTCGAACCGCTCGGGGTGAGCGCCCAATGCACCGCGTTGTCGGGATACAGTGCGATCAGGCGCGCGTAGAACTCCGGATGCGTGCAGGGCTGCCGCTGGACATGGCAGGCCAGCGCAAGCACGTACAGCGCAAGCGGATCGTTCGGATGGCTGTCGGACAGTCGCCGCAACACAGCTTCATGGGCCGGGCTCGACTTGCCGTCGACGCCACGCGGGATTCCAATCAGCGCAGCCGCGATCAGGCTGTCGCGATCGACCTTCGATGCGAGCCGCTCAACCTGCATCTCGCGATAGTCTTCACCCAGCTGGTCGACGATTTCGCTGACTAGCGCAACGACCACGTCGCCCTTGTTCGCCGCGCTCAGCGCCTGGCGGAATGACGTGAGCATGGCGCGTTGCGCCGACGGATCGGTGCCGACATGCTGCTTCAACCACGCAACGGCAGATCTCGCGCTATTGGCGCGCTCGTCGCGGGACGATTCGCCAGCGGGAAAGGTGGCCGCCATCAAGCCGGCGAGTTGCTGCATGCCCGTGGCCCGCGCTGTTGCCAGCGCCCGCTGTCGATCGGCTTCGGCACGTTCGTGTTCCGCGCGCTGCCATTGCCAGCTTGTCGTCGCGAGTCCGAGCACCATCGCCGCAAGTGCAGCCATCGTCGCCAGGGTGATCGCCGGATGTCGGCTCAGGCTGCGCAACGCGCGCTCATTCCATCGCGGCTTGCGCACGCTGACGGTGTTGCCGTCGCGATGGCGCGCGAGGTCGTCATTCAACGCGGCCACACTCTGGTAGCGCTGGCGTGGATCGACGCACAGGCACTTCAGGCAGATCGCTTCCAGATCCTTGTCGACGGCAGCTTTGTCGACTACCGCTTTGTCGACTTCGTCCCTGTCGATCGTGGCCTTGTCGATCATTGGAACGCGTGCGCTGGGCGGCACGATGCTTCTCATCGAAGCTCGCTGCGTTTGAGCATGCGTGCCGCCGTGTCCATGCGGTGCAACACCGGTGAGCAGTTCGTGGAGGATCGCGCCCAGCGCATACACATCGGTGCGTCGACTCAATCGATGCGGGCCGATATCGATCTGCTCCGGTGCCATGTAGGCCGGGGTGCCCGACACGTCGTCCGCATCGACGCCACCGTCGTCGTCCATGTGTCGGGCCAGACCAAAGTCGCCGATCAATGGCTGCGCATGTTCGTCGAACAGGATGTTCGCCGGCTTCAGGTCCAGATGCAGGAGGCCAAGGCTGTGTGCATACTCCACAGCGGCTCCGAGCTTGAGCAGCAAGCCCACGCTGTCGGCTTGGGACATTCGCGTTGTCGCGATGCGTTGGGCAAGTGTTTCGCCGCGCATCAGGGGCATCGAGAAGAAATGCATGCCATCAACCGAGCCGACCTCGAACACCGGCACGATGTGCGGGTGATGCAGGCGCGCTGCGGCGCGGGCTTCGGCCATGAATCGTGCGACCGCACGCACATTGTCGGCAAGTCCGCCGACGATGAACTTCACCGCGACTTCGCGACCAAGGCTGAGCTGTCGCGCGCGGAACACCACGCCCATGCCGCCGCGGCCGATGCGTTCGAGCAATTCGTAGTCGCCGAAGCGGCGATCGTCGGGATCGTCAAGATCCAGATCGTCCCAGAGCATCGCTTCGGGAGTGGAGTGCCCGGAAAAGCCAGCGCGTGCAATGTCGAGCAACCGAGCTTCCTCAGTTGGCGCGTCGATGCCGGTTGTGCCACCACGCGGCGCAGCGGAAGCAGAGTCTTGCTCATCGATCGTGGGCATCACGAGCCTCCTTCGGAACCCAATACGACGCGCAGAGCATCCAGATCCGCGGCAGCATGCTCGGCATCGATACTCAACTCCGCAAGCGCCGAGCGCACCGCTTTCTGGAAGCGCTCGCGCAGACGTTTCAGCTGCACCGCGAGCGTGTTCGGCGCCACCCCCAACCGCGCGCCGAGTGCGGCCAACTCGCCATGTTCGGGCGTTTCCGACAACCACGGTTGCAATGCCGCAAAGATCTCGCCGCGTCCATTGCCCTCATAGTCGCCGCGCAATTCCGTTAGCGCGGTGCGGGTCAAGCACAGTGCGAACTCCAGGTCGAACTGACGTTCCGGCGTGTGGCCGTGGTCACTCTCTTCGACGGCCACTCCCATCACCTCGAAGCGTCGATGCCCCGCGTCGCTCTGCATCGCCAGGAAGCGCTTGAGCAACACCAGCAGGAAGCGCCGGAAACTGCCGACCTCCGGATCAGCACGCGACCACCAACCATCGCGCATCGAGCGCAGCAAAAATTCCTGGGCCAGATCCTCCGCATCACGCGCGAGCGCGCTGCGCCGAAAGAATCCGATGATCGCAGGTCGGTAGTTGCGCACCAGATCGCTCCAGGCGGCGGCGACCTCGCCCGGTTGCCGGTCGCTGGCCCGGATCAGACTCCAGCGCGTGGTGGGAAACACTGCCATGTGCCGCGACCTCGTGACGGATGAGCGGCGAACCGGACACGTCGCAGGCCCGCGCGTGGATCGACGCGCGGGCTCTTGATGCGCCGCCAGTCTACTTCGCAGGCACTGCCGGAGTGCGCTCCTCCGTCAGCAACAACGTCTGCGGGTTTTTCGGTACCCAGTTTGCCGGCGGCGTGCGCGTCTTGCCCATCCGTTCCAGAGCGCGCTCCGCCGCTTCCCATTCGCCAAACACGGCGACTTCATTCTGCTTCTGTTCCTGCCAGGCAACCTTGCTGGCTTCGAGCTGATCGCCGCCCCACACGTAGTCGCGACGCAATTGCTTTGCGGCAATTTCTTCCGGCATGCCCTTGAACAGGCGCCGCAACATCGCGCTGCCGATCATGCGGCTGACGATCGAGCCGCTGCGATCGTTTACGAAAAGGCGACCGACCGCGATGCAATCATCCCGACGTTGCGCGACCACCCCCTTGCACATCGGCAGCACGGTGCCGATCTTCGCCAACATCACCTGATCCACTGCGTTGCGGCGCAACAGCAGCGCCAGTTCGCGTGGGTCGGTACCGGGCCGCGTCGACGGCGCCGGCTGGTTGGCGAGTGCCGTGCGCAGGATGCGGACGACATCGCGAAGATGCGTGTCCGCCTGGGGCGCCGCGGCGGCCGCATGCAACTGCGCATCGCTGGGCGCAGCGCCATTCGGCAACATCAGCCAGTGCACGGCATTGTCAGGCGCGATCCTCACGAGGGCATCGTAATGCTCCGGATGCGCGCAAGGCCCGGTCTGCATCTGGCAGGACAGCGCCAACGTGAACAATGCGAGTGGATCGCGGCCGAATACATTGGCGAGGTGCTGCTCGACGTCCGCGTTGCCATCGATCTGCCTGTTTTCCATCTCTTTGGGCAGGTCCAGCGACTCCACATCGTTGGGCATGCCCAGCAACACCGCGGCAATCAGGCTGTCGCGATCTTTGTTCTGTGCGAGCCGCTTCCACTGCTGCTGGCGATACTCGGCGCGCAGGTCTTTTGCCGCCTGCTCGAGTGCGACCGGTGTCGCGACGCTCGCCTCTTCCAGCGTCTTGGCGCTGGCGGGCGACGGCAGCGCGCCAGCGAAGCCGAGCAGGCCGGCGGCCAGCATGACAGCCGTGGCGAGGATATTTCGATGCAATGACGAGGCGCTGCGATTCAAGTAGTGAATGTTCATGACGACTCCAGGATTGAGGGTGGCCGGCACATCCTCGATGCACCGTCATCTCATCAATAGGGCGAGCCAGCCAACGATGACAGGCGCGGCGACATGCTGCGTGGAATCCCGGCGACGACCTCGCATCGGGACGCGAATACGTCGCTTTTTCGGTTCATATAGGGAAGCGCACACTCGGGACTCTCCCTCGTCGCCGGTGGTCGGTTGGCATCTGCGCGCGCGCCATGCTGGCAATCGATCTATATGCGTCGAAGCGGCGTCGGATCCAGCTGGCCAAAATCAGCGTCACGCCACAGAGTGCGGACGGCGAATGGGCAACAATGCCGCCATGTACCGACATGTCACCGCCAGGCACGAAACATCATGATGCAGTTACGCATGGCCAGCGCCGACGCGACCGGAAACCAGGCAGCGATTCTCGATGCGCTGCCGGCGCACATCGCGCTGCTCGATGCGAGCGGAACCATCGCTTCGGTGAAGAAGGCGTGGCGGCAGTTCGGCGATGTGAACGGGCTGCACAGCCCGGGGCATGAGGTCGGGGTCGATTACCTTTCCATTTGCGACAACGCGCTGGGCGCCGACGCGCCACTCGCGCATCGCGTCGCGGCCGGCCTGCGCACGGTGCTGCAAGGCACCGCGGCGCATTTCTCGACCGAATATCCCTGCCATTCGCCGTCGAAACGACGCTGGTTCGTGATGACGGCGACGCCGCTGTCCGACGACCATCCGGATGGCGCTGTCGTCATGCATGTGGATGTGACGGCGGAGCGGCAGGCCGAAACGAACCTGCGCATCAGCGAGGCGCGGTTCCGCGAGATGGCCGAAAGCATCCAAGACGTGCTGTTCCTGCGCGATGCGGGCAGCGGTCGCGTGCTGTACGTCAGTCCCGCCTATGAAGACGTCTGGGGCCGCAGCTGCGAAAGCATGTACGCGGAGCCGGAATCATGGGCGGAAGCGATCCATCCGGACGACCTGGAATCGACGCTGGAGGCCCACCGAAGAGGAATGTCATCGCAGTCGATGTTCGAGTACCGGATCATCCATTCCGATGGTTCGATCCGGTGGATCCAGTCCAGGCGCTATCCGGTCAGGGACGATGCCGGCAACATCGTGCGCATCACCGGCGTCGCCAGGGACATCACCGATCGCAAACAGACCGAACAGGAATTGCGCGAAAGCGAACGTCGCTTCAGCGGTATGCTGGAAAACATCGAACTGGCCTCGGTCATGCTCGATCGCGAAGCGCGGATCACCTATTGCAACGACTATCTGCTTCGGCTGACCGGCTGGCGACTCGATGAAGTGATCGGCACGAACTGGTTCGAGACGTTCATGCCGCCATCGCTCGGCGACATGCGGCCCGTCTTCCAGTCGCTGCTCGCCAATGCCCCGGAAACATGGCATCGCGAGAGCGAAATCCTGACCCGCGCGGGCGGGCGCCGCCTCATCCGCTGGAACAACTCAGTGCTCCGGTCCGGCACGGGCGAGGTGATCGGAACCGCGAGCATCGGCGAGGACATCACCGAGCAGAAACAGGCCGAGATCAGGATCAAGCACCTGAACCGGGTCCAGGCGGTGCTGAGCGGAATCAATGCCCTCATCGTGCGCGCGCGCGATCGCGATGAACTGTTCCGCGAAGCGTGCCAGATCGCGGTCGATGCAGGCGGCTTCCGCATGTCGATGATCAGCATCCTGGATCATGGCGCGCAACGCATCGTCCCGGTCGCATCGGCGGGCAAGGACGAGCACATCATGGCCCTGGTCAGGGAGCTGCTCGCATCGAGCGACCGTGCGCAGAACTCGTTGGTCGCGCATGCGATCAGGGAGAGGAAAGCCATCGTCTCCAACGATTCCCAGAGCGATCCCAGGGTCCTGCTTGGGCAAAAATACGCCGAGGCCGGGGTCCGCTCGCTGGTGGTCCTGCCGCTGTTGGTCGCCGATGAGGCGGTTGGCGTGCTCGTGCTGTATGCAAGCGAAGTCTCATTCTTCCACGATGAAGAGATGGAACTGCTGACCGAGCTAGCCGGCGACATCGCCTTCGCGATCGACCACATCGGGAAGGCGGAAAGACTCAAATACCTCGCCTACTACGATTCGATCACCGGCTTCGCCAACCAGTCGCTGTTCCTTGAGCGCCTGCAGGAGAAGCTGCTCTCGCGACGCGACGAACTGCACAAGCTGGCCGTCTTCGTGCTCGACATCGAACGATTCAAGTCGATCAACGATGCGTTGGGGCGCAAGGCGGGTGACGAATTGCTCAAGCTGATCGCCGAGCGCCTCGTGCAGGTCGGCGGCGGCGATGCGAGCCGTTTCGCGCGCCTCGGGGCGGATCGCTATGCGATCGTCGCCACCGGCATGGACAACGTCGAGCAGGTCGGTCGCTATGCCGAGCAGCGGCTGGACGCGGCGTTCCGTGCGCCCTTCCGGGTTGAAGGCCACGACCTGCGAATCTTCGTCAAGGTCGGCATCGCCCTGTTCCCCGATGACGGCACTGACGCCGACGCGCTGTTGCGCCACGCGGAAGCGGCGCTGAAGAAGGCCAAGACGAGTGGCGAGCGCTATCTCTTCTTCACCCAGAAGATGACCGAGCGCGTCGCCGAACGCCTGTCGCTGGAGAACAGGTTGCGGCATGCGCTCGACAAAGATGAATTCGTGCTGCATTACCAGCCCAAGGTGAACCTCGACAGCGGCCTGCTCACGAGCGCGGAGGCGCTGATCCGGTGGAACGATCCACAATCCGGCCTTGTCCCACCTCTCCAGTTCATCCCGATCCTGGAAGAGACCGGATTGATCCATGAAGTCGGAAAGTGGGCGCTGCGCAAGGCGATCGAGGACTACCTGTGCTGGCGTAACGCGGGCCTTGCGGCTGTGCGCATCGCGGTCAACGTCTCACCGCTGCAGCTGCGTAATCGCGGCTTCATCGCCGAGATCGAACAGGTGCTGGGCATCGACGCACATGCCCGGGATGGTCTGGAACTGGAGATCACCGAAAGCCTGATCATGGAAAACGTCAAGCACAGCATCGCGAGCCTGGATGCGATCCGCGCGATGGGCGTCACCATCGCCATCGACGACTTCGGCACCGGCTTCTCCTCGCTCAGCTACCTGTCCAAGCTGCCGGTGGACACGCTGAAGATCGACCGCTCCTTCATCATCGACATGACCGCGGGACCCGAAGGGCTGTCGCTCGTCTCGGCGATCATCAACCTGGCGCATTCGCTGAAACTCAAGGTCGTCGCTGAAGGCGTCGAGACCGAAGAGCAATCGCGCCTGCTGCGGTTGCTGCGTTGCGACGAGATGCAGGGCTACCTGTTCAGCAAGCCGGTACCGGCGGACGTCTTCAAAGCACGATTCCTGGCTCCGACAGCGCCAGCCGCTTAACGCAGCCTGCCGTTCCGCAACCCCACGCACGCTCGACGCGATGGGCCGTCATGTGCGTGCCGTCACGGTGCAGCCGGCCGCTCTCCCCACCAGGTCACGAAACTCGCGAGTTCGTACAGCGCGTCGGCGACGGGATAGTTGTCGAGCGCACGGGTCGTCGAGTCATGCACGACGCGCTGACTGGCCTGCCCAATCGCGGCTATCTGCGCGATCGCCTCGAACGTGTGCTCGGCCTCATCAGGCGCGACCTCGAACGATGCTGCGCGCTGCTGTTCATGGACGTGGGCCGCTTCAAAGTCATCAACGACAGCCTCGGCCATCTCGTTGGCAATGCCGTACTGAAGGAAGTCGCGCGCCGGCTGCTCACCTGCGTGCGCGATGAGGACGTGGTCGCACGGCTGTCCGGCGACGAGTTCGCGATCCTGCTGGAGGACGTGCCGCTCCCTGCGACCGCGGTGAAAGTCGCGCAACGCATCCTCGCCGCGATGGCCAAAGCCTTCGCGCTGGGCGAAACCGAACTTGTGTTCTCGGCGAGCATCGGCATTGCTGTCGGCGACGACCGTCATCATCTGGCCGACGAAGTCCTGCGCGATGCCGACACCGCGATGTACCGCGCGAAGAACCTCGGCCGCGCGCGTTTCGAGTTGTTCGACGCATCGATGCAGCAGGCCGCACACGATGTGCTGCAGCTGGAGGGCGAGCTGCGCGTGGCGTCGCAACACGACCAGTTCGAACCCTGGTTCCAGCCAATCATCCGCCTGTACACCGGTGAAACCACGGGCTACGAAGCGCTGATCCGCTGGAACCATCCGACCCGCGGCGTGCTCGCCGCGGGCGCATTCCTGAAAGTCGCCGAAGACAACGGCAGCATCGAAGCGATCGACTGGCGGATGTACGAACTCAGTTGCGGGCTGGCGACCCGGCTGGTCGGCAGCGGCATGCACCTGACCATCAACGTCTCGCCGCGCCATTTCCGCCGCGCCGAATTCGGTCCGCGCCTGCTGAAGACGCTCGAACGCACGGGTTTGCCGCCGGAGTGCCTGCTGCTCGAACTCACCGAGGGCTCGCTGATCGAGCATCCCGACCAGGTGCGCGCCACCCTCGAACAGCTCCGCGACGAAGGCATCGGTGCCGTGCTGGACGATTTCGGCACCGGCTACTCATCGTTGAGCTACCTGCACACCTTCCAGCTACAGATGCTGAAGATCGACTGCGCCTTCGTGGCCGAACTCGGCAAGGAAGGCAGGAGCAGCAGCGCCTCCGTGGTCGCCGCGGTGCTCGCACTCGCGCAGGCGCTGGACATGACCGTGGTCGCCGAAGGCATCGAGACCGAAGAGCAGCGCGCCGTGCTGCTCGCGCTGGGTTGCAGGCTGGGACAAGGCTACCTGCTCGGCCGCCCTGCACCGCTGGCGCATTGGCTGCCGGGCGACCGCCGGGGGCGGCTGACCGCGATGCCTGTCAGCCCGCGGTGGCCAGCCGGGCGCCGGATGCGCGCGCAGGCGCCGGCACATCCGCGGCGAGGAACGGCGACACCTCGGCCATGAATGCATCGAAATGTTCGGCATGCAGGTGGTGGCCGTCGCCGAGGAAAATCGCCCGCGATCCGGGGAGGCCGGCCAACAGCAGCCCGATCCGTCCGCTGATCCCGCCGTCATTGCGTCCCACAAGCAGCAGGCTGGGCGAGCCGATAGACGCCAGGTCGGACCACCACTGCGGCATCGGCGACCGCAGCGCGCGGATGACCGGTCCACTCGCGCGGATGTCGAACTGCCCGCGCAGCACGCGCCACAGCATGCGTCCCATGCCTAGCGTGCGCAGCGCGCGCCGCCACGACGGCGCGGAGTCCTGCGCACGCAGGTTCGCGGCATCGACGTCATCGCGCGGCGGCACTGGCGTCGCCTCGATCACGAGCCGACGAACCCGATGCGGTGCGCACGCCGCGATGCGTAGCGCGAGATGGCCGCCCAGCGAATGGCCGATCAGGTCCACCCGGTCGAGGTGCATCGCATCGAGCATGGCGATCAGGTCGTCGACGAAATCCGCCATCGCATAGGACGCCGCCCAGGCGCTGCCCCCATGTCCCCGCAGGTCCGGGGCGATGACCCGGAAACCCGACTCCGCCAACGCTCCCGCGGTCCGGTCCCAGCTGTCCGAGCGGCTGGCCAATGCGTGGATCAGCACGATCGGCGATCCATCCGCGCGACCGGCCACGCGATACGCGATGCGTCGTCCCTGGATGCCTGCGAAGCGGCGAGCCGAAAGATGCGTCTGCATTCCGCAACCCGATTCCGAAACCGCATGATAACCATGCGGGCTTCTTTTCCGGCTGCGGGGTTCATCGGCCCGGGAACCGCTCGTGGCCACTGACTGCAACAAGCCTCCGAAAGCGTCACCGACCTCGCGAGCCGTCTTCAACGGATCGGCATCCATCCATCCGTCTTGCGTTTCCCTCCTGTTTCGTCGCGGAGGGATCGGGTGGATCGTTGTCGTTGGCCAAGCGCGCGTCCAGCGCATGGGGCGATGTATCGGGCTCCACATCGCGCTTCCATGCGCATCGTTGCGACGTCACGGCCGAGGTCGCAACGGGGCGCAGGCGGTCAATTCACCCTGGCGCCTGCCCTCGCATTGCCCAATCGCCGCAACAACGACGCAAGCCAGGCCGCAGCCGTCACGTCGTAGGCGAGGCAGAACGGCGGCCACCAGGCCGGCACGCCCGGATTGGCGATGAGATGCCCATGGACGAGATCGAACAACCCGTGCGCGAGCAGCGCGGCGGCGACGATCCACAGGTTGCGCTTGAAGCCGAGGACGACGGCAACGAGGAAGACCGCGGTCACCGACGACTCGACCAGGATGGCCTTCATCGAACCGCCCATGACCGCGAACAGGTCGTAGTACGACGCGACCACGACCAGCACGGTGGGATGAACGCGCGGTCCCGGTCAAGGCCGACGATCCGCGCAAACAACGCGACGACCAGTGCAAGCACGACCCCGATGAGACAGGACATCACCGCGCCCCGGCCGTCGCGACCGGATCCTTCGCTGCCGCATCGCCATGCCCCGAAAACCGCTCGCGGTACTGGATCGGGCCGACGCCGAGCTGGCGCTGGAACGCGCGGCGCAGGCTTTGCTCGTTCGCATAACCGGAGCGCGCGGCTATGGTTTTCAGCGGCAGGTCGGTCTCTTCGAGTGCGCGGCAGGCGACTTCCATGCGCATGGCTTCGACGGACTTGGCCGGGGTGCGGCCGTGCGCTTCGACATACGCGCGCGCGAACGTGCGCGGGGCCATGTCGGCCTGTCCGGCGAGGCGCTCGATGCCGAGGTCGTCGGCGATGTGCGCGGCGATCCACACGTGCAGGTCGGCGAACCTGCCACTCGCGTCCGACTGCGCGGCGAGCGGCACGCTGAATTGCGATTGCCCGCCGGAGCGCTTGATGAACATCACGAGCTGGCGCGCGGTCTCGATTGCGACGCGGTGCCCATGGTCCTCCTCGATCAATGCGAGCGTAAGGTCGATGCCCGCACTGACGCCGGCCGATGTCCACACCGATCCGTCCTGGATAAAGATCCGGTCGGCATCGACGCGGATCGCCGGATGCAGCTTTTCCAGCCGCGCGACCCAGTCCCAGTGCGTCGCGACGCGACGCCCGTCGAGGCTGCCGGCGGCAGCGAGCAGGAACGCGCCGGTGCAGACCGAGCACAACCGACGCACGTCCGGCGCGCGCCGCGCGATCCACGAGACCAGTTGCGGCGGCGCGTGCATTTCGTCGTCCTTGCTGCCGCCCGGCGCGATCAGCGTGTCGATCGCGATGCCGTCCAGCGCGGACAGCGGCACCGTCATGATCGGCAGGCCGGCGCTGGTCGCGACGAGTCCGCCCTCGACGGAAGCGATGATGGTCTCGTACAGCGCCGGGCCGTTGCCGGCAAAGCGTTTGCTCGCGGTGGACAGCGCCTGTAGCGGACCGGCGAGGTCGAGCAGGTTCATCTGGTCGTGCGCGAGCAGGACGACACGACGCGTCGTTCTTGTCGTGATCATGCTCATTTCCCGAAGCCCGGATATTCGAAGTCGAGCGCGACGCCATACGCGGTCGAACGACCGAAGCGTGCGGCGATGCCGGCCAGCGCCTCGTCGAGCACGCGCCCCACGGGCGTCGCATCGAACGCAGGCAGCGCGTGGTCGACGGGATTCACGCCGCCGACCACGCGATCCGGCAGCACGGTCAGCCCGTGCAGGGTCTGCAACGGCGCGGCGGATGCGGACAGCGCATAGGCGTGGCTGCGACCGGTACGCGACCATGCGTCGGCAGTGAGCGCGAGGGCGATCTCATCGACGCCGGGCGCGACCGGCACGCCGATGCCCTGCATCCTGTGCAGGCGTGCATTGGTGTAGGTCGTCCGCACGAATGCCATGAGGTTGACGCCGAAGCGTGGCAGGAACACGTCGCTATCATGCGCCGTGCTCCAGTCGACGACGCCGAGTTCCTCGGCGAGTGACGCGGCGCGGTCGTGGCCGGCGATCGCTTCGACGAGCGCGATCGAGGTCGGGATCGCGGCGCTGATGCCGGCGCTGGAGACGATCCTGCCGTCGGCGACGTAGCGGACGTTCTTCACCCACTGCGTGTCCGGATACTCCTTCGCGCGCAGGCCTTGTGTGGCCCAGTGCGCGGTGGCGCGATGACCTTTCATGAGTCCGGTGCCGGCGACGACGAGCGCGCCGTCGCAGATGCTGACGATGGTGCCGCCCTTCGCGCCCTGCGCGGCGATCCATGCGAGCAGCGCCGGATCGTTGCGCTTGCCGACCGCCGGGACGATCACGTAGTCCGCGCCGTCCGGGAAGCGCGCGTCGAATTCCGCGATCGTGGCCTGCGGCTGGATGTGAAGCGCCGGCCGCATCGCGATCGGGCCGGGCTGCGTCGCGACGGCGATCGTCTCGGCGACGCCCGATTGCGCAAGGACACCGTACGGAATCACATAGTCGGTGAGTTCGGTGCCGCTGTTCTCGCCGATGATCGCAATGACCGGACGCGTGCGGCCGAACCGCGCAACGTAAGCGGCGATCTTTCCAAACTGCGCGTCGCCCGCGAGCGGCGCTCCGGAAAGCAGCTGCGGCATGGCGCCCTGCCCGGCGGCGATCGCCGCCATCGTGCCCACCGAAACAAGCGCGACGACCGCGGCCATGAGCGAGGAACGAAGATGTCGATGCATGATGATTCCCGTGTCGAACGGCGGATGCCGTGGGATCATTGTTGAAGAACGCGGCATAGCAGGAATGACAGAAGACGTGCATTTCCTGCCAGCCGGGGACAGAATTCAGGATCGGTCGAAACGGGCTTCGGCAGCGGATGGCCGGGTTGCATCGGCCACCTGCAAGCGAGCGGGATCATGGCAAGCGAACCCATCCGCGATCCCGTCAACGACCACCTGCTGACTCCGCAAAACGCGGCCTTCATCGTCATCGACTACCAGCCGGTGCAGGTGAACTCGATCGGCTCGATGGAGCGGCAGCGCCTGGTCAACAACATCGTGCGCGCAGCGAACGCGGCGGTGATCTACGGGCTGCCGATCGTGCATTCCACCGTCAACGTCGGTACCGGCGTCAACAAGCCGCCGATCGCGCTGCTGCGCAAGCTGCTCGAGGCGTTTCCGACCTGCGACCGCACCACGATCAATGCGTGGGAGGACGTGGAATTCCGCAAGGCGGTCGAGGCGACCGGTCGACGGAAGCTGGTCATGGCGGCGCTATGGACCGAGGCTTGCCTGGCATTTCCGGCCCTCGACGCGCTCAGGGACGGCTACGAGGTGTACGCGGTCGTCGATGCAGTGGGCGGCACGTCGGTCACCGCGCACGACATGGCCCTGCGCCGCATCGAACAGGCCGGCGCGAAGATGATCAGCGTCACCCAGCTGTTCTGCGAGTTGCAGCGCGACTGGCAGCGCAAGCAGACCGTGCCGGAATTCATGGCCCTGTTCTTCGACATGCACGGCAGCGCCGGCGTGGTGACCTCGGAGGATTGACCGACTGCCCAGCCGACGCGTTCGCGCCATGGATCAATGCGCTTCGGCCGCCGCGTGTCCTGGTGACAGGCGATGCTGGTCGCGAAGCTTCGCGATCGCCGTGTCGAGTTCCGCCACGCCGCCATCGCGCAGGTCCGCGAGCGTCGTCGCTGTCGGCATGTCCGGGCGCAGACCGACGGACTGGATCGCGAACGGCCGGTCGTGGCTCGGTGCGAATCCGTCCGCCGCGACCTGCGCAACGATCGCCTCCTCCGCGACGTCTCCATCGGCAAGCTGCGCCTTCGGGTCGAACACGGTGAAGTCCCCGCTGATGCGCACGCGCAAGCCGGACGCCGGCAGGTCGATGCCCGCGCCGCCGTTGAATTCGAACCCGCCGCCGGCACCTGCGGTGCTTTCGCCGACGACGATCGCTCCGGATGACCAGAGCCACGCGGCCATGAACTCGCCTCCCGAACGCGTGCCGGCATCGTCGAGGACGACGATCGGACGCTGTTGCGTCGCGTGTCCGCAGGACGGATCGCGTTGTTCAACCGCAAGCCTGAGCTTGCCCTGCTTGCCGCTTGCAAACAGGTCGAACGTCGGTGGCGTGGGCGTTGCGACGATCGCATCCGTTTCCAGGCGCGCAAGGCGGTCGAAGCCGCCGAGGTTGCCGCGCAGGTCGATGACGACCACGTCGGACTTGCGCGCGACGGCGTCGAAGCGCTCGACGAACGCGCCGACGACGGCGCAATAGCCGGCCAGCATCGCCTGGTCGTCGGTCGCGCCGGGCTTCCCGCTTTCCAGGTCGGACGCCTTCACGAACACCGGGTCGTACTGCGGCGCGAACGCGCCGAACCGCAGCGTCCCGACGCGCGTTCCATGCGCATCGATGACCTCGGGAAGATCGGGTTGGTCGATGGCCGTCGCCATCGCGGTCGCGCGCTGCTCGTCCATCGGCTGGTAGTGCAACCCGACGGTGCGGACGGAACCGTTTGCCGCCTGCACCAGCAAATTCACATCGCTGCCGAGCTGCGCGGTCCGGTGGACGATCGGCGTACCCAGGCCGACGTCGAGCGCCGCCTCGGCGTAGCGACCCCTGCGGTTGCCGCCGAACGTCAGTGCGGACGCGCGATGCAGCCATGCGCCGGTCGGCATGCCGTCGATGGCGAGAACCTGGTCCCCGACCGCGATGCCCGCGTTTTTCGCGCTCGCATCGAACACCCGCCAGGCGATCATGCTGCCGTCGGTCGACGTGCGGAACAGCGCGCCCAGCGTTTCCGTTTTCCCTGCTTTCGGTCCGATCAATGCGACGTGCTGGTCTTCGAGTCCGGCGAGCGCACGGACCAGGTCGTCGGATTGCGCGATGGCCGGAGTGGGTGCATCCGCCGACCAGAACGGCGTCGCTCCCTGGGCTTCATCGGGAAAGCGCGCGCGATAGCGGTCGACGTAGAGCAGCGACGGATAGGCTTGGCGAGCCTGCGCGCGCAGCACCGCACCATCATCGGGTTTGGCCGCATCCTTCACCTGCGGCGTTGCTGCCTGCGCCGCGGCGGATGCGATACAGATGCAGAGTAGGGCCGTCGCCCGTGAGGATCGCGGCATTCGTCTTCCTGATCCTGTCAAGGTTTGCATGTTACATGCCGCGTCAATGGCTACCGCGTTCCTGTTCGGTCTCGAACACCGATCCGAAACCGCCCTCGCCGATCCGCTGCAGGATCCTGCAAAGGAAAGGGGCCTCACGACCCCTTCCCCGTCGCGCCTCCCGCCGGCGGCTCACGCAGCGCACTTGCAGCCATTGCACTTGCAGCACGCACAGGTCTTCTTGTTGTTGGCGGTATCCATGATCCTCTCCCGGTAGACACGGCGATATTGCCGTTGAGTGAAGGCTGAGCCTTGACCCTGTTGGAAGGTCAACAGCAACAGCGAACTATTTTTCCGGCGCGCGATCATTGACCTTGTCATGGCGGCGAGGTTTAGGATCGACACGTGGCGGTAACGACGAACTACGAAGGAATCGACGATATGGTCAGGCAAGCACAGCGACCCGAACTGGCCGATGCGAAGCAGCAAGGCTTCCACAACATCGGCGATGCCTCGACCGCGACCGGCGTGAGCGCGAAGATGATCCGGCACTACGAGGGCGTCGGCCTGATCCCCAAGGCCAGCCGCACATTCGCCGGTTACCGGCTGTACGCCGACACCGATCTGCACCGACTGCGCTTCATCAAGCGCTCGCGCAACCTCGGTTTTTCGATGAAGCAGATCGAAACCCTGCTCGCCCTGTGGAGCGACCAGCATCGCGCGAGTTCGGAAGTGAAAAAGCTGGCGCAAGCGCACGCAGCCGAACTCGGCGAGAAGATCCGCGAGATGCAGGCCATGCAGCGGACATTGATCGATCTATCGATGCATTGCCGTGGAAATCAGCGGCCGGACTGCCCGATCCTCGACGACCTTGCAGGTTGATCGAAGGCGACGCTCCTGCAAAGCGCCGTGCGTCCCTGCGCCACCACGAAGCGTTTCCGGCAGTGAACGCCCAGCCCACTACACGGCGTGGCGCAACCACCAATAGGCAGATCCCAACAGGGCGCTCCCGAGCAGCGTCCAGCCGAGGCCGAGCTTGAATCGCAGCATCGCTGTCAGAGCTGCGATCGACAGCATCAACGCGCCCGGTTCGAGCGTGTGCCACACCGGGACATCCAGTTGAATGGGGGGTAATCGCCATGCCTCGGTCTGGCCGAACAGTGTGTGCAGTGCGAACCAGACTGACAGGTTCAAGATGACGCCGACGACCGCTGCGGTGATCGCCGACAGCGCCGCGTGCAGCCCGTGATGACGTCGCAAGGCCTCGACGTACGGCGCACCCGCGAAGATGAAGAGAAAGCAGGGCACGAAGGTCACCCAAGTCGTCATCGCGCCGCCGAGGACAGCGGCCATCCACGGATTGAGCAGGCCGGGATTGCGATACGCCGCCACGAAGCCGACGAATTGCAGGACCATGATCAAGGGGCCGGGCGTGGTTTCCGCCAATGCGAGGCCATCGACCATTTCGCCGGGATGCAGCCATCCGAAACCATCGACCGCCCGCTGCGCCACATAGGCGAGCACCGCATACGCGCCGCCGAACGTGACGACGGCGGACTTGCTGAAGAACAGGCCCTCGCGGGTGATGATGTGGTCGGCACCCAGCCAGTACGCGACCATCAGCACCGGCGCGAACCACAACGCTCCGCAGACCGCCACGATCCGCATGAGGCGCGGAAACGAGGCGCGGATATGCGTGCCTGCCCCGCTCGCCAGCATGCGGTCGATCACGTACTTGCGATCGCTCTCCGCATCGTCTTTCTTCATCGCGGGCAACCACTGTGGAACCGCGTGGCTGACGATCCATCCAGTCAGCGCTGCGCCGAATACGATCAACGGAAACGGCATGTGCAGCACGAAAATCGCCAGGAATGCTGCGCCGGCCAGGCCAACCAGGAAATGCGTCTTGAGCGCGCGCCGCCCGACCCGCAACACTGCCTCCATCACCACCGCGAGCACCGCCGCCTTGAGGCCGAAGAACAGGGCCGACACCAGAGGCACGTTGCCGAACCGTACGTACAACCAGCTCAGCACGCCCAGCAACAGCATGCCCGGGATCACGAACAGCGCGCCAGCAACGATGCCGCCGCGCGTGCGGTGCAACAGCCATCCAATGTAGATCGCCAGCTGCTGGGCCTCGGGGCCGGGCAGCAACATGCAATAGTTGAGCGCATGCAGGAAGCGCGGCTCGCTGATCCAGCGTCGTTGCTCGACCAGCTCGCGATGCATGAGCGCGATCTGTCCCGCCGGCCCGCCGAAGCTCAGCCAACCGATCCGGAACCAGACCTTCAACGCTTCGTTGAAACTGACCGGACCCGGATCGTCCTGGGTACCGTCCAGCGCGGAGTGTTCCTGGGTCGTCATGTCAATTCGCGTTCGATGCTGGCACTGCGGCCGCAGCAGGATTGGACGTGCCGAGCGCGTCCAGTTTCGCTTTCCATTCGGCTGCCTTTGCGTCGTAGCCGTTGCCGTGTTGGGCTGTATTCCATGCGCTGTACAACGCGACGATCGCGCGCGTGCAATCGCGGATGTCGTCGGCGTGCGTCACGTTGTGGGTCTGCTGCAAGATGGCTTGCGCATCGAGCAGTTCGGCTTCCGCAGCGGCATAGTCGCCCAGCCCGGTGTGCGCCAGACCAAGCTGGATCAGGAACGTCGCGCGCAGGAACAGATTGCTCCCGGTGAACACCGTGCGTGTCGTCGCGTCCATCGGAGCGAGCAGTTTCCCGGCTTCGGCGTGTTCGCCTTTTTTCTCCAGCACCATTCCGGTCAGGATGACAGCAACCAGGGTGACCGGATGGTCGTCGCCCAGCGCGCGGCGCGACTTGGTCAACGCTTCGCGTTCGTACACCTCGGCCTGGTCCAGCTTGCCTTCGCGCTCGAGCACGTAGCCGTAGTTGCAGATCGCCATCAGGGTATTCGGATGGTCGTCGCCCAGCGTACGCCGCATTTTTTCGACCGCTTCGCGCAGGAAAGGCTCGGCTTCGGCCAGCTTGTGCTGGTACATCAACAGCAGGCCGAGGTTGTGGATCTGGGCCAGCAAGTCCTCGTCGTCGTTGCCCAGCACGCGACGCTGGATCGCCAGCACTTCGCGGTACGACGTCTCCGCCTCGCCCAGCTTGCCGTCGTTGTAGAGGACGAGTCCGAGCAGCGACAGCGCATGCAAGGTGTTCGGGTCGTCTTCGCCGAACATGCTTCGCATCTTGCCCGCTGCCTCGCGAACGTAGTGCTCGGCCTCGGCGGGCCGGCCCTGGTTGTTGAGCAGTGAACCCATCTCGAGCATCGAGCCGACGGTGTTCGCGCTGTCATCGCCCAGCACGCGGCGGCGCGTCGCCAGCGCACTTTCCTGCAGCGGCATCGCGGCGTCGAACAGCGCCAACTGGGCGTAACGACTGGCGAGCGTCTGCCGCAGGTAGGCATCCACCTTCGGCTGGTTCTTGAACTGCTTGTCGATCTCCGCCACGGCAGGTTTCAGGATCGTATTGTCGATCAGGTCGCGCGCCGCATCGGTGGCGTTGACGCGTTGCCACAGACCGGCGACTGCGGCGATCTGCACCGCGCGCTGAGCTTCTGGCATACCTTCCTTGACCAACGCCGCCGCGAACTTGGCCTGCACATCGTCGGACAACAATTTCCCGGCCTGGGTCGGGTCCACCTGGCCGATCATGGTCGCTTCAAACTTCGCGACCTGCTCCAGTTCGTCGGCGCTTTGTTGGGCGAGTTGCGTCTGTTGCTGCGCGATGTGCGTCTGCTGTTGCGCGAGGCGTGCCTGTTGCTGCGCGATGCGCGCCTGCCATGCGAAGCCGACGAGCCCCACCACCAGCGACACCGCAATCAACGAGGCCGCCGCGACCGTTCCCTTGTGGCGACGCACGAATTTCTGCATGCGATAGACCGCGCTCGGCGGCGCTGCCAGCACCGGCTCGCCCGCGAGATACCGGCGCACGTCCGTCGCCAGCGCGTTCGCCGTCTCGTAGCGGCGCGAGCGATCCTTCTCGATCGCCTTCATGACGATCCAGTCGAGCTCGCCGCGCAACATGCGCGTCAACTTGCGCGATTCGTCGCTCGGCTTGGCCTCCGCGCCGAGCTTCATGGCGATCGTTTTCGACAAGCGCGCGCTTGGTCGCAGCGGCTCGACTTCGCGGATGATCCGTTGCACTTCCGCATAACCGGCAGCGCGCAGCGAATTTGAATCGATCGGCGTGGTGTCGGTCAGCAATTCGTAGAGGATCACGCCGAGCGCGTAGATGTCGGTGCGCGTATCGATGTCGGCGCTGCCCTCGGCCTGCTCCGGGCTCATGTAGAGCGGCGTGCCCATCATCAGGAACTGCTCGGTGAACAGGGTCTTGTCGGTCAACCGTCCACTCGTCGCCTTGGCGATGCCGAAGTCGATGACCTTCGCGAACGGTTCGTCGTCCTGCGTGCTGACCAGCACATTGTTCGGCTTCAGGTCGCGGTGGATGATGCCCTTGGTGTGCGCATGCTGCACCGCTGCGCAGACTTGGTCGAACAGTTGCAGGCGCTGCACGATCGACAGCTTGTTGCGCGTGCAGTAACTCGAAATCGGCTCGCCCTTGACGAGCTCCATCACGAAGTAAGGCCGACCGCTGTCGGTCGCCCCCGCATCGAGCACGCGCGCGATGTTCGGATGATCCATCAGCGCAAGCGCTTGCCGCTCCGCCTCGAAGCGCACGATCACCTCGCGCGTGTCCATCCCGAGCTTGATGATCTTGAGCGCGACCCGACGCTTGACCGGATGTTCCTGCTCGGCCTCGAACACCGACCCGAATCCGCCCTCGCCAATCTGCTGAAGGATCTTGAATGGGCCGATGCGACCGCCTGCGCCTTCACTTGGGGGGATCGGGATGGTGTGGTCGCCGATCAGGGTCTGGTCGCTCATGCGCCCATTGTGTCATCCGGACGGAGGATTGATGCCGGGGCGCCGATCCGGCGATACCGCGATGTGCAGCGCGTGGATCTGGTTGTCGCGCTTCAGTTGTATCCCATCGCGGCCTGCGACGAACACCCGCGCCGCATCGCCTTCCCCGTCTTGCAACACCTACCCGGACGCGAGGCTTAGTGCGGTGATATCGCTGATGCGGCCGCTCACGACGATCTGATCGTTGTCCGCGTCTGCGATGGCGCTGAGGAGGTCGGCGACGGTGGAGACGGTGGTTGGGGATGCGGTCATGGGCGGCTCCGGGTGGATGTTCGATGATATGTGCGGCTGATGCCAGCCAATATGATCCATGCTATTGGTATGCTGAGATCAGCGGCATCAGCTTATGCGTTGCGCCGGAAGGCCACGACTGACTTTCGGCCTTGCAAGTCAGCAACAGTCTTTCTTGCTCGCACTGGTATCATTTGCTGATTGCCATGGGGCCTAGCTGAATGAGCGCGTCGCAATTTATTACCCGTGTAGTTCTGCGTAACTACCGCAGCATTGGTCAGTGTGACGTGAGGCTCGGTCCTCTGACCTATTTGGTGGGTGCTAACGGCGCCGGCAAGAGTAATTTTGTCGATGCATTGCATCTGGTGTCGGATGCGTTGACCAGCTCTTTAGATCAGGCACTTAATCTGCGTGGTGGTCTCGGTGAAGTGCGTCGACGCTCTGCTGGCCACCCCACCAATTTCGGCATCCGACTTGAATTCAGCCTTGGTGGCCAAGATGGTCACTACGCATTCAACGTTGGTGCACTAAAGAATCGCGGGTTCGAGGTTCAAGCCGAGGAGTACCGTCTCGGTAGCCCGGGGAAAGGGCCGTTCTATCGCATCGAACGCGGTCAAGTTAAGGCTAGTAGCGAACCTACTTTACCTGCATTGACCAAGGATCGCCTAGCTTTGGTAGCTCTATCCGGATTAAGTGCGTTTAGACCGATCTTCGATGCTCTTACCGCAATGGGATTCTATAACCTGAATCCAAAACTGATGCGTGAGTTACAGAATCCTCAAGAAGGGCGATTGCTGAAACCAGTAGGAGAGAATATTGCCAGCGTCATCGGTCATCTTGAGCGAGTAAATCCCCTAGCATTGCGCATCATTGAGGAATACTTGCAGACGGTGGTGCCCACTGTGCATGCAGTGAAGCGAGTTCAAGTCGGGCCAATGGAGACTTTGGAGTTTCGTCAGGATGTGCCTGGTGCTAGAGACCCTTGGCGTTTCGCTGCACAAAACATGTCGGATGGCACATTACGTGCTCTAGGTGTATTGACCGCATTGTTTCAAAGCAACAGCGATTTCGCGCCCACTTTGATCGGCATCGAAGAGCCTGAAACGGCGTTGCATCCCGGCGCTAGCGCGGCGCTCCGTGAGGCCCTCGGACGAGCTTCCAAGCAGACGCAGATAATTGTCACGAGTCATAGTCCAGACCTGCTAGACGATGTCTCGGTTCAAGACAATCAGATTCTCGCCGTAGTCTCCGAAGCCGGCGAAAGCAAGCTCGCACGAATCGACTTAGCCGCGCGCGAAGCCATTCGCAGCCATCTTTTTTCAGCAGGTGAGCTGCTTAAACTGGGTCAGCTCCAACCTGATCCCGCTTCTATCCTCGAACAGACATCCCATCAGCAGGAGCTATTTGATGGAGTAACGGCTTGACCCGCGTTTCTTGCATAGTCGAAGGGCATGGCGAAGTAAAAGCGGTGCCACTGTTGCTGCGTCGGCTTGCAGATTGGCGACCTTCGCAAATGTATGTAGATGTTCCTCTTCCGATACGAGTACACCGAGATCGTTTCCTTAACCGTGAGGACGAGTTCAACCGTCATTTGCAATTGGCAGGTAGCAAATGCGGGGACGACGGCTGGGTTTTGATTCTATTGGACGCCGATGACGATTGCCCAGCCTCACGAGGCTCTGAAATTTTGGCTCGTGCTAGGCAAGTGCTGCCACATCGATCAATCTCTGTCGTTCTAGCAAATCGGGAATTTGAGGCTTGGTTTATCGGTGCGGCGGCCTCGTTGAACAATCGTCGCGGGCTCTCGATTGATGCGATTGATCTAACGGTCGATCCCGAGCAGCCACGAGATGCGAAGGGCTGGCTGAGCACTCGTATGAGTGACAACACCTATGGTGAAACGACTGACCAGCCTGCTTTCACGGCGCTGATGGATATGCACGAGGCTTTCAACCGCTGTCGTTCCTTTCGAAAATTATGCGAAGAATGGGATCGCCAATGCGCACTCATTCACACTGAATGTGCATAATCGAAATTGCCGAGTATTGCTTGACTGTATCGGCGTTGTCGCTAAACCGGCACCAAATTCGCATACGCCATCACCAGCCACTTCGGCCCGGCGGCTTCGAAGTTCACCTGCACGCGTGCGTGCGTGCCGCTGCCTTCGGCGTCCATCACCACGCCGATGCCGAAGCTGGCATGCGCGACGCGTTGGCCGAGGCGCAGGCCGGGCGTTGACGATTGGGCGGGTTCGCTGACGCGACCGCCGTACACGGGGCGGCTGAGCTGGATCTTCGGGCGCACTTCGTGCAGCAGTTCGGCGGGGATCTCGCGCAGGAAACGCGATGGCTGGCCGTAGTTGTCCTGGCCGTGGATGCGGCGGACTTCGGCGTAGCTGAGGATCAGTTTCTGGCGTGCACGGGTGATGCCGACGTAGGCGAGGCGGCGTTCCTCGGCGAGGCGTCCGGCTTCCTCCAGCGAGCGGCTGCTCGGGAACAATCCTTCCTCGAGCCCTGCGAGGAACACCAGCGGAAACTCGAGTCCTTTCGCGCTGTGCAAGGTCATCATCTGGACCGCGTCTTCGCCGACTTCGGCCTGGCCTTCGCCGGCTTCGAGCGATGCGTACGCGAGGAAGGCGACGAGGTCGGACATACCCGCGTTTTCTTCTTCATCGCGACGCACGAAACGCGATGCGACGGAGACGAGTTCGTCGAGGTTGTCGGTGCGCGAGTCGACCGTGCCGCGCGATTCGGCGGCGTAATGCTCGCGCAGTCCGGTGCGCAGCAGGACATGATCGACCTGTTCCTTGAGGTCCATGTCGCGCAGCTCGCGACCGAGCGTATCGATGAGTTCGACGAACACGCGCAATGCATTGCGCGCCCGACCCGCGAGCGGACCAGCGCCGGACAAGACGATCGACGCCTCGAACATCGATGCCGCGTTCTCGCGCGCGAACTTGCGCACCTCGTCGAGCGTGCGCCCGCCAATACCGCGCACTGGCGTGTTCACCGCGCGCTCGAATGCTGCATCGTCGGCGCGGTTCGCGACCAGCCGCAAATACGCGAGCGTGTCCTTGATCTCGGCGCGCTCGAAGAAGCGGGCGCCACCGTAGACGCGATACGCGATGTTCTCGCGGCGCAGTTCTTCCTCGAACGTGCGCGATTGCGCGTTGCTGCGATACAGGATCGCCGCGTCGCTGTAACTGCCGCCGTCGCGCGTCCATTGCTGGATGCGGCCGACCACGAAGCGCGCCTCGTCGATCTCGTTGTAGGCCGCGTACAGATCGACCGGATCGCCGTCGCCGCTGTCTGTCCACAACTGCTTGCCGAGGCGATCCATGTTGTTGCGGATCACCGCGTTGGCCGCGCCGAGGATCGTCGCGCTGGAGCGGTAGTTCTGTTCGAGCTTGATCGTGGTGACATGCGCGAAATCGCGCAGGAAATGCTGCACGTTCTCGACCTTCGCGCCGCGCCAGCCGTAGATCGCCTGGTCATCGTCGCCGACCACGAACACCTTGCCGGTGTCGCCCGCAAGCATGCGGATGAACGCGTACTGGATGCTGTTGGTGTCCTGGAATTCGTCGACGAGCAGTTGCCCGAAACGCTGCCGGTAGTGCGCGAGCAGGGCCGGGTGTTCGAGCCACAGTTCGTGCGCGCGCAGCAGGATCTCGGCGAAATCCACGAGTCCCGCACGCTGACAGCGCTGCTGGTACGCGTCGTACATCGCGAGCATGGTCTGCCCGTAGTAGTCGCCGCCGGGCTGGATATGTTTCGGACGTCGACCCTCGTCCTTCTGCGCATTGATCCAGTGCGCGACGAGGCGCGGCGTGAAGCGCGCCTCGTCGACGTTGAGTTCGGCGATCATGCGCTTGATCAAGCGAATCTGATCATCGGAATCGAGCACCTGGAAACTTTCCGGCAGCGCGGCTTCCTGGTAGTGCAGGCGCAACAACCGGTGCGCGAGGCCGTGGAAGGTGCCGATCCACATGCCGCGACTGCCGCCGGGCAGCATGGCGCCCGCGCGGTTGCGCATCTCGCCTGCGGCCCTGTTGGTGAACGTGACCGCGAGAATCCCGTGCACGGGCACGCCATGCACTTCGTGCAGCCACGCGATGCGGTGGATCAGCACGCGCGTCTTGCCGGACCCGGCCCCGGCCAGCACCAGATAATGTCCCGGCGGCGCGCTGACAGCCTCGCGCTGGGCCGGGTTCAGCCCGTCGAGCAAATGCGATACATCCATGTGCGTAGTTTACGCGAGCGGGGCGGGCGGCATGTCCATTGTTGAGGAACCAGCTACGGCTCTGCGGCTAAACACCTTGGATCAATGAGATGCTACGGTCAGTTGGTCATCGGAGGATGATTCGTGGATCAAGGGGCATACGAAAAGGTCATCGATCTTCAGACTGAGCGGCAACTGCGCCAGCTCGACGAATTGCGAACCAGAATAGAAACACGCGCTATCGACCCTACTGAGGCTGCGAGCATTCTCAGCAGACATGTCGGAGATGCTGCACTGACGGCATTGGCAGCAGTGCGAGGAAGCGATCGGATTCATAAACTGATCGAACTGTGTAATCACGCCATCAACTCATTATCTGAGGCGGCAAATCAGCCGGATCTATCCGGGTACTTGCTGCCAGCTCAGCCGCTTGAACTACTTTCTTTGTCGCCCGCGGGCCCGGGCACCCATGCACCCAATCGTCCAGATGCTCCTCTCGCTTGGGGTGCCTTACTTACAGGAGCACGCACTGACCCAACCCTCGTCTCTCAATTGTTGAGAGAGCTGGAAACGGCTGATGGTGTTGACATGCTCGTCAGCTTCATCAAGTGGAGTGGCTTGAGGCTGCTACAAACCGCACTGAAACGATTTTCAGACGACGGGAAACGTCTCCGCGTGATTACCACCAGCTACATGGGTGCGACGGACGTTCGCGCGGTCGAGTGGCTGGCATCGCTACACAACTGCGAGATTCGTATCTCATACGACACTCATCGCACACGTCTGCATGCCAAGGCTTATGTCCTACATCGTCGCAGCCGCTTTAGTTCTGCTTATGTGGGCTCGGCCAATCTTTCAAACGCCGCTGTCACTGATGGTCTCGAATGGACGGTCAAGATCAGCGAACACGAGCAGCCTTACCTCTACGAACGCATCGTCGGAACGTTTCAAGCCTACTGGGAAGATCCTGAATTCGAAGTCTTCACAACAGATGATTCCGTCAAGCTCGGCCGCGCAATCGCCGAGCAGCGCGCGGGACGCTATGACATCGACGTCAGCTTTGACCTGCGCCCCTACACCTTTCAGCAGGAAATTCTCGATCGCCTTGCGATGGAGCGGACTGCGCATCAACGAAAACGCCAATTGATCGTCGCTGCTACTGGAACCGGTAAGACCATGATCGCAGCGTTTGACTACCGCAGGCTGCGCATGGAACACAATCGACGACCTCGGTTGCTGTTCGTGGCGCATCGCATCGAATTGCTGAAGCAGGCGCAAGCAAGCTTCCGTGCGGTTCTAAGAGACCCAAACTTCGGCGCCTTGCTGGGTGGAGGTGAGATGCCCCATCAACGCGAACATCTCTTCGCGACAATTCAGAGCATCAACAGTCAAGGACTTCTATCGTTCGTAGACTCCACGTACTACGAATACGTCGTTGTGGATGAATTCCATCACGCGCCGGCGGCCCAATATCAGCGCCTTTTGGAAACAGCTGACCCGTCGATTCTGCTTGGCATGACTGCAACGCCCGAACGAATGACGCCCGGTGCCGCTGGCTGGGATGTTTTTGAATTCTTCGGTCACCACATCAGTGCTGAGATCAGGTTGCCCGACGCCATTCAACGAAAGCTGCTGGCGCCGTTCCATTATTTCGGTGTCACGGACACAGTCGACTTCTTCAACGTCTCGTGGGCGAGAGGCGGCTATGCAAATGCCGAACTCGACAATCTCGTTACGGGCAATCATGTTCGCGCGCAGCGAGTACTTGATGCGTTGAACGAGAGAGTGACTGATCGCAACACGATTCGGTGCCTTGGATTTTGCGTCTCCGTCAAGCACGCCGAGTTCATGGCTAGTTTCTTTAATGCGCACGGCCTCGTCTCCCATGCCCTGACCTCAGAGTCTTCATCGGAGGAGCGCATCGATCTTCCAAGAGCGCTTCGTGAAGGGCGAATCCGTGCGTTGTTTACCGTTGACCTCTTTAACGAAGGCATCGACATTCCTGAACTCGACACGGTTCTGCTGTTGCGTCCGACTGAGAGCCTGACGGTCTTCCTGCAGCAACTGGGCCGCGGCCTGCGTCAGTCAGACGGAAAGGAATGTCTGACTGTTCTCGATTTCGTCGGCCACATGCACAAGCGCTTTCGCTTCGATGATCGACTGCGCGCCCTTTCGACCAAGCCACAGCCGGACATGCGGGAACAGGTCATGGCAGGCTTCCCATGGCTGCCGGCAGGATGCCACTTCGAGCTGGAAGAACAGGCAATGCGCCATGTTCTGGAGAACATCAACGGCCACTTGGGGAGTCGCGGCAAGTCGGAATGGGCTCAACTGTTACGAGATTTCGCAAAGGACATTGGCCGCACTCCATCCCTGCATCAATTCTTGACCCAATGTCAGCGCAAGCCAGAAGACTTATTCCGCATATGCTCTTGGCACGAGTTGGCCTCCGCAGCCGGTCTGCTGCCAGTCGCGACAGCTAATAGTCGTGAGCAAGACGCACTGCTGCGCGTGGCATCGGTCAATGATGATCTGCGCGTTGCGGGCTTACGTTCCGTGCTAGCAGGCCATGCGATTGATAGTACGCGGCTCACCCTGATGTTGTGTGCTCTGATTCTGCCGAAGGACACCCCTTCTTTTACCCTCTCGGCTCTTCGCAACTATGTGGCGGAGAGTCCAGTTCTTCGACACGATTTACCACAACTACTCGACTACATCGATAGCGAATGTGATACGCATGCTTCATCGCCTGAGTTACGCGCTCCTCTACCGCTGCGTCTGCACGCGACCTATACGCGCGGGGAGATTTTGGCAGCGATGGGAGCATGGTCTGCGGAGAGGCGCTTCAATGTGCAGTCAGGCAATCATTGGATGCAGAACATTCGCACCGACGCTCTTTTTGTAACCTTGAACAAAAGTTCCCGTGAGTTCTCTCCGACTACGATGTACGAGGACTACGCGATCAGTGATCGTCTATTTCATTGGCAGTCACAGTCCAGTGTTGCGAGCGGATCGCCAAGAGCCATCCGTTACATCGAACACAAGAAACACGAAAACACGATTCTCTTGTTCGTGAGAGAGAACAGAAAACGCAATGGACTGGCCGAGCCATTCGTCTATTTAGGACCGATTGAACACGTCGACCACAAGGGTTCGAAGCCGGTCAGCATTACTTGGAGGATTCAGACGCCGATGCCGGCTCGATTCGTTCATGAGATGCAGCACCTGACGGCATGAGCTGAATCGGGCACGCGCCCGCCCAGCTGCGCCATCGGCGCACAGCCCTCCTGATTTCCTTTTCATGCCGCACCGAATCAGCGAGACTCCCCCCAACGCCGGCATCGCGGGGGAACCGGCCCGATCGTTGGTGGAACCGGAGTTTCATGGACGACAACGCGCAGCTGCGGATGCGGGTCAGGCGCCTGGAAGCGGTGCAGGCCATGCTGTTGCATGTCGGCCGGATGTCCTGCACGAGCCACGACCTCGATGCGTTCCTCGCCGCTACCCACGAGGCGGTCGGCCGCATCCTGTATGCGGAGAATTTCTTCGTCGCGCTGTACGACCCCGTCGATGCGACGATCCGCTTCGCCTATTTCGTCGACGAGGTCGATCCAGCGGAGGATCCGGCGCGCCGTTTCCCGCTGCGCTCGGTCGACGAGTCGCCGACGTCGTGGGTGATCCTCAAGGGCGAGCCACTGAACCTGACGTCGGCCGAATTCGCCCAGCGCCACTGGAACTGGGAATCGGCGGAGTGGCAGACCGGTACCGACGCGGCGCACTGGATCGGCATGCCGCTGCGCCTGAGCGATGGCCAGATCCTAGGCGCGCTGGTCATCCAGAGCTACCACGCGGACCGCACCTACACCGACGAGGACGTGGCGCTGTTCGCACAGATCGCCGATCACATCTCGACCATGCTGGAAAAGCTCACCGCCACCCAGCGGCTGGAGCATGCGATCACCGAGCGCACGCGCCAGCTCAAGCTTGAAGTGGCGGATCGCCGCAAGGCGGAGGAACTACAGCGCGGCCTGTACGAAATTGCCGCGCTGTCGGCAACGGATGCGTCGCTCGACGAGGTGTACCGCACGGTGCACGAGGTGACGTCGCGACTGCTGTACGCGCGTAATTTCTTCATCATGCTGCACCACGAGGAAGCGTCGGAAATCAGCTTTCCGTATCTCGTCGATGCGTTCGACGAGGCCGACCAGCCCGACCAGCGTTTTCCGATCTGGCGCGGGCCCACGTCGTATGTCGTGCGCACCCGGCAGCCGCAGTTGATCGACCCTGCACGTCGGGCGCAACTGGTACTCGATGGCGAAATCCAGGGCGCGGTGGGTCATCTCGGTTTTTCCAGCTGGATGGGCGCGCCGATGATCGTCGCCGAGCGCGTGTACGGCGTGATCGTCGTGCAGAGCTACGATCCGGCGATCTGCCACAGTGCGGACGACCTCGCGTTGCTGGCCTACATGGCGACCCACGTCGCCAGCGCACTGTCGCGACGCGACGCCGATGTCCAACTGCGCGAGGCCGCCGAACGATTGAGCCATCGCAACGAGGAACTGACCAACACACTCGACCAGTTGCGCGCCACCCAGGACGAGCTCGTCCGCCACGAGAAACTCGCATCGCTGGGCGGGCTGGTCGCAGGCATCGCGCATGAGATCAATACGCCGCTTGGCATCTGCGTGACGGCTACGTCGCATGTGCAGAGCGAGTTGCGTCAATGGCGTGCATGGCACGAAGCCGGCACCTTCGATACGACGAAGATCGACGTGATGCTCGACGATCTCGGCGTTGCGATGCACATCCTCGACAACAACACGCGCCGTGGTGCGGAACTGGTGCGCTCGTTCAAGCAGATCGCGGTGGACCAGTCCTCGGGGCAGCGGCGTGCGTTCGACCTTGCCGAATACCTCGACGAAATCGTGCTGTCGCTGAAACCCAAGCTGAAACACGCGCCCTGCACGGTGCACGTGGAATGCGCTGTCGGCATCTGGATGGACAGCTTTCCCGGCGCGCTGTCGCAAGTGGTGACGAATCTGATCATGAATGCGTTGCTGCACGCGTTCGATGGCCGCCAGGACGGGCTGATACGGGTCGAGGCCGAAGCGGTCGGCAAGGATGTCGTCTTGACGATTTCCGATGATGGCGTTGGCATGGCCGAAGCCGATCTCAAGCGGCTCTTCGATCCCTTCTTCACGACCAAGCGCGGCAACGGCGGCACCGGCCTGGGCGCGCACATCGTGTTCAACCAAGTGACCAGCGTACTGGGCGGAACGATCCGCGTCGCCAGCACGCCGGGCGCAGGCCTGTACGTGACGATGCGGCTGCCGCGCATGCTGGAGAAGGGGTCGTCATAGCGGCTTCGCGCCCTGCCCTTCCCGCAGCCTGCAGGACTGTGACGAGCCAACGAATCCACGCGCTCGGATCTGTGGTAAACACGCAGGGGTGCGTGATTCCCACTGGGCGGTATCACCGATGGGCCTGACCGGCGCCACCACCGCCACGGCTGCCCAGCATCTCGAACTGCTGGGTTGCCTGGCCGATGCGACGACTCCGCGTGAGGTCGCCGCGGTGATTG
The DNA here is from genome assembly GCA_043747745.1 of Pseudomonadota bacterium. Taxonomy (GTDB): domain Bacteria; phylum Pseudomonadota; class Gammaproteobacteria; order Xanthomonadales; family Xanthomonadaceae; genus SZAS-103. Next base: position 38,833 of record JAYTOP010000011.1, read on the forward strand.
TGCGGATGGCGCAAGTCGAGCCTGCCTGCACGACGGCTGCGGTGTTGTGGGGGTTGGACGGGACCCAGGGTCCGCAAAGCGAGCCGGTATCGCAGATCGACGATCCGGGCCTGACCTTGGCGCGCGATGCCGCCCGGCAGGCGTTGCCGCTGTTTTCGACGGATGGTCATCGGCTCGCGATCCCGCTGTTCCAAGGGCATCCGGCCATCCTGTTGCTCGCGTTCGATACGGCATCGGGTGGTCGGCGTTTCGTCGATGGGACGTCGGCGCAGTTGAAGATCGCCGGGCACCATCTGTGCCGCGTGCTGGAGCTGGCTGAACTGCGAACCTCGCTACAGCGTCTCGAACGTTCAGAGCGTCTGCAGCGTGCGCTGTTTGCGATCTCCGATCTCGCCGGCTCCGATCGCGACATGTCCGACGTGTTGCGCGGCATCCATGCGATCGTCGGCACGCTGATGTACGCCGAGAATTTCTACATCGTGCTGCACAATGCCGAACGCGACAGCCTGCGCTTCCTGTATTACGTCGATGCCGAGGATCCGCTGCCGCCCGGCGACAACCTCGAAATCCCGATGCATACGCTGGAGCGTTCGCTCACCTGGTACCTGTTGCGCGACGCCAAGCCTCTGATGGGCAACACCCCGCAGCTGCTGATCCAGCTCTCCGGGCCGCTGGTCCTCGTCGGGCCTGAAAGCTACGACTGGCTCGGCGTGCCGATGCTGCGCGACGGCCATGCGCACGGCGCGATCGTGGTGCAGAGCTACCGCGAGGAAATCGGCTATTCGGCCGACGACAGGACGCTGCTGGAATTCGTCGCCGAGCACATCCTGACCGCGCTGGAGCGCAAGCAGGGCAAGCAAGACCTCGAACAGCGCGTGCGCCTGCGCACGATCGAACTGGCCGATTCAAACCAGGTGCTACAGCTGGAAATCGTCGAGCGGCAGCGCGCCGAGCGCCTGCAAAAGGCGCTGTTCCAGATCGCCGAACTCGCCACCGCCGACATCAGCCAGAGCGCGTTCTATCGTCGCGTGCACGCGGTGGTCGGCGAATTGCTGAACGCGAAGAACTTCTTCATCGCGCTGCTGTCCGCGAATCGAACATCGCTGCAATTCCCTTACTACATCGATGCGACCCAGCACAGCCAGCCGTCGCGACCCTTGCGGCGCGGCCTGAGCGAATACGTGATCCGGCACGGCAAGCCCTTGCGCGGCATGACCGAGGATGTGTACGCACTCGCACAGCAGGGCGAAATCGAGTTGCAGACGGCCGGAACGCCGGCGGTGTGCTGGCTGGGCGTTCCCTTGTTCGTCGGCGATGAGGTCATCGGGGTGATCGTGGTGCAAAGCTACGATGCGGCCGTCGTGTATGGGCCCGCCGACCAGGATTTGTTGAGTTTCGTGGCCTCGCAGGTCGCCAACAGCCTGCATCGGCGACGTTCGGCGGAAACCCTGCAACAAGCGTATGCCCTGCTCGAACGACGCGTGCAGGAGCGCACCCAGGACCTGACCAACACACTCAACCAATTGCGCGATACCCAGGCCGAACTGGTGCGCCAGGAAAAACTCGCATCGCTGGGCGGACTGGTCGCCGGCATTGCGCACGAAATCAACACACCGCTGGGCATCTGCGTGACGGCGACGAGTCACGTGCAAAACGAGTTGCGCCACTGGCGCGCGTGGCACGACGCCGGCACGTTCAGCGCGGACAGGGTCGAGTCGATGCTCGACGAACTCGACGTCACCATGCACATCCTCGGCAACAACACCCGGCGCGGTGCCGAACTGGTGCGCTCGTTCAAGCAGATCGCGGTGGATCAATCCTCGGGGCAGCGGCGTGCGTTCGACCTTGCCGAATACCTCGATGAAATCGTGTTGTCGCTGAAGCCAAAGCTGAAGTCAGCCACCTGCTCGGTGCAGGTGGATTGCTGTCCTGGCATCGTGATGAACAGCTTCCCCGGCGCACTGTCGCAGGTGATGACCAACCTCATCATGAATGCACTGCTGCACGCATTCGACGGACGCAGCGGTGGCTTGATCCGCGTCGCCGGCGCGGCGGATGGAGAGGATGTCGTCCTCACTGTGTCCGACGACGGAGTCGGCATGGAAGAGGCCGACCTCAAGCGGTTTTTCGATCCGTTCTTCACGACCAAGCGCGGCAGCGGCGGCACCGGCCTGGGCGCGCACATCGTGTTCAACCAGGTCACCAGCGTGCTGGGCGGAACGATCCGCGTCACCAGTGCGCCGGGCGCAGGTATGCAGGTGCAGATGCGATTGCCACGCTCGCTGGCCTCTACTGCGACGACGGGCTGAACGCGATTTTCCGAACGCCGCTGGCAATGTACGCCAGCGAACAGTCCGCACGAATCCCTGCCGATATGTTCTGCGTATCCGATGAACATGCATTTCTTCGGCTTCCGGCAGGCATGTCACCGACTGGTTATTCCCGGTTGGCGGCGATACGACCCCGACTGTCGGCATGGCTGCATTGTCAGGAATGTCCCTGGCCTACAGGAGAACCAACATGTCGCTCGGCATGATTTTATTGATCGTCGTCATCCTCATGCTGGTCGGCGCGGTTCCGCGTTGGTCGCATAGCCGTTCGTGGGGCTACGGACCGAGCGGTGGCTTGGGCGTTGTCCTCGTCATCATCCTGATCCTCGTCGTGCTCGGCAAGATTTGACGCTGCGCGTCGGTTGCTGTGGACGTAGCGTTTGGCTTCGCGAGAACAATGACGCGAGACGCTTTTGACTTGCGCGGATGCCCGTTAAGCTTCCTGCATGAGCAAGACTTTCGACGTCGCGGTGATCGGGGCTGGCGTATTCGGCGCATGGACCGCATGGCACCTGCAACGCGCTGGGCAACGCGTGCTGCTGGTCGACAAGTACGGGCCAGCGAATGCTCGCGCAAGCTCCGGCGGCGAGACGCGGGTGATCCGCATGGCCTATGGCGCGGACGCGATCTATACGCGGATGTCGCACGACGCGCTGGCCAAGTGGAAGGATTTTTTCACGGCGATCGCGCGGCCCGAATTGTTCCGCGAGACCGGCGTGCTGTGGATGGCAGCGGCTGGCGATGCAGCGGCCGCGCATTCGGTAGCTACTCTGGCACGGCTCGGCATCGCGCACGGCGTCCTCGATGCCGATGCGATCACCCAGCGCTGGCCGCAGATCGTGGTTCCGCCCGGAGGCTGGGCGATCTTCGAGCCGCAGAGTGGCGGACTGATGTCGCGTCGCGCGGTGCAGTCCGTGGTGGCGGATTGCCTGCAGAAGGGTGCCGAACTGCGCATCGACGACGTGCTTGCTCCTGCGGGCCATGCACCATCGGGTGATGGACGTTTGGCGGAAGTCCGGACTGCATCGGGCGACACTATCCGCGCCGACCGCTTCGTATTCGCGTGCGGCCCGTGGCTGGGCGGCGTGCTGCCCGATGTGCTCGGCGGCCGCATCTTCCCCACGCGACAGGAGGTCTTCTACTTCGGCATCCCTGCGGGCGATCGCCGATTCGCGCCGCCCGCGATGCCGGTCTGGCTCGATTTCGACCGCGACTGGTACGGCTTCCCGGATCTCGATGGTCGCGGCTTCAAGCTCGCCCACGATACCCACGGCGAAGCCATCGACCCCGACAGCACGGAACGCTTGCCGAGCGCGGCGCGCATCGCGCACGCTCGTGAATTTCTCGCACTGCGGTTTCCCGCCCTGGCCTCGGCGCCGCTGCTCGGTGCGGAAGTCTGCCCATACGAAAACACCTCGAATGGCGACTTCGTGATCGATCGCCATCCCGCATTCGAAAACGTCTGGATCGCAGGCGGCGGCTCCGGGCATGGCTTCAAGCACGGGCCTGCGGTCGGCGACTACCTTGCCGAACGCATGCTCAACGATGGGCCAATCGAGCCGCGATTCAGTGTTGCTTCGAAGACGACGGAGCAGAAACGCGAGGTGCACTGAGCAAAGGGATCACCCGAGTGACGTTGACCAGCTCCGCCACTGGAAGCCACTGGATCGATCAGGCGAACAGAAGCGTGTGTCGCACGCGACATTCACTCTGAGCCCTTGTTCAACCACGCGTCGATCGCGGGCAGGCGCTGGTTGCGAACCTTGATGCGATAGGCGATGTCCGCGATGGATGTGTCGGCGTCGCGGCGCGAACTCGCGGCGATGTGGGCTTTGGCAAAGGCCTTGATCTTGTCGATCATCGCTGGATCCAGCGAATGATCGCCCAACGCCGGATAGTAGAGGCTGCGCGAGGACGCCTCGACCTTGCCATCCACCTGGGTCAGGTGCGCCGTAGCGAAATCGAAGGCGAGCGCCGGATGCAATCGCGAAACGCCGACGATCATCCCGGCGCTGTTGGTTGCACCCGGCTCCTTGGTGATCGAAAGAACCAGCGAGCGGCGTGCAAGCGATGCGTCCTCGGTCGAGGACAGCAGCGCATACAGTTCGTCCTTGATCAGTGGCGTCTTCTCCGCACGCGCGGCGGCATGCAACTGGCCCCATGTCGCGGCATCGGCATGCCGCGCGACCACTGCGAGGACGATCTTGTGCAGTGCTGCCGGCATCGCGCCCGGATCGGATGGCTGCGTGGCGTAGCGGCGGCGCGCTTCGGCGATCACCGCCGGGTCGCCCAGCGCGCTCAGCGCATGGATCAGGTCGCTGCGCAGATTCGTCATCGGATCGGATTCGTCGGTATGCGCGATCCAGCCGACCTTGTCGAATACCGGCGCAAGGCGGGCGATGGCAAATGCGCGAAACGTCGCCTGACGCACCGGATCGCCGTCGTAGAACGCGTCGATAGCCTGAAAGTCGCCAGCGATATCGCCCCAGATCTGCGGATCGGCATCGACGGGCGTCGCCTGCGCGAGGTCGAAGTAATCCGTAGCGGGCTGCAATCCGGCCATTCCGAGCGCCCACGCATCGTTCATGACACCAAGTTGATCGATCGGCGCGAGTTTGGCGAAGCTGTCCTTGATCGCCGCTATTTGTGCCGGTGCGTACAGCGTGCGGTAGTAACCACTCTGGCCTGCATTGACGATGATGGCTCCGCACCCTGGCACGTTGAGCGTGGCCTTTCCTGCAGTCACAAGCGTTCGCGCAGATGCGGAATTGCCCACGACTTGTGCGATCACCGGCACGCGCCACGCCAGCGGCGTCTTGTCCGGACGATCCTTGGTGAACTCGCCCTGGCTGAGTATCAGCGTGGTCTTGCCTGCCGTGCAGGTGGCCTGTTCGACGCGGATCATCGGTACGCCCGGTTGCAAGGTGAAGTCGTGGGCGATGGCGGTGATCGGTTTCCCTGCGGACGCTTCGACCTCACGCCAGAGATCGTCGGTCACTGTATTGCCGTAGGCATGCGCCTTCACGTAGCGACGCACACCGTCGCGCCACGCATCCGAGCCGACGTAGCTTTCCAGCATGCGGATGACCGCCTCGCCTTTCGCATACGTGATGGAATCGAAAGCCTGGCTTGCCTGCTCCACCGTCTGGACATGTTGCACGACCGGATGCGTGGTCGCGACGGCATCGCGATCCATCGCGCCCTCGCGCACGCCCACTTCCTCCAATGCGGTGTTCCATTCCGGATGCAGCTTCTGGGTGACGCGGCCTTCCATCCACGAAGCGAAACCCTCGTTGAGCCAGAGGTCGTCCCACCAGCGCATCGTTACCAGGTCGCCGAACCATTGATGCGCCATTTCGTGCGCCTGGGTCGCGAACACGTTCTGCTTGTCGGACTGGGTGGAGATCGTCGGGTCGAGCAGCAGTCCATATTCGAAGGTGTAGATCGCGCCCCAGTTCTCCATCGCGCCGAAGAATTCGCTGGTGCCCGGCGAGGCGATGTTGTCGAGCTTCGGCAACGGATACGGCGTGCCGAAATAGTCGTTGTACTCGCGCAGGATCGACTGCGACGATTCCAGCGCGAAGGCGGCCTGCGGCAGCAAGCCCTTGCGGGTGACGACGCCGACCTCGGTGCCATCGACCATCGCAGTCGCGCGCTCGAAGTCGCCGAGGGCGAAGAACAGCAGGTAGGTGGACATCTGCGGCGACTGTTCGAAGCGCACGCGCGTGCGGCCATCGCCAAGATCCATCCGCTGCGCGACCGGCATGTTGCTGATCGCCATCTGCGCACTCGGCACGGTGACGGTGAGATCGAAGGTCGCCTTGTACGCGGGCTCGTCCCAGCAAGGAATGAATCGCCGCGCGTCGGAATTCTCGAACTGCGTGTACAACGCACGCTGCCTGCCGGCCTTGGTGTCGTAGTCGATCGCGAACAGGCCATTGGCCTGGGTAACGATCCTGCCTGCGTACTCCATCGCGAGCTGGTAACTGCCCGGGGCGACGGCCTTGTTGAAGGTGAACGTCGCGGTCTGCGCATTGGCATCCACATGCACCCTGGCGAACGAGGCTTTGCCGTTCGCCGATGAAAGACCGACCTGCGCGAAGGTCATGTCGAGCGCGTTGAGGGTGATGGTATGGGTCGGGCGCAGCACGTCGATAGCGACAGTCACCTTGCCCTTGAACCGCATCTTCGCGGCATCCGGCGCGATCGCCACGGCGTAATGCGTCGGGCGCACGGTGCGCGGCAACTGGGTCGTGGCCTGACCGGCGTCGGTCGCGTCCCCGGTCGCCGCTTGCGCGACAGGAACTGCGGAAACTCCAGCGAGTGCCAGCACGATGGCGATTCCCAGGATGCGACGCATGCAATACCTCATGGAAAGAATTGGATCGGAACATCTGCGCGCATGCTTGGCCGTGAACGGCGCGCCCAAGCGACAAGTAGATCATGGACTGTCTCGCGGCCCGACCCTTACGCAACCGCATCGGGCGGTCGCGGCGTCTGTGCACTCACCAATGCGTGCAGTGTTTCATCGAACGGCAACGGACGCCCGAGCAGGAAACCCTGCACTTCGTCGCAGCCGCGTGCACGCAACCATTCCAGCTGCTGCACGGTTTCCACGCCTTCGGCGACCGTACTCAAGCCCAGGCTGCGCGCTAGCTGGATGATCGTTGCGCAGATCGCTTCGTCGTCCTTGTCGCGGCCGAGGTCGCTCACGAACGAGCGGTCGATCTTCAGCCGGTCGATCGGCAGCCGCTTGAGGTAGGCCAGCGACGAGTAGCCCGTGCCGAAGTCGTCGACCGCGATGCTCACGCCCAACGCGTCGAGGCGTTGCATGGTGTCGATCGCGATTTCCGGCGCGACCATGATGACGCTCTCGGTCAGCTCGAGCTCGAGCACGCCTTTCGGCAGCGCGTGGACTTCCATCGCATTGCGCACGTCCTCGTACAGGCTCTGCTGGAACTGCACGGCAGACACGTTCACCGCGATGCGCAGGTGGCCGAATCCTGCCGCCGCCAGTTGCGCGTAGTGACGCGCCGCTTCGTTCAGCACCCAACGTCCGAGCAGCACGATCAGGCCGCTGTCCTCGCAGACGCCGATGAATTGCTCGGGCGCGATCAGACCGCGCTCCGGACGCTGCCAGCGCAGCAACGCCTCCAGTCCGACCGCCGCACCATCGCGACCGAACAGTGGCTGGAACGCGAGACGGAACTCCTCGCGCTGCAATGCATCGCGCAAGGCCGAGACCAAGTGCAGACGTTCGTTGATGTCGGCATCGAAATCCGCGTGGTAGGCGACCGCGCGATTGCGCCCCTGCTGCTTGGCCTGGTACATCGCCATGTCCGCTTTCTTGAGCAGGGTTTCGGCGTCCACGCCAGCATCGGGATAGCGGCAATAGCCGATGCTCGCGGTGACGTAATGCGGCGCCCCGGCGATGTCTACCGGTTGCGCGAGCGCGGCGCTGATCCGCTCGATCACGCGACCGACACCATCCTCGTCGATCTGCTCGGTGAGGATCACCACGAACTCATCGCCACCGAAACGTCCCAATGTATCGGGGCTGCGCACGGCTTTCTCGAAACGCTGTGCGACCACGCGCAACACCTCGTCGCCCGCGCTGTGGCCCATGCTGTCGTTGATCAACTTGAATTCGTCAAGGTCCACGAACAGCACGCCGACGCCGCGCCCGTTGATGTCGGCGTTGCGGATGCCCTGCTGCAGTCGGTCGAACAGCAGTTGGCGATTCGGCAGCCCGGTGAGTTCGTCGTAGGTGGCGCGATAGGCGAGTTGCTCGAGGATCTGCTGGCGTTCGCTGACATCCGACTGGATGCTCACGTAGTGGGTCAGCTCGCCGGCCGCATCGCGCACCGGCGCGAGATGGAAATCGTTCCAGAAAGATTCGCCATCCTTGCGTCGGTCGCGCAACAGCGCGCGGGTTTCGCGCTGCTCGACGAGGGCCTGGCGAATCGCCGCGAATCCGGGCTCGTCCGCGTCGCTCACGTCCAGGAATCGGCAGCGGGTGCCGATGATGTCCGCCGCCGAATAGCCGCTCATTTTTTCGAATGCGCGATTGACGTAAACCGCCGGCAAGTCCGGCTGGCGCGCGTCGGCAATCAGGATGCTGTTGTCGGCCGATTCCACTGCGCGCCGGAACAGCCGCAGGTCGGCTTCGTCGCGATGCTTCTGGGTCACGTCGAGCATGCCGCCGACCATGCGGATCGCGCGGCCGTGCGCATCGCGAAGGATCAGGGCGCGGTCGAGCACTTCGACATAACTGCCGTCCTTGCGATGCAGGCGATAGGTTTCCTCCCACTCGGTCGCGTCGGATCCGATCGCGCGATCGAGACTCCCGATGACGCGCTCACGATCGTCAGGATGGACCACCGTATTCACCGCATGCCGCGTCGAACCGATTTCATCGCGGCCATAGCCGAACAGCGCATACGCATTGTCGCTGCGCCAGGTCGCACCGGCCTGCAGGTCCCAGTCCCAGATCGCATCGCTGGTCGCGCGCGCAACGAGCTGGAAGCGTTGCTCGCTGCGTTCGCGTTCGGTTACGTCCAGCGCCAGCACCAGCCGCGCTGGACGGTCCTCGAACAGGATATCGCGGGTGTGGATGGCCGCACGCAAGCGGCTACCGTCCATGCGCAGGTGCGTCCATACCCGCCCTTGCTCGCGCTCCTGCTTGCCAAGTTGGGCGATCGCCGCCACGGCGGCAGCGTCTTCTGGTGGACGGATATCGAGCACGGTCATGGCCAGCAATTCCTCGCGCGAGTAACCGTAACTCGCGAGCGCCGCGTCGTTGACCGCGAGGAAGCGCAACGATGTGCGGTCGAACACCCACATCGGCAGCGGATTGTGCTCGAACAGGAAACGGTATTCGTCCTGCGCCTTGCGCAACTGGTCGCGCACATCGACCAGTTCGGTGATGTCCTGCTGGACGCCGCGCAGCATGCGGTGTCCGGGCCTGCGGTCGGCCCATTCGGCACGCGCATACACCCAGCGCACGGCACCATCCGGGCGAACGATGCGGTATTGGGTCTCGTCGAGCTTGCCGTCGCCGAGCGCACGACCCAGATAACCGCTCATGCGCTCGCGATCGTCCGGGTGCATATACGCAGAAATCTCTTCGATCCGGAACGGACCGTCGCGCGGCGCCACTCCGCAGATCGCGTAGATTTCCGGCGACCAGGTCACTTCGCCGGCCTCCAGGTTCCAGCTCCAGTCGCCGAGCTTGGCGATCCGTCGCGCTTCCTCGCCGCGCAACGATTGTTCGCGCAACTCCTCGAACAGTTGTGCCTGCCGCGCGTGGCTCCGCGCGAACGCACGGCTGACCCAAAACCACAGCACGCCGAGCAGCAACGCGCCGCCGAAGCTGGTCACCGCGAACCGCCACCACAATTCCAGAATATGACGGCGCGCGATGCCAACGACGACGATCACCGGCGAATGCGGAATGCGTCGGAACACGAACTGCCGCTGGATGCCGTCGAAAGGGCTCGTCTCGATGAACCGGCCCGAGACCTGATCCTGGAGCGGACTCTCGAAGAGCTGGGCGCGTTTCGGGCGCGTTCCCGCGTAGCGCTGGTTGTCCTTCGAGCGCGCGAGCAGGACATGGTCTGTGTGCAGCAGGTTGAGCACGCCGTCCTTGCCGAGGTCGTATCCCGACAGCACGTCGGCAAACCAGTCGATGTCGACGCGCGCACCCACGCGCCAGCCTTGCAAACCATCCCATGCCACAGGCACGACCCAATGCGAGACCGGCGCGATGCGCACGGGTACGCCAATGGTCAGGCCGGAGGGGCGTGCATCCAGGGCCGGCGGCGGCAACCAGCTGGCGTCCGCAGGGCGGCCCTGTGTGTCCATGCCGTGTCCGTCATGGTCCAGCACGATATCGGCGAGGACAGCTCCGTGTTCACCGGTCGGCGGGTGCACCGGGCTTCCTGCCGATGCGATTGAAGCGGCATCTTCCGCAACCTCGCGCATCGCGCCAGCGAGCGATGCGAGTCGCTCGCCCAGCTGCCGCTGGATGGACTGCGCGACGACGTCAGCGCGCTCAGCCGAAGCATCGTTCTCGCGACTGAAGTCGTACCAGAGCAGCACCGCGAACAGGATCGGCAGCAACAAGGACAGGCACAACCCGATGAACACCAGGCTGCGCGGTCCGGTCGGAATCGTTCCGCGCAGGCGTGCCGCATCGCGAGCGTCTGTCGCGTCCTTCATGCACCTGTTCCGAAGCGTCGCATCAGGTCGTCCACGTCAGTGCGTTGAATCGACCCGAGTGGACCGATATTCGCTTTCCCCATGAGGCCGCTTTGCCCACTATGCCCCCAATCGGCTGGCTTGGTAAGCCGTTCGGCGACGGTCGGTGCTTCTCCGGCTAACAGCCTTTCGATCGCCGATCAGGCCAGACGGACGCCCGGTAACGACAACACATATCCGGAACCCATCAGCTGCGACGGCGTGCGATAGCCCGATGGCGCGTCGCCACGCAGCAGGCGTTCGACGATGCCGAGCGATGCGGTGACGGTCAGTGCGTAACCGTTCGGCGTGACCAGCTGCCGCTTCGCTTCCTTGCCCGCCGCATTGCGCACTTCGCCCCAGACATGGGTGACGGTGGATTCGCGCTTGTCGTCCGACGGTCCGCGCACCGACTTCTCGATGCGGCGCTTCATGAAGCCCTGCACGAACGACGTGCGCAGCAACGGTCCGAGCAGGCGCATCCGGCGCACGTTCGCGATCGTCTTTGGCGACACCGCCATATACACCTCGATGTTCGGGATGCCGGTGGTCACGAACGCGGTATATACGTCGCCCCATGGAATCGTCATCGCACTGCGCGACTGGCCGTCTCGCAAGAAGCTGCGCGACTTCCACGCGAGCGGAACGCGCACGAGCTTGCCGTCGATACGCGCACGACCGCCGTTGCCGAGGCCTTCGACGCTGGTCTTCGCTGTGCCTGGACTCGGGCCACCGCCGGCCTCGAACGCGAGCACCAGCTGCGTCGCGTCCGGCAGGTCTTCCTTCAGCATCGCCGACAGGCAATCGGTCGGCACCACGTCGAAACCCGAGCCCGGCAGCACCACGATGCCGCGCTCCTGCGCGCGCACGTCCTGTGCATGGCAGTGCGCGAACACGTCGATCTCACCGGTGATGTCGAGGTAATGCGCACCGGCCTCGAGGCAGCCTTCGAGCATCGGCGCGCACGTCGCCGAGAACGGCCCTGCGCAATGCAGCACCAGGCCGATGCCGTCGAGCTGCAGGCGCACCGCGGCCGCATTGGACAGGTCGAACACGCGGTGCTCGAGGTCGAGCTCCTGCGCGAGCTTCGCAATGGATTCGCTGCGCCCGGCGAGCACCGGCGCGAGTCCGCGCTTCTTCGCTTCGATCGCAATCAGGCGGCCGGTGTAGCCGTTCGCGCCGTAGATCATCCACGCGCCGCTCATGGCTTTTTCCCGCCCATCGCGGCGACGGCCTTCACGAGCTTGCGAAAATACAGTTCCGGGAACAGCCGCTTGATGCGCCAGCGCGTCGGTTCGCTGCGCGTGGGCAGGATCAGGAATTCACCGCGCTTGGTCGCCGCGAACACCTTGTCGGCGACGGAATCGATAGTGTCCTTGCCGCCGGCCATCATCTTCTCGGCGAACCCCTTCATGCGCTCGCTTCCGCGCCAGTTCTGCAACAGGTTGGTCTGGAAGAACGCAGGGCACGCGACCGAGACGCTCACGCCGGTGCCATGCACTTCCGCGCGCAACTGCTCCGACAGCGCGACCACGGCTGCCTTGGACACGCCGTAGCTCATGATCGACGGCGCTCCCGCGAGTCCGGCGAACGACGCGATGTTGAGGATGCGGCCGCGACCGCGTTCGAGCATGCCGGGCAGGAACGCCCTGCATCCGCGCACGACGCCGAGCAGGTTGATCTCGAGCACCTCGCGCCACTCGTCCATCGTGGTGTCGACCATCGCCCCGCCGCTCGCGATGCCGGCGTTGTTCACGAGCACGTCGAGTTCGCCGAATTGCGCGTCGATCGCCTGGCGCAGCACGTCGTACTCCATGTCCAGGCCGACATCCATCGCGATCGCGACATGCCCTTCGCCGGGCAACAACGCCATGGTTTCGCGCGCGCGCTCGAGCACGATGTCCACGCAGGCGATCGCGCAGCCGGCCTTCGCGTAACGTTGCGCAAGTGCGCGGCCGAGGCCGCTGCCAGCGCCGGTGATCAGGACTTTGCGTTGGGTCATCGCCTACCTCTCAAGTCAGGTTCGCCACAGAAGATGCTCAACGTCCCCCTCCCATCCGGAAAAGGAAGCTGGAGGTCGGGTGAGGGGCTTTCAGCCGTCGCCACTCCAGCACGTGGTAGCGTTTCCAGCATACAACGCACAGGGTGAAGGGTATGAGCGCCGATCTGTTCGATCTCACCGGCAAGACCGCCCTCGTCAGCGGCGCATCGCGCGGCATCGGCGAGGCGATCGCGCGGTTGCTCGGCGCATACGGCGCGCACGTCATCTGCACGAGCCGCAAGGTCGAAGCCTGCGAAACGGTCGCGCAGGCGATCCGCGACGAAGGTGGCCAAGCCGTAGCGCATGCGCTGCACGTCGGCGACACCGATGCGATCGAGGCACTGTTCACCATGCTCGATGCATCAGGCAGCGCGCCCGACATTCTGGTCAACAATGCTGCCGCGAATCCCTATTTCGGTCCGATGCTCGACATGAACCTGGCAAGTTACGAGAAAACCGTCGCGGTGAACCTGCGCGGCTATTTCTGGACTTCGGTGCAGGCAGCAAAGCGCATGCGCGACAAGGGCGGCGGCGCGATCGTCAACATCGCCTCGGTCAATGCCAAGCGCAGCGCGCCGGGCCAAGGCATCTACTCGATGACCAAAGCCGGCATCGTCAACATGACCGAAGGCATGGCGAAGGAAATGGCCGCGCACGGCATCCGCGTCAACGCGGTGCTGCCCGGGCTGACCGACACGAAATTCGCGAGTTCGATCATCGCCGACGCGAAACGCATGGCGATGATGACGAAGATGATCCCGCTCGCGCGCGTCGCGCAGCCGTCCGAGATCGCACCTGCGGTGCTGTATCTGTGCTCGGATGCGGCGAGTTACGTGACCGGGATCAGCTTGCCGGTGGATGGCGGGTACTTGGCGTGATGTCCGAGCCACAATCAATGAGCATGACGTCCTCGCATTGCGTGATCGTGCTGGGATGCCTACTCGCCGCAACCGCCCGTTGCGAGCCGCCCACCTGCGTGCCCAGCGGAACGGATACGGCTTGGCAGGCCATCAATCATGGCAACCTTCCTGCCGATACGGCTAAAGCAATGAAGGCGACCACGGTTGCCGAAGCCATCACGTCGATCGGATCGCCCTATTCAAAAAAGAAGCTCGCGGGATCCGAGACCGCCTGGTGGCTCTATGGCACCCAGCGGAAATACATCCAGAATGATTGCGTCAAGCCGACAGACATTACGTACACAACGGAGTTCTACCTGCTGTCCGTTTCTCGCGTACGAAACCATTTGTCTTGCAAAATTCATCACAGGCCTTACATGACTGCGACGTCGAACCCGAATCCGTTTGCCAAGAAGGGCTCGATGGGTTTTGCTGTTTCCCGATCGACGTGCAGTAACTGGTTGAACGACTCTTTGCGGCAACACCAGGCGAACTGAACTCGCAGGCGTTCGAAGATTTCGTAGGATGGGTTGAGCACAGCGATACCCATCACGCGACGCGTCCGTTACTCGCGTTCGCCAAACCCATTTCCAGCTTCATCATTCGACCCCCAGGCAGGCGACAACAATCCCCTCTCGACGTAACGGTGGAGCGTCGAATACGGCCAGTCGACCGCACGCTGCACATGCCGATGCTTGACCGGATTGAAATGGATGTAGTCGATATGCCGACGGAGATCGTCTTCGTCGCGAATCAGGTGTTCCCAATACCGACGCTGCCAGATGCCGCGTTCGTCCTTGGCGATACGGCTGTCGCCACGACGTTCGCCGTGCGGGACTTGCCGCGAGAACCAAGTCTTGATCAAGCGCCAGCGTAAGGCGTAGTCGGCGTCATCAAGTGGCAGCGTCCAGACGGCGTGCAGATGTTCTGGCATCACCACCATCGCCTCGATCTCGAAGGGATGTCGCCTTCGTGCATACCCTACAGCGCTGCGAAGCAGATTGATGCGATCGACCAGCAATGTGGTACTGCGGTTCGCCAGATTGGCGGTGAAGAAGTACGTGGCGCCGGCAACCTGGGCGCGTCTGTAATTGGTCATCCTTGACCCCCGATGTCTTGCGGAGCGATGGGTATCGCTGCACTCAACCCATCCTACCTAATCGATCACGAATCCCACCACATCCACATGTCGTCCCACATGCGGCCGAAGAAACCGGCTTGCGGGACATCGACGAGTGCGACCAGCGGGCGCGTGAGCAGCGGCTTGCCGTCGAGGGTGACGCGCAGGGTGCCGATCTGCTGTCCTTTCACGATCGGCGCGACAAGTTGCTTCGGCACATCCATGAATGGCTTGAGCGCACCGTAGCGACCGCGCGGAATCACGACCTCGATGGGGTAGGCGAGGCCGAGCGCGAGATCATCGGCCTTGCCCTTCCAGACTTTCAGATGGGCGAGTTGCACGTTGGCCTTGTACAGCGGATGCGTCTCGAAGAAACGGAAACCCCAGTTCAGCAACGCAAGGTTCGCGTCCTCGCGCAGGCGGAAGCCGTCCTTGTCGCCTTTCGCGTCGATGCCGAGCACGACCGAAATCAGGCGCTGGTCGCCGCGCTTGGCGGATGCCGCAAGGCAAAAACCCGCAGCCGACGTGTGCCCGGTCTTGATGCCGTCCACGGTCGGATCGCGCCCGAGCAATTCGTTGCGGTTGTACTGGCGGATGTTGTTGTAGGTGTATTCGCGTTCCTTGTAGATCGCGTATTCCTGCGGGTAGTCGCGGATCAGCGCACGCGACAGCAGCGCGATGTCGTGCGCGGTCGAGTAGTGATCGGGATTCGACAATCCGTGCGCGTTCGCGAAGTGCGAGTTGTTCATGCCGAGCTTTTTCGCGTAGGCGTTCATCAGCGACACGAACGCTTCCTCGCTGCCCGCGACGTGTTCGGCGAGCGCGATCGCGGCATCGTTGCCGGACTGGATGATCAATCCGCGCTGCACGTCCATCAGCGGCACTTTCGAGTTCAGGTCGAATGCGCTGAACGAGCCGTCGGTACCGGCGCCGCCTTCCTTCCATGCGCGTTCGCTGATCGCGACCGGCTGGTTCGGATCGATCTTGCCGCCCGCGAGTTCCGCAGCAACGACATACGAGGTCATGACCTTGGTGATGCTGGCCGGTTCGACGCGCGCGTCGTAGTTGCTGCCCGCGATCATCTGCCCGGTGTCGTAGTCGAGCAGTATCCAGGCCTTGCCCGGCGTGGTCGGCGGCGGCGGGATCGGCATGTTCTCTGGCACGGCGTTCGGGGCAGGCATGACCGGGTGCGGCTGCGGCGTTGCCGGATGCGGCGCCGTCGGCTGCGGAGCCGGGTGCGGCACCGCTTGCGGAGTCGGTTGCGGCGCGGCTGCAATGGAACCCGCAGCGAGGGAGCCGGCGGCTAGCAGGGCGGTCACGATGGCGGACACGGAACGGCGAAGGCGCATGTGGGGAGGGTGCTCCAGTGAAAACGTCGACGACCGTTCGACCGGTCAGGAAAGCGCAAGTTTAATCGTTATGGACGGCGCGAATCGTGATGCAGGGAATCAATCCTTGAAGAACGGCGGATGCCCAAAGCCCAGCGCATCGAGGTGTTCGGCCGTGGTTTCGGCCTCGTCGGCGCGCAACGGCCCGACGTGCACGCGCCACAGGATCTGTCCGGCAACCTGCACCGATACCAGTTCGGCCTTGTCCACGCCCGCCTGCTGCAGGCGTTGCAGCATGCGCTCGGCGTTGCCGCGCTCGGTATAACTGGCCAGTTGCAGGAAGCCACGCGTGGATGGCTCGATCGACGAGCGCACGGGCCGTGGTTGGCCAATCGGGATCGCGATTTCGGGCGATGCAGGCGGCACCTTCGGTGCAGACGTCGTGGGTGACGCATCTGCTGCCTTGTTCGCACTCGCCATGGGCAGAGTGGGCGCGCTTGTTGCCGACGCAACATTCGTGGTTGGCTGCGGCACGCTTGGCGACGACGCCTGCACGACTGCCATAGCTCTGGGTTCGATCACAGCAGGTTTCGGCGGAGCAATTGCGGGCATGTGCGCGGAGGCGCTGGGCGTCGTGGCGATTGCGGCAGGCTCCTGCTCGACGGACACGGGCTTGGGCGCGACGACGGCAAGTGTCACGACTGGTTTCGGCACGACTATGGGCTTGGGTACTGGCGACGCAGGTTTCAGCGTTGCGGCCGCAACATGCTCGGGCGCTGGCTGATGTTCGATCCTGGGGGCTGGGGACGCAGGTTGCGGCGTTGCGGCGGCATGGCTCGCGCGGGTCGCAGCCGGGGCCGCGTCAATCGGCGCGGGCGGCAGCGGTTGCCCCGGATCGATCCCGCGCACTTCAACATGCGCCGTGCCATGCACGTTCACGCCGAGCTTCACCGCAGCCGCATACGACAGATCGATCAGGCGGCCCTCGTGAAATGGACCGCGATCATTGACCCGCACGATCACGCTGCGGCCGTTCTCCAGATTCGTGACACGCGCATAACTCGGCAGCGGGAGCGTGCGATGCGCCGCGCTGAACTGATACACGTCGTAGGGCTCGAAGCTCGAGGTCGCACGGCCATCGAACTTGGTGCCGTACCACGAGGCCACGCCGCGCTCGAGATAGCCGCTCGCGCTCGGCAGCACGGTGTAGGTCTTGCCAAGCACCACGTAGGGCGAGCGGTTGCCGTAGTGCGACAGCGGCTCGGCGTGCGGGATCGGTTCGGGAAGATTGGCGACATCCGGCGGGATCTCCGGCGTGCCATCGGGCACCCCCGGCGCGTACAGGCCGCCCGGCGTGTACGGACCGAGCGACTTCCAAGGCTTGCGGGGCGGGCGCGTCGGTGCGGGCGCAGCGGATGGATGCGTCGCAGGAGCCGCGGGCGCGCGCTTCTGCTGCTGTTCCGCGCACGCAGCGAGCAACAGCGCGATCGACAGCATCAACGCATGGCGCAACAACGTTGCGGATGCGCGGCGCGGCGTCATGGCGTCGTCGTCGGATCCTTCGGGGTGGCGTCCTTCGCCGCGATCGCATCGGCGAGTTGGAACACCGCCATCTCTTCCATCGGAGAACTCATGGTGCTGTGTCCTGTTCCTTGCGCGCGATCGCCTCAGCGAGCTGGTAGACCGCCATCGCGTACATCGGCGAGTGGTTGTAACGGGTGATCGTGTAGAAGTTCTGGAACACGATCCAGTCCTCGGTTCCCTGCGCGCCCTCGAGAGTCAACAGCGAGCCGTTGATCTCGTGGTCCAGCGACGCCTTCGGCCGATAGCCCTTCTCGCCAAGCTCGGCCAAGCTGAAGTTCGGCAGCAGATCGTCGGGGGCGAACGCCATCGTCGCCGGATCGTGAACCGCGCGTACAGCCACCGACTGGTCTTTCTGCCAGCCGTAACCCACGAAATAATTCGCGACCGATGCAAACAAATCCGGCATCGAACCACCGAACAGGTCGGCACGGCCATCGCCGTCGCCATCCTTCGCGTACTGCCGATAACTCGATGGCATGAACTGCGCCCAGCCCATCGCGCCGGCATAACTGCCAGTCAACGAGGTGACCGGGAAGCGCTCTTCCTTCGCGAGAGCGAACAACTGCGCAAGCTGGTCGCGGAAGAACGCCTGGCGTTCGTCCTCGTGCTGCGTCTTGGCCGGATCGCCGCTGCGCGGATACCAGAACGCAAGCGTATACAGCGCGTCCAGCACGCGGTAGGAACCGGTGTTGCCGCCATAGCCGGTTTCCACGCCGATGATCGCGACGATCAGTTCGGCCGGCACGCCGGTATCGGCCTGCACCTTCATCAACTGCTTGCGGTGGGCAGCGAGGAATGCGCGACCGCCCGCGATGCGTTTCGCGGTCACGAAGATCGGACGATAGTCTTTCCAGATCCTGACCGACTCGGCCGGGCGCGACATCGCGTCAACCGTGCTTTGCCGGTAATGCGCCTGCGCGAGCCCGGCCTTCACGTCCTTCGCATCCAGGTCGAAGGCCTTCGCGGTCTGCTGCGCGAATGCGGCGAGGTCGGCGGGCGCGGGCTTGTCCTGCGCATGCAGCGATGGGGCCACCAGCAGGGAAAACGACAGCGAGACAGCGAGCGCGCCATTGCGCAGGGCGGATGATTTCATGGGCGCGAATCTAGCACGGCGATCGCGTTCGCGACGCGTGCTTTGCGCATGCATCGCGCAGAATTCAGGTGCCCATGAAGCGGCGGTGCGCATACACCGACATCACGATGCCGAATCCGGCCAGCAGCGACACCGCCGAGGTGCCGCCGTAGCTCAGCAGCGGCATCGGCACGCCGACCACGGGCAGCAGGCCCGAGACCATGCCGCCGTTGACCATTGCATACACGAAGAAGGTCATCGCCAGCGCACCGGCCAGCAGGCGCGCATAGGTTTCGCGCGCGCTCGCCGCGATCCACAGGCAGCGACCGACGATGAACAGGTACAGCGCGAGCAGCGTGCACACGCCGACCCAGCCGAACTCCTCGGACAGCACCGCGAAGATGAAGTCGGTGGTGTGCTCGGGCAGGAAGTTGAGATGCGCCTGGGTGCTGTTGCCCCAACCCTTGCCGAACAGGCCGCCGGAGCCGACTGCGATCTGCGACTGCAGGATATTCCAGCCGGTGCCCTGCGGGTCGCGCTCGGGATCGAGGAAGTTGAAGATGCGCGCCTTCTGGAAATCGTGCAGCACGAAGAACCACAGGATCGGCGCCGCCGCCGCGCCCATCCCCGCGAACAGGCCGATCCGCCACCACGCCAGGCCGGAGAGGAAGATCACGAACACGCCGCTCGCCGCGACCAGTACGCCGGTGCCGAACGCCGGCTGGATCACGATCAGCGCGCTCGGTACGCCGATGATCGCCATGCAGACCGCGAGCGTCTTCCAGCCCGGCGGCAACGGCTCGCTGTGCAGGTACCAGGCCACCATCATCGGCACGGTCAGCTTGAGCAATTCGGACGGCTGCAGGTAGAAGACGCCAAGGTTGATCCACGAGCGCGCGCTTTGTCCGGTCCCGATCAGCGGAACGAGCATCAGGATGCCGAGCGTCGCCAGGAACAGCCACGGCGTCCAGATCCGCAGTTTCGGCGGCGGGATCTGCGCGAACACGAACATCGCGCCGAGTCCGGCCGTATAACGCGCGCCCTGCGCGATGACCAGCGCCATGCTGCTGTCGCCCGCGCTGTGCAGCACCACCAGGCTGATCGTCATCACCGCGAGCAACGCGGCCAGCAGCGGAATGTCGATGGTGTCGGCGAAGCGCGTGCCGAGACCGCGCAGCCAGCGCGTGGGTACGTTCATGGCGATGGCCTGCGTTGTGCGGGGTCGGCGACCGGAGCCGGCGGATTGACGGATGGAAGTGGCGCGAGCGCAGGCGTCTCGTCGTCCGGGACATCCTGCACGTCGGCCGGTTGTGCGTGGGCGAGGTCCGCCGCGACCTGTTCCGGCGAGCGCTTGAGCAGCCACGCGTCGAGCACAGTGCGCGCGATCGGCGCGGCCGCAGTCGCGCCGTAACCACCGTGTTCGACCACGACCGCGATCGCGATCGTCGGATTGTTCGCTGGCGCGTACGCGATGAAGAGCGACTGGTGGCGCAGGTTCACCGGCAGCGCGCGCGGGTCCATGCTGACATTGCCCTTGCGGCCGACGCGCTGCGCGGTACCGGTCTTGCCTGCGATCAGGTATTGCGCGTGCAGGCCGATCGCTTTCGCGGTGCCAATCTGGGTGACCGCGATCATGCCGTCGCGGACCGCAGCGAGGTTGTCGCGATTGGTCGAAATCGGCTGACCCGCTGGTTGCGGCTGCGCGAGCCATGGCAGGTTGAAGCCGTCGCGGGTTTCGCGCACGAGATGCAACTGGTGGCGCACGCCGTCCGCAGCGAGCGCGGCGGTGCCCTGCGCGAGTTGCAGCGGCGTCACGATCCAGTAACCCTGGCCAATGCCCGCGATGATCGTCTCGCCGAGGAACCAGTCCTGCTTGAAGCGCTTGCGCTTCCATTCCGGCGAAGGCACCACGCCGACGCTTTCGCCGCTGAGGTCGATGCCGGTCTTCTGGCCGAAACCGTAACGGCGCATGTATTCGTCGAAGCGGTCGATGCCCATGTCCATCGCGAGCTTGTAGTAGTAGGTGTTGACCGAGTGCGCGATCGACATCCGCAGGTCGACCCAGCCCGCGCCGCCCGCCTCGGCATCGCGATAGCCACGCTTCTGGCCCGGGATATGGAACTCGCCGGTGGACAGGGTGCGGTCGCTGGCCTTGCGCACGCCCGACTCCAGGCCCGCCAAACCCACGAAGGGCTTGATCGTCGAGCCGGGCAAGGTGCCACCGACCAATACTCGATTGAACAGCGGCTTCGAGACGTTTTTGATCAGCCCGTCGTAGTCGGCATGCGAGATGCCATTGATGAACAGGTTCGGATCGAAGGCCGGCAGGCTCACCATCGCCAGCACTTCGCCATTGCGCGGATCGACCACGACCGCTGCGCCATCGTACTTGCCGAACGCGACGACAAGGGTGCGCTGCAGGTCGGCATCGATGCTCAGGCGCAGGTCCGCGCCGGGTTTTGCCGGGGTGCGGCTGAGCACGCGCAAGGGCTTGCCGTCGACATTGGTCTCGATCTGGTCGTAGCCGATCTGGCCGCGCAGGCGTTCCTCGTAGTAGCGCTCGACCCCGGATTTGCCGAGCTGGCTGAGCACCGCATAGCGGATGTCGCCCATGTGCGCCACGTCGTCGGCATCGACGCGGCCGACATAGCCGAGCACATGCGCGAACAGGTCGCCGTAGGGATAACGACGGGTCAGGTAGGGCGCGACGTCGACGCCCGGATACAGGTGCCGGTCGATCGCGAAACGCGCGACCTCGGCCTCACTGAGGCCCAGCTTCAACGGCACCGCGCGGAAGCCGCGGGTCGCATGGCGCAACTTCTCGAACGTGGACAGGTCGTCGTCCGACAGCGGAATGATCTGCCCGAGCCGCGCGAGCGTGTTCTTGAGGTCGGGCACGTCGTCGGCGGTGATTTCCAGCCGCCACGCCTGCACGTTATCGGCGAGCAGCTTGCCGTTGCGGTCGTAGATCAGCCCGCGCGCTGGCACGATCGGGCGCTGCTTGATGCGGTTGGCTTCGGCGCGGCTGCTGTATTCGGCGTGCTGCAATACCTGCAAGCGGAAATACCAGCCGGCCAGCAACAGCAGGGCTGCCGCGATCATCATGAATCCCTGCAGCGCGCGCGCGCGGAACAGCGCGGCTTCTGCGTGCAGGTTTTTCAGCGGTCGATGGCGCGGCGGTCTCATCATGCGGCGGCCTTGCTCACGACCGGCGGTCGCGCGCACGCATCCGCAAGGTGTCGAACAGCACCACCAGCCACGGCCACAGCGGCAGCGCGAGCAATGGCGACAGCCAGAACGGCCAGCGCGGCACGCCTTCGTCGAGCGCAACGCGCACCGCAGCCGCGATTACGCGGTCGTTCGCCAGCAATGCGAACACCGCGAGACTTTGTTGCCACAACGGAAAGAAACGCAGGCGTGCGCGGAAACGCTGGACGATGAACGCGAGTACGGTGAGCCGCAGCGCCTGCTCGCCAAGCAAGGTGCCGAATGCGAGATCGCCGACCAGTCCGATCGTGAACGCCGCGCCCATGCCGACGCGGTCGGGCGTTTCCAGCAACCAGTAGATCAGCATCAGGCCAAGAAAATACGGGCGCAGCGGCGCGATGAGATCCGGCAACGGCAACAGACCGAGCAGGACCGCGAGCAGCACACTCAGCGGCAACCAGAAAAAGCCCGCGTGCGAGCGGTTCATCGGTGCTGTCCGCGTTGCGATGGAGCGGGCTTCGATGGAGCGGGCTTCGATGGAGCAGGCTTCAATAGCGCCCGATGCGGTGGAACAACTTGATGCAACGGGAGTTGCAGCGCAGATGGTGCATGCGCGGTCGATGATTGCGCTTGCATCGGCAGCGCGTTCGTCGGAGCAGAGGATTGGCTCGCCGCCGCAGCCTGCGCAAGTGCAGCGACGGCGCGGCGTGCCGCCAGATCGGCCGGTATCGGGGGCCCGACCGCAGCGCCATCGTCGGGCAATTCCCAGACCAGCAAGACGCTGCCGCTGCGATCCGGTCGCGCGGTCGGCATCACCGTGGCGGCGACGAAGGCATGGCTCGCATCGGGCTCCACGGAGGACACGCGCCCGACCGGAAAACCGGCGGGGAAACGTCCGCCGATCCCCGAGGTGATGAGTTCATCGCCGACCTTGATGTCGCCGCTCTGCGGGATATTCGACACGATCAACCGATCGCTGTGCCCGGTGCCGTAAGCGATCAGCCTCAGCCCACTGCGCACCGCCTGCACCGGTACCGCATGGTCGGGGTCGGTGATCAGCAGCGCCGTCGCATGCGTCGGGGTGACCGCAATCACCTGGCCGAGCACGCCGCCGGCGTCGATCACGACCTGGCCGACATGCACGCCCTGGTTCGCGCCCACATCGAGCACGATGCGCTGGCGTACCGGATCGAGGTCGATGTCGAGGATGCCAGCAAGTTGCACCGCGAGGCGATAGCCGCGGGTGCCGCCGAGCAATCCGCGCAGACGGTCGTTTTCCTGCGCGAGCGATTGCAGGCGCTGGATGCGTGCATTGGCGAGCAACAGGTGCTGCTGCAGGTCGACGTTCTCGCGGTTCAACCGGGTCTGGTTGGAGATCGCCGCGTTGCCGAATGCGACCAGCCGCGCTGGCAGCGATGCGAGCCACCACACCGGCTCGACCGCGATCGCTCCTCCGTTTCGCAATTGCGCGAGCGCGCCGCTGCGATGATCGGTCACCATCAACGCAACGCCCAACGCGAGATACGCCAGCAGCCGGAGCGTGCCGCCGCTGCTGTCGCCATAGCGCGGAGTGCTGGAACCGGAATAGGCCACGTGGCGCGGAGTTCCCTCGGTGGAGTGCCTGGAAGAGCCCCTCTCCCATCGGGGTGAAGGGCAACGCTTGCGCTATGCGTTGGATCGCATACCGCACTGACCTGAACGCCCTCGTGCTGCGTGCGAGGGCCAGGGTCTGGGTTGGGGTGAGGGGCAAAAATGCTGCGCACTGGCGCACCAGCGACCCTCACCCAGCCTTCGGCCACCCTCTCCCGACAGGAGAGGGGCTAACTGCGATTATTCCGGGGTGAAGAAGTCGTTGCCGTGCATATCGATCATTTCCAGCGCCCGACCGCCGCCACGCGCGACGCAGGTCAGCGGGTCGTCGGCGACGTACACGTTCAGTCCAGTTTCCGCCGAGATGCGCTTGTCGATATCGCGCAGCAAGGCGCCGCCACCGGTCAGCACGATGCCGCGCTCGGCGACGTCCGCGCAGAGTTCCGGCGGGGTCTGCTCAAGCGCCTGGCGCACCGCCGCGACGATGCCCGAAAGGGTTTCGTGCAGCGCTTCGAGAATTTCGTTGGAATTGAGCTGGATCGTGCGCGGCACGCCTTCGGCGAGATTGCGGCCAGCCACTTCAATGGTCCGCACCTCAGTCTGCTGATACGCGCAGCCGATCTCGATCTTGATCCGCTCGGCGGTGGACTCGCCGATCAGGGTTCCGTGGTTGCGCCGCACGTAGCTGATGATCGCCTCGTCGAAACGGTCGCCGCCGATGCGCACCGATTGCGCATACACGATGCCGTTGAGCGAGATCACCGCGACTTCCGAGGTGCCGCCGCCGATATCGATGACCATCGAACCGCGCGCCTCGTGGATCGGGATACCCGCGCCGATCGCTGCGGCCTTCGGTTCCTCGATCAGGAACACCTCGCGCGCACCGGCCTCCTCGGCCGATTCCTTGATCGCGCGGCGCTCGACCTGGGTCGAACCGCACGGCACGCAGATCAACACGCGCGGGCTGGGCCGCAGGAAGCGCGACTTGTGCACCTTGCGGATAAAGTGCTTGAGCATTTCCTCGGTGGTCGTGAAGTCGGCGATCACGCCGTCCTTCAGAGGCCGCACGGTGGTGATGTGGCCTGGAGTGCGGCCGAGCATCTGCTTGGCCTCGATACCAACCGCCGCGACCGAGCGCTGCGAGCCGGGAACGCGATCCTGGCGGATCGCCACGACCGAGGGTTCGTTCAAGACAATGCCTTGGCCGCGAACGTAAATGAGGGTGTTGGCCGTTCCCAGATCGATCGACAGATCGGTCGAGAACATGCCACGGAGGAACTTGGGGAGCATGCAGTCAGGCCGTGAATTGGGGGAGGGGTGGAGCGGACGAAAGTCCAATAGCGTAGCAATCGACCCCAGTCCGGACAAGGCGAATACCCGGAGAACGGCGGCCGTTCAGGGAGCCCTGCGCCCCTGCTGGTGTCGCGCGAGACCGGAGGACGTTACCATTGCGCCCCGCGTTGCCAGTTACGGTCGGTTTGCGCGATTTTGAGCTCGTCGCCACGGTCTGCCCATCCTGAACGGACTCGAATCCGCGAGTCCGTCAATCCATACACCACCCAAGGAAATTCGATGTCGGCCCTGATCTGCGGTTCGCTCGCCTACGACACCATCATGGTGTTCCAGGACCAGTTCAAGAACCACATCCTGCCGGACAAGGTGCACATCCTGAACGTGTCGTTCCTGGTGCCGCGCATGCGCCGCGAGTTCGGCGGCTGCGCGGGCAATATCGCCTACAACCTGAACCTGCTGGGCGGCAATCCGATCCCGATGGCGACAGTCGGCCAGGATTTCGGCCCGTACCGCGAGCACTTCGAGGCTTGCGGCATCAACATGACGCACATCAAGGAACTACCGGAGCTGTTCACCGCGCAGGCTTTCATCACCACCGACCTCGACGACAACCAGATCACCGCGTTCCACCCGGGTGCGATGATGCGTTCGCACGAGAACCATGTCGGCGATGTGGATGGGGTGACGTTCGGGATCGTCGGCCCCGACGGACGCGACGCGATGATCCAGCATGCGGGCGACTTCGCCGAGCACGGCATCCCGTTCATCTTCGACCCGGGCCAGGCGATGCCGTTGTTCAATGGCGAGGAATTCCGGCATTTTATCGAGCAGGCAAGCTACGTCACCGTCAACGATTACGAGTCCAATCTGCTGCAGGAGCGGACCGGCTGGAGCGCGGATCAGATCGCGGCGAAGGTCCAAGCCTACATCGTGACACGTGGCCCGAGCGGTTCACTGATCCATGCCGGGAAAGACACGTTCGAGATTCCGCCCGCCCACGAGCGCCGCGTGACCGATCCGACCGGCTGCGGCGATGCCTACCGCGCGGGGCTGATCTTCGGCATCCAGAACGAATACGACTGGCCGACGGTCGGTCGCATGGCGTCATTGATGGGCGCGCTGAAGGTCGAACACCCCGGCACCCAGAACCAGCGTTTCGACTATGACGAGTTCGCCGCGCAGTTCATCCAGCAGTTCGGCCACGCGCTGCGCTGAGGAGCCGGGAATAGGCGCTAGGGAACAGGGAACAGGGAAAGTCTGCGCAACCGCTGGATTCAGTGGCCGAGTATCGCTGTTGCCTTACCCATTCCCGATTCCCAGCACTCGCCAAAGCGAGGCGCTAGCGTTGCTGCAAGGTGTGCTCGAGCTGGGGACGATCGAAACCGCCCACCTCGAACGTCATCGAGCGCGGCCGGCCATCGACGCTGGTGTCGATGGTGATCACCCGGATCTTGTCGAGGATGTTGCGGATCGTTTGCTCATCGTCGATGAACATCGCCTGCTTGTTCTGGTCGGACTTGCTCACGGCGAACATCTGTGTCGGTTGGTCGTCGAACTTCAGAGGCACCTTGCAGCCCGGCGCGCAGTCGAACTGGCCATGGTCGAGCACCAGGTACGCGCTGCGGCCCCATTTCGGATGCCGCCGCAACACCAGCCGCACCGGCACCTGGTCGTTGTTGACGTCGTTGGGATCCTTGCTCGCGTAGATCGCGGCGGTGTGCACGACATTTTCGCTGCCACCTTCGAGAAACTCCGTGTTGTAGCTCCACAACTGGCTCAAGCGGCGCTTGTCGCGCGCCTCGTCGGCGTGGATGCCGGTATCGGTGAGGGTGCCCTGCACCTCATGCGCCGCAACCGTATCGGGCGCATCGTGCATGAGCTGGGTGGCATAGGACTGCGCGAGCTCCCACTGGCCGGCGTCGCGCGCCTGGACGTAGTTGCGCGCTTGCGCATTGGCAGCCGCTTCGCGTTCGAGTTTGGCGCTCGCCGCACGCTGGGCCGCAATCTCGCTCGCGGATGGCCCACAACCGGCCAGCAGAAACGCTGCAACGCAAACAATCGCACCGTGTCGCAGGTTCATCGTAAAAAGTCCTTGAGGGCAGCCGCAGTTTCAATTGTACGTTCCATCATCGGCATGTGACCGCATCCGTTCAAGAGAGTGGTCCGGCTCTGTGCGAGCCCGGCCTCGAAGACCGCGATCGCGCTGGGGTCGATGACCCGGTCGTCGCGCCCCCACAACAGCAGCACCTGGGCGCGGATCGCCGCCAGTTCCTGCTGCAGCGCGAACGCATCCGGCCCGCGGCCGATGTCGTCGAGCACGCGTTGTTCAAAAGCGGCGTCCTCGCGGCGGCGATGCACCATCGCCTCGTCGAACGGCCACGGCACGAACGGCGGCTGCTTGAACACGATGCGCAGGTAGCGGTGCAGTTCGGCGCGATTGCCGACGCCGAACGGGTTGTCGCCCGCCAGCACGCCGAGGCCGAATTCGTTTTCGTCGAACAGCACGCCGGACGCCGACATCAGCACCACGCGGTCCACCAGTTCCGGGTGCCGCGCAGCGAGCAGGCCGACGATCTGGCCGCCCATCGAATGCCCGACCAGCAGCGCGGGTGGACCATCGGCACCGACGATGCCCGGCAGCGCACGCAGGAATTTCGCCAGGCGTTCAGCCTGTGCGGCCGCCCCGTAGTCGGTTTCTTTCAGCCGTTCGCTGTCGCCCCAACCGGGCAGGTCGAGCGCGATCAAGCGGTAGTTCGGAGCCAGCACGCGCATCAACGGCAGCCAGTTTTCCTTGCTGCCGGTGAAGCCGTGCACCATCACGATGACCGGCTTGGCCAACGCCGGCACCAGCAACGCATTCCGGCTGCGACTCGAAGCGCGCGCAGGCTTGACGCGCCCGGCATCGAGATAACTCCAGCGATGCCCGGCAAGTTCGATCGCGTAACGCTGCGCACCTGCGGCCAGCCGCTGGCGTGCGAACTCCGCAGACAACACGAGTTCGGGCGCCCATGCGGCGACGCCGACCGTGGCCGCAGCCAGCCCAAGTGTCGCCAACAATGCACCGCGTCCGCGTTTCATTCAGTCGACTCCCATCATGTGACCCAGCATGCCGATAGCGAACGCGAACGCCGCCGACAACACATCATTTTCAGTTTGCCCACGCGGCGACGCCGACCGTGGCCGCAGCCAGCCCAAGTGTCGCCAACAATGCACCGCGTCCGCGTTTCATTCAGTCGATCCCATGGCGCTGCCTGTCGGGGCGAGGTGCGAGCATCGCATATCAGTTCGCCGGCTTGGCCTTGGTCAACAGCGCATCCACCGCGCCTGCGGTGATCGGGTGGTAACCGGGCCGGGCCTTGGTGAACACATCCTTGGCGAACGCCAGGCCTTCCTGCGTTTTCGCAAGTGCCGCATACGTCGGCATGATCAGTTTCATGCGGCCGATCCTCTGCAGGAACGCGGCCATGCCCGGGCGCGCGGCCGTGTAGCCGTTGCGTGCCGCGAGCGGATACCAGCGCATCGCGATCTCGCCGTTCGGGGTGCTGCTGAAGTGGTAGTCCTTGTCGAGTGCGCCGATCTGGTCAGCGGTCAGCGTTTCCGGCATGCCTTCAAGGAAGTGCACCCATTCCTGCGTGCTCCACTTGCCGGTCGCGTCGCTGGTCGGCAACGTGGCGCTGTCGAGCCATGCCTTGCGCGCCGCATCGACCGCATCGAAACGCTCGGAATGCGCGGCCTTGGCGAATGCCGGGATGCCCGGCTCGTGCAGCCATGCATGCAATTCAGCGTCGGTTACGGCCTTGGGATTCTTACGCAGCAGGTTCGCGCGCAGATACGCCTCGAACTGGTCGGACGAGATGCTCTTGAACGCGAAATTGTCGAAATAGCTGCGCAAGAACGGATCGAAGCTGTCGCGGCCGAAGCGCTGTTCGAGGAACTGCAGGAACCACGCGCCTTTCGTATAGGCGATATCGGACAAACCTTCGTCGGGATCGCCCGCGCCCATCGGCGGCAGCACCAGCACCTGCGCGGCTGGCTTGAGGTCGCCGGACTTGAGTTCGGCCCGGAGTTCGTCCTGGTCGATCACGCGCTCCATGTCGGCCACGTCCACGCCGTACATCGCCTCGGTGATGCGCGCCTGCACATACGTGGTGAAACCCTCGTTGAGCCAGATGTCCTTCCAGCTCGCATTGGTCACCAGGTTGCCCGACCACGAGTGCGCGAGTTCATGCGCGACCAGCGACACCAGCGATTTGTCGCCGACGATGACGGTCGGCGTCGCGAAAGTCAGGCGCGGATTCTCCATCCCGCCAAACGGGAACGATGGCGGCAACACGAGGATGTCGTAACGGGTCCATCGGTACGGGCCGTAAAGGCCTTCGGCGGTCGCGATCATCTTTTCGGTGTCGGCGAACTCGGCTGCGGCCTTCGGTGCCATGTCCGGTTCGGCCCAGACGCCTGCGCGATCCGAGATGCGCTTGAACACCAGATCGCCCACCGCAATGGCGAGCAGGTACGACGGCACCTGTTGCGGCATCGTGAAGTGATAGTCGCCGCTGCGCCGCGCGGTCGGATCGTTGTCGGCGCTCATCAACGCCATCACGTCCTTCGGCGTGGTGATGTGCGCTGAATAGGAAAACCGCACTCCCGGCGTGTCCTGCAGCGGAATCCAGGAACGCGCGTGGATCGCCTCGGACTGGCTGAACATGAAGGGATGCGCCTTGCCCTCGGTCATCGACGGCTCCAGCCATTGCAGGCCCGAAGCCTGCGGCGATGTCGCATAAGTGATGCGTACCTGGCGCATCGGTTGCTGCGGCATCGCGATGGTCAGCTTGCTGCCAAGTACCGGGTCACGCGGCGCGAGCACATAGGTCAGCGGCTTCCAGTCGCCGGTCCCGTCGCCGCCTTCGATCTTGTCGATGATCAGGTCGCGAGTGTCGAGCAGCAGCGCGTGCGCTTGCTTGTCGTAAAAGTTCACGTCCAGCGTGGCGGTACCCGACAGTTGTTTCTTGTCGAAGTCCACCGTCAGATCCAGCGCGAGATGGGTGACGAGCGCCTTGGCCGGCTCGGCGTAGCTGCTTTCGTCGTGCGCGCGCGCGGGCATGGCGACCTCCGGAGCGGCGACGGCGACCGCTACAGGCGCATGCCTGGCAGCGACCGGCGCAGCGGTGGGTTCGCTGTGCCCGCAGGCGGTCAGCGCGATCAGGCAGGCTGCGGACAGGGAATGGGTGATCAACCGGGGGACGGGGCGCATGGCGGATTCCGATCGGGGGACGGGAGCCGCGAAGTTTACTGCACTGGGAGCGGGGGTCAGGGACTGGGGGCTTGGAAAAATGCGAAAAAGACGCCCCCGGGCGGCGTCCTGGACTCTTGCGAGTCCCTGGCCCCGCGGCACCGATCCCTCACAGGCACCCATCCCTCAAACGCTATAGCCGCTATGGATCGCCACGATGCCGCCGCTGAGGTTGCGGTATTCGCAACGCGCGAACCCCGCCTCCTCCATCATCGAGCGCAATTCGTCCTGCGGCGGGTGCTTGCGGATCGACTCGGCGAGGTACTGGTAGCTGTCGGCGTCCTTCGCGAACAGTTTCCCGAGCCGCGGCAATACCTGGAAGGAATGGAAGTCGTAGATCGGCTTGAACCAGTCGGCCTTGACCTGCGAGAACTCCAGCACCAGCGCGCGGCCGCCGATCTTCAGCACGCGCCGCATCTCACACAGCGCCGCGGGCTTGTCGGTCACGTTGCGCAGTCCGAAGGCGATGGTGACGAGGTCGAAGCTGCGGTCCGGGAACGGCAGCGCCTCGGCGTTGCACTGGACGTACTCGATGCCAGCAACGAGGCCACGGTCGGTCAGCCGATCGCGGCCGACGCTCAGCATGTCGCCGTTGATGTCGCCGAGCACCACTCTTCCTTGCCGATCACCCTGAGCCTGTCGCAGGGCGACGCGCTCATGCAGCAGCGCCGCGATGTCGCCGGTGCCGCCCGCAAGGTCGAGCACCGCGTCGCCGCGCTTCACGCCCGAGGTGCCGACGAAATAGCGCTTCCACAACCGGTGCACGCCGAGCGACATCAGGTCGTTCATGCGGTCGTAGCTGCGCGCGACCGAGGTGAATACCTCGCCCACGAGTTTCTGCTTCTCGCCGACGGGAACGTCGCGGTAGCCGAAGTGCGTGGTAGAGGCCGGGGCGGCTGGTTCGGGCTTGTCGGATGGTTCGCTCATGCCGCGATTATCGCATCCGCTGGCGCCCGATGAATGCTCGGGCGGATGGCGTATAACGGCGCATACGCCACCTGCCACGGAGCCTGCGATGCCAGCCAACGACCTGCCGAAACTGATGCCGACCAGCGCCAGCGCCGAAACCTTCGGCGGCGTGACCTACCACATCGATGGAGAACTCGTGCCCGTGCTCACCGTCGATGTATCGGCGATGCCGGTCTATTTCGAGCACCACATTCTGCTGTGGAAGCACACTTCGATCCAGATCGCGCTGCGGCCAATGAAGGGCGCGCTCAAACGCATGATGGCCGGCATGCAGGTGTTCGTGACCGAGGCCAGCGGCAAGGGCATGATCGCGTTCAGCCGCGACGGCGCAGGTCACATCGTGCCGATCCACCTCGAACGCGGGCAGGAACTGCACGTGCGCGAACACCAGTTCCTCGCCGCGACCGGCAACATCGACTACACCTTCGAACGCGTGAAGGGCGCCGCGAACATGTTGTTCGGCGGCAGCGGATTTTTCATCGACAAGTTCAACAGCCACGCGGGCGCCGGCATCCTCTGGCTGCACGGTTATGGCAACGTCTTCGAAAAAGTGCTCGCGGTCGGCGAGTCGATCGACATCGAGCCGGGCGGCTGGCTGTACAAGGATCCATCCGTGCGCATGGAAACCAGGATCGACCGCCTCAGCAGCGGCCTGTTCGGCGGAATGAACCTGATCGTGAATCGCTTCACCGGGCCGGGGCGCGTTGGCATCCAGTCGATGTACATGCATTTCGGCGAGTCGGCATGAGCCATCGATTGGCGTTGTCGATCGCAATCTGCGCGTTGTTGTCGGCGCCTGCGTGGTCACGGCCAGATCTCGCGAAGATCAAGGCGGACTATCAGGCGGCGAGCGCGCAGGTGAAAAAGCATCAATCCTCGGATGGATCGTATCTCGATAACGATCTGCAGTCGCCGAAATGGCTCGCGAAGAAATGGGCGTTGGCAGGCGAGTGGCTCGCCGCTTCGCTTGATGCGAGCGACAGTGCGGGTCCTGACCGCGTGCAAGCGGCAATGCACGAACTCGAACCTTCGGAGAAGCCGGCTTTCATAGCACTCGGTGCCACCACGTACGTCGTGTCTGTACCGGGAGACTTCGGTAATTTCTTCATCGTGAGCAAAACCGCTGGGCATTTCCGTGTTGCATGGAGCATCGCCGACCAGCAGCCCGTCCGCGGCAAACAGGCAGAAATGCTCGCTGCATGGGGACCGGAAAACGCCAAGGACCAGCGTCGCGATGTCCCGACCGCAGGCCCGGTCAACGGCGCTCTCGGCTTGCTTCCAGCCGACGCAAAAGGCCGTGCGCGTTTCTACATCGATGGCATCTACGTGGAACCCATCGGATCGACCGTGTCGGCGCAGGTGACCGTCTGGATGTGGGATGGCACGCACGCGCGATTGCTGATCGCCAGGCGTTTCGGCGTGATGCTCGACCAGAAGGTCGGCACACGGGTCGAAGGCGATCTGCTCAAGGTTCAGCAGAAAAAGGAATTCCGTACCTTCTCGTCCTGCGGACAATGCGAAGGACGCCAGGTCGACTGGATCGTCCGCGTCGATGGCAAGGACGTTGCCGATCTTGGGGAAGCCAGCAGCGTGCCGGAACTTGATGCGGTGGACGAACTGTTGTTTCGGCTGATCCATGGCAGGTCGGCAACCGACATCGCCAGTCCTGCCGCGATCAAATCTGCAGGCGCGATTCTGCGCGATGCGCGTGGCGACCAGTCCGCGAAGGAATGGATGAAGTTTCCGACAATTGGAATGATGGGAAACTGGACTGTCAGAAAAATGCACGGAGCAGAGATGCTCTGCTTCACGGCGGATGAATCGGGCACGAACATCTACAAGCTGATTCCAAAAGCGGGAGGATTTTTTATCGAGGACATCACGCGATCAGACGCGGATTGCAGCAGGTAGCGGGGAGTTAACGCAGCGGGTTTTCAACAGCCGAACGGTTGCTCATCCGGGATCGCGGATTTTGGGGCGCGCTCAGTCGTACGACGCCATGCGCCTGCATGCGGGCCAAGCTCCTTCGCCTTATGCTTCCGGCACGCGCCCTGAGGATGACTGCAAGAGCAACGACCATGACCGATTTCAGGCTGGTGTATCCGATGTTCGCGATGGTGCTGCTCACGGCCGTCGTGCTGGTCATCCTGTTCCGCAGCCGCGTGCGGGCCGTCGGCCAGAAGAAGATCAGCGTCCAGTACTTCAGGACCTACCAGGGCGAGGTAGAACCCGACGAGATCGCCAAGCCGGCGCGGCATTTCTCCAACCTGTTCGAGGCGCCAACGCTGTTTTACGCCGCGTGCGTCACAGCGATGGTCGTTCACGACAGCGGCATGGCAGTGCTGGCGCTGGCGTGGGCCTATGTGGCGGCGCGCATCCTGCACGCCTTCATCCACCTCGGCAGCAACCGCATCCGGCACCGCTTGCGCGCCTACTTCGCCGGATGGCTGGTGCTGCTCGCGCTCTGGATCCAGATCGTCGTGCATGTGGCGATGTGGTAATGACGCGGGCTTTCCAGGCCTGCAAAGGCGACGCACATGGCGAACGAAACAACCTTCCGGCCAGGCTTCCGCATTTCGGCGATCGACGTGGGCGTGCTCGTCGCCGGCGGGATCGGCTCGTGGTTCACGGCAGGCATCGACGCGTCGCTGGGAATCGCCATCGCTTTCGTGGTGGCGCATTTCTTCCTGTTCTGCAACGTCGTCCGCATGGGCCGCTCGCTGGAACTGTGTTGGGCAGGACTGTTCGTGCTGCTTGCCGCGGCGACCCAGCTTGCCGGCATTCCGGGGTGGATTGCCACGTTCACGATCATGCTTGTCTGCACGGTAGTGATCGTGGCCTTGCAAATGTGCGATCCGTCCTATCACGGCGCTTTCTGGGAACGGATCAATCCGGGCCTGCCGACGTGGTGGGAACGGCACCACGAGAAGAAGTAGCAGCACGATATCTGGGGCGACCTCCGGCTGCGGGTGTCGACATCGATGGAGAGACTGCGGTCTGTCCCAAGGGCAAGGTCAAGCGGTATTGTTTCATTCATTGCGGAGTACCCGCGACCCGACCGGATGCGCATATGCCGCGTGGATTTCCGCATCACCTCGACCTGACCGTCACCGACCTGCCGCGTTCGATCGCGTTCTACGACAAGGTGCTGGGCGAACTCGGCTATGCGCGCACCGGCGAGTACGCGGGGGATGTGCCGTGCTGGGCGCTGAACACGCATGGACCGTGTTTCAGTATCGGCCTGCACATGGCACGCAGCGATGCCGTGCATGATCGTTATGCGGCCGGCTTCCATCACCTTGCCTTGCACGCAGACAGCCGTGAGGCGATCGACGCATTCCACGGGTTCGCATTGCGCGAGGGCATTCGCGTGCTCGACGCGCCGGCGGAGTACGACTACACGCCGGGTTACTACGCGGTGTTCTTCGCCGATCCGGATGGGCTCAAGCTGGAACTCGTGCATGAGCCGCCGTCCGCGACACCCAGCGTTGTAAGCTGATGGGCAACAGCGTTGGGGAACGCAAATGGCAGACAGCGACTTGAATCGACGACCGATCGCCGCGCGTGGCAGCGGCCTGGCGCAACGCAGCGCTGCGGCGCTCGCGCGCACCGCGATCACGCCGAACCAGATTTCGATGGCCAGCATCGTATTCGCCGGGATCGGCGCAGCGGCGTTGGTGTGGTGGCCGACATGGGCGGGACTGATACTTTGCGCGGTGTGCGTGCAACTGCGGCTGGTCTGCAACTTGCTCGACGGCATGGTCGCGGTCGAAGGCGGCAAGGGCTCGATCTTCGGCAGGATCTACAACGAATTCCCGGACCGGCTGACCGATACGCTGTTCATCGTTGCGCTCGGTTACGCCTGCGGGATGCCGTGGCTCGGATGGCTCGGCGCCCTGCTGGCGGTCGCAACGGCTTATGTGCGCGTGTTCGGCGGATCGCTCGGGCTTGCCCAGGATTTCCGCGGACCGCTCGCCAAGGCGCATCGCATGGCGGTGCTGACCGTCGGTTGCATCGCGGGCGCGGTGGAGTTGCGGTGGCATCCCGATGGATACGCACTGCTGGCAGCCGCCATCGTGATCGCGGCCGGCTCGCTGCTGACATGCATCGCGCGCACGCTGGCAATCGCGAAACTGCTGAGGGCGCAGACCTGACATGTTGCTGTCGCGCGCACTCGCCGGGATGGTCCGCGTGCTGGTCGGCGCGCAACCGCGCTGGCTCGGTTGCAAACCCATGCCCGCGCTGCGCATCTACTACGCGAACCACACCAGCCACTTCGACGCGCTCGCATTGTGGAGCGCACTGCCGAACAAACTCCGTGCGAAGACGCGGCCGGTCGCGGCGAAGGACTACTGGAGCACCGGCATCCGCGCGTATATCGCGACGAACGGATTCAATGCCTTGTTCATCGATCGCAACGCGGATCGCAGTGCGGGCGATCCGCTGGCACCGCTCGGCGAGGCGCTCGCACGCGGCGAATCGCTGATCATCTTCCCTGAAGGCACGCGCCGCGCGCAGGCATTGCCGAGTGCGTTCAAGAGCGGGCTGTTCCATCTGGCGACGCGCTTTCCGCAGGCCGAACTGATTCCGGTCTATCTCGACAATTTGTATCGCAGCATGCCCAAGGGCACGTTCCTGCCGGTGCCGCTGACGTGTTCGGTGCGCTTCGGCGCGCCGCTGGAACGCCGCGCGGACGAGGCCAAGGACATTTTCCTCGAGCGTGCGCGCACCGCAATCGTGGAGCTCGCATGAACTCGCAGGAGAAATTCTATTGGCTGATGGGCGGCATTGCCGCGTTGCTGGTCGTCGCGTCGCTGATCGGCTGGGTGCTGCAGATGCGCGCCGCGCCGCGCGGCGGCAGCGCGACGATCGACAACCTCAATGCCCGCACCCGCGCGTGGTGGGTGATGGTCGCGGTGCTCGCGGCGAGTTTCCTGCTTGGCCCGACCGCGACCGTGGTGATGTTCGCGATCGCATCGGTGTTCGCATTGCGCGAATTCGTCACCCTGACGCCGACGCGACCCGGCGACCACATGTCGCTGGTCGCGTGCTTCTACATCATGATTCCCGTGCAGTACTGGCTGATCCACGACGCGTGGTACGGATTGTTCGCGATCTTCCTGCCGGTCTACGGTTTTCTCTCGTTGCCGGTGCTGATGGCGATGTCCGGCGATACCGACGGCTTCCTCGAGCGCGTGACCAAGATCCAATGGGGCGTGCTGATCACGGTCTACTGCATCAGCTATGCACCAGCGTTGCTGCTGCTCAAGCTGCATGGCGACGGTGGCGAGAACTTGCTGCTCATCATCTACCTGCTGCTGGTCGTGCAGATCAGCGACGTGCTGCAGTACGTGTTCGGCAAGCTGTTCGGCAAGCATGCGATCGCGCCGCGCGTGAGTCCGTCCAAGACCGTGGAAGGCTTCGTCGGCGGCGGGTTGAGCGCGATCGGCATCGGCACCGCGCTGTGGCGAATCACGCCGTTCACGCCTTGGCAGGCGTGTGCGATGTCGGCTGTGATCGTGATCGCGGGTTTCCTCGGCGGGCTGTCGCTGTCGGCGGCCAAGCGCAGCCTCGGCGCGAAGGACTGGGGCTCGATGATCGAAGGCCATGGCGGCATGCTCGACCGTTTCGATTCGGTGAGCTTCGCCGCGCCGGTGTTTTTCCACCTGTGCAGGTACTACTTCACGGGGTGAAGCGGGGCTGGGGGCTGGGGGCTGAGGAGGTGCACGAGTGACGATCCTTGCAGCTATCGGGCTTGTCTTCACTAGTGTTTTCTCTTGCTTGCAACCAGTCCCGAACCCCTAGCCCCTAGCCCCCAGCCCCATCCTCAGTACCTCTGTGATTTTCATCCCCCTCGCGCGAATCACGAGTCGTCAGGCAGGATCGGGAGAACGCAGGTGCAGGCAGCAACGATGGGAATCACGATGAACGCGTCGCGGGACAGGTTCCAGGCGCTGCTTGGGCAACACGAGAAGATCGTGTTCAAGGTCGCCGGCATGTATTGCCGCAATGCCGAGGACCGGCGCGACCTCGCGCAGGAAATCTGCGTGCAGGCGTGGCGGTCGTTCGGCAGCTACGACCCGGCGCGCTCGTTCTCGACCTGGATGTACCGCATCGCGCTGAATGTGGCGATCTCGTTCGCACGCAGCGCAGGGTATCGCGAACGCCATGTGGCCACGCTAGACGACGATGCCCACGACGTCGCCGACGACAGCGCCGCGATCAGCGAACACGACGAGCGCGTGCGCGCGCTGCATGCCTTCATCGACCAACTCGACGCGCTCAACCGCGCGCTGATGCTGCTGTACCTCGAAGACCGCAGCTACCGCGAGATCGCCGAGGTGCTCGGCATCACCGAAACCAATGTCGCGACGAAAATCAACCGCCTGAAGCAGCGCATCCGCAAGGGCATCGCAGGGACCGAACAATGAACCGGAGCAATGCAATGGAACTCGATGACATGAAGGCCGCGTGGAAGACGCTGGACCAGCGCCTCGACACGCAGGCCGCACTGAGCCTGCACATGTTCAAGGAAGGCAATCTCGACCGCATGCAGCGCGGCCTGCGCCCGCTGGTCTGGGGGCAGGCGATCCAGATCGTGATTGGCGCGATGATCGCGATCTGGGGCGGTAGTTTCTGGGTCGATCATCGCGACGTGACGCACTTGCTGATCGCGGGTTTGATCGTACACGCAGCCGGTATTTCGATGGTCGTGCTCGGTGTGGTGATGCAAGCATTGATCGCGCGTATCGACCATTCCGCGCCGGTGCTGACGATCCAGCGCCAGCTCGCGCAACTGCGCAAGGTCTTCGTCTACGGCGGCATGGCGATCGGCCTGCCGTGGTGGTTCCTGTGGATGCCGTTCCTGATGGTGCTGTTTGGCTACCTCGGCGTGGATCTGTACAAGCATGCGCCGTCGGTGATCTGGATCGGCAGCGCGATCGGTATCGCTGGATTGCTGGCGACGTGGGGATTCATGCGCTGGGCCGGCAAACGTCCACAGCTTGCGAAGCGCATGGAAGACAGCGCGGCCGGTGGCAGCATCAACAAGGCGCAGGCCCGTCTCGACGAAATCGCGCGGTTCGAGCAGGAGTGACGCACAGGGTCTTCGGCCTGATCATCGACCGCCGATCGACGGGCCTTGATTCGACCTTCACGTTGGGCGCCCAATGAGGTTCGGCGTGGTCGTCAACCAATCGTGGAGTTACGGCATGAAATTCGCCAAGCGCCTGTTTTTCATCGCCGCGATTTACGGGTTCATCGGCCTGGTCCCCCAGTATTTCATGGAAGCCAAGAACGGCCGCGACTTTCCTCCGGCGATCACGCACCCGGAATATTTCTACGGCTTCCTCGGTGTCGCGCTTGCGTGGCAGGTGATGTTCTTCTTCATCGCCCGCGATCCGATCCGCTACCGGCTCGCGATGCTGCCCGGGGCGCTCGAGAAGATAGGCTTCGGCGCAGCGGCGATTGCGCTGTATCTGCAAGGCCGCGCCGCGACGCAGATGCTGGCCTTCGGCAGCGTCGACCTCATCTTCGCGGCGTTGTTCCTGGTCGCGTTCCGCAAAACGCCAGCGGCGTAACACCGCAGCCAGGCGATCAGCGCGATGCGTTCGCCGCTTCCAGCGCAGCCAGATAGTTTGCCCAGCGCGTATCCTGCTCGCGGCCGAGCGTGTACAACGTCGTCCAGCTGAAGATTCCGCTCGCATGGCCGTCATCGAAACGCAGCAGCACGCCGTAGTGACCGATCGGCTCGATCGCAGCAATGTTGACCGCGCGCTTGCCCGCGACCAGCACCTTCTGCCCAGGGCCATGGCCCTGCACTTCCGCACTCGGCGATTCCACCCGCAGGTATTCGCAGGGCAAGCGAAAGGTTTCGCCACTATCGAACGCGACTTCGAGCGCATGCGATGCACGGTGGAGGACGATGTTGATGACGCGGGGCGTGGTCATACGCAATTGTCCCACAGGATGGCAGGGGCATTCACGGGGCATGAATGCATCGCTTGCTATAGGTGGAAGCAGGAGCCAACGGATGCGTGGCTCTGCACGTCCGGCGGGACCATCGATGTTTCCGCCGACCACGATTGAACGACATTGGAGGTCGCCATGCGCTACATCACCACTTCCGACAACACCGAGCTCTATATCAAGGAATGGGGTTCGGGCCGCCCCGTCATCC
The DNA here is from genome assembly GCA_043747745.1 of Pseudomonadota bacterium. Classification (GTDB taxonomy): domain Bacteria; phylum Pseudomonadota; class Gammaproteobacteria; order Xanthomonadales; family Xanthomonadaceae; genus SZAS-103. Next base: position 77,973 of record JAYTOP010000011.1, read on the forward strand.
TCATGCACGGCTGGCCGCTTTCCGCCGACAGCTGGGACGACCAGTCCGTTGCGATCGCCAATGCGGGATACCGCGCGATCGCCTACGACCGCCGCGGCTTCGGTAGGTCAGGCCAGCCGTGGTCGGGCTACGACTACGACACGCTGGCCGACGATCTGGCAAGCGTGATCGAGCAAACCGCGAGCAAGGACGCCGCCATCGTGGGCTTCTCGATGGGCGGCGGCGAAGTGGCGCGTTACATGTCGCGGCATGCAGGAAAAGGCGTGGCGAAGACAGCGCTGGTATCGTCGGTGGTGCCGTTCATGCTCAAGACGCCGGACAACCCGGATGGCACGGATCAAGCCACGTTCGACGGGATGACCAAGGCCATGAAAGAAGATCGCGCGAAATTCTTCGCGGGCTTCTTCAAGGACTTTTTCGGCGTCTCGATGACGTCCCAGCCGACCAGCAACGAAGTGCTCGAATGGGCGCGCGCCGTTTCCATGCAGGCGAGCCTGAAAGCCACGCTCGATTGCGCGAAGGCGTTCGCGACCACCGACTTCCGTCCCGATCTCGCTGCATTCGACGTGCCGACCCTCATCATCCATGGAACTGCGGACAAGACGGTCCCGATCGATGCATCCGGCCGCGCCGCGGCGAAAGGCATCCGGGGATCGACGCTGGTGGAATACGAAGGTGCGCCGCACGGCCTTTTCGCAACCCACAAGGAACGCTTCACGAAGGACCTGCTGGCATTCCTCGCAAGCTAGCAAAGACGTGATGCCCGGGGCGCGTGGATTCCGCGCGCACCGGGCATATCGTGCAGGCAGTGCAACGCTGGTTTCTCAGCCAAGCACGGATCGAAAGCGTTGCGCGCGGATCACGATTTCCGTTTCGCGCGCGGATGCGCGGCATCGTAGACCTTGGCGAGGTGCTGGAAATCGAGGTGCGTGTAGATCTGGGTGGTGGCGATGTCGGCGTGGCCGAGCAGTTCCTGCACGCCGCGCAAATCGCCCGATGATTCGAGCACGTGGCTCGCAAAACTGTGGCGCAGCAAATGCGGATGCACGCGCTTCCAGATGCCCTGCTGCTGGGCGAGCTTGCGCAATCGCAACTGGATGGCACGCGGGCTGATCGGGCCGCCGCCTCGGCCTGGGAACACCGGCAACGTCGCATCGGCATGCGCGGCTGCATTGGCCAATTGCTGCCCTGAACCAGCACGCTCTTCGCGCCATGCCATCAAGGCGGCACAGGCGTGGCGGCCGACCGGCACCAGCCGCATCTTCGAGCCCTTGCCGGTCACGCGCACCATACCGCCGACGAGGTCGAGTTCGCGCCAGCGCAATCCGCAGACTTCGGCCAGGCGCAATCCGGACGAGTACATCAGTTCCAGCAGGGCGCGGTCGCGTTTGCCGATCGCATCGGCATCGGGCACTTCGACCAGGCGCGTCATCTCGTCAGGATCGAGAACCTCGGGCAGCTTGCGCGGCGCTTTCGGCGCGCGCAGGCCGGTCGCCGGATTCGCAAGCAGCGTGCCACGCCGTAACTGCCACGCGAAGAAACTGCGGCAAGCCGAAAGGCGCCGCTGCAACGATGTCGCGCCGAGTCCGCGCCGGTGTTCGGCGGCAACGAACGCGCGCAGGGTTTCGCCGTCGAGCTTGTTCCATGCGGCGATGCCGCGCTCATCGAGCCACTCGCATAACGCCGCAAGATCGCGGCCGTAGCCATCGAGCGTGTGCGCCGACATTCGCCGCTCGACCGCCAGGTGCGCGAGGAACCCATCGCGTTCGGCATGCAGCGGACTGGCGGCTGTCATGGCGGCGTTGACGATTGCGTCAGTCGTCGTAACGACTCAAAGCTGCAACCAGCGTGTCGCCCATCAGCCGCAGAAACAGCGTGCCCATGCCGGGATAGAAACGGTTGGGATCGTGGCTGCCGACCACGACCAGGCCGCGTTCGCCAAGCGGCAGCAACGCGCACGATTGCACCTCGTGCACGCGCGCGCCGAACAACACGTCGAGCTTGTCCTGCTGCAGGCGTCCGCACAGCGGTTCGGCATCGGCAAAGAAGCCTGCGAACGGCGCCAGCAATACCGCGTCGCGCGGTAGCACCTGAAGCCAGTCAGCGCCATCGAGGCCCGCCACCGGCGCATGCAGCAGCACGCGCACGAGTTCGCCCTGGAAGTCCTCAGCAAGGCTCGCGACCATCGACTTCAGCGTTTCTGCGGCATCGCGCGCGCGCATCAGCGCGAGCGTGAGCTGGTGCGTGCGTACGGTCAGGCGCTCGTTCTCCTGCGCGACCTGGAACAGTTCCTGCAGGCGCTTGTTGAGCTCGCGGTTCTTGTCGCGCAACACGTCGAGCTGGTAGCTCGCGAGCGAGGTCGCGCGGCCTTCCTCGCGCGGCACCACGAGTCCAAGCGCGAGGTCGGGATATTCGTTGAGGAAGCGCGGATTGAGGCGCAGGAAGGCCGCGACTTCGGTGGAACCGATCGTGTCGTGCTGGGTGTCGCTCATGGGTTCCACTCTCCTTCGAAGACGAATACGGCTGGGCCGCGCATGCTGACGGGCGCGTCGTCGCGCGGCCATGCGATGCGCAGTGTGCCACCGGGAAGTTCGACCGCGACATCGCGCCCGACGCGGCCCTGCCGAACGAGGATCGCGACCGCCGCACAGGCCCCGCTGCCGCAGGCCAGGGTTTCGCCGACACCACGCTCGAACACGCGTAACGCGATGCGATCCGGCGCGAGCACCTGCGCGAAGCCGACGTTGACGCTTTCGGGAAATTCCCGCATCGCCTGCATCGCCGCGCCGAGCTTGTGCACCGGCGCATTTGCGATATCGAGGACTTCAACCAATGCGTGCGGGTTGCCCATCGACACCGCACCGAAGCGCACCGGCAGATCATGCACGTCGAGCCAATACTCGGGTTGTTCGGTAGCCATCGCGAGCGGGATGCGCGCGGGCGCAAAGTCGGGCACGCCGAGCGCGAGGGTGACATCGTTGTCGGCGTGCATCGTCACTTCGACCACGCCAGCGGGACTGTCGAGCATGAAGCGTTCCTCGCGTGCCGCGCCTGCACGACGCAACCATGCCGCCACGCAACGCGCGCCATTGCCGCATTGCTGCGCCAGCGAACCGTCGGCGTTCCAGATGAGGTATTCCGCGACGCTGCCGGGACGGTTGGAATCGCGGATGCCGATCACCTGGTCGCAGCCGACGCCGCGACGGCGATCGGCGAGCAGGCGCAGAGTTGCGGCATCGGGGGTGAGTGTATCGCCGGCCGCTCCTGCGACCGCAGGGAGTGCAGAGCCGCCCGCGGCGACCGTACGGAGTGCAGAGCCATTCGCACATCCACGTGCAGCACGCAGGTCCAGCATCACGAAGTCGTTGCCGGCGCCGTGCATCTTGGTGAAGCGCAGGCGGTCTCGTGCGGCGGGAACCATCACGCGCTGGCGGCGGGCTTGTCCGGCAACACCAGGTTGCCCTTGTTGCCGCAGGCGGCGAGCGCGAGCAGGGCGGCGATCAGCAGGATGCGCAGGGTCGTTTTCATGGACCGCAGTATAAGTCGTCCACGGGTGTATCGTCCGGGTTGTCGATCCGCTTCCACAGGCAAGGAATGCCATGCCACTAAGCCAGTTCAATCCCAGCGTCATCCTGCTGGTCCCCACGCTGCTGCTTTTGCTGATCGCCTGGTTGCTGTTCCTCGGCAGCAGGCGTACGCGCGGGGCCGGGCGCCTGCTGCGCGGCGCGTTCGGCGCACTGACTTTGCTGCTCGCGCTCGCGATCGGCGGGCTCGCCCTGGTGCTGCATGATTACCTGCGCATCGCCAACGATGTTGCGGTGGCGCACCTGTCGATGAAGCAACTCGGGCCGCAGGATTTCCAGGTCGTTTTCGCGCCCGCCTCGGGAAACGCACGCACCGTGGAACTGCATGGCGACCAGTGGGAGGTGGATGCGCGCGTGATCCGCTGGAAGCTGCCCGCGCAACTCGCCGGCTTCCCGCCGCTTTACCAGCTCGAACGCATCGGCGGACGCTATCACGACATAGATCAGGAACGCGCGGCGACGCGGAGCGTGCAGGCGCTGAACGACGCCGCATTGTTCGACGTGTGGGCGCTCAAGCACCGGTTCCCGAGCCTGCTGCCGTTCGTCGACGCCGACTATGGCAGCGGGGCGTACCTGCCAATGGTCGACGGCGGCAACTTCGACCTGTTCCTCAATACGCGCGGCGGCCTCGTCGCCAAACCGGCCGACGATGCAACCAAGCAGAAGCTCACCGCTGCAGGCTGGTAAGCCTTACGCTCGGCCCAGTTTCTGCCTGAGGAAGACCCAGGCCAGCGCCGACATCGTCGCGAGTTGCCGGTTGTCGGCCGCGCCGCCGTGGCCGCCCTCGATGTTCTCGTAATACAGCACGTCGTGGCCCTGCTCGAGCATGCGCGCCATCATCTTGCGTGCGTGGCCCGGGTGCACGCGGTCGTCGCGGGTCGAGGTCATGAGCAACATCGGCGGATAGACAACATCGTTCTTCACGTTCTGGTACGGCGAGAACGCCTTGATGAAATCCCAGTCGGCGGTATCCGGGTCGCCGTATTCAGCCATCCACGACGCGCCAGCGAGCAGATGGCTGTAGCGTTTCATGTCGAGCAGCGGCACCTGGCATACGACCGCGCCGAACAGTTGCGGATACATCGTGAGCATGTTGCCCATCAGCAGGCCACCGTTGCTGCCGCCCATGATGCCGAGGCGCTTCGGCGTGGTGACCTTGCATGCGATCAAATCTTCGGCGACCGCCGCGAAATCCTCATACGCGCGCAGGCGGTTCTCGCGCAGCGCAGCCTGGTGCCAACGCGGACCGAATTCGCCGCCGCCGCGGATGTTCGCGATGGCGTAAACATTGTTTGAAGCCGCGTTGTCCGGTGCCCTGCCCTCGTGGGCCAGCCACGAACGGCCGACACCGCCGCTGTAACCCGGCGTCAGCGAGACCTCGAAGCCGCCGTAGCCGTACAGCAAGGTCGGATGGCTGCTGTCGAGGGCGAGGCCTTTCTTCGCGACCATGAAGTAGGGAATTTTCGTCCCGTCCTTCGATGTCGCGAAGTGCTGGCTGATCTCCAGCCCAGCCGCATCGAAAAATGCGGGCGTGGACTTGATGATCTCGGGCTGCTTGCCGACCTCGCCGAAATACAGCGTAGTCGGCGAGAGGTAATCGGTGGCGGTCATGAAGTAGGTGTCGGAGTCTTCGTCGTCGACTGCTGCGACCGTGACCGTGCCGATCGTCGGCGCGCCGACGAGATCGGATGTGATCCACCCACGCTTGAGGACCCCTGAGTCGTCATCAAAATACGTCAGCACCTTGATCCGGCTCTTGACGTTGTCGAGCACATTCAGCAGCAGATGGTTCTTCGTCCAGCTGTAGCCTTCCAGCGACACGGTCGCGGTCGGCATGAACAATGGCTCGAACGCGCGCTTTCCCGCCATGAAATCGTCGAAGCGCGTCGCGATCAACGAACCAGCCGGCCAGATAGTGCCATCGAGGGTCCACGGATCGCGCAGATCAAGCAGCAACCACTCGCGATGCACGGATTTCTTTGCGCTGTCGGGTACGTCGATTTTCACGAGCCTGCCGTCCGCGCCGCGCCCGCTGTGATCCAACACGTAAAGCTCGTCGGCATAAAACGTCAGCGCGCGGCTCACGAAATCGCGCTCATGGCCACGGCTGTGATCGCGATACGCCGTGATCGCGAGATCGTTGGGCTTGCCTTCGTACACGACCGTCGCCGCATCCATCGGCGTGCCGCGCTTCCATTGCTTCGCGATGCGCGCATAGCCCGAGGCCGTCATGCTGCCGGGGCCGAAATCGGTACCGACATAGACCGTGTCGGCGTCCTTCCAGCTCAATCCGCCCTTGGCCTCGGTGCGCTGGAAGCCGTTTGCGACGAATTGCTTCGTCGTCAGGTCGAACTCGCGCGTCACGTCCGCATCGGAACCGCCGCGCGACAGCGCGACCAGGCAATGCCGCCACGGTTCCTGCGGATCGGCGGGCTTCAGGCAATCGACGCCGTGCCACACCCAATTCGCATGCTCGGCGGCATTCAGCGCATCGATATCGAGCACGGTTTCCCAGGCCGGATCAGGCTTGCGGTATGCGTCGAGCGTCGTGCGTCGCCAGATCCCGCGCTCGTGGTGCTTGTCCTTCCAGAAGTTGTAGTAGTACGCACCGATCTTGTCGACCATCGGGATGCGCGCATCGGAGTCGAGCACTTCGAGGATGCCCGCATGCAGCGAAGCGAACGAGGGATCGGATTCGAACTGTTCGACAGTGACCGCGTTGCGCGCGCGCACCCAGTCGAGCGACGTCGTCGCGGTGACGTCTTCGAGCCACAGATACGGATCGACAGGCTCGTGCTTGGTCGCGCTGGGTGACGCGTTGGGTTCATTCATCTGTTGGGTTCCTGCTGATACGGGCAGCGCAACCAGCAGCCACGCGGCGATCATTGCTCGCAGCACGGGCGCCCGATCAAGGCCAACAGCAACGCTAGCACGCCGCGTCGCAACTACGACAGGTCCATCGTTGATCGATCAGCGCGCAAGCTGGTTCAGCTGCGCTTGACACAGCAGGCGTGCACGCGCTTGCCGACGCTTGCTTGCTGCATTGCCATCGCCGTGCGCGCGTCGTGCCTGCGCTCGCTGCATGCGACGCGGCGTGGCACGATCGCGATGCACGCGTCGATGCAGCAGCAACAGGTTCAACAACGTTTGCCGGAAGTGCACGGCCAATGCGCTCAACGGCATCAAGACGCACCACAACGCGAGCGAATCCGAATCCGGCGCGATCCTGGCGAGCGTCGCCGCGGTCGCGATGCCGATGATCGCGAGTTGCCACAGCGTGCGCCGCAACGCGAGCAGGGCCGGGATTTCGGTTGCAGCGATCGGAACGAGGCGAGGCATGACGGACTCCCTTTGGTGGCGGTGGAATCCAGCCTGCGACTGCACCGTCTCAGCAGCAGAGACGATCATCTTGACGCGATCTTCAACAGCAGGCGGCCATGCTTCGTACCACGACCTCAATGGAACACGCCATGCGCCTGCGTAAAGCCGTCTTTCCCGCATTGCTGGCGATCATCGTATGCGCCCTGTCGGCGTGCGCGAGCGATCCCGATACCCACAAACCAACACTGCACAGCAGCGCGAAGGTCGACCTGCAACGCTACAAGGGGCGCTGGTACATCATTGCGAACATTCCGTACTTCGCCGAGAACGGCAAGGTCATGACGCGCGACCAATACGCGCTGCGCGCGGATGGGAAGATCGATAACGACTACGTGTTCCGCCGCGGTTTTGATGAAGCCGATAACAGCTGGCACGGCGTCGCGACCGTGGTGCCGGGTACCGACAACGCGCAATGGACGGTCAAGTTCTGGGGCGTGTTGAATGCCGACTACCTCGTGCTCGAAGTCGCGCCGGATTATTCGTGGGCGCTGGTCGGACATCCGCAGCGCAAGTACGGCTATGTGTTCTCGCGCCAGCCGCGCATGGACGATGCGTTGTACCAGCAGCTGCTCGGCAAGCTCGGCGGTTACGGCTACACGACGTCGCGTTTGCAGAAGGTGCCGCAGATGCCCGGCGACCCGGCGCAGATCACGCGCTGAGTCTTGCAGGGCTGCGCGCGCCCAGCACACCATCACTTTTCGTATGCGGACAACGCAAGCTGCAGAATCGTACGCGCTTGCTGGCGCAGGCTGACCGGCTCGGTGATTTCAGCGTCGGCACCGTAACGCAGCACGTCCATCAGCAGTTCCTTGCCATTGCTGTAGGGCAATCGCAACTGGTAACGGCCGTCGGGCAGGAAATGCCCTTCCTGCTTGGAGTGCCAGTGTGCGTCGGCGACCCAGCGCGCGGCCTTGGCCGAGAACACGATCGTCGCCCAGGCTTTCGGCGAGCCGGAAAAAATTCCGTAGCCAGATGCGAGGTGTTCGTCGAGCACGCTGTCCGGCACGTCCTGCGCGACCGCATCCAGCACATGAGCCGCGCTGATCCGATCGACCGCGAAGCTGCGCAGCGAATCGCGCTCATGGTCCCACGCGTCGAGATACCAGTTGTCGCGGTAGTGCGTGAGCCGCTGCGGCGAGACCTTGCGGTGGCTGCGCTCGTCCGTCGAGCGCGCGCGATAGTCGAACGCGAGTTGTTTGCGCTCGAGCACTGCGCCGGCAGCGATCCGAAAGCCGAGCTGGTCCATGTTGCGCTGCCCCGATGCGATCACCCGCACGCGTTCGACCGGCCAGCGCTTGCCGCCTGCCTGCTGCGCGAGCAGCGCGTCGATGCGCGACTTCAGCGGCGCGAGCGCGCCGGACAATACGCCGCCGCCGGTACGTTCGAGCAGTTGATGCGTCGCCAGCAGCGCATGCAACTCGTCCGAACTCAGCCACAGACCCGGCAATTCGAAGCGCCCGCCTTCGGTCTCATCGTAGCGGTAAGCGCCCTCGCCGGTGTTGTCGAGCGGCGCGCCAAGCGCGTCGCGCAGAAAGGCCAGATCGCGGTACAAGGTCGCGCGCGAACAGCCCAGCTCTTCCATCATCCGTTTCGTCGACACCGGATAGCGGGACGATTTGAGCAGCCGATGCAGCGCCAGCGCGCGTTCGTAGCGTTCCATGGTGCGGTCCACGTGGATGAGTCCGGCCATAGTATCGGCCAAGCAGCGGTCAGCGGTTCGCATTCGCGGGCGCAGGCGTCACAATGGGCGGCATGCGTGAACCAAAGCTCAACTTGTCACCTTCGCCCGGCGACGAAGTCAAAACCACGACTTGCTACATGTGCGCGTGCCGCTGTGGCATCAAAGTCTGGCTTAAGGACGGCAAGATCCGCTACATCCAGGGCAACCCCGCGCATCCGGTGAACCAGGGCGTGCTGTGCGCGAAGGGTTCGGCCGGGATCATGCAGCACTACTCTCCGGCGCGGCTCAACAAGCCGCTGCTGCGCGTCGGACAGCGCGGCAGCGGCGAGTTCCGCGAGATCGAATGGGACGAAGCGCTGCAAATCGCGACCGGCTGGCTTGCGCCGATCCGCGAGCGCAATCCCGACGAACTCGCGTTTTTCACCGGCCGCGACCAGTCGCAGGCGCTGACCGGGTGGTGGGCGCAGCAATTCGGTACGATCAACTACGCCGCGCACGGCGGTTTCTGTTCGGTGAACATGGCCGCAGGCGGGCTGTATTCCGTCGGCGGCAGCTTCTGGGAATTCGGCGAACCGGACTGGGAACATACGCAGTATCTGATGATGTGGGGCGTGGCCGAAGACCACGATTCCAATCCGATCAAGCTCGGTTTGGGGAAGCTCAAAGCGCGCGGCGCGAAGATCGTCGCGGTCAATCCGGTGCGCAGCGGTTACGGCGCGATCGCCGACGAATGGATCGGCATCAGGCCCGGTACGGACGGATTGTTCGCGTTCGCGCTGATCCATGAATTGCTGAAGGCCGATCGCATCGACCTCGACTATCTGGTGCGCTACACGAATGCGCACTGGCTGGTGGTGCGCAATCCTGGCGCGGGGGACGATGGTCTGTTCGCGCGAGATGCGGATGGCAAGGCGCTGTGCTGGGATCGAAGTGCTGCTTCGACTCCTCCCCTTGCGAAGGCAGGGGGTGAGGAACCACGCCTACGAACTGCCAGTGGCAGTTCGTGCGGTGAAGAACGCCCGGCAGGGCCGGGAGGCTGGGAGGGGGTTGCTTCCGAAGACCTCACTTCCGCAATGGCGGAAACCCCTCCCCAACCCTCCCCTTCGCTGCGCGAAAGGGAGGGAGTTGCGGCTCGTGCCGATGCAATCGACATCTCACCCGCCGTCGTCGGCGAATACACACTGCCGGACGGTCGAAAAGCAACGCCGGTTTTTCACCTCCTCGCCGAGCGCTATCTCGATCCGCAGTATTCGCCCGATGCGGTCAGCGAGCGCTGCGGCATCCCCGCCGACACGATCCGACGCGTCGCGCGCGAACTCGCGGCGGCGGCGTTCGACAGCGGCCTGAAGCTGCCGATCGCCTGGACCGACACGCACGGTCGTCGTCACGAGGAAATGATCGGCCGCCCGGTCGCGATGCACGCGATGCGCGGCATCAGCGCGCATTCCAACGGCTTCCATACCTGCCGCGCGCTGCACGTACTGCAGCTGCTGCTCGGCGCGGTGGATGCGCCGGGATCGTTCCGTTACCAGCCGCCGTTCCCGAAGCCCATCCCGCCCGCGAACCGACCCGGCAAGGCGCGTCGCGAGAACGGCACGCTCGACGCTGCGCCGCTCGGCTTCGTGCATGGCCCCGACGATTTGCTCGTCGATGCGGACGGCGCACCGCGACGCATCGACCACGCGTATTCGTGGGCGTACCCGCTGGCCGCGCACGGCATGATGCACACGGTGATCCGCAACGCGTGGGCCGGCGATCCGTACAGAATCGATACGCTGCTGATGTTCATGGCGAACATGAGCTGGAATTCGTCGATGAACACCGGCGAGACGATGCGCATGCTCACCGACAAGGATGCGAGCGGCGCGTACAAGATCCCGCACATCATCTACGCAGACGCCTACGCGAGCGAGATGGTCGCGTACGCCGACCTCGTGCTGCCGGACACGACCTATCTCGAACGCCACGACTGCATTTCGCTGCTCGACCGCCCGATCTCCGATGCGGACGGCGCGGCCGATGCGATTCGGCATCCGATATTTGATCCGAACACGCAAGACAAGCAGAGGGACGTGCGCGGCTTCCAGTCGGTGCTGCTCGAACTCGGCGCGCGATTGAAGCTACCGGGTATGGTCGACGAGGTCGGCGTGCCGGTCTATCGCGACTATGCCGACTACATCGTCAATCACCAGCGCGCGCCCGGCGTCGGCCTGCTCGCGGGATGGCGCGGCGCGGACGGCTCGCAGGAAGGCAAAGGTCCGCCGAACCCGGAACAGCTCGACGCCTACATCGCGAACGGCGGTTTCTGGCGCACCGAGATTCCCGAGTCCGCGCGTTACTACAAGATGGCCAATCGCGACTATCTCGACTGGTCCGCGCGCATGGGTTTCATCGCAAAGGCCGAACCGGTCGTGCTGCAACTGTATTCGGAGACGATCCAGAGTTTCCGTCTCGCCGCACAGGGTTTCGGCGCCGTGCAGCCGCCCGCACAACATCGCGAACGTGTCGTGCGCTACTTCGATCCGCTGCCGATCTGGTACGAGCCGTTTGAAGGCGCCGAAGTGGAAGCGTCGAATGCCGATGAGCAATCGAGAATATCGTCGGCTGGCAACGCGCGGGGCGAGCGAGCAGCGGAGCGTACAAACGGGTACATGAGCAGCGCAGCGAGTCCCGCAACGCCGCCAGACGGCGATAGGCGAAGATTCCCTTTGAGCGCGGTCACCCAGCGCCCGATGTTCATGTACCACGCTTGGGGTTCGCAGAACGCGTGGCTGCGGCAGATCGCGACGCGCAACTGGATGTACCTGCATCCCGACACCGCCGCGAAATACGGCATCGCCGACGGCGACTGGATCCACGTCGATTCGCACAACGGCCGCATCACCGTGCAGGCGAAGTGCGTGTCGAACATGCAGCCCGACACGGTGTGGACCTGGAACGCGATCGGCAAACGCCGCGGTGCGTGGAAGCTCGCGAAGGACGCGCCGGAAGGCAAACAGGGGTTCCTGCTCAACCACCTGATCTCCGATCGCACGCCGAAAGGCGACTACGCGAACGCCGATCCCGTGACCGGGCAGGCCGCATGGTTCGACCTGCGCGTTCGCATCTGCAAGGCCGACGCTGACATGACAGCAGGTGAGATTGCGAGTGCACCGCAATTCGCGCCGCTGCCAATGGGCACGGCCGACAACCAACCGCTGCGCTACGGCTCCGCGATGCGCGCAGACGATGCAAAGGAGCGTGCACGATGACGATGCTGCCGCCGCCATCGACGAAGAAACTCGGCCTGGTCATCGACCTCGACACCTGCGTGGGTTGCCACGCCTGCGCAGTGGCATGCAAGGAATGGAACGCGGGCGGAATCGCCGGGCCACTGACGGACGAGAACCCCTACGGCAAGGAACCGTTCGGCGTGTGGTTCAACCGGGTTCACAGCTACGAGGTTGAGCCGCTTGCGAAGGTCTCGCAGACAGCCTCAAACGTTGCCATGACCGTCCACTTCCCGCGTTCTTGCCTGCATTGCGAGACGCCGGCCTGCGTGACCGTGTGCCCCACCGGCGCGAGCTACAAGCGCGCCGAGGACGGGATCGTGCTCGTCGACGAGGACAAGTGCATCGGCTGCAAGTTGTGTTCGTGGGCGTGCCCGTACGGTGCGCGTGAGTATTCCGCGGTCGAGGGCGTGATGAAGAAATGTACGCTGTGCGTCGACCGCATCTACAACGAACACCTCGACGAGATCGAACGCCAGCCGGCCTGCGTGCAGGCCTGCCCGACCCGCGCGCGGCACTTCGGCGACCTCGGCGATCCGGAATCGAAGGTCTCGAAGCTCGTCGCCGAACGCGGCGGCCGCGACCTGCTGCCCGAACTCGGCTACAAGCCCACGAACAAATACCTGCCGCCGCGGCCGCGGCGCGGCGCGGAACAATCCGCCGCCGGTGCTGCAACCCGCGCCGACGAGAAAATCGACCCCGCTGCGTTGCCGCCCGTGCTGCGCTGGCTCGACCGGATCCTGTCGCGATGAATCCTTCGTTCTCGGTGATCCTGTTTACGACGTTGTCCGGCGCGGGTTATGGACTGCTCGCGTGGCTCGGCATCCACTTTGCGTGGCGATCGCTGCCTCTCCATCGGGAGGCCGCGATGATTCCGCTCGTCGTCGGACTCGTACTCGTGACGATCGGATTGTCGAGTTCGGTCTTCCATCTCGGCAAGCCGTTGCGCGCGTGGCGGGCGTTCTCGCAGTGGCGCACGGCGTGGTTGTCGCGCGAAGGCGTGCTCGCACTGATCGCGTACGTGCCTGCGCTGTTGCTTGCATGGCTGGTCTGGTGCAACGAGTACGGCTTGTCAATGCGGTTCGTCGGAATCGCATTGACACTGTCGAGCCTCGCGACTGTCGCCTGCACCGCGATGATCTACGCTTCGCTCAAGCCAATTCCGGGGTGGCGGCATCCACTTGTGGTGCCGGTCTATCTGGTCTTCGCGTTGTCGACCGGCTTGACGCTGCTCGCAGCACTGATGGCATTGGACTGGAGCGACGTGCCCGACGAATATGGACACTACATCGTGGTGAACTTCCCCACGGCGTTCGTCATTGGAGTGTCGGCGTTGGTATTGGCCGGGATGAAACTGGTCTACTGGCGCGGGATCGACCGCATCGTACTCCCGTCGCGCGAAGCCGCAACCGCGCTCGAAGGCATGGGCAAGGTCACCGTCTTCGAGCGCCCGCACACCGAGGCGAACTACCTCACCCGCGAGATGGGCTTCGTGCTCGCGCGCAAGCACTCGCACAAGTTGCGCATCATCGCGCTGCTGCTGTTCGCGGTGGTGCCACTGATAGCGTTGCTGGTGGCGGCGCTGTTGCCATCGCTCACCGTCACGGCCTTGTGGATCGCCGCACTCGCCGCGCTCGCGGGAGCATTCGTCGAGCGCTGGCTGTTCTTCGCCGAAGCGAAACACATGGTGATGCTGTACTACTGACCGCCGTGCGGTGGTCGCTCAGCAAGCATGCACTGCGCGCGCTACCGGTGCGACGGCAACAGCGCGAGCAGTGCGTCCGCGCCAGCGGCGAGCAGACGTTCGGCGAGGCGCAAACCCAGTTCTTGCGGATCGTCGGCCGGGCCGGTGGCTTCGTTGCGAACGAGCTTTCCACTGGCGGCATCGCCGACCAGTCCCTGCAGATGCAATGTGCGGCCATCGAGCGTTGCATACGCCGCGATCGGCACTTGGCAACTGCCGTGCAATCGGCGATTCATCGCTCGCTCGGCCTCGACGCGGGTGCGCGTCGGCGGATGTTCGAGCGCGACGAGCAGCGCCTGCGTCGGGGCATCATCATCGCGGCATTCGATCGCGATCGCGCCCTGCGCAACCGCCGGCACCCAATTCGGTGCGACTAGGCGTTGCCGGATGCGTTCGCCGAGCCCGAGCCGCTGCAGTCCCGCGCAGGCGAGCAGGATCGCGTCGTAGTCTCCGGCGTCGAGCTTCCTCAAACGCGTGCCGACATTACCGCGCAGGTCCTCAATCAACAGATCCGGACGTCGCGCCCGCAATTGCGCCTGCCGCCGCAATGACGACGAGCCCACGCGCGCGCCCTGCGGCAACGCATCCAGGCTGTTCCAGTTGTTGCTGACGAACGCGTCGAACGGATCGGCACGTTCCAGCACCGCCGCGATCGCGAACGGTCCGTCGAGTTCCATCGGCACGTCCTTCAACGAATGCACGGCCGCATCGGCGCGGCCTTCCTGCATCGCGACTTCGAGGTCCTTCAGGAACAGGCCCTTGCCGCCGATGTCGGACAGCGGGCGGTCGAGGATGCGGTCGCCGCGCGTGGTCATCGGCACGAGTTCGACGCGCAAGCCCGGATGCGCAGCGCGCAGCAACGCGGCGACGTGTTCGCTCTGCCAGAGCGCGAGCGGGCTCTCGCGCGTGGCGAGGCGCAACAAGGATTGCGTCATCTGAAACATTCTCGAAACGTGGCGAGCGAAGGTGACTTGCACGCCGCCGGAGCGCAGGCAGCGGAGTGTACACGCCAGTACATGAGCATGCCGAGCACCGCCGACGTGCAAGTCACCGAGCGCAGTAGTTTCGAGGCAACATCAGAGATGTCGCAGGCGGTCGCGCAAAAGCGGCAGGCAGCGCCGACTGACTTCCAGCGGCGTGGTCACGCCGCGCAGCATCACATGCGCCTGACCGTCGCCACTGCGGCGCAATTCGGTCAGCGCTGCGGCCGCGATCAGGCAATTGCGATGGATGCGCAGGAAGCGCTCGCCGAATTCGGATTCCAGCGACTTCAGCGATTCCTCGATCAGGTCTTCGCCATGCGTGTGATGGACGGAGACGTATTTCTCGTCGGCTTGCAGATAGATGATCTCGCCGACCGGTATCAATCGCAGGCTGCCGCGCAGGCGCGCGCTCAAGTGCGTGCGCGGTTTGTTGCGCGGCAACTCGGGCAAACGCGATGCGGGACGCGCTGCGACATAGCGACGCGCACGCTCGAGCGCGGCGGCAAGCCGTTCTGCACGCACGGGCTTCACCAGGTAATCGA
The DNA here is from genome assembly GCA_043747745.1 of Pseudomonadota bacterium. GTDB lineage: Bacteria > Pseudomonadota > Gammaproteobacteria > Xanthomonadales > Xanthomonadaceae > SZAS-103. The sequence goes on from JAYTOP010000011.1 coordinate 93,157, forward strand.
CCGCCGCAGCCTCGAACGCCGACAGTGCGTGTTCGTCGTATGCCGTACAGAACACCAGCGCCGGCGGCGCGTCGAGCAAGGCGAGATGGTGCGCGGCTTCCAGCCCATCCATGACCGGCATCGCGATGTCCATCAGCAGCAGATCCGGTTGCAGGCGTTCGACTTCATCCAGTGCTTCGCGTCCATTGGCCGCTTCACCGACTACGACCACGTCGGCGTGCTCGGCCAGCAAAGCGCGCAGACGTTCGCGCGCGAGCGGTTCGTCGTCGGTGATCAATACTTTCATGCGGAATTCTTCATGCGGGCGCGCTTCATGGGATTGGCAACGTCAGTTCGCAAGCATAGTAACCAGCGTCGTGACGCACGACCATGCTCGTCTTGGTGCCGAAGCGGTAACGCAGGCGGTGCAGGATGCTTTGCTGGGCGTGGCCGTTGCCTGCACTGTGGGCGGCCGCGGCATCCGCGGCTGGCGGACAAGGATTGCCGACCGTCACGTGCAGCGTCTTGGCATCCGCGTGCAGGGCGATGTCGATCGCGCCGCCGCCAGCCAGCAACGCGATGCCGTGGATGATCGCGTTCTCGACCATCGGTTGCAGGACCAGGCGCGGCAGTTTCAGGTCCCACGGCAGCGGTTCGTCGCGTTGCCAGCGCACTTGCAGGCGATCGCCCAGGCGCAGCGCTTCGATCGCGAGGAAGCGCTCGACCAATTCGACTTCCTCGGCCAATGTGGACTCGCCCTCGCCAGCGCCGAGCGCGGCTCGGAACAGGTCGGACAGGTCTTCCACCGCACGCTCGGCCTTGACCGGATTGCTGCGCACCAGGCTCGCGATCGTGTTCATGCTGTTGAACAGGAAGTGCGGCCGGATGCGCGCCTGCAATGCATCGACTTCGGCCTTAGCCTGCGCCTGTACCTGCTGCCGCCATTGTTCCTGCACATAGGCGTAGCGCAATGCAGCGGCACTGATCAATCCGGCGAGTGCCGCACAGCGGACCACGAAGCGGAGCGGATCGACATTGGGCTCGCCAAGCAGCAAGCCGAGGCCAACGTCGATCTGCAGCAGCAGCCATGCGCCGAATGTGGCCACGCCGACCGGCAACGACCATGCGATCAGCGCGCCCAGGACGGGCCGCAACCGCGACAAGAACAGCCGCAATTTGCACAGCAACATTGCGCTGACCAGCGCGGTCCATTGTGCGAACAAGCTCGCGGTACCGAACGCGTAGGGATTCCAGTGTTCGCGCCCGAGCGGTGCAATCGAGAGGATCACCACCACGATTTCAGCGCCGACGATCACCGCGAACAGGGTCCAGACCCGGCAAAAATCAGGAACCCAGGGGCGAGTCGGTGCGCGCATGCGGCAAGTATCGCTCAGCCTGTGCCAGCCAGACGCGCACCCAGCCACGCCGTCAGCGCCTGCACTTCGGGCGGGCAGACCTGATGCGCCATCGGATAGCTGTGCCATTCCACATTCATGCCGAGCGCGAGCAGCGCATCGCGGCCTTGGCGGCCCAGCGTTTCGGCCACCACCGGATCGAAACCGCCGTGCGCCATGAACACCGGCGTCGTGCGCGCCGCGATCGTGCTTTCGGCGATGCTTTGCGCAGCCAACGGCAGATAGGTGGACAACGCAATCAGCCCGGCCAGCGGCTGTTCGCGACGCAGACCGGTCGCGAGCGCAATCGCGCCGCCCTGCGAAAAGCCGGCCAACACGATCCGCGATGGGGGAATGCCGCGTTCGACTTCGCGCGCGATCAACGTCTCGACCTGCACGATGCTCTCACGCACGCCAGCCTCGTCCTCGCGCCGGGAGAGATCGAATCCGGCGATGTCGTACCACGCGCGCATGCGCATCCCGGCATTCACCGTGATCGCACGCACTGGCGCATGCGGAAACACGAAACGCAGCGCAGGCCAGCCGGGCCGCACGAGTTGCGGCACCATCGGCGCGAAGTCGCCGCCATCCGCGCCGAGGCCATGCAGCCAGAGAATGCTCCACGTCGGCGCGGGGCCGGTTTGTTTTTCGATGCAGTCGAGCAGTAGGTCGTTCATGGATCGATCGTTGACGGCTGGGACGCCACAGTAACCCACGCCGCAATGCGCTGTGTAAGCGCCGCGACTCTTTACAGCGTCGGCGCTGCGGCGCATGTTGGAGGCGCTTGCTCATCGGGCCACCAACCGCAGGAGTTACGTCATGTTTGTCCGTGTCGTATCGCTCACGCTTGCACCCATCCTGGTCCTCCTGACCGCGGCCAGCCCGGCGCTGGCCTCGGATGCGGACACACGCGCGGCTCAGGAACATGCGTTGCAAGCGCAGATCGACCGCATCGATGTCGATGTGCAAAATCTCGAAACGCGACTGCACGATCTTGAAACCGGCCATGCCGCCAGCACGTCGCGCGCAGCCGACGAGAGCGAACTTCGTACGCAGATCCACCGCATGGATCGCGAGCAGGAATTGCTCGAAGACCGCCTGCATGCAATCGAAAAGCAGGATTCCCCTGCCGTGCAGGACGCGCGAAGGCAGGCCAAGATTGACGCAGAAGACCGATTGGAAGCGGGCAACCCACCTGCGCCAGCACCAACGCCAGCGCCAGCGCGCACATCAGAAACAGCGCCCGCGCCCGCGCAGTCGACACCGCCACCTGCTCCGCCGCTGCCTGCTACTCCATCGGCTCCGGCTCCGCCGCCGCCACTCGGCCCGCCCCTGCGCCAGGCCGCCGATCCAGCACCGTACGAAAAAGTTGCCGGCGCCTGGGTGGGGATGTTCCGCTATAACCCGTACCGCTGGGTGCCGGTCGGCACCCATCAGCTTGTGGTGTACAACACGTACGACGAGGCCTATCTGCTCGACTTCGCGAGCGACTGCCCGGGCCTGCTGAGCGCCAAACGCATCCAGGTCGAGAACTTTTCCACCAAGGTGGTGATGGGCAGGGATGCAGTCGTCGCCGATGGACAACGCTGCCCGATCACCGGCATTCGCCAACTCATGGTCAACCGGCTTCCGTAGTCAAGCAAGCCCCATGTGCCCAGCCGATTGAGCGTGGTTCGAATCCATGCGACGACGCTGCATCGGTCAGTGCAACGTTGTGCGCTCGCCACCACCTGTCATCAGCGCTTGTCACCGAGCAAGTGAGCTTGGCCGTGGCTCAGTGCTTGTTGTCGTCTTGCTTGTTGTCGTCTTGCTTGCCATCGTCCGGTCCTCGTTGCGGTCGCGCGGACGGCTTCGCATCCAGCACTTTTTCGAGCACACCGACGCTGACCACGCCCTTGGATGGCGCTTTCCACGACCTGTCGACCGTCTTCCAGTATTGATTGCCCTTCCAGAAATGCGGGTCGTAGTACTGGTTCGCATCGATGCTGGGCGGATGTCCGCCTGGAATCTGGATTTCCATCGTGCCTACGAAACCGGCGTGGCTTCCTGTCACCTGGAGCAGGCCGCGCCGCAGCCAGACTTCCAGACGCGGCTTCGCAACGGCGTCGCCGTATTCGGCGTACAGGCCCTCGCCGACGTCGAGCGCGCGCTTGCGCTCGTCTTCGCTCAATTCCTGCCAATAGCGCTCGCGAAACGCAAGCAGCTGCGGATAGTGGCGTTCGGCAGCAAGATCCATCCACGCGTAAGCCAGCGCGCGATCCTGCGGCACGCCTTTCCCGTCCCAGTACATGCTGCCCAGCATCGCCTGCGATGGTTTGTCGGCAAAGCGAGCGGCCCAGTGAAAATAGCGCGCGGCAAAGTCGTAGCTGCCGCGCCCGTATGCCTCCAGACCGAGCTTGCGATCGTTCAGGTCCGGGTGATAGGTCAGGTAATCGGAGCTGTTGGCCATCGGATTGAACAGCGGCGGCTCGAGCGGCGGCGCAGCGTCCTGAGTCTGGGCGTTTGCCGCTGTAGCGAGCAACAAGGTCGCAACGAGGGACAGCATGCGCATGGGGTGCTCATCGGAAAGTCGGACTGCGTGGATGATAGCAATCGATCCGGGGCGATCGAATGCCGCGTCGATCGTTACACTGTGCAGCCTTTCCGCAGATCGATCACGCATGCGCGGACTCAATCCCGACCAGCTCGCCGCAGTGCGCCATTGCGACGGCCCGTTGCTGGTCCTCGCTGGCGCCGGCAGCGGCAAGACACGGGTGATCACGGAAAAAATCGCGCACCTGGTGCGCCACCACGGCGTCTCGCCTGCGCATATCGCTGCGATCACCTTCACCAACAAAGCCGCGCGCGAGATGCGCGAGCGCGTCGCCAAGCTGCTGCCGGGAGAAGCGGGCGAAGGTTTGACCGTCTGCACCTTCCATGCACTCGGCCTGCGCTTCCTGCACATCGAGCACGAGCGCGCCGGATTGCGCCGCGGCTTCTCGGTGTTCGATTCCGACGACAGCCTCGCGCAGATCCGCGAACTCAGCGGCACCGGCGCGAAGCCCGACGCAGTCGAAGCGATGCGCCAACTCGTCTCGCGCGCGAAGAACGAAGGCCTGTCGCCTGATCAGGCCGAAGCCGCCGCGCGCAGCCCGCGCGAGCGCGATGCCGCAGGCGTCTATGCGCGCTACCAGCAGCGATTGCAGGCATTCAACGCGGTGGATTTCGACGACCTGATCCGGCTGCCATTGCAACTGCTCGAAGCCGACGTCGACCTCGCGGGCGGGTGGCGCGAACGCATCCGCCACCTGCTCGTGGACGAATGCCAGGACACCAATGGCGCGCAATACCGCCTGCTGAAACTGCTGGCCGGGCCGCGCGGGCAACTGACCTGCGTTGGCGACGACGACCAGAGCATCTACGCCTGGCGCGGCGCGAATCCGGAAAACCTCAACGCGCTCGCGGTCGACTATCCGGAATTGCGCGTCATCAAGCTCGAACAGAATTACCGCTGCAGCGCACGCATCCTGCGCTGTGCGAACGCATTGATCGCGAACAACCCGCACGCGCATCCCAAGCGCCTGTGGAGCCAGCACGACGACGGTGCGGCGATCCGCGTGTGGGCGTGCAAGGACGGCGAAGCCGAGGCGCAGCGCGTCGCCGGCGAGATTTCGTTCCTGCGCGAATCGCAGAAGGCCGAGCCGCGCGAGTTCGCGGTGCTGTTCCGCGGCAATCACCAGTCGCGCCCACTGGAAAAGGCGATGCAGTTGCTGCGCATCCCGTACCACCTGACCGGCGGCACCGCGTTCCTGGATCGCGGTGAGGTGAAGGACCTGCTCGCGTGGCTGCGTGTGCTCGCCAATCCGGACGACGATGCCGGATTCCTGCGCGCGATCGCCGCACCGAAACGCGAAGTCGGCGCAACCACGCTGACCAAGCTCGCAGAGCTCGCGCGCCACGCGAACCTGCCGCTCGCCCGCGCGGCGATGCAGATATCACTGCTGAAAAACCTGCCGGCGCGTGGTGCGGCAGGTCTTGCGGAATTCACCGGGATTCTTTCCCGCCTGCGTGATGCTGCCGAACACCTCGCGCCAGCCGATCTGTGCAAACAGGTCGCCGAACGCAGCGGCCTGCTCGCGGCCCTGCGCGCACAATGTCGCGACGAGGCGAGCTTCAAGCGCCGCAGCGCGCATCTGGACGAACTCGCCGAGTGGTTCCGCGATGCGCCGCCGTCGGCCGGTTCGCTGGCCGCGCAACTCGCCCTGCTCGCCCACGCCGATCGCGGCGAGCCCGGCAACGCGGTGCGTCTGATGAGCATGCACGCCGCCAAGGGGCTGGAGTTCCGCTACGTCTTCATCGTCGGCTGCGAGGATGGCACGTTGCCGCACGAAGCCAGCATCGAGGAGGGCCACATCGAGGAGGAACGTCGCCTCATGTACGTCGGCATCACCCGCGCGAAGCAAGCGCTGTGGCTGTCGCATAGCCGCGAGACGAAGCGCTGGGGCGGCGTCGAGCAGCGCCGGCCAAGCCGCTTCCTTGACGAACTGCCCCCCGCCGACCTGCACCGTGATGGCGCGGACCCCGAACGTGACGCAACCCATCGCCGCGAACGCGCCGGTGCGCAGTTCAGTGCGATCGCGGCATTGCTCGGCGATTAATCGGTAAAATCAATAGCTTGCTATCTAATTCGCAGCACTTGCACGAATTTTCAGCCGCAAGTATTCTGTTTCTGTGGGCTTAACTGCGCCATGACTCCTACAACCAACCATCTTTTCTCCGGTGCAAACCGGTTTGACGGGAGACCGCGAGGTCTCCCGTTCTTGTTTCCAGCACCCGCACACACTACATTGCGCGGACACTCAGGGAGCTCCGCCATGAATCGTCTCAAACTGCTGGCCCTCGCCGGCCTCAGCCTGCTGGCGCTGTCCGCCTGCACATCGAACAAGAACGAGGCCGCCAAGGATCCGGTGACCGCCGCCAAGGACATCGCGGTCGCCATGCGCGACAACGACTACGGTCGCCTCAGCCACATCATGGTTCCGCCGGATCTGTATGCGAAGCTCGAAACCCGTTACAAGGACGAGAACGCCAAGAAGCCCGCGCCGTCCGCCGATCAGGAAAAGCAGTTCGCCGATTCGCTTGCCAAGTTCACCGCGTCGGATGCCGAAGACAAGATGTTCGCCCAGATCCAGCCGCAACTCGCGCAGATGGGTCCGCAGATCCCGATGTACGTTGCGATGGGCACCGGCGGCCTCGGCCAGATGATCGCATCGAGCGACAAGATGAGTGCGCCCGAGAAAGCGCAGGCCAATGCCGTTGTGAACGCGATCAGCAAGTGGGCACAAGCAGCACATCTGGACGATCAGGACAAGGCCAAGCAGGCGATCAAGGTCGTCGTCGGCACTGCGCGCGACCTCAAACTGACGACGCTCGATGCCATGCAGAAGCTCAGCTTCTCCGAAATGACCCAGAAGGTTGGCGTCGCCGCCGGCGGCCTGCGCAAGACTCTGGCCGTGTACGGCTTCGATACCGACAAGGCGCTCGACAGCGTCAAGGTCGAGAAGAAGTCCGAGGATGGCGACAACGCCATGGTCACGATCAGCTACACCTTGCTCGATACGCCGATCAGCTTTGAAGAGGCGATGGTCAAGGTCGATGGTCGTTGGTACAACAAGTCGCTGGTCGACAGCCTCAAGAGCTCGCTGGACAAGCCTGCCGATGCTCCGGCAGCGCCAGTGGCTGACGCTCCCGTCATGCCGGCAGCCGATGCAGCCCCGGCTCCGGCAACGTCCGCGATGTCGGCCCCGAGCGAACAGCCATCGGAACAGCCCGCCGAGTCGGACAACACGGCCGCACCGGCCAGCAGTTCGTCCGCACCCGCCAGCGGCGGTTGAACGGTCGCCGACCAGACCAGCTGATCTCTTCGGCGGCGCTCTCCGGCGCGTCGCCTGAAGCCTGCAGATGACGGTGTCCACTACTCCCGCGTTGTCGTCCCCGCCGCGCCGCGCACCCTTGTGGGCGCTGCTGCTGGGCAAATTGCTCGCTCCGTGGATCCGTCTGCGGATCGAGCCGGCCGACGATGTCGCGCAGCTCGCTGCCGACCCGCGACCCCTGTGTTTCGTGCTCGAACGCTACGGCCTGTCGAACGCGCTGATCCTCGAACGTGCCTGCCGCGAATCCGGGCTGCCATCGCCGCTGACGCCGCTTGCTGGCGATCCGCTCGGCCACAAACGCGCCTACATCGCACTCTCGCGCCGCCGTGGCGCATGGTTTGGCCGCCCGCGCACGCGCACCCATTCCGAAGGACTGGAAAAGCTGCTCGACCTGCAGCGCACCCATTCCGATCTCGATGTTCAATTGGTTCCGGTGTCGATCTTCATCGGCCGCGCACCGGATCGCCAATCCGGCTGGTTCTCGGTGCTGTTCTCGGAGAACTGGGAGCTGGTTGGACGCTTCCGTCGATTCCTCGCGGTGCTGCTCAATGGCCGCAACACGATCGTGCAATTCGCCACACCGATTCCGTTGCGCACAGCGATCGCGGAAAACCTGCCGCCCGAACGCACCCTGCGCAAGCTCTCGCGCGTGTTGCGCGTGCACTTCGGGCGCATTCGCGCGGCGGTGATCGGCCCCGACCTGTCGCACCGCCGCCTGCTGGTCGACAAGGTACTCGCGTCCGAACCGGTGAAGCAGGCGATCGCCGACCAGGCGCGCAAGGACAACAAACCGGTCGAGGACGCCTGGCGCAAGGCGCATGCGATCGCCTGGGAAATCGCCGCCGACTATTCGCATCCGGTCGTGCGCTCGCTGTCGTTCATGCTCACGCCGCTCTGGAACCGCATCTACAACGGCGTCCACGTCCACCACCTCGACACGCTGAAGGACATCGCGCCGGGACACGAAGTCGTCTACGTGCCGTCGCACCGCAGTCACATCGATTACCTGCTGCTGTCGTACCTGTTGTATTCGCATTCGATCGTGCCGCCGCACATCGTCGCCGGCGTCAACCTCAACATGCCGGTGATCGGGCCGCTGCTGCGCAAGGGCGGCGCGTTCTTCATCCGCCGCAGCATCCGCGGCAGCGCACTGTATTCGACGGTGCTCAGCGAATACGTCGCGATGCTCGTCGGCGAAGGTTTCTCGCTGGAATATTTCATCGAAGGCGGGCGTTCGCGCACCGGGAGGCTGCTGCAACCGAAGTCCGGCATGCTGGCGATGACCGTACGCGGTTTCCTGCGCAAGCCGCGTCGACCTGTGGTGTTCCAGCCGGTCTATATCGGCTACGAAAAGCTCATGGAGGGCAAGAGTTACCTTCACGAATTGACCGGCGGACCAAAACAGAAGGAAACCGTATGGGCGCTGGTGCGTGGCGCGCTCGGGGTTCTGCGCAAGCGCTATGGCCGGGTCGCGGTGAGCTTCGGCGAACCGATCCTGCTCGATGACATCCTGCAGCAATACGCGCCGGACTGGCGCGAACGCACGGTCGGCGACGACGACCGCCTGAAGTGGCTGGGCGGCGCGATGGACGATCTCGCGCAACGCATCCAGGTCAACATCAACCGCAGCGCCGACGTCAATCCGGTCAACCTGCTCGCGCTCACGATGCTGTCGATGCCCAAGCACGCGATGAATGAGAGCGACCTGCTCGAACAGCTCGCACTGTCGAAACGGCTGCTCGCGGCGGTGCCGTATTCGGATCGCGTGACCGTGACCGAAAGCGACCCGGCGGCGATCGTCGCCTATGGCGAAAGCATCAACATCCTCCACCGCACCGCGCATCCGCTCGGCGACGTGTTGTCGATGGACGATGAAACCGCCGTGTTGCAGACCTATTACCGCAACAACGTGCTGCACCTGTTCACCGCGCCGGCATGGGTCGCGTGCTGCTTCCAGAACAACCGTCGCATGAGCCGCGCAGGCGTGCTGCGACTCGGTCACACGCTGTATCCGTTCCTGCAGAACGAGTTGTTCCTGCCGTGGACGCAGGACGGTTTCGGCAAATGCCTGGAAGCCACCATCACCCAGTTCGTCTACGAGGGCCTGCTCAAGTTCGATGCCGCGACCGACATGCTGAGTCGCGGACCCGGTCAGACCGACGAAGTGTTCCGCCTGCGCTCGGTCGCGCACAGCCTGCAACAGGCATTCGAGCGCTACTTCATCGCGATCGCGGTGCTGGTCAAGAACGGCCCGCACACGCTGTCGGCGGGCGAACTCGAAAACCTCTGCCAGATGACCGCGCAACGGCTGAGCCTGCTGTATGCGCCGGCCGCGCCGGAATTCTTCGACCGCACCCTGTTCCGTGGCTTCATCCAGAAAATGCGCGAGATCGGGCTGGTCAAGACCGATGCCGACGGCAAGCTCGACTATGGCGACGATCTCGACGCCTGGGCCAAGGACGCCAAGCTCATCCTCGGTCGCGAATTGCGCCACACGATCCTGAAGATCACGCCCGAAACAGCACGCGCCGCACACCAGGCAGCGCCCGCACCGACCGAGGCACCGAGCGCCTGAGCCGCAGTCGCGAAATCAGGCGTCAAGATCAGGGATCAGCTTGCTTTCCAGACGCGTGATCGCATCCTTGATCAGCAATTTGCGTTTCTTCAGCCGACGCAACTGCAGCTCGTCCATGCGCAGGTCGGCGGCCACGCGATCGATTGCGGCGTCGAGGTCGCGATGTTCGAGCTTGAGATGGTTGAGCTGGGCGACGATGTCGGCCGGATCGTAGGGTTGCATGCGGTTTCCGCGCTTTGCGCCAGACGCATGCCGAGCTTACACGCCGCGCGCGGCGTGCGACACCTGTAAACTGTGCGGCCTTCCGATGCGCGTCCGATGACACTTTCCAGCCTCCCATCCAGTGCGACCGACCAGCCGGTCCGCGAACGCCCCGCAGTCGATCCGCGCGCCGTGCACGAGCACCACAAGCTCGCCAAGCGCCTGCGCCACCAGGTCGGCCGCACGATCGCCGACTTCGGCATGATCGAGGACGGCGACAAGGTGATGGTCTGCTTGTCCGGCGGCAAGGACAGCTACACCATGCTCGACGTGCTGCTGCAGTTGCAGGCGAAAGCGCCAGTGCGCTTCGAACTCGTCGCGGTCAACCTCGACCAGAAGCAGCCGGGATTTCCGGAACACGTGCTGCCGGATTACCTGAAGTCCATCGGCGTTGCCTGGACGATCATCGAGCAGGACACCTATTCGGTGGTCAAGCGCGTGATTCCCGAAGGCAAGACGATGTGCTCATTGTGCTCGCGGCTGCGACGTGGCGCGCTGTATGCGCACGCCGAACGCGAAGGCTTCACCAAGATCGCGCTCGGCCACCACCGCGAGGATCTGGTCGCAACGTTTTTCCTGAATCTGTTCCACCACGCCAAGCTCGCGACGATGCCGCCGAAGTTGCGCAGCGACGATGGCAAGCATGTGGTCATTCGCCCGCTCGCGCGCACGAGCGAAGACGACATCGTCGCGTATGCGGACTGGAAACAATTTCCGATCATTCCGTGCACGCTGTGCGGCTCGCAGGAAAACCTGCAACGCAAGCAGATCCGCAACATGCTCAATGCCTGGGAACGCGAATCGCCCGGCCGCACCGAACAGATCGCGCGTTCGCTCGGCAATGTGAGCGCTGCGCAACTCGCTGATCCGGCGCTGTTCGATTTCATGGCGCTGGCGAAACGCAACGATGCGCCGCTGCCGGACGCGCATGCGTGGCTTGCCGGCGATTCCAACGCAACGCGCGAAGATTGAAGCCCCTCTCCCATCGGGAGAGGGGTTGCATAGGGGCATTCATGCGGCGGACTCCGTTCGCCTCTCACCTGCCCGCTGGGCATCCTCTCCCGCTGGGAGAGGAATTCTCGAAGCAGCTTCCTCTCAGCTTTCATATTTGGAGTCTCAATGTTCTTTCGCAACCTGACGTTCTTCCGCTTCCCCACGTCGCTCGATCTCTCCCTTCTCGAAACTCACCTCGGTGAATGCGTGCTCAAGCCCGTAGGCCCGATGGAACTATCGTCGCGCGGCTTCATCTCACCGTTCGGCCGCGTCCATCCAGCCTTGGACAATTCCGATGCTCAGGATGATCGGAACGTTTTGTCGCACCGGGTCGGCGATTGCATCTGGCTGACCGTCGGCGGCGAGGAACGCCTGCTCCCATCGGTCGTCGTCAACGACATGGCCGCGAAGAAGATCGCCGAAGCCGAACAGCGTGAAGGCCGCAAGATCGGCGGCCGCGCGCGCAAGCGGATCAAGGACGAGATCGTCATCGATCTTTTACCGCGCGCGTTCGTGCGGCCTGTGCGCACCGATGCGTACCTCGACATCGAGCACGGCTTCATCGCGGTGGACACCAGCTCGCGCAAGAACGCAGAAAACGTCGTCAGCGAAGTGCGCCGCGCGCTCGGCAGTTTCCCCGCGCTGCCGCTCAACGCCGAAACCAGCCCGCGCGCGGTGCTGACCGGCTGGATCGCGGGCGAGTCGTTGCCCGACAGCGTCGTGCTCGGCGACGAATGCGAACTCAAGGACGCGGCCGACCGCGGCGCGATCGTGAAGTGCCAGCGCCAGGAATTGCAGGGCGAGGAAATCGGCAAGCACCTCGAATCCGGCAAGCAGGTCACCCGCCTCGCGCTGGGCTTCGACGACCACGTCTCGTTCGTGCTCGGCGAGGACCTCGTCGTGCGCAAGCTCAAGTTCCTCGACGGTGCCGTGGATCAGCTCGAGAACACCGAGCGCGAATCCCTGCACGCCGAGCTGGACGCGCGCTTCGCGCTGATGTCGGGCGAGTTGAAGCGTTTGTTCGTGATGCTTGAAACGGCGTTCAAGCTGAGTAGCGTAGAGACTTGAGCGGCCCAGGCATCAGACAGGGTTGACCAACGCCAGTCCTCGAAAGTCAGCGGGCGTCATTTCGGACGCGCGGCGAATCCCGCTGATGCGGATCGACAGCAACGTCGTGGAATCCAAAAAATTCGCTTGCCGAACTCATCTCCGGAAGGATGTAGACGATGCCGAAGGTATGGGCGAATGCGGTGCTTACGATCTTCTTGTAGAACGTCGACGGAACGTTGATGCATCCATACGAGATGCGGTTGTCCTCGGACGTCGCGCTCTCCAGGCGTTGGGCGCGTCGTTCGACGGGCGTGCCCTTGACGACCGCGTGCATGGAGATGGAGGCCGCGTAGTCGATCACCAGGATCGATTGGCCGTGCACGTCGCGATCCAGCGACGCCTTGAAGCGACCGGCGGGGGTTGTGCGATCCTCCGGCCGGATGGCGGACATCATGCGGTCGCCGATTCCTTCGACAGAACGGTCACCTCGCGCCATGCCGAGCAACGCCGCATCGGATCCCTGGAGATTTCCATGGGCATCGAACACATACACCCTGGCGTTGACCTTGTCGACAATCGCGTACGGCAGTCCGTGGTTATTTGTTGATTCAGACACCCAGAGGGCGACGCGCCTGACCTCGGGCGACGCCGACTGGTGCTTGAAATCGACCCTCTCGAGGGAATCCGCTGGCACCCCGGTCTCCGTGGCTGCAGAGACCGTGGTGCACGCAAGCAAGACGATCAGGCCAAACCCCAGGGCAAGGCTCTTGCCGGGGCGGCGAGTGCCTGCCCCGGTCCGGTGAATCCAACGCTGCAGACGACTCAGCATGCAATCAGTTGCGATACGGCTTGGGCTTGCGCACCGGCGCCACAAAAGGGGTCGTCTCCTCCTCCACGACTGGACTGGTCTCCACCGTCATTGGCGGCGGCGGCGTAACCACCACGACCGATTCAGGCGGCGTGTTCGGCGGCGGCGGCAGCACGGGCGGCGGAAGCCCTGGCGGCGGCAACGGCGGCGGCGGCAGCGGTGGCGGCGGCGGC
>JAYTOP010000012.1:0-121939 GCA_043747745.1 Pseudomonadota bacterium
TCATCCGCAGCACCGTTCCCGGTCCCGCAGCGGCTGGCGCGTTTCGCTCCAGCGAGCCGCACATCATACAGCCCACTTCGCGTACGTCAATACCTTGTCCGAAGTTTTTTTGCGGCGCAGCAATCCAGACCGACGGACGCAGCCAGCTCACTTCTGTACGGGCTTGACAGCCGACATGCTCTGACCGAACGTCACCACAGGCACTCGGACGGATGCTCTGCATGTCGCGACTGAAACGTTTGCTGGGCCTGACCTCGTTGCTGCTGAGTGCTTCACTCGGCTTTTCCGCGTGGGCGCAGGATGCGACCGATGCCTATGCGATCACGCCGATGGCAACATCGTGGGTTGCGCTGCACGGCCATCGCTATGCCGTCGAGATCGCACAGACCGATGCGCAGCGCGCGCGAGGGCTGATGTTCCGCGACTACATGGCACGCAATCACGGGATGCTGTTCATCCACAGCGTCGAGGAACCGTTGGCGTACTGGATGAAGAATACGCACATCGCGCTGGACATCTTTTATTTCGATGCCGGTCGTCGGCTCGTCTCGGTATCGAAGCGCACACCGCCTTGCAGCCGGGGCAATGATTGTCCGCCCTGTCGCAGCGGAGGACCGGCCCTGTATGTCCTTGAGCTCAACTCTGGCGCTGCGGATCGCCTGCACGCGAAGAAAGGCGATCAGTTGACCTTCGCCCCAGACATCCCAACCACTCCATCGCCCCCGTCGCCTTGATCGAACCACAGAGCGGACCCATCTTTGCCGACATGGACACGCAACGCACCGCAGCAATCAATGATCTGCCCGCATGGGACGCGCTTGCGCGCATGGACGACGATGCGCTGCCGTTGCTCGGCACAGCTCTGCTGATCGCACGCGACGAATACCCTGAACTACAAGCGGCGCATTACGATGCCGTCGTGCAGGGCTACGTCGATGCGCTGCGCGAAGAAGTTCTCGCGCAGGAAGGATCTCCGGCGCGGATGGCGGTGATCAACCGCTATTTGTTCGAGGAGATCGGCTTCGGCGGCAACAACGATGCCTATAGCGATCCGCGCAACAGCTACCTCAACGATGTGTTCGATCGCAAACTCGGCATCCCGATCTCGCTGGCTGTCGTGCAGATGGAAATCGCGCATCGACTCGATGTGCCACTCGACGGCATCTCATTTCCCGGGCATTTCCTGGTGCGGCTGCCGGTCGACGACGGCATTCTGGTGATGGACCCATTCAACAAGGGGCGTTCACTGAGCGCCGATGAATTGCGCGACCGGGTCAGCTCGCATTTCGGCGGTCAATCGCCGGACGACACCGAACTGCTGCATATCCTTGCACCCGCGTCGCATCGAACGATCCTGCTGCGCATGCTGCGCAACCTCAAGGCGCTATATGTTGATCAGGAGGACTGGGAACGCGTCGCGCGCTCGGCCGATCGGCTGCTCAAGCTCGCACCCGGCCTCGGCGAAGAAGTGCGCGATCGCGGCCTGGCGTACCTGAAGCTCGGGCACATCGCTGGCGCGCGCGCAGACCTGGCCCGCTATCTCGCCGTGCAGCCCGAGGCACCGGATGTCGAGCCGATCCGCGAACTCTTGATCGAAGCCACCGGCAGGGCGCAGCGGCTGAACTGAGCTTCCAGATGATGCTGAAGCCATCTGCGGCAGCACCGTGTGGCGCGACGAGCCGCTCCAGAACCTTTAGAGCGGCACCATCTCGAAATCGTCCTTGGTCACGCCGCAATCAGGGCAGACCCAGGTATCGGGTACATCTTCCCAGCGCGTACCAGCGGGAATACCTTCATCGGGCAGCCCGTGCGCTTCTTCATAGAGAAAACCGCAGACGACACACATCCAGGTACGGTAAGCGGCAGTGGTGAAAAGGGACGCAGTCATTGCAGTGGCTTCGCTGGCAACTCAAACTAGGATTTTCGCACTTCGCGCAACCGGGGGGAAGCGTATATGCGCAATGGATGGCCAAGACGCGGCCTGTATGCGATCACACCGGATGACGCCGACACGCGGCGACTCCTGAAACGCGCCGAATTGGTGCTCGACCAAGGCGTCGCGTTGATGCAGTACCGCAACAAGAGTACCGACGCCACATTGCGGCTTGAGCAGGCATTCGGCCTGAAGCTGATGTGCCTGCCGTATGGCGTGCCGCTGATCGTCAACGACGATGTCGCACTCGCGCGTGCGATGCAGGCCGATGGCGTGCATCTTGGTGACCTCGATGGCGACCCGGCAGCCGCACGCGACGAACTCGGCAACGATGCGCTCATCGGTGTGTCCTGCTACGCCAGCCTCGAACGCGCACAGGCTGCGAAATCGCAGGGCGCGGATTACCTCGCGTTCGGCGCATTCTTCGAGAGTCCAACCAAGCCACAGGCTGCGCATGCAACGCCAGGCCTGCTGCGCGAAGCGAAACGCTTCGGACTTCCCCTGGTCGCGATCGGCGGCATCCAGCCGGGCAATGTGCGTGCGCTTCGCGACGCAGGTGCCGACCTGATCGCGGTCATTTCCGGTCTGTGGAGCGCACGCGATCCAGGCGATGCCGCACGCGCGTACGTGGCTGCATTCGACCATCCCAACTGACCGACGAGAACACATGAGCCCGACCAACCACGACCTCTTCCAGCGCGCATTGCAGTTGATGCCCGGTGGCGTCAATTCGCCCGTTCGCGCATTCAAGTCGGTCGGCGGCGAACCGTTCTTCGCACAGCGCGCACAGGGCGCATACCTGTGGGATGTCGAAGGCAAGCGTTACATCGACTACGTCGGATCATGGGGCCCGATGATCGCCGGCCACGCGCACCCGCAGGTGCTCGAAGCGGTCGCACGGACCATGCGCGATGGACTGTCGTTTGGCGTGCCCAATCCGCTCGAAGTGACGATGGCCGAGACCATCACGCGGCTGATTCCGTCGGTCGAGATGGTACGCATGGTGAACTCCGGCACCGAAGCCACATTGTCGGCGATCCGGCTCGCGCGCGGCGCAACCGGGCGCACGCACATCGTGAAGTTCGAGGGCTGCTACCACGGCCATGGCGACAGCTTCCTGGTGAAGGCAGGCTCCGGCGCGCTCACCCTCGGCGTGCCCGATTCGCCGGGCGTGCCGAAGGCTCTGGCCGACCTCACGCTCACCCTTCCCTACAACGACTTCGACGCAGCCAGCGCGCTTTTCGATGACAGCGGCGAGACGATCGCCGCGCTCATTATCGAGCCGATCGCAGGCAACATGAATTGCATCCTGCCGCGCGATGGTTATCTGCAGCACCTGCGCGACCTGTGCACGACACACGGCACCCTGCTGATCTTCGACGAAGTGATGACCGGCTTCCGCGTCGCACTCGGTGGCGCGCAGTCGATTTATGGCGTCACGCCCGACCTGACCACGTTCGGCAAGATCATCGGCGGCGGCATGCCGGTCGGCGCGTACGGCGGCCGTCGCGACCTGATGCAACAGATCGCTCCAAGCGGCCCGATCTACCAGGCAGGCACGCTCAGCGGCAATCCGGTCGCGATGGCGGCCGGACTCGCCACGCTCGATCTGATCCAGCAACCCGGTTTCTTCGACGAACTCGACCGCCGCACGCACCTGCTCACCGATGCGCTGCAGGCGATCGCGATCGAAGCGGGCATACCGTTCACCACGAACCGCGTCTGCGGCATGTTCGGCTTGTTCTTCAGCGCGACGAAAGTCGAGACCTATGCGCAGGCAACGTCCTGCGATGTCGCGATGTTCAAACGCGTCTTCCACGGCATGCTCAAACGCGGTGTCTATCTCGCGCCATCGGCGTTCGAGGCGGGCTTCCTTTCGTCCGCACACAGCGAAGAGGACATCGCCGCGACCTTCACCGCTGCGCGCGAAACATTCGCGGAAATTCACGGCAACTGATCGATCACGTCGACCAACGACCGGAATACTTTGAACACCATGACCACCAAAGCCATCAACCTTGCGCAGAAGCTGAACCTCTTCAGCGAACACTGGTCGCCACGCGTGGTCGCGGAAATGAACGATTACCAATTCAAGTTCGTGAAGCTCGAAGGCGGATTCGTCTGGCACACGCACGCGGACACCGATGAGGCGTTTCTGGTCATCGAAGGCGAGATGCAGGTCGGATTCCGCGACCGCGACGTGACGCTCAAGGCTGGCGAACTGTGTGTCGTTCCCAAAGGCGTCGAACACATCACCCGCGCAGCGCACGAATGCCATGCGCTGATTATCGAACCGCGCGGCGTGGTCAATACAGGTCGAGCAGGCGGCACGTTGACCGCGCAGAATGATGCCTGGATCTAGCGAAGCACAATGAAAGGAAAAGACAATGCGCCTAGAAACCCTTGCAGTCCATGCAGGCGCGGAAGCGGATGCGGAAACCGGCGCGATGGCGCCGCCGATCCATCTTGCGACCACGTTCAAGCACGGCGCGGCTGGCGAGCGCATCGCTGGCTACGAATACCAGCGCGAAGGCAACCCGACCCAGGATCGACTGGAAGCCGCGTTGTCCGCGCTCGAGGGTGGCGAGGCGGCGCTCGCATTCGCGTCGGGTATGGCAGCGATCACGGCCCTGCTCGAATCGCTGCCGAACGGATCGCGCGTGTTGATCCCCGACGACTGCTATACCGGACTGCGCGTACTCGCGAAAGAATTCCTGCCTGAGCGCGGCATCGCATCAGCGATGGTCGATATGGCCGATCTCGATGCCGTGCGTGCTGCGTGCAGTGCAGGCGTTGCAATGATCTGGGCCGAGACGCCATCGAACCCGCGCATGAAAATCTGCGATCTCGCCGCACTCGCGACCATTGCGCAGGAGGCCGGTGCATTGCTCGCCTGCGACAACACCTTCGCGACACCAGCGCTGCAACAGCCGCTCGCACTCGGTGCCGATGTGGTCATGCATTCGACCACGAAATATTTTGGCGGCCACAGCGATGTGCTCGGCGGCGCGTTGGTGTTCGCACGTCGCGATGGCTTGTTTGAGCGCGTGGCGCATCGACGCCACCTGACCGGCGCGATCCTCGCGCCGTTTAGTGCATGGCTCACCTTGCGTGGCTGCCGCTCGCTTCCCGCACGGATGGCGATGCATTGCGCGAACGCGCGCCGCATCGCTGAATTCCTGGCCACGCATCCGGCGATCGAACGCGTGAACTACCCCGGCCTGCCGTCGCATCCGGGCCACGGCATTGCAGCGAAGCAAATGCGCGATTTCGGCGGCATGCTCAGCATCGAACTCCACGGCGGCCGTGAGGCCGCGCTCGCTATGGCTGGGAAGCTGCGGGTGTTCACAAACGCCACGTCGCTCGGCGGCTGCGAATCATTGATCGAGCACCGCGCTTCGGTCGAGGGCGCGCATCCGTTCTCGCCACAGAACCTGCTGCGAATTTCGGTTGGGCTCGAACATGCGGATGATCTGATCGCGGATCTCGATCAGGCTTTGCGCGATTGACTACCAGACGCCCACGTTCGGCATCGACACCCACGGCTCGGCTGGCGGCAACGCGTCGCCCTTCTGCAGCAACTCGATTGAGATCAGGTCCGGCGAGCGCACGAACGCCATGTGTCCGTCGCGCGGCGGGCGGTTGATCGTAATGTCCCTCGCCTGCAGGTGCGCGCAGGTCGCGTAGATGTCGTCGACGCGGAACGCGAGGTGGCCGAAATTGCGCGCGCTGCCGTAATTCTCTTCAGAGCCCCAGTTGTGGGTGAGTTCGATCTCAGCCTCGGGGCTGTCGGGCGCGCTCAAAAAGATCAGCGAGAACTTCCCTTTCTCGTTGTCGATCCGACGCACCTCGCGCATGCCGAGGCCCTCGCAATAAAAGCGCAACGCCGCATCGAGATCGCGCACGCGCACCATGCTATGCAGATATTTCATCGTCGGTTTCCTCATCGATCCGGATTGCTTCAATTCAGGGACATGCCGTGCAGCCAAGACTGCATCATCCCGGATTCTGCAACGTATCAACAAACCGTCTAACCGCTGCCCAGCCGCACACCGCTGCCCGCATCGAAGAAGTGCAGGCTGCCGGTTGCGATGGTCAATGCGAGTTGCATTCCAGCGTCCGGCAATGCCTGTGGCTGGCAGCGCGCGACCAGTGTATGCGCGCCGTAACGCAAGTTGACGAAAATCTCGTTGCCGAGCGGTTCGAGCATGTCGATGTCGGGCGCGAAGCTGGCCACTTCGTTGGTCTTTGCGGGCATCAGGTGCTCGGGAAGCACGCCGACCGCGACCTCGCGATCCAGCCACTCCGGCGACACATGCGCAGCGGCGGCATCGAGACCGACACGCGAGCCATCATCGAGTTGCAATGCGAGGCCATCTCCCTGCACGAGCTTGCCGCGCAGGATGTTCATCGCCGGGCTGCCGAGGAAGGTCGCGACGAACAGATTAGCCGGTTTCGCATACAGCGCCATCGGCGTGTCGATCTGCTGGATATGCCCATCCTTGAGCACCACGATGCGCTTGCCGAGCGTCATCGCCTCAATCTGGTCGTGGGTGACGTAGATCATGGTCGTGCCGAGCTGGCGATGCAGGCGCGCGATCTCCACGCGCATGCCCGTGCGCAGTTGTGCGTCCAGGTTCGATAGCGGCTCGTCGAGCAGGAACACCCGCGGCTGGCGCACCAGTGCGCGGCCGAGCGCGACGCGTTGACACTGACCGCCGGACAGCACCGCCGGTTTGCGTTCGAGCAAGGCATCGAGTTCGAGCATCTTTGCGGCCTCTAGCACGCGCGCGGCGATCTCGACCTTGCTGGCCCCACGCAACTTGAGTGCAAAGCCGAGGTTCTCGGCGACGGTCATGTGCGGATACAGCGCGCAGTTCTGGAACACCATCGCGATGTCGCGATCCTTCGGCGGCACGGCGTTGACCACGCGCTCGCCGATGCGCAACTCGCCGCTGCTGATCGTCTCCAGTCCGGCGATCATCCGCAGCAGCGTGGACTTGCCGCAGCCCGAAGGTCCGACCAGCACCAGCAGTTCGCCGTCGGCGACTTCGAAGCTCGCATGGGCGACGCCGACGAATCCGTTCGGGTAGATCTTGCGCAACCGATCGAGGGTGACCTTCGCCATGAACGCTCCTGCCGCGGCCAGAGTACGGGGCGATGCAATTGTCATTGCCCTGGGCTATTCTGCCATGTAATCGTTTTCATCCGCTTGCCGGAACGCAGGAGCTGCATCCCGATGGCCCAGTCACACGTCTTCCCGAAAGGGTTTCTCTGGGGTGCCGCCACAGCTGCGCACCAGATCGAGGGATCGCCGATGGCCGATGGCGCGGGGCCGAGCATCTGGACGCGCTTCGCTCACACGCCCGGCATGATCCTGCACGGCGACACCGGCGACGTTGCCTGCGACCACTACCGGCGCTGGAAGGACGACGTGCGGCTGATGCGCGAGCTCGGCCTGCAGGCGTATCGCTTCAGCGTGTCGTGGTCGCGCGTACTGCCTGAGGGCACTGGTCGGGTGAACCAACCCGGACTCGATTTCTATTCACGGCTTGTCGACGAACTTCTCGCCAACGGCATCGAGCCGCTGCTCACGCTCTATCACTGGGACATGCCGGCCGCGCTGGACGATCGTGGTGGCTGGCTCAACCGCGACTGCGCGGACTGGTTCGCCGAGTACGGCAGCGTGATGTATCGCGCGCTCGATGGACGCGTGAAGAAATGGGTCACGCTCAACGAGCCGTGGGTGATCACCGATGGCGGCTACCTGCACGGCGCTCTCGCTCCCGGCCATCGCAGCCGCTATGAAGCGCCGATCGCATCGCACAACCTGATGCGCGCGCATGGCGCAGCAGTGCAAGCCTAACGCGCCGAAGGCAAGCACGAGATCGGCCTGGTGGTGAACCTGGAACCGAAATACGCGGCGTCGGATTCGGCCGAAGACATCGCCGCCGCCCTGCGCGCAGATGCCTACATGAACCGGCAATACCTCGATCCGGCGCTGCTCGGCAACTATCCCAATGAACTACGCGAAATCTTCGGCGACGCATGGCCGGAATGGCCCGCAGAGGATTTCGCGTTGATCAAGCAACCGCTCGACTTCATCGGCGTGAACTACTACACGCGCAATGTCACCGAGGCGCGCGTCAGCTATCCGCTAAATGCCGGCCATGTGAAGCAGCCGCTCGGCACCTACACCGAGACGCATTGGGAGGTCTTTCCGCAAGGACTCAGCGACACATTGAAGTGGATCAAGCAACGTTACGGCGACATCCCGATGTACATCACCGAGAACGGCGCGGCGTTCTTCGATCCGCCGGTCGCCGAAGGCGGACGCATTCGCGATCCATTGCGCATCGACTACCTGCACAAGCACCTCAGCGCGGTCCACGATGCGATCGCATCGGGCTGCGACATCCGCGGCTACATGGTGTGGTCGTTGCTGGACAACATGGAATGGTCGCTGGGCTATTCCAAACGCTTCGGCGTGGTGCACGTGAATTACGCGACGCAGGAACGCACGCCGAAGGACAGCGCGCGCTGGTATTCGCAGGTCATCGCCAGCCACGGCAGCAGGTTGAGCGAGCCGCTTCCGTATTGAGAACCTGTCGAGGCGCGCATCGATTTCATCGGACATGCATGCAGCGATGCACAATGGTTGCGCCAACGCGGTCAGCGCCTCCCGTCAAGACAACGTGCAGGTGATTCGTGAGCGATGCATCGCTGCTGGTGGCTGATATCGGTGGCACGCATGCGCGCTTCGCGCTCGCCGATCCGGGCGAAGCCTGCCTCCTCATCATGGACAGCATCCGCAAATATGCGGTCGCCGATTTCCCGTCGCTGGCCGATGCCGCTCGCCACTATCTCGACGACAGCGCCGCATCCGCGAACGTGAAGCACGCCGTGTTCGCGGTGGCCGGGCGCATCGAAGGCGACGAAGCGCGGATCACCAATCATCCGTGGGTGATCTCGATTGCGCGCACGCGCGATGCGCTCGGGCTCGATCGGCTCGAACTGGTCAACGACTTCGCCGCGCAGGCGATGGCGATCGCGCGGCTCGACGCTGCCGACGTGATACCGATCGGCGCAGCGCGCTGGGCCGGTTCTTCCAGCGACGCGGATCGCACCTATGCGGTGATCGGCCCCGGCACCGGGCTCGGCGTTGGCGGACTGCTGCGACGCAATGGGCGTTACCACGCGCTGCAGACCGAGGGTGGCCATGTCAGCTTCGCGCCAGGCACGCCGGAGGAAATCCAGCTACTGCAACGTCTGTCAGGCGAATTCGGCCGCGTCTCCAACGAACGCATCCTCAGCGGCACCGGATTGATCAACCTGCATCGCGCGTTGAGTGCGATCGGCGGCGCCGATCCCGGATCGTTGCGACCCGAGGACATCACCGCGCGCGCGCGCCGGCGACATGCTGTGCCTGCACGCCATCGACATGTTCTGCGCGGTCTTCGGTGCGGCAGCGGGCGACCTGGCGCTCACGCTGGGGGCGTGGGACGGCGTATTCCTCACCGGCGGCATGACCCCGGAATTGCTGCCGTGGCTTGCGCATTTCGGTTTCCGCCAGCGCTTCGAACACAAGGGCCGGTTCTCTCCAGTGATGGCACAGGTACCGGTCCTGGCAGTGATTCACCCGCACCCTGGATTGCTCGGTGCGGCAGCACTGGCAATGTGGAAGTCTCCGGTTTCGCACGCTTGATCAATATC
The DNA here is from genome assembly GCA_043747745.1 of Pseudomonadota bacterium. Taxonomy (GTDB): domain Bacteria; phylum Pseudomonadota; class Gammaproteobacteria; order Xanthomonadales; family Xanthomonadaceae; genus SZAS-103. The sequence goes on from JAYTOP010000012.1 coordinate 9,647, forward strand.
GAGGCGGCGTTCAACAGTCGGTGGCGCGATGGTGCCAGTGCGGTCATCGAGGGCTGGGGCCTTCCGGAACTGGATCGGCTGCTCCCGAATGGCAACGGCTTCAAGGCAATCGCAACGACCCACTTCGTCACGCCCGTGCAGGCGGTGTATGGCGATTCGAGCAGTCTCGTTGTGCTGCTTCAACGCTTCGGTGGTGTGGACGTGACCGACACGCGGCGGCCACGCTGGATCGGCTGCGACGGCAGTCGATAGTCGATAGTCGATAGTCGATAGTCGAACAGGCTATCGATTCGCGCTCGCCTTGAAGTGCCGGGTGAAGCTGATTGCCCCCGCTTCGATCAGGAGTGATCCGCTCCGCCGTACAGCGCCTTGCGCGGCGCGCCGGTCAGCTCGGCCGCGACCCGCGCTGCCTGCGACGGCGCGAGGTGTTCGCAAAGTTTCGCGTACACCCGCCGACCTTCGATCAGGCGCGCATCGGTGTCATCGCCGACGCCCGCGACGATCACCACGAACTCGCCCTTGCGCTGGTCGGCATCCGCGATGACGCGCGCGTGCAAGGTCGCCAGATCGCCATCGAGCACGGTTTCGAACAGCTTGGTCAGTTCGCGCGCGAGCACGGCCGCGCGACCGTCGCCGAACGCGCCGCGTGCATCGGCAAGCATCTCCTCGATGCGATGCGACGACTCGTAGAACACCAGCGTGCGCGGCTCCGACGCAAGTTCCGCAAGTCGCGCGCGACGTGCCGCTGGTTTCGCGGGCAGGAATCCCTCGAACGTGAACCGGTCGCTCGCGAGCCCCGCCACCGACAGCGCCGCGATCGCCGCGCACGCGCCGGGCAACGGGCTGACCTTGAGGCCCGCCGCGCGCGCCGCGCGCACCAATCTGTAACCGGGATCGCTGACCAGCGGCGTTCCGGCGTCGGAAATCAGCGCGAGGCTTTCGCCAGCCAGCATCCGCACAACGAGCTTGCCGGCGATCTCGGATTCGTTGTGTTCATGCAGCGCGAGCAGCGGCCGCTCGATGCGGTGGTGCGCAAGCAGCGGACGGCTGTGGCGGGTGTCCTCGCAACAGATCGCGTCGACGCCGCGCAAGGTCTCGATCGCGCGCGCGGACAGGTCCGCAAGGTTGCCGATCGGCGTCGCCACCATGTACAAGGTTCCCGCTGCCATGCTTCCTCCACCGGCAGGACGGCCCTGCGGGTATCATCTTAGCGCCCCCGTTCCCGCATCGGCCTTCGCATGAAACGCATTCTTCCGCTGCTGCTCGTCCTGATCGTCGCCGCAAGCACCCTCGCCGGCTGCGCCACCACGGGCGAAGTCGCCCAGATACCGCCGGAAGTGCGCGCCGCCGACCAGATGCTCGCGAGCGGACATGCGCGCGAGGCCGCGCAGTCGTACGCAGCGCAGGCCGCGGCGGCAAACGGCGCGTTGCACGACCTGCTGGAAGTGCGCGCGGCCGATGCCTGGCAAGTCGCCGGAAATGCAGCAGCGGCGCGGCGCGCATTCGGCGACGTGAATCCGAAACTCCTGGGCGGCGACGACTCACTGCGCTTCCGCTTGCTAAGCGCGGAATTCAGCATCGTCGATGGACATGCTGCGCAATCGGTCGGCGATCTCGATGTCGCCGATGCCGCGATTCCGCAGGCGCTGCGCGTGCGCTGGTACCGCGCGCACGCCGCTGTGCTGGAAGCCAGCGGCGACAAGTTCGACGCCGCCGCGCAACTCGCACTGCTCGAACCGCTGGAGTCCAGGAAGGGCGTTAACGCGACGCGCAGCCACATCCACAAACTGCTGGCTGCGGTCGACGACGCCAGCCTCGCGCGCGGCAGCGCCGCACTGCCGCTGGGCCATCCGTTGTATCCCTATGCCGGACACGTGCTGACATCGCGTGGCTTGCCGCTACCGCATCCGTACGATCGCGTCGCGGCAGCGCCATCCAGCAGCACGCGACCGCCCGCCGACGACGACGGCTATCGTCCGCCACTCAAGCTCGCATTGCTGCTGCCGACCAGCGGCTCGGTCGCGGCCGCTGGATCGGCGGTACGCGATGGCTTTATGACCGCGTACTACGCCGAGCAGCGTCGCCGTCCCGAAATCCATGTGTACGACACCGCCGACAGCAGCGGCGGCGCGATCGCTGCGTATCGGAAGGCGGTCGCGGATGGCAACGATTTCGTGGTCGGCCCACTCGGTCGCGAACAGGTCGCGGCATTGTTTGGCCAATCCGACGTGCCGGTGCCGATGCTCGCGTTGAATCGCGCCGCCCTGCCTGCGCCTCCGGGCAGCGTGAGCTTTTCGCTCGCGCCGGAAGACGAAGGCGTTGCCGCCGCATCGCGGCTGCTGGGCAAGGGTTTGCGCCGCACGATCGTCTTCACGTCGCGCGACGACAGCGCCTCACGTGCGCTCGCAGCATTCCGCCAGGCATACACGCAGCGCGGCGGCAGCATTGTCGCCGAGGCGGTGATTGCCGACGCTGGCCCCAACTACGGCGCGACCCTCAAGGAAGCGCTTGCGACATCGGGCGACCAGTACGACGCGGTGTTCCTCGCACTCAAGGCGCCCGCCGCGCGCCTGCTGGCGACCCAGTTGCCGACCAACGGCTACCGCGCAGTGCCGCGCGTGTCGACGTCGCTGATCCTTTCCGGCGGCGGCAACGCGCGCCTCGACCAGGAACTCGACGGCATTGAATACCCCGAACTCGCATGGTTGCTGCATTCGATCAACGGACTGCCCGATGCGTCGTCGCTCGGCGCGCACCTGCCCAGCGCACGCGGTGGCGGCTCGCGCTTGTTCGCGTTCGGCGCGGACGCTTACAAATTGTCGGCATACCTCGACGCACTGGCGGCGAGCCCGGAAGCATCAGTGCGCGGAGCCACCGGCGAACTGCGCATGGATGGTCTGGGCAACGTGCAACGCGGCAGCGACTGGGCGGTGTTCAGCGGTGGCCGCACGCGACCGGCGCAGGATGGCGGTCTGCAGACGGAACCGGTGCACCAGGCTGGCCAGCGCGGCGGACGCTGATTCTCGTACGGTGGATTCCGATCGCAAGGCAGCAGGTGCGAGCTGGGAGTTGGCCGCACGTCGGCATCTCGAAACAGCGGGCCTGCGCCTGCTCGCAGCGAACCAGCGCTACCGCATGGGCGAACTCGACCTGGTGATGCGCGACGGCGATGTCGTCGTGTTCGTCGAGGTGCGCTATCGGCGCAGCAGCGGATTCGGCGGCAGCGCGCCGTCGGTGGACGCGTCCAAGCAACGCAAGCTTGTGCTGGCGGCGCAATGTTTCCTCGCCGCACATCCTGACCTCGCGCGCCATGCGTGCCGATTCGATGTCGTGGCGGTCGATGGCAGCGCCGACGCGCCGCACATCGACTGGATCCGCAATGCGTTCGATGCCGGTTAGAACGGGGAACGGGGAACGGGGAACGGAAAAGGCTAACATTCTGCATGCACACGATCACGCCCACGGCCTTGCAGCAACTGCGCGAACTCCTGGGCACAGACGGCCTGCTCACCGATCCATCCGAATGCCTCGCCTACGGTTACGACAACTCGCGCAGGCACGCGATGCCGCAGGCGGTCGCGCTGCCGACGACGACCGCGCAGGTGCAAACGCTGGTGCGCATCTGCCGCGATGCGCGACTGCCGATCGTCGCGCGCGGACGCGGCACCAACACCACGGGCGCGTCGGTGCCGGTCGATGGCGGCGTGGTGGTGAGTTTCGAACGCATGGATCGCATCATCGCGATCCGTCCCGCCGATCGCGTCGCGGTGGTCGAACCCGGCGTGCTCAATGGCGCGCTCCAGGACGCGGTCGGTACGCAAGGATTCTTCTGGCCGCCCGACCCGACCAGCGCGCCTTACTGCACGGTCGGCGGCAACCTCGCCTGCAACGCGGGCGGCCCGCGCGCGGTGAAGTACGGCGCGACCCGCGACAACGTGCTCGCGCTCGCCTTCGTCGATGGACGCGGCGAGCTGATCCGCTGCGGCGCGCCGACCACGAAGAGCGCAAGTGGCTACGACCTCACGCGTTTCATGGTCGGATCGGAAGGCACGCTCGGATTGATCGTCGAAGCGACCCTGAAGCTCGTCCCGAAGCCCGAAGCGCGACGCAGCCTGCGCGCGCTGTATCGCGACGTCGATGCCGCCGCTGCCGCGGTCGCACGACTGATGGCGCAGCCGGTCGCGCCGTCGATGCTCGAATTCATGGACGCCGGTTGCGTGCGCCTAGCGCGTGGCGTGGGTGGAGCGGACATCCCGGATGCTGGCGCGCTGTTGATGATCGAGGCAGACGGTTCGGCAGCGATGCTCGACCATGCGGTCGCGGCATTGTCTGCCGCTGCGCGCGGCGATGGCTTGATCGCGCTCGACATCGCTCCCGATGAAGCCGCGCGCGAAGCGTTGTGGGCCGCGCGCAAGGCGCTATCGCCAGCACTGCGCACGCTTGCCCCTGGCAAGATCAACGAGGATGTCGTCGTGCCGGTGTCGGCGATCCCTGCCCTCGTCAAGCGCGTGGGCGAAATCGCGGCGGCGGTCGCGCTGCCGATCCTCACGTTCGGCCATGCAGGCAACGGCAACCTGCACGTCAACATCCTGTACGACCCCGATGACGGCGACCAAACCGCGCGTGCCGAACGCGGCATGCATGCGCTATTCGACGCGGTGCTCGCCCTCGACGGTCAGCTCTCCGGCGAACACGGCATCGGCATGGCCAAGCGCGCGTTCATGGCGCGCGCATTGCCGCCGGCCACGCTCGCGTTGATGCGCGCGATCAAGGCACAGTTCGATCCAGATGGATTATTGAATCCTGGAAAACTTTTGCCACCGTAACGCTGCGCTTTCGATCAGTGCAGGAAGAACGCCGCGAGCTGCATCAGGATTAGCGCATAGAGTCCGGCGAACACATCATCGAGCATCACCCCGAGTCCGCCGTGCAGCTTTTCGTCGGCCCAGCTCACCGGCCACGGCTTCCAGATATCGAACAGGCGGAACAGCGCGAAGCCCGCGAGCATCCAGATCCATCCAGGCGGTACGGCGGCGAGGGCGATCCACACGCCGACGAATTCGTCCCAGACCACGACCTGCGGATCCTGCACGCCGCTGCGTCGCACGACCCACGTCGACGCCCACACGCCGATCGCGAAAGCGACCGCGATGGCAAGCGCGTAAAACGGCAATGGCAATGTGCGCAGCCACAACCACGGCAACAATGCGGCCGCCGTGCCGACGGTACCGGGCGCGAACGGCGAGAAGCCACTGCCGAAACCGCTCGCGATCCAGCCGGCCGGATGGCGTAGCAGGGCTTTCGGCGATTGCGATGACGTCGATGGCTGGTTCATGCGGGACCTGCGGGGTCGGCCAGTTTGTCGAAATGCCGGTAGCCGGTCGCCTGCGCATCGCGCACGACACCATCGGCATCGCGTACGCGCAATCCCGGTTGCGCTTCGATGCGGCCGATGCGCATCACCGGGACATCGGCGCTTGCGGCCGCAGCGGTCACATCCGACGCGAGCGCCGGCGATGCGGTGAAGCACAGCTCGTAGTCGTCGCCGCCGCCGAGTTGCATCGCGATACGCGATGTCGCATCGACGGCGGACAACAACGCCGGCGACGTCGGCAACAGTGCGACGTCGACCTCGGCGCCGACATTGCTGGCGAGCGCGACGTGGCCGAGATCGGCGAGCAGGCCATCGGATACGTCGATGCATGCGTTCGCGATGGCGCGCAGCGCAATGCCTAGGGCAACACGTGGCGTCGGCCGGTCGAGTCGCGCGCGAAGTTGCGTGTCTGTCCGACCCACGAGCGCCAAGCCCGCTGCGGCATCGCCCAGCGTGCCGCTGACCCAGACCTCATCGTCGATGCGCGCACCACTGCGCCGCAATGCCGTTCCATGCGGAACAAAACCATGCACCGTCACCGTGATCGACAGCGGTCCACGCGTCGTATCGCCGCCGACCAGCGCGACATCGTGCTGCGCAGCGAGTGCAAGGAATCCGTCGAGGAACGCATCCACCCAGTCGCTGTCCGCAGCAGGCAACGTCAGGTTGAGCATGCACCACGCCGGTTTCGCGCCCATCGCAGCGAGGTCGGACAGGTTGACTGCGAGCGATTTCCAGCCGATGTCGGACGGCGCGGTGTCGATCGGAAAATGCACGCCGAAGTTGAGCGTATCGGTGCTCACGACCAGATCGTATCCAGCCGGAACACGCAGGATCGCCGCATCGTCGCCGATACCCAGCAGCACATCGTCGCGCTGACCCGCGCGTGCGCGGATGCGCGCGATCAGTTCGAACTCGGACTGTTGAGCTGCCACGGATTCAGCGCGTGCGCGACGCGCCCACTTCCGTCGCGCGCCAGACCGCAGCGGCCTTGTCGAGCACGCCGTTGATATAGGTGTGGCCCTGGTCGGAGCCGAAACGCTTGGCCGATTCGATGGCCTCGTTGATCACCACGCGATACGGCACGTCGGGGCGGTGCAGCAGTTCGTAGGCGGCGATGCGCAAGGTCGCGCGTTCGATCGGGTCGACGATGTCCATGCCGCGGTCGAGGAATTCGCCGAGCGCCGCGTCGAGTTCGCCGACGTGGCGTTCGACGCCGCGCACGAGATCCTCGAAATAGGCCAGGTCGGCGATCTCCATGTCCTGTTCGTGCTGGAACTCCTCGATCACCCGCGCGATCGGCGAGCGCGCCATCTGCCATGCGTACAGCGCCTGCAGTGCGCGGCGGCGCGCACGCGAGCGCGCAGCCGGATCGATGCCATCGGGACGTGCGCGGCTCACGAAAGCTTCCCGAAGAGATTGGACAATTCGATCGCAGCCAGGACCGCTTCCTCGCCCTTGTTCCCGTGGCTTCCGCCTGCGCGCGCTGCTGCGTCCTCATGGCGTTCGACCGCGAGCACACCGTTCGCAATCGGCACGCCGCTGTCGAGCGCAACGCGCATCAAACCGCGCGCGCATTCGTCGGCGATCTGTTCGTAATGCCGCGTGTCGCCGCGCACCACGCAACCGAGCGCGACGATGCCTGCGTATCGTTTCGTCGGCGCAATCCTCGCGGCCGCCTGCGGCAGCTCCCACGCTCCGGGCACGCGCAGGACGTCCACGCATTCGGCTGTAACGCCGTTCGCTGTGAATGCACGACGCGCGCCTTCGACCAGAGCGTCGGTGATGCGCGGATTCCAGCGGCTGGCGAGGATGGCGTAGCGCGCAGCGTCGGGAGCGCGCAGATCGCCTTCGTAATGGGTCATGGATTCATCCGGTGATCGGCCAGCAGTTTAGCCTGCTGAAGGCAATTCGACGTATTCGACGACTTCCAGCCCGAAGCCGCCCAGCCCGACTTGCCGACGCGGCGTCCCCAGCACGCGCAGCCGACGCAGGCCGAGATCGGCCAGGATCTGCGCGCCCGCGCCATTGCGACGCCATTCCGCAGTGTTGGCCGAAGCCGGTTCCTGCGCGGAGGTCTGCCGCAGGCGCGCGAGCAGGTCGTCGGGCGGCTGCGGCTCGTTCAGCACCACCAGCACGCCGCTACCCGCATCGGCGATCGCACGCAACGCGTCCGGAACCGCGACGCCGAAATCCGCGCGCTGCCAATGCAGCATATCCGACAACGCGTTGCCGACGTGCACGCGCACCAGCGTCGTCGTGTCCGCAGTCGGTTCACCGCGTATCAGCGCGAAATGCAGCGCGTGGCTGAGCCGGTCGCGGTACGCGATCAGATTGAATTCGCCGAACGGCGTCGCGATGACGCGCTCGTCGACGCGTTCGACCGTGTGCTCGGTCGCGAGACGATGGCGGATCAACGCTTCGATCGAGCCCATCTTCAGGCCGTGCTCGCGCGCGAACGCTTCAAGTTCCGGACGCCGCGCCATGCTGCCGTCGGCGTTAAGGATCTCGACCAGCACGCCGGCCGGTTCCAAGCCTGCGAGGCGCGCGAGATCAGCCGCGGCTTCGGTGTGGCCCGCGCGACTGAGCACACCGCCGGGCTGCGCCATCAACGGGAAAATATGGCCGGGCTGTGCGAGGTCGTGCGGGCGCGCATCGGGCGCGACCGCCGTGCGCACCGTGTGTGCGCGGTCGTAGGCAGAGATGCCTGTGGTGACGCCTTCGGCGGCCTCGATCGACACGGTGAAATTGGTGTGGTGCTGCGAGGTATTCGCGCTGACCATCGGTGGCAGGGCGAGCTGACGGCAGCGCTCGCGCGTGAGCGCGAGGCACACCAGCCCGCGCGCATGGGTAACCATGAAGTTGATGTCGGTCGGCCGCACGAGTTCGGCGGCCATGATCAGGTCGCCTTCGTTCTCGCGATCCTCGTCGTCGACGACGACAACCATGCGTCCTGCGGCGAGGTCGGCGAGGAGTTCGGGAATGGTTGCAAAGCTCATGCGGGAATCCGTTCATGGTTCGACAGGCTCACCACGAACGGAGTGAGTACCGTCGCGAGAACAAACCGTTCGTCCTGAGCCTGTCGAAGGGCGGGCGGCGTATGGGATTCACTCGTCGCGCGTATTCAACAGCCTCTCGACGTATCGCGCGACCAGGTCGACTTCCAGGTTCACCGAAGCGCCGACACGGGTCTGCGCGAATGCGGTGTGGACGATCGTGTGCGGCACCAGGTTCACCTCGAAACCGTCGGCATCCACCGCATTCACGGTCAGGCTGACGCCGTCCACGCAGATCGAGCCTTTGCCGGCGATGTAGCGCAGCAACGGCCGCGGCGCGCGGAAACGCCACCGCTGCGAACGCGCGTCATTCGCGATGGAAAGCACTTCTCCGACGCCATCGACATGGCCAGCAACAAAATGCCCGCCCAGGCGATCGGTCGCAAGCAGCGCACGCTCGAGATTCACCGCTGCGCCAGCCGCGAGCGCGTCGAGCGTCGTGCATGCAAGCGTTTCGTTCGATACGTCGAAGGCCAGTCCGTCCGCATCGAAGGCGACCACCGTCAGGCAAACGCCGGACACCGCGATGCTTTCGCCGCGCGCAACGTCGTCGACCGGCAGGTCGCGCGGGTCGACGCGCAGGCGCACGTCCCCGCCGCGTGCTTCACGCGCGGCGATGCGACCTATGGTCTGGATGATTCCCGTGAACATGCGTTACCTAACCCTTTGTGCGTGAAAGGATGTCCCTCAATCGACTCCATTCTGGATCGAGCCTGAAAATCCGATCAACTACAGGCTCATCACCAAGCAACTGGAGGAAGCTGATCTCGCTTGTCACGTAGAACGTCCATTCCCTTTTGCCATTCCCCGTGGAGCGAATAGCCTGCAAAAATAGTTGCTGATTCGGATCGCGGGCGCGAAGCACCTCTTCAAATCCATCGAGTGCGACCAAATCGCCTTCGTAGTCCGGCATGCCGGACTCGGATGCCTCAAAGGCGATCGACAGACTGGCTTCTATCGGGAACTTTCGACGGACAACCTCGTTCGGAAGCGTCGCCCGCACGCAGAGAATGCTGACTGGCTTGTCAGTTGCCGATCGAATTACCAGCCAATCATCGGGGCCACCCGCCTCTCTCGCAAGTCCGAGTGCCCGCGCAATCAAACCAATAACACTCATGTGGATCAGCGGTCCTTCGGACGCAGCAGCAGGCGCATGTCGTTTCCGACCTGGCGCGTTTCGATCAATCGCAGGTCGTAACGATCCGCCATCGTCGGCGCATCCCAACCGGCGAACAGCGGCTTGCCCCGCGCGCCGAGCAGCACCGGCACGACATACAGCAGCAACTCGTCGACGAGGCCTGCCTGCAACAACGCGCCGCACAGCGTCGCACCGGCTTCGGTCTGCACTTCGTTGATGCCGCGCGTGGCGAGCAAGCGCAATGCGGCGTCGAGGTCGAGCATGCCTGCGTTGGATGGAATCATCGCGCGATCGCGCTGGCGCAGATAGCCGGCGACACGCGCATCCGGCGCATGCAGCAGCAGCGTCGGTGCGCTGTCGTCGAGCACGCGCGAATCCTCGGGGATCGCCAGGCCCGGATCGAGCACGACACGCAACGGCGCAACGCATGCGGCATCGCCGTCCATGCGCACGGTCAGCATCGGGTCGTCGGCGAGCACGGTGCCGCTCGCGGTCAGCAACGCGCCGCAGCGCGCGCGCCAGCGCTGCACGTCCGCGCGCGAGGCTTCGGAACTGATCCAATGCGATTCGCCGCTGGCGAGCGCGGTGTGACCGTCGAGACTCATCGCGAGCTTCACGCGTACCCACGGGCGGCCACGTTCGATGCGCGAAAAAAATCCACGATTGAGCGTGCGTGCCTGCGCTTCCATCAATCCGACTTCGACCATGATGCCGGCCGCGCGCAACACCTCGAAGCCCTTGCCATTGACGTGCTCGAACGGGTCGCGGCTCGCCGCAACCACGCGCGCGATGCCGGTCTCGACCAGGGTTTTTGCGCAAGGCGGCGTGCGTCCCGTGTGTGCGCAAGGTTCGAGCGTCACGTATGCGGTCGCGCCGCGCGCGCGTTCGCCCGCTTCGCGCAGCGCCAACACTTCGGCGTGCGGCTCGCCGGCGCGTTGGTGGAATCCTTCGCCGACGACGTCATTGCCATGCGCGATCACGCAACCAACCATCGGGTTTGGCTTGGTCGTGTAGGCACCACGCTCGGCAAGCCGCAGCGCACGCGCCATCAGCGCGTGATCGGTGGCTGAGAAGCTGGGAATGGCGAATTGTGAATCGGGAATGGCGGAAGCCAGCATCAGCGCTTCGCCTTCGCCGCTTTCAGCTCCGGCTCGTCGAGCAGCGGCAACTGCAGGCCTTCGAGTTGCGGCAGGTCGCGCTCGAGCTTCTCGATCTCCAGGCGGAACGCGTGCACATCCTCGAAGCGGCGATATACCGATGCGAAGCGCACATAGGCGACCTGGTCGAGCGGCTTGAGTTCGGCCATCACGAACTCGCCAATGCGGCGCGATGCGGTCTCGCGTTCGCCGCTCATGCGCAATGCATGGATGACGTGGCGCACGGCGATGTCGATCTGTTCCGGCGACACCGGCCGTTTCTGCAACGCGCGCTCGAAGCTCACGCGCAGCTTGCGCTCGTCGAAGGCTTCGCGGCTGTCGTCGTTCTTGACGATCGTCGGCAGCTTGATCTCGGCATTCTCGTAGGTGTTGAAGCGCTCGCTGCAAGCCGGACACTCGCGTCGCCGACGCACGGTCGCACCGTCCTCGGTCAGCCGCGAGTCGATCACGCGGGTGTCTTCGTGCTGGCAGAAGGGGCAGTGCATCAGGCGGCGGGGACTGGGGACTGGGATCTGGGGGCTGGGAAAAAGCAAGGCGTCGCCAAGGCTCGAACCAGCCCCAAGCTCCCGGCCCTGCCGCACACGGACGTGCCAATGCCGCGGGCGTAGGATGCGCAGGAGCGGCCTAACCCCCGATCCTCAGCCATACACCGGATACCTCTTGCACTGCGCGGTCACGTTTTCGCGCACGGCAGCAATCACCGCTTCGTCCGCCGGCGCATCCAGCACGTCGCAGATCCAGTTCGCGAGGTCGATGCAGTCCTGTTCGAGGTAGCCGCGCGTGGTCACCGCTGGCGTACCGATACGAAGGCCCGAGGTCACGAACGGCGAGCGCGGGTCGTTCGGGACGGCGTTCTTGTTGACGGTGATGTGCGCCTTGCCGAGCGCGGCTTCCGCATCCTTGCCGGTGAGCTCGCGTCCGATCATGTCGACAAGGAACAGATGGTTCTTGGTGCCACCGGACACGATGTTGACGCCGCGCGCGATGAAGGTTTCCGCCATCGCTTGCGCGTTCTTCACGACCTGCTGCTGGTAGGCGGTGAACTCCGGCTCCAGCGCTTCCTTGAACGCGACCGCCTTGGCTGCAATCACGTGCATCAGCGGGCCGCCCTGGATGCCCGGGAAGACGATGCTTTGCAGCTTCTTGACCAGGTCATCCGACGCCCCCTTGGCGACGATGATGCCGCCGCGCGGACCGCGCAACGTCTTGTGGGTGGTCGAGGTGACGACGTGTGCGTGCGGGAGAGGACTCGGATACACACCGGCAGCGACCAGGCCTGCGACATGCGCCATGTCGACGAAGAAGATCGCGCCAACACTGTCGGCGATCTGCCGCATGCGCGCCCAGTCGACGACCTGCGAATACGCGCTGAAGCCGCCGACCAGCATCTTCGGTCGGTGTTCGGTCGCGAGGCGCTGGACTTCATCGTAATCGATCAAACCCTGCGCATCGACGCCGTACTGCACCGCGTGGAACAGCTTGCCGCTGATGTTGACCTTGGCGCCGTGCGTCAGATGCCCACCGTGCGCGAGGCTCATTCCAAGAATCGTGTCGCCCGGCTGCAGCAGCGCGAGGTACACGGCCTGGTTCGCCTGCGATCCGGAATGCGGCTGGACATTTGCATAATCCGCATCGAACAGTTGCTTCACGCGATCGATCGCGAGGCGTTCGGCGACATCGACGAATTCGCAGCCGCCGTAGTAGCGCTTGCCCGGATAACCTTCCGCGTACTTGTTGGTCAGCACGCTGCCCTGCGCTTCCAGCACGCGCGGACTCGCATAGTTTTCCGAGGCGATCAGCTCGACGTGGTCTTCCTGACGCTGGCGTTCGTTGGCGATGGCCTGGGCGAGTTCGGGGTCGTAACCTTCGATGCGGCTGTCGCGGGGGAACATGGGCGTCGAACCTCGGAACGGGTGGCAAGACGCAAAGTGTAGCGTTGACGCGCCTTTGCAGCCACAAGCGGTAGCGCTGACGGCGCGCTTGCGGGATAATGGGGGCATTCCAAGACCTGTCCGGTCGCCCGCCTCGCGGGCCGGCCTTGTCATCCTGCGGAGCCCCACAATGCAATACATCTACACCATGATCGGCGTGTCCAAGATCGTGCCGCCGAAGCGGCAGATCATCAAGGACATCTCGCTGTCGTTTTTCCCCGGCGCCAAGATCGGCCTGCTCGGCCTCAACGGCGCGGGCAAATCCACCGTGCTGCGCATCATGGCGGGCATCGATACGGACTTCCTCGGCGAAGCGCGGCCGCAGCCCGGCATCAAGATCGGTTACCTCGAACAGGAGCCGCGCCTGAACCCGGAACACACCGTGCGCGAAGCGGTCGAGGAAGGCGTCGGCGAACTGCTGCACGCGCAGGACATGCTCGACCAGGTCTACGCGGCCTACGCCGAGGAAGGCGCGGACTTCGACAAGCTCGCCGCGCAGCAGCAGCGCCTGGAGGCGATCCTCGCCGCCGGCAATGCCGAGACCCTCGAACACCAGCTCGAAATCGCCGCCGATGCGCTGCGCATCCCGCCCTGGGACGCCAATGTGGGCAAGCTGTCGGGCGGCGAGAAGCGCCGTGTCGCGCTGTGCCGGCTACTGCTGTCCAAGCCCGACATGCTGCTGCTCGACGAACCGACCAACCATCTCGACGCCGAGTCGGTCGAATGGCTGGAACAATTCCTCGCCCGCTTCCCCGGCACCGTCGTCGCGGTCACCCATGACCGTTACTTCCTCGACAACGTCGCCGAGTGGATCCTCGAACTCGACCGCGGCCGCGGCATTCCGTGGAAGGGCAACTACACCGCGTGGCTGGAACAGAAGTCCGAACGCCTGAAGCTCGAGGAGTCGCAGGAGAAGTCGCGACAGAAGGCGCTGGCCAAGGAACTCGAATGGGTCCGCCAGAACGCCAAGGGCGGCCGCAGCAAGGGCAAGGCGCGCCTGCAGCGCTTCGAGGAACTGAACTCGGTCGAATACCAGAAGCGCAACGAGACCAACGAGCTGTTCATCCCGCCCGGCGAGCGCCTCGGCGACAAGGTGATCGAACTCAAGAATGTCAGCAAGTCGTTCGGCGACCGCATGCTGATCGACGACCTGAGCATCACCATTCCGCCCGGCGCGATCGTCGGCATCATCGGCCCGAACGGCGCGGGCAAGTCGACCTTGTTCAAGCTGATCATCGGCCAGGAAAAGCCGGACAAGGGCGAGGTCGTGATCGGCCACACGGTGAAAGTCGCGTACGTCGACCAGAGCCGCGAGAAGCTCGCGGGCGACAAGAACGTCTGGCAGGAAGTCTCCGGCGGCGCCGACATCATCACGATCGGCAAGGTCGAGATCCAATCGCGCGCATACATCGGCCGCTTCAACTTCAAGGGCGGCGACCAGCAGAAACTGGTCGGCACGTTGTCGGGTGGTGAACGCGGCCGCTTGCATCTCGCGAAGACGCTATTGCAAGGTGGCAACGTGCTGCTGCTCGACGAACCGTCCAACGACCTCGACATCGAAACCCTGCGCGCTCTCGAAGACGCGCTGCTCGAATTCCCCGGCTGCACGATGGTGATCTCGCATGATCGCTGGTTCCTCGACCGCATCGCGACCCACATCCTCGCGTTCGAAGGCGACTCGCACGTCGAATTCTTCCAGGGCAACTACCGCGAGTACGAGGAAGACAAGCGCCGCCGCCTCGGCGAGGAAGGCTCGCAGCCGCACCGCTTGCGGTACAAGGCTCTGAAGTAGGACGGGCATGCCCGTCCTGGCAATGGCCCGTGCGCATGCGCACGGCTTTGCCATTGCGTCATCCCCGCGAAGGCGGGGATCCATTTTGATGTTAGGGCTATCAATGAAAAAGTTCCTATTCCTCGCCGTCGTGTTGTGGCAGTCAGCCACGGCGAACGAGCTCAGTGCTGCACAATGCAATTCTCTGTACCAAGCATGGCTGTTTAATCGCAGCGTGGAAGAAGTGTGCAATTTGGATCGGTGCGTTTCCTATCAAATTGGCGTGATCGCCAAAATCGGCTGTGGCAAGGTCTTAACTCAGTCTGTAAGAGACGAGCTTTCACGAGCAGTCCTTACAGACACGAAGATCGACATGACCAAGAACGGGAAAGAGGCCTTTTGCGCGTATTCCAAGAAGGGGCATGAGGATCTCAAAGTAGGCAATAAGCTCTGCGCGTTGCCTACTAAGCCATAACAATTCGTCCGCGCGGGCGCGATGGTTCCTTCGGCACGCCGTTTAACTCAATCGTTGCCGTTGATTCGGATTCGAGAAGGGCCAAGTCAAAATTGATTCCCGCTTTCGCGGGAATGACGAACAAAAAGGCGAGGAGCGATCGACGTGAACTTTATAGCCGCTCTTAGGAACCGCTGGTCCGACGCAAACTCCCTCGTCTGCGTCGGCCTCGACCCCGAGCCGTCGAAATTCCCGGCACACCTCAACGACGATCCCGATGCGGTGTTCGCGTTCTGCCGCGCGATCGTCGACGCCACCGCCGACCTAGTCTGCTGCTTCAAGCCGCAGATCGCGCACTTCGCGGCGCTCGGCGCGGAAAGTTTTCTGCAACGACTCATCGCGCATATCCACGCCACGCATCCGGGCATCCCTGTGATCCTCGACGCGAAGCGCGGCGACATCGGCAGCACCGCGCAGAATTACGCGATCGAGGCATTCGACCGCTACGGCGCGGACGCGGTGACCGCGAATCCCTACCTCGGCCGCGACTCCGTGCAGCCCTTTCTCGACCGCAAGGATCGCGGCGTGGTGATCCTCTGCCGCACCTCGAATCTGGGCGCCGGCGATTTCCAGGACCTCGACGTTAATGGCCGCCCGCTCTACAAGCGCGTCGCCGAAGCCGTCGCCAACGACTGGAACCACAACGGCAACTGCATGCTCGTCGTCGGCGCGACCTGGCCCGAACAACTGCGCGACGTGCGCACGATCGTCGGCGACATGCCGCTGCTGATTCCCGGCGTCGGCGCGCAGGGCGGCGATGTCGAAGCAGTGGTAACCAACGGCCGCACGGCGGACGGCGGTGGGCTGGTCATCAGCTCCTCGCGCGCGATCCTGTATGCATCGAACGGCGCAGATTTCGCCGATGCCGCGCGCAATGCAACGCTGGAGCTGCGCGACACGATCAACCGCTATCGCTGAGCCTTTGTAGCCCCTCTCCCATTGGGGCGAAGAAGAGCGCTTGCGAACCACTGGTTCGCGCGACGATGAGCGCCCTCGCGCACTGTGCGGGGGTTGGGGTGAGGGGTGCGGGTGCGGCAATCACGGCCCGACGCTACCATGCTTCGAATGCCTCTCACCCGCTCTTCGGGCACCCTCTCCCGTTGGGAGAGGGGCTTGAACTCACCGCTTGAGCAGGAGTGCCAGCGGCGCGGCGATCAGGTAATGCGTCCATAGCGCGAGCCACAACACCCAGCGCATCGGCAACGCCGTTTGCATTGCCTCGAACTTCCGAAAGTAGCGCCACAGCCCGCGATGCTTCTGCCATTCGACCCACAGCGGCCGCCGACGGCTGGACACGCCGCGCAGGTGCGTCACGCGCACGTCGTTCGCGATGCACACGGTGAAACCCGCGTCGCGTACGCGACGGCACAGGTCAAGGTCCTCGGCATGCAGGCGATAGCCCGCGTCGAATCCGCCGACCTGCGTGAACACTGCGGTCGGCATCAACATGAATGCGCCGGACAACGCGTCCACCGATTGCACCGCCTTGCCATCGCTCGCGACATGCAACGCCGCGCGCGCGCCACCTGCGAACAGCAATGCGCGCAGCGAAGGATCGCAACGCCGGACGGCTGCGTCCTCGACTCCATCGGAGTCAACTTGCACGCAACCCAGCGCGCCGAGATTCGATGCATCGCGCGCACGGACGAGCAAGCGTGCGAACGTGTCGGGCGCGACCATGCAATCGGGATTGACGAATGCGAGCCACGGCTGCGCGCAATCCATCGCGCCGCTGTTGCACGCAGTCGCAAAGCCGGGGTTCTCCGGATCGACGCGCAGGGTGATCCGCGCTTCCTTCTCGGTGAACGGCATCGCACACGTAACCGTCTCATCGTCGGATCCGTTGTCAATCAGCACGATCTCGGCGATCTCCGTGGCTGCGAGCAGGCGTTGCAGACATTCGATGATCGTCGTCGCGTTGCAATGCGCGACGACGACCACGCGGATGCTGCCGATCGTTTCAGTCACGCGTTCCATCCAAACGCGCGGCGCGCTTCAGCGCTTCGACCTCGGCTTCGAGTTCAGCGATGCGCGCACCGCCCGCGCTGGTCTTGCGCACTTCGGCGTTGTAATGCGCGTACACGCTTTCGTTCGCGTCGCCATACAGCGACAACGCGGGCAGATTTTTCAACGCTGCGTCGTTGTGCGCACACGCTGCGATGTAATACAGCGGCGGGTACGCGAGTCCTTCGCGCAGTGTCTCGCCATCCTGCACGCTGGCCTGCACGGCACCGGAGTCGCCGTCGAGCGCCCATAGCGCCGACTGGAACAGCAGCTTCTGCGCATACAGGCGTCGCGTCGGAAAACGCGCGGCGAGCAGCGCCTCGAACTCTGCGCGGTGCAATTCGCGCACATGGAACGGATTCGGTTCCGCGCCCGCGTTGTAGTGCAGCTTGTCGGGCGTGGAGACCAGCAGCACGCCATCGTCCGCGAGCAACCGGGCAAAGCCATCGAGCAGGCGCTCCTGCGCGTCGACGTGTTCGAGCGTCTCGAAACTCACGATCAAGTCGAAGCTGCGATCCGGCAACGCGTCGAGCGCGGTGACGTCAGCTTGCATGTAACGCAGGTTCGTGCACGCCCCGTAGCGCGCCTGCGCATGCACAATCGTCATCGCGTCGATATCGATGCCGGTGACTTGCCTCGCGACCTGCGCGAGTTGCGCGCTGCCATAGCCCTCGCCGCATGCGGCATCGAGTACGCGCTTGCCGACGGCCAGCCCGCGCGCGAAGGCGTAGCGATGCCAGTGCTCGTAGCTGATCTCGCGCACGCACTCGGGCGTGAAGCGTTCGCCGGTAAATGGGAGTGTGGGGTCGGTCATGTTCTAGTCGCTCGGTGTGCGCAGGGACTGCATCTGCGCAAGCCTGCGCACGATACGCTCACGCAGCGGGCGCAGGGGGTCGGCGCGAATGAAGTCCGCCACGCGCTGCCCGTAGTCCGGCCAGCGCGAAAGCAGGCGGCGCATGTTCTCGCCGCCCGGATGTTCTCCAAGCGGACCAAACGATGCATTGCCCGCGTGCACGACATAGGCGTCGTCGCACAGCACATTGCGCCAGCCCATGCCTGCCACGCGCAGGCAGAAATCATTTTCCTCGCCATAGCCGCGACCGAACGTCGCCGCATCGAAATCGCCCGCCTGCCGCAGCGCGGCGCGGCGGATATACATGCAGAAGCCGACTGCGGTCGGCAACTCCGGATACTCGGGTGCACCGGCACTCGCGCAGGCTGCGGCGATACGATCCGGATCGTCGGGAACGGGATTGTTCTCGCACAACGCAGGAAACGAACAGATCTCGGCGTTGTTCGACCACGGAGTGATCGTCGCGATGCGCGGGTCGCTCGCGGCGCACGCGGCGATGCGTTGCAGCCAGCCCGTCGTCGTCACGGTGTCGCTGTTGAGCAGCACCACATCGGCATCGCCGCATTCGGCGAACGAGCGATTCACGTTGCCGATGAAGCCGAGATTGCGTTCGCGCACGACGATCTGCGCATCAAGCTGCGTGCATCGCTTCCAGCCGACAATCAGGCGGGCGATGCCTGGATCGGTCGATGCATCGTCCGCGATCGCTACACGTGCGCCGGATGCCAACGTGCGATCAAGGCTCGCGAGGCAGGCGGCCAATTGTTCGACTGCGTTGAACACCGGCACGATCACGACCGGCAATGTGTGCGCCTGCAGTGCTGCGATCGTCACGACGGCTCCTGCGCATCCAGCCAGCGGTGTGCGAGGCGGATCATGCCCATCTCACGACTCGCGCCGCGAATGATGAGATCGCGTTCGGTGGTGCCGAACAGGCGCACGCCTTCGGGATCGAGCGGATGCACGCGCAGGTGGTAGTGGCCAGGCAATAGCGGCAGCGCGTCGAACGCGATGCGGTAACGAAACCGGTTGTTGCCCAGCACTTCGGGCGCTGCGCCATCCATATCGCTGGAAATGCCATAGACCGGGCTGCCGTCACCGCGCACGATGCCGACCAGTACAGTCGGCGCGCGGCCATCGGCAGAACGCACGATCGTCTCGACCAGCAGCGGCGATGCCTGCGGCAGATGCAACGGCGTGCGCGCGCCATCGCCATTGAGCAGCACCTCATCGACCGCAAACTCGCCAGGCTCCGCATGCGCGGATTGTTCGCTCTCGATCTGCGCACGCCCCTTCTGTTCGTGCCATGCGACATAGGCTTGCGTCACCTCGAACACGTCGCCAAGCGCGCGCACCTTGCCTTCGGCGAGCCATAGCGCCTGCTTGCACAGCTTCTGCACATGGTAGATGCCGTGCGACACCAGCAGCAGCGTGCCGCCCTCAGCAAGATAATCGTCGATCCAGCGGATGCACTTGCGCTGGAAACTTTCGTCGCCGACCGCGAGCACCTCATCCGTGATCAGCAACTGCGGGCGGATCGAGGCGATCACCGCGAAACCAAGCCGCACGACCATCCCCGATGAGTAATGCTTCACCGGTTCGTGGATGTACTGGCCGATGTCCGCGAATGCGAGGATGTCCGGCAGTTTTTCGTCGAGCGCATCGCCCGACAGCCCGCGCAATGCGGCGGACATGCGGACGTTCTCAAGACCGCTGTATTCGGGATGAAAGCCCGCGCCGAGTTCGAGCAATGCGCCGATGCTGCCGCGCGTGCGCACGCTGCCGGCGCTCGGCGTCAGCACACCGGTGATGAGTTTCAGCAAGGTGGACTTGCCGGCCCCGTTCTCGCCGATGATGCCGAGCGATTCGCCTGGCCGCACGCTGAAGCTGATGTCCTCCAGCACGCTGGCGACGCGACGCGGCGGCTTGCCGCGCAGCACATCCCATAAGGCATGCATGCGGTCGCCACGCTGGCCAACAACGGGATAACGCTTGCACAGCTGCTCGGCCTCGACCAGCGGCGTCATGTCGAGCGGCGCGCTCACAGGAAATCCTCAACATGCGGTTGCGCACGCAGGAACATCCATCGCGCCACCAGCAACGCGACCGCTGCGCAGACCGCCGAATACGCGAGCATCGGCCATGCGACGGGCTCGCCCATCAACGCCCCGCGTATCGATTCGATCGGCGGCGCCATCGGGTTCCATGCAAGAACGGTATTCATCGCGCCCGGCAGATGGCCGCGCTCGTACAACACCGGCGTCAGGAAGAAACCAAGGCTTACGAGTTGCGCGACGATCTGCGCGGCATCGCGCAGGAACACCTGGATGGTCGCAAGGATGAATCCGGCTGCGATCGCATGCGCGGAGACGATCAGCAGCGCGATCAGCGCAACCGGCAGTCCGGCAACCGTCAGTTGCAGGCGCAGCGCGAACAGGATCGCGAGCACCACGACGAAGCCAGCCAGATCGTAGATCGCGGTGCCGGCCATGCGCGTGAGCACGAAATAGGAATGCGGAATCGCGACCTTGCCGATCATCGCGGCGTTTTCCGTCAAGGCCGTTGTCCCGCGCAGGATTGCGTTCGCGAACAGTTGCCAAGGCCAGAGTCCGAGCGCGAGGAAGGCGGCATACGGCAGTCCGTTGGCGCTGGCGCGATTCGGCAACAGCTTGGTGAACACCAGCGCGAGCACCGCGAACTGCAGCAACGGTTGCAGGAGTCCCCATGACCAGCCAACCAGCGTGCCCTGATGGCGATCGACCATCTCGCGCTTGAGCAGCGCGCGCAGCACGCCCGCGCCGACGACCGCGCTGCCTGCGCGACTGCGCGCCATCACTTGGACTTCAGAGGATGCTTCAGCGGATCGAGCGCGCGGAAACGGCTGCCGTACTCGTCGGTCAGCTTGCGCGCATCGCTCGGGTCGCGGATCACGGTCGGCGTGACCAGCACGATCACCTCCTCGCGCCCGGTATTCCTGGTCTGGGTACCGAACAAGGCGCCGATGACCGGGATGCGGCTCAAGTACGGCACGCCACTTCTGCCCGTGCTGTTGGTTTCCTTGATCAGCCCGGCGAGCACGACGGTTTCGCCGCTCTGCACCGCGACCGATGTCTTGATCTTGCGATTGTCGACGCTGATGTTGCCGCCGATGGTCGGGCCCGTCGAGCTCGGCGAACTGACGTCCTGGGTGATGTCCATGAACACCATGCCGTTCGCGCTCACACGCGGCTTCACTTTCAGGCTCACGCCGGTCTGCCGGAACTGGACCTGGCTGTAGGTATTGGCCGAGCCCGGATCGCCAGGCGTGGGCGACGGGGTGACGCCCGAGGACGGGTTGAAGATCGTGCTTGCGACTGGGATCTGGGTGCCCGAATTGAAGTCGGCCTCGACGTTGTTGCGGACCACCAGCGATGGCGCCGACAGCACCCGCACATTAGTGATCGAATCCAGCGCCTTGATGACCGCGACCGTGTTGGGTCCGAGGAAAGTCCAGCTCGCACCGGGCGAGACCGTGTCGGTCGAGGGCAGGATGCTGCCCGCGACCGCACCGATGCTGTGCCGCGTCGCGGCGAGCGCGCGCAGGGTCGGGTCCGGGATCGCGTTCTGGAAATACCAGCTCACGCCATAGCTCAGGTCGCCCTGGAGTTTGACCTCGATCACCTGCGCTTCGATGTGCACCTGCAACGGCATCGCGTCGAGCCGGTCGATCGCACGACGGATCGATTCCCATTGCGCGGGCGTTGCACGCACGAGCAGCGAGTTGCTGTCCTCGACTGCGGTGATGCTCACGCCGCCGCTGCCGCCCTGCGCCGACGCATTCGCGGCGGCACCGGCGCCATTGCGCGCGTTCTGTGCTGCTGCTGGCTGCGAAGCACCGCCCTGCTTGTCCTGATCGTAGGTGCTGACCTCGACCGGATCGAGACCAGGCCCCGTCGATGGCGACGAGGCCTGCTGCGGCGCAGCGTTGCCGTAAAGCGTGCCGAGCTGGGTGGAGAGATCGCTCGCCTTCACATTCTTGACGTCGTACACGTACAGCCGCAGCGTCTGGCCATCGCCCTGGTCGAGGCGGTCGATCCAAGTCTGGATCTCGTTGAGATACTGCGGCTGCGGGGTGATCACCAGCACAGCGTTGATGCCTTCCAGCGGCATGAAGCGGAACATGCCCGCGACCGGCGTCTTGCTGGCCGCGCCGAACGCCGCCTCGAGCTGGGTGACCATGTGTACCGCGTCGGTCTGCTGCAACGGGAACACGCCGACCGACATCCCGGCCAGCCAGTCCACGTCGAAGATCTGCACCGTGCGCAGATAGTTCTCGAGTTCGGCACGGGTACCGGCGAGCACGATCAGGTTGCGCGCCGAGTCCACGCTGACGATCGCATTCGTGCGCGCGTACGGCGTGAGCAGTTTCTGCATCTCGGTGGCGGAGATGAAATGCAGCGGCACCGCGCGCACCTCGTATCCGCGCACGTTGCCAATTGGTCCGGTGCGCGGCCCGAGGCTGCCGGCGGCGAGCGCCTGGTCGGCCGGCACGATGTTGTAACGGCCTCCGGCCCAGACCATCCGCGCGTTGTTCCAGCCCAGCACCATCTCCAGCAACGACAGCGCCTGGGTGCTGTTCACCGGACTCGGCGTGGACAGCGTCACCGTGCCTTGCACGCCCGGTGCGATCACGTAGTTCAGCTGCAACAGGTCGCCAAGGATGGCCTTCACCACCGCCTGCAGCGATGTTCCCTCGAAATTGAACGTGGTTTCGCCACCGCTTGCGGCACCCGCGTTCGACGATGGTGCCGACGCTGCATTGATGTTGATGGTCTGCCCGGTGCCGGCATGGATGGTCGGCGGAATCCGGGGCGGCGGCGCGGTCTCGAACGACTTGCTGTCGTCGTTGGCGATGGCATGCGCTGCTGGCGGCGGCAGCACGGCAACGCGATCCATGCGCGGACGCGGCGCATCGACGCAACCGGCAAGGATGGTCAGCGTGGCGCACAGAAACACCGTCGCAATCGTATTACGCGCGGATGCCGAAGCCGGGGAAGGTCTGGGCTTGCTGGAGAAGATCATGCGTCCATTTTACCTTTTCTCGTTCGGCGGCGGCGCATTGCTGCCTTGGGCTTGCACCTGCTGGCGACGCGCCTCGATGCGCTGTCTGATCTGTTCGGCTTGTTGCGCAGCTTCGGCAGCCGCATTCGCGGCATCGGTGGCGGCATCGGTTGCAGACTGCTGGGCCACCTCCGGCGGTGGCACGGCATTGGCGTTCGCCGCCAGCGTCGCGGCAGTCGGCGGGGGAGGAGGAGGCGGTGGCGCTCCCAGGATGCCGCTGGCGACCGCCTGTGGGGTCAGGCCCATGCGCGTGGGTTCTTCGCCACCGTGGCCGCCATACACCTGCAGGTCGAGCGTCGTCTTGCCTTGCGGACCACCATCGAAGACCGCCGAACGCGGCGTCATTGCGACCAGCTTCCAGTCCGAGTAATTGCCGCCGAGCGCCTGGCCTTCGCGTACGCGCAGGCTTTCCTTGGTTTGGGCGTCCTGCACGATCACCATCTGCAGCGTCGGCGTGATGATGACGCTGGTCAGGGTCACGTTGAGTGGCTGTGCGGTGGACTTCTGCCCGGCGACGTGCACGGCGATCAGCTTGCGGTCGGGGTAGAACAGCGGATGATTGGCTGCCTCGGCGTAGGCCTCCAGCGGGCCCATCGTCGAGCGCGCACTCGCGCGCGGCGGCGTCGGCAGGCTCGGTGTCAATGCCGGATCGTCGGCAAGCAAGCGATAACGTCCGCCGAAACCGGTCAGCGCCACGATCGCGCATACCAGCGCCCAGCCTGCGACGGCGATCAACAACCAACCGCGCGCGTCAAGCCTAATGTTCATTGCCGCCTCCGACGCCGGGACGCAGATAACCGTAAAGGTCGAAGCCGATATCCAGCGCCGCGCTCGCATCCGGCGTGCCGGTCGTCGTGAAACCTGTGCGGCTGATGATGTTGAGGTTGTCCACGAACAGCTGCGGACGCCCGCTCTCGAAGGCGTGCAGCAGCGCGCTGAATTCGCTCATCCCGCACTGCAGGCGTACCTGCACCAGCACGCGCTGGTAACGCTCGGGAACGGCCGACGCGGTCGGCGTGCGCTGGGTGATCGTGCAACCGCTGTGATCGGGGCTGACCGCGCTGACCTGGGTATCGATCCGCTGGGTCAGTCCGGCCTGCGCCAACTCGACCGTGGCTTCAGGCAGGAAGCCCGGATTCGCCGCTTCGATACTACGCACATCCGCCAGCCGCTTCTCGATCGCGGTGCGCTGCTTCGCGATCATGCGGAGGTTCAGCTCCTGCGCACGCAACTCGTCCATGCGCTGACCCATCGACAGCATCGGCGCGGTCCACCACCAATGCAGGCCGGCCAGGTATGCCACCGCCAGCGCCAGCAGCAGCAGGCCGACCGCATACTGGCGGCTGCGTTCAGCGCTGGGCAGGCGCATGCGCGGCTCCTGCCGGCGTGGCAGCCGCGGGCGCTGCGGTGGCCAGGTCGGCGACGAGGGTGAAACGGTCGCGTTTGCTCAATGGATCGGGTTGCATGCTCCCGCTGAGCGCGGGCGAGCGCAGCAACTTCGATGCCTGCAACTTCGCAACGAGCGCGGCCGCGTCGCCGCTCAGCCCGGTCAGATAGATCTGCCCTTCCTGCTCGGTGAAACGTTCGATGTAGGTGTTGTCCGGGACCCGTGCACTGACATCGGCCAGCACCACCAGCATGGGCGGTTTCGCGGCACGCGTGCGGCCGAGGAAATTGGCGCCATCGGAAGCCTGGTCGAGCTGCTTGGACAATGCGCCGACCACGCGTGCCTGTTCATGGCGCGCGGCGACTTCAGCTTCGAGCTGGGCGACCGCAACGCGGCGGTTGTCGAGCATCCGGGTCAGCGCGAACAGCAGCGCGAACAGCGCGATCGCGGCCAGCCCCAGATGCATCCACAGCGCACGCGGATCGCGCGCCTGCCGACGTTCGGGCGGCAGCAGGTTGCAACGCAACGCACGCCCCTCGGCGTCACGCGCATCCACACCGCTGAGGCGATTAGCCAGCGGGCCGATCGCTGCGAGCGCGGCGTCGAGCCTGTCCCTGGTCAGCACCAGCAACTCGACCTGGGCCATCTTGCTGGCCGCATCGACGCCGAGCACGCGGCAATCGTAAGCGACCTGATCGACGCGGAACGGCGTCTGCCGGTCGAGCTCGTGGGCGACGACTTCGCGCAGGCGCTCGGTCGCCGCAGCTGGCAGCGTGATCCGCCTGCGCAGCACCTGGCCGCCCGGCAGCAGCAACCAGCGCGGGCGCTCGGCACGATTCGTACCCAATGCGGCATCGATCCGGGCGGAGATATCCGCATCGGCATCGAGCGGAATACTCGCCAGCAGCGTATCGCGACCGGATTCCTCCAGCCGCAGCTCCAGAGTGCCGGGCGCCGCGACGTACAGCACGCGCGCCTGGCCTTCGGCAAACAGCGCGCGCCACGATGCCGGCAGCATGGACGCGAGTTCGCCGCCCCACCAGCGCAGGAACTGCTGCAACGGACTGCGCGCATAGCGTGTCCGCGCACGATCGAGCGGCGCGCTCAGGCGGCTTGCAATGGACGACGGTGTTGCCATGAATCAGTCTCCTTCCCGCCATTGCAACGGCACGTACAACTGGCCGAAAGGTCCGGTTTGCGAAGCGCGCACGATAACATTCACGGTCAGGCTCGTGCCGTCGTGCAAGCGCACATGGCTGGAAATAGCGTAGGTTCCGGTGCCTGGCTGCACCACGAATGGCTGCCCATTCGGCAGCACCGGTGGCGCGCCTGGAGCGCCGGGTTGCCAGCTTTCGCGCTGATTCTTGAACAAATCGGCGCTGACGGAGTTCATTCCCAGCGCCTGCAGGACGGCGGGCGGCGCGAAGGTCGGGCTCGGATCGCCGCTCGCGTACACCGTCACATTGGGTACGAGTTTCGCGTAGAGCGCGGCATCCATGCCGAGCACACGTTGCAGTTCGGAGACCGTCTCGAATGGCTTGTTCTTCGGCCCATATGGAAGCCCGGCGCTGCTGTAGTCGCCGGATTCGGCACCGCCCGGCGTGAGCAGATCGTCGGGGTCGCGATAGTCCACGATCGCCGCAGCGAGTTCGTGCGCGTGCGGGTCGTGCACGCCGAGCGCCAGCATCAGTTTCGCGAGCAGATCCTGCGATGCGCCATTGAGATCGATCTTGCCGGACTCGTCGAGCACATGGAGCTCGATCTTCGCATCGCCAAGCGTGAAGTCGTACTTGCGGCCATCCGGCACCCAGCGCCGTTGCGCATCCGGATACAGCATCCGCAGCACTGCATACTCGACGCCGGCCTGCGCGGCCTGCCGGGCGATCAGCGACGCGCGCAACTGATGCGCCTGCAAGGCCTCGATACGCGCGCTCTGCGCGAAACCGCCGATCAACGCCGTCATCAGCACCAGCAACCACAGCACCAGGATCAGTGCGGCACCATGCGCATTGCCGATCCGCGAGACGCTCACTTGCCGCCTCCCGATGCGGGCAACGGCGGCGGCACTTGCCGAAGGACCGGCTGGGTGCCGGGTGCCGCATCTTCCGCACGCGCATGCGCGAAACCCAAGGGCAGCGCGGTCGCGAATGCGGGCCATGGTCGCGCTGCGTCGGCAAAGCGCAATTGCAGGCGGATCTGCAGCGGCAACTCGGCGGGTCGCTCCCAGGTCTGCTGCCACGACCCGATCTTCGCGTCGGTGCCCAGCCCGCGATATTCGAAATGCGCTTCGGCGATCCCGTCGAGCAACTCCTCGGGCGGAAGCTTGTCGTCGTCCTCGAGCGGTTTTTCGTTCACCAGCATCGCGTAGGCGAATTGCAGGCGCTGCGTACCATCGCCAGCCGCCGATGGCACCAGCTTCAGGGTCAGCACGTGCGGCCCGCCGCGCGAGAGATATCCGGGCATCGGCGCGACAAAACGCAGCTTGTCGTGCGCGCCATCGAAATAGGTGACTTGCTGGGTCTTATCGTCGCGCGCCAGCACCAGCGGCTGAGCCGATTGCAAGGTGCGATACAGCAATCCCTGCACCGCACGCAGGTGCTCGTTGCGGGCGGCCGCAAGGTCGGCGCGCTGCACAGAGCCATTCGCCGAATGCAGGCTCGCGAACGCGATGGTCAAACCCAGCGCGAGCAGCACGGTCGCGAGGATGACTTCGATCAATGTGAAACCCGCCGCGCGCCGATGCCGCGTCGGCGACCCGCAGCGGCGCGCGCATGCATTCGACAGGACGGCGTGCGCGCTCACTGCCCTGCCTGCGGTGGCGCATACGCGCGCAAGGTTTCGACGCGCAAGGTCTGGTCCGGACCACGCGCGCCCCACTGCACCTGCAGCACCACGCGCAACAGGACGTTGTCCACGAAGCTCTGCAGGTTCGGGTCGGTCGTGTACGGATCGCCGCGCGCGGGCGCTGCCACCGGCGGCTTGAATGGCTTGATCTCCAGCGTCCACCGGTACCGTCCGTTATCGAATGCGCCCTGGCTGCGCCCGGGCTGCAGGCGCTGATCCGCGCCGAGCGTGTCGAGCAGGCTTTCCGCATACAACGTGGCCTGGGTGGATTGCGAGGAGCGCGCAACCGAGAGCACGCCGCCGGACAGGGTCGCGAGCAACAGGCCCAATCCGATCGCGAGCAGCGCGAACGCGACCAACACTTCCAGCAGCGTGTAGCCGCGTTGCGAAGAGCGGGGAACGGGGAACGGGGAACGGGGAACGGGGCTGCGGAGGGCGAACAGCGAAGCTGGCCCAGAGGGCAGGCCGCAGGTGCGGCCAGTCAACGGGGAACGGGGAACGCAGAGCGGCAGCCGGCCACTTCCACTCCGGTTTTCCCGTTCCCCGTTCCCCGTTCTCCGTTCCCCGTTCATTGCGATGCATCCTGCAAGCGTGTCTGGGTGACCTCACCGGTCAGCCAGCGCACGTCCACGCGCCAGCCGACTCCCTGTGCGCGCACGCTGATGCGACCGCCGGTCGCAGAACCATCCGGGAAGAAGCGGATCGCCGCATTGCGCGCGGCTGTCTGTTCCTGACGCACGCCATCGAAGGTGATCTTCAACGACGACGCAAGCGTGCCGTGATGGTTGCCGGCAGCGATCCATGTGCGTTTGTCCAGATCCATCTCGAAGCGCTGCGGCACGCCGGTCGACAGCGCGCGCGAACGCGTGTAGCGCAACTCGGTCGCGACCGTGTGCGTGGCCTCGCGCAATTGCCGTCCGCTGCGGCCCACGCCGAGCAGGCCGACAGTCATGGCGGTGATCGCCGCGACCAGCACCATCACCAGCAGGATTTCGAGCAATGTGAAACCACGCGCGCGTTGCGCACGCGTGGTTCGCCAATTCAGCGCGCGGCGCGCGGATGCATGCAGATCAGTCGCGGCGGAATGCATCGTGGCGCACTCCATCGTAATGCATCGATCAGCAGACGCCGACGTCACTGATGGCGGATGTCCGCATCCACGCTCTCGCCGCCGGGCTTGCCGTCCTTGCCATAACTGAGCAAGTCGTACGCAGCGCCGCCTTCACCCGGCACGTGGTATTCGTATGGATGGTTCCACGGGTCCTTGAGTTCCTGCTCCTTCGCGTACGGCCCGAGCCAGCCAGCGCTGTTGCCAGGCGCCTTGACCAGGGCTTCCAGGGTCGGCGGCAGGCTGCCGACATCCGACTGGTACTGTTCGACCTTGCCTCCCATGGTGTCCACCTCCGCATGTGCGAGATGGACCTTGGCCTGGTCGTTGCCTCCAAGGATCTTGTTGAACGCAAACGTCGCGATTGCGGCGATCAACACGACCACGATCATGATTTCCATCAGGCTGAAACCCTGGGCAGGGCGTGCGTAATGGGCTGGCTTGATGCGCAGGGCTTTTATGGATTGCATGTTCGAGTTCAGCCTATCGAGGAAGTGAGATCGTACAGCGGGGTAAGGATCGCGAGGATGACGGTGCCGACCACGATGCTCATGAGCACGGTCAGCGCGGGCACCAGCGCGGTGAGGAAGCGGTCCAGCGCCTGCGCGGTTTCGCGGTCGAAGGTGTCGGCGACTTTCAGCAGCATGCCGTCGAGTTCGCCGGATTCCTCGCCCACCTGCACCATCTGCACGGCGAGCCGCGGAAACACCTCGCGCCGCCCGAGCGCATGCGCAAGTCCGCTGCCGGTCTTGACCTCTTCGGACGCGGCATCGACCGCTTCGGCGAGCACGCGGTTGCCCAGCACGTTGCGCGCGATGGTCAGCGATTGCAGCAGCGGGACGCCGTTCTTGACCATCGTTCCGAGCGTGCGCGCAAGCCGCGCGGTTTCCAGTCGCGCGATCAGCGAACCGAGCAATTTCCGGCGCAGCATCCACGCGTCCAGCGCGCGTCGCCAAGCCGGATCGCGGCGCTTGCGGTCCAGCCACAACAGCAGCGCAGCCAGTGCGATCGGCAACAGCCACCAGAATCCACGCACCAGATTGCCGATGCCGAGCACGATCTTCGTGAGCAGCGGCAATTCCGCGCCCAGGCCTTCGTACATCTGCTGGAATTGCGGCACCACATAGCCGAGCAGGAACAACAACGACAGCGTGATCATGCTGACCAGGATCACCGGATAAATCATTGCATTGACCACGCGCGACCGCAGCGTCCGGCTGCGATCGAGGTAATCGGCAAGCCGTGCAAGCGTTTCGTGCAGGCTGCCACCGACCTCGCCCGCGCGGACTGTGCTGACGTACAAACGCGAGAACACGCCGTGCTGCTGTTCCAGCGCGGTCGAGAGCGAGGTGCCGCCACGCACTGCATCGCGCACGCTGGCGATGACTTTTTTCGCATCACTCGATTCGGGCAGGTCGAGCAGGATCGCGAGCGCGCGATCCAGCGGCTGGCCCGCGCCGAGCAAGGTCGCGAGTTGTTCGGTGAACTGGAGGATCTGTTCGGGCGTGAGCGCCTTGCGCTGGAACAGTGCCGTCCAGCTCGCGCCCGATGCGACCTCATCGGCGCGGCGTGCCTCGACCGGAATATGCCCGGCTTCCTGCAAGCGGCCGATCACTTCCTCTGCGCTGGCGGCATCCATCTGGCCTTGCAGAGCTTCGCCTGTCGCGCTGAGCGCCTGGTAGCGGAATTGGGCCATCAGCTGGGAACCCTGATACCAAGGATGTAGCCGGGATGCAATCCGGGTACGAATGCCGCGCAATCCCGGATTACATCCGGGCTTCGTTGCTGCGCACTAAAGGCCATCGCCGCCGCCCGCGTCATGTCCGGCATGTCCCTGTTCACCCGCTGCGTCCGAACCGTACGCGTTGTCGAATCCGTCGCCATCGATCTGGCTCCGCAATCGTGTCGGTATCGACTCGCGATCGCTCGCGTTCCGGATTGCCAGCACGAGAAGTGCGCCCAGCAATGGGAGCGCCCAGACCAGGACGCCCTGAGCCACTTTCTGGAAGCGATCCAGGCTGTCCGCGCGGTACAGGCGAATTGACGCGTATGCATTCAGACACGCGACAAGTACCACGAATAGCTTGAAGAGGGAGTTCGCCGAGATCATGGATTGAGTCAAGCCTCCGTACACACGCGCAGCACTTCCTCGATCGTGGTCAGGCCTTGCAGCGCTTTCGCCAGGCCATCTTCGTACATCGTGCGCATGCCCTCGGCGCGCGCGGCGGTTTCGATTTCGCCCATACCGGCGCGTTGCATCACCAAGCGGCGCAGCGTGTCGGACATCACCAGGAATTCCATGATCGTGGTGCGGCCGAGATACCCCGTCGGCGTTAGCGCGGACGGTTTCGGTCGCCACAGGTAGATCGTGCCTTCGGGTTGCAGTCTGCGCAGGCCGAACTCCTCGATCACTTCCGGCAAGGGTTCATAGCGCTCGGAATGCGTGGACTCGATGCGACGCACCAGCCGCTGCGCGAGGATGCCGTTGATCGTCGAGGTCAGCAGGTAATCCTCGACGCCCATGTCGAGCAACCGGCTGATGCCGCCGGCCGCATTGTTGGTGTGCAGCGTGGACAACACGAGATGGCCGGTGAGCGCGGACTGGATCGCGATGCGCGCGGTTTCCAGGTCGCGCATTTCGCCGATCATGATGATGTCCGGGTCCTGGCGCACGATTGAACGCAGCGCCTGCGCGAAGTCGAGCCCGATCGCGGGCTTCGCCTGGATCTGGTTGACGCCGACGAGTTGGTATTCGACCGGGTCCTCGACAGTGATGATCTTCACCGCCGACGTATTGAGTTGCGACAGCGCGGTATACAACGTTGTGGTCTTGCCCGAGCCGGTCGGGCCGGTGACGAGCAGGATGCCATGCGGCTGTTCAAGGACTTTCTTGAATTGCGGCAGGAACTCGTCGGTGAAGCCGAGCGAATGGAAATCGAACACGATCGATTCGCGGTCAAGGATACGCATCACCACCGATTCGCCATGCGCGGTCGGCACCGTGCTCACGCGCAGGTCAAGTTCCTTGCCCTGCACGCGCAGCATGATGCGGCCGTCCTGCGGCAGGCGACGCTCGGCGATGTTCAGGCGCGCGAGGATCTTGATGCGCGAGATCACGGCTGCGGTAAGGTTGGCGGGCGGCGACTCGACTTCCTCGAGCACGCCGTCGATGCGGTAGCGGACTTTCAAGCGGTTCTCGAAGGGCTCGATGTGGATGTCGGATGCCCTGGCTTCGACCGCGCGCTGGATCACAAGGTTCACCAATCTGATGACCGGCGCTTCCGAGGCGAGGTCGCGCAGGTGCTCGACATCGTCTTCGTCGCCGCCGGATTCGTCCGACAGGTTCTCGACGATCGTGCCCATCGCGCTGCGGCCGCTACCGTAATAACGCTCTATGAGGTCGTCGATCTCCGAGCGCAGACCGATCCGCAGTCGCACCGTGCGCCCGGTTGCGAGCGCGACGGCTTCGGCCGGATACGGATCCTGCGCGTCGGCGACGAGCAGGTCGAGCGTGTCGGCTTCTTCGCCGATCGGGCAGACATGGTGCTGTTTAAGGAAACGGATCGAAATCTGCGCCGCCGGCGGCGCATCTGGACAATCCCGCGCGGCGATCAGCGGCAGATCGAGCACTTCTGCACTGGCTTCGGCGATGTCCTTTTCGGACACCATGCCCAACCGCGCGAGCAGCGACGTCAGGCTGCCGCCGGACTCTTCCTGCAAACGCCGCACGCGACCGAGGTCGGCATCCTTGAGCCGCCCGCGACGCAGCAGCGCATCGACGATGTGGCCGTCAAGGCTGTCTGGCAGGCTGGCGGACAGGCCTTCTCCTGCGGTTTGGTCCAGCTGTCGCTCCATGGGCTCGCTCGTTACTGCACTCACGCCGTGCATCCGCAGTTGGTTCACCGCGCACTGTAACAGCCGTCCGGCTTGGCCGGCAGTGAGCATGGAATCGGGGCAGATGACAGAACCCCACAAAAAGAAACAGCGCGACGCGGAAAAGGCGTCGCGCTGTCAAGAAAGCGCATGCATGCATTGGTTGGACGCGACCGACCTAACCGGTGACCGGTCCTGTCGGCGGCGCACGTCCGCGCCGTGTTCAACCCGGATGCCGAGGGAGCGAGTTACCGCCCCCTCGGATCACCGGTTCGTACTGCTTACCAACCCACACCCAGACCGGCACCGACGGAGCTCTCGCCATTGGCGAACGATCCACCGATCGTGAACGTGGTGTTCGCCTTGACCAGACGCTGATAGCCGATCGACACCGCGTTCTCGCCGCTCTGGTGGCCATAGCCAACTGCCAGACGGTTCGGCGACTGGATGCCCGATGCGCTGGAGGTCATCATGCTCATCGCCGTACCCATCGCACCGATCCTGCTGATGCGCTTGTCCTGCACAGCGAACTCACCCTGCACGATGGTGTTCAGGTTGTCCACGGCATTGGTCGTGAACGCATTCGCTGCGGCCAATGTCGCTGCGTCGGCTGCCTGCATCTGGCTGAGGTTCACTGCGTCGTTGGCCTGGGTACCGGCAGCGACATTGGTGACCTGACGAGCATTCGCGGCCGAACCCACCGACACCGTGTTGGCGCGGGTATTGGTCGAGTTGAAGCCGATCGCCGTCGAATTGGCTGCCGATGCATTCGCGCCGCTACCCAAAGCGGTCGAATTGTCGCCAGTTGCAAACGACTGGTCGCCGATCGCCGTAGCCGAACCGCCACTGGCTACAGCCGCTGCGCCCAATGCGGAACTGCCTTGACCGCTGGCCTTTGCATCGGTGCCCAACGCTGTGGCACCGAATCCGCTGGCCAGCGAATTGTGTCCGGCCGCAGTGGAATAGCCTCCGGATGCATTTGCACCCGCACCGAACGCACTTGAGTTGTCGCCGGTCGCGAACGACTGGTCGCCAACCGCCGTGGCCGAACCGCCTGTCGCCTGAGCAGCCGCACCGAACGCCGAGCTGCCCTGGCCGCTGGCCAGCGCATCGACACCGATCGCACTGGAACCGAAACCACTAGCCCGCGAGTTGTGGCCCGAAGCCAGCGAGTAGGCGCCCGTTGCGTGGGCACCATCGCCGAACGCGCTGGAGTTGTCGGCGGTCGCGTACGACCAGTCACCGACCGCAGTGGACGAACCACCCGTCGCATGCGCGTGAGCGCCGAACGCCGAAGCGCCCTGGCCAGTTGCATACGCATCAGTACCGACCGCCGTGGCACCGAAGCCGCTTGCGTAGCTGCGGTTACCCACAGTCGTCGAGTAGCCGCCAGTCGCATAGGCCCGCGAACCGTTGGCGGTGCTGGAGACTCCGGACGCAAGACTACCCACGCCGGTGGCGGAGCTGAAGTCGCCGGTCGCGCTGCTGCCAGCACCCGTTGCGGTGGAGTTGTAGCCTGAAGCGACCGAGAATGCGCCTGTGGCGGTGCTGCCGATGCCACTCGCGGTGCTGATTGCCCCCGTAGCGGTGCTGTAAGCGCCCGATGCGGTGCTGTATGCGCCGCTGGCGCTGCTCACGAAGCCCGAAGCATGGCTCCCTGCACCAGACGCCGTGGAGTAAGCACTCGACGCGCTGCTGTGAGCGCCCGTGGCACTGCTGTAGGCACCACTGGCGGAACTGAAGGCACCGGTCGCATTCGACTCTTTGCCCGACGCACTGCTGCTGAACCCAGTTGCCGAACTTCCGAAGCCGCTGGCATTGGCACCCGCGCCGTTGGCGGTGCTGACATCGCCGCTGGCACTGCTGTGCGCGCCCGTGGCACTGCTGTACGCGCCGCTGGCAGAACTGTAGGCACCGGTCGCATTCGACTCATAACCCGAGGCACTGCTAACCGCTCCGCTGGCGGTACTGAGATCGCCGCTGGCACTGCTGCCGAAGCCACTGGCGGTGCTCGCGGCACCAGTTGCCGAACTGAACGCGCCGCTCGCCGTGCTGCCATTGCCGCTGGCGTTGCTGTAGGCGCCACTCGCAGTCGAGGCCGCACCCGAAGCGTTGCTAGCGAAACCGCTGGCGCTACTATATCGACCACTTGCGTTGCTCTTGGTGCCAGACGCGGTAGCACCCGCTACTGCGTAGCTACCTGCACCAATCGCGGTGGCATTGTCGCCATTGGCGTAGCTGTAGGCGCCGAATGCACTGCTGGCTACCCCGGTCGCGGAGCTATGCGAACCAACCGCAGAGCTGAAATCGCCGCTGGCGTTGCTGTAGGCACCGACAGCCGTGCTCTGCGCACCGCTGGCATTGCTCAAGGCACCGTCGGCAGTGCTGAAAACGCCGCTGGCGTTGCTCAGGACGCCGCTGGCCGTGCTGGCAGTGCCGCTGGCCGTGCTGTAGTCGCCAAAGGCGCTGCTCGAGGTCCCCGAGGCCGTGCTATGCGCACCGACCGCGCTGCTGAAGTCGCCGCTGGCGACCGCGTACGCGCCGCTGGCATCAGAGAAGGCACCGCTGGCATTGGCATAGGCACCGTTAGCCGTGCTGTTCGCGCCGCTCGCTGCACTGAACGCGCCAGTGGCAGTACTCTGGTAACCCGAAGCATTGCTGTTCACACCGCTGGCGCTGCTGAAATCACCGGTGGCACGGCTGCCGACGCCGGAGGCACTCGATCCAAAGCCCGAAGCGACGCTGTGTGATCCATTCGCGGTGCTGTAGTCGCCAGTCGCCGAACTGAATGAACCAGTCGCGGTGCTGTACTTGCCGGATGCATTACTATGCGCGCCCGTGGCGCTGCTGTATTTGCCACTTGCAGTGCTGCCCAGACCTGTCGCGTTCGAACCATAGCCCGAAGCGGTGCTGTGGGCACCGGTGGCAGTGCTGTTGTCGCCGCTGGCATTAGAGAAAGCGCCGGTTGCGCTCGACAACGCACCACTGGCGTTGCTGGCGTAACCCGTGGCATTGCTGTCGAAGCCGCTGGCCGAACTATTGGAGCCAAGCGCGGTGCTGTATGCGCCAGTAGCGCTGCTGCCGTAACCAAGCGCGGATGAATGGTAACCGGATGCCGTGCTGTGGGCACCATCGGCCGTGCTGCCAACGCCGCTGGCGTTGCTGAACGCGCCGCTGGCGGTTGCACCTGCTGCTGCATAGCTGTTGTAGCCGTTCGCCGTCGCACCCGCACCGTTCGCGGTGCTGTGCGCGCCGCTAGCGGTTGAGCCAGTGCCGGTCGCGGTACTAAATGCTCCACTGGCACTTGCATACGTGCCTGTTGCAGTGCTGTGCGCACCGCTGGCGGTGCTGTAGTTGCCGTGCGCGTATGCACTGGTGCCAGTAGCCGTAGCATCGCTTCCGACGGCATGACTAAGGAAGCCAGTCGCGGTCGATCGATCCCCTACTGCAAGGCTCGATGCACCTGTAGCGACACTATAATCGCCCAACGCATTGCTTGACGCTCCGCTTGCCGTGCTGCGGTATCCGCTTGCGGTGCTGCTGATGCCAGTAGCGGTGCTGTCATGGCCGGTGGCGTGGCTGTTGTCACCGGTCGCGGTCGCGCCAAATTGTCCTGCATAACTGTTGTGGCCAGTCGCTGTGCTGTTGTTGCCCTTGGCATAACTGTTGTTGCCAGTTGCGGTGCTGTTGTTGCCCTTGGCGTAAGCGTCATAGCCGGTCGCCGAACTTGCAGTGCCGCTGGCATCCGAGCCCTGACCGAACGCGCTGCTGTAATTGCCGCCCGCGCTGGCATTGGCGCCGCAGGCTGTGGAGCCGTTGCCGGCGGCGGTGGCACCATTGGCCGGGGTGCAGACTGTGCCCGCTGCCCACACATTGCCGGTCAAACTGCCGACCGCCAGCGAAACCGCCAGGGCCAACAGACGTTTCTGTGAAGTTCTCATGTATTCCTCTCCCAGCCGCAATGGCTGCCTTGGTTGATTGACTAAAGATTGCCCCGGTACAAGCCTTCCCGCTAGCGCGTCCCCTATGCACGCACAGACGCAAAACACACGGCGAACCGGACATGGGCCGCCATACGACCACAGCACCCGTAACAGGCGCATGTTGAACGGAAAGCTAACACAAACTGATGCAATGCGCGCAACTGGTCACAGAATTTGTATGGCCCTCTGGAACACGCCCAACTCCGCTCTCAAGCCATTCATGGCGTGCGTTCGGGCAGTCAGACCTAGGCAGTTTCCCGGCGAAGCCTGCGACTGAAAAGGCGGTTTAAAGGCTTTCCCCGGCCGCTTCATCGACGCCAGGTCGCGGTTCGGCGCTTGGACGTGGGCGAGCCCAATCGTCGCGTCCACGCAACTTCGGCTTGACCGGTGCGCGCGACGGTTGCGGCTCGGGAGCCTCGACCGTGAACTTCGCATCCGAACGTGCGCCGTTCAATTCCAGTCGCAGGGTGTAGTCGCCGGGACCGATGTAAAGCCGCTGACGCAGACGCACGGCTTCGGCGACCGGGGTCTTGTCCAGGCCGTTTCCGGCCTTGTCGGAATCCTTGGCCTGGTCGGGATCCTTCGCATGGGTGACCTTCTGAACGCCAATGTCAGCGACCGCCTGTATGAGGTCGCGCTGCTGCGCAATGTGCTCGGCCGCCAGCGCGAGGTCGCGATCGAGCAGCAGGTCCCAGGTGTAGCTGTTGATGCCTGCCCTGGCCGGGATCGACAGCTTGCGCACTGGATTGGCGTTCTTGTCGAGGACGGTCAGCTGCGCCTGGCCCGCGGCCTTGGCCCAGAACGGCAGTCTGAGCTTCGGCTGGTCGTCGCTGTCGTCGAACCAGACCGGCGCGGCGCTGCGCCAACCGCGATCGGCCTTCATCTTCTCGACCGGGAACAGGTGCACCGCTTCGCCGCGCACCTTCGCGAGTTCCTGCAGCGGCAACACATCGACAATCCAGACGCTGCGTCCGTGCGTGCCAGCGATCAGTTCGCGTTCGCGCGGATGCACGGCCAGGTCGTGCACGGGCACGTTCGGCAGGTTCGCCTGCAGGCTGTCCCAGTGCGCGCCACGATCAAGGGATACATAGACGCCGCGATCGGTACCGACATACAACACGTCCGGATTTACCGTGTCCTCGCGGATCACGTTCACCGATTCCGCCGGCAGCCCGGCCGAGATATTCGTCCAGGTCCTGCCGAGGTCGTCGCTGCGGAACACCCACGGGGTCAGGTCGTCGTTGCGGTAGCCATTCAAGGTGACGTAGGCGCGCTTCTCGACGAACGCCGATGCGACCACGCGGCTGACCCACTGCTTCGGCAGGTTCGCGTCCACGTTCGACCAGTGCGCGCCGCCGTCGTCGGTGACGTCCACATGGCCGTCGTCGGTACCGACCCAGAGCAGGCCGAAGCGCTTCGGCGATTCGCTGACCGTGGTGATCGTCGCGTAGGGTACGTCGCCGCGCTCCTTGGCCGTGGTCAGGTCGGGGCTGATCGGCGTCCACGTGACGCCCTTGTCCATCGAGCGGAACAGCTTGTTCGCGCCGAAGTACACGATGTCCTGGTTGTGCGGCGACAGCAGGATCGGCGTGTTCCAGTTGTAGCGCAGTTGCGGATCGCGCAGGCCCGCGTGCGGGCGGACTTCGTGGCTGCCGCCGGAGCCGCTGCGGTCGTAGTAGCCGAACTGGTAGCCGGTGTAGAGGGTTGCGTTGTCGCGCGTATCGACCTGCACGTGCATGCCGTCGCCGCCGCCGACCCGCGACCACGTGTTGAATTCGGACAACACATTGCCAGCGCCCTTCCACGAACCGTTGTCCTGCAGGCCACCGTAAACGTTGTAAGGATCGGCAAGGTCTGCCACGACCGTGTAGAACTGCCCCACCGCGTTCGCGCCCATCGTGCGAAAATGCTTTCCGCCGTCGTGGCTGATGAACGCGCCGCCGTCGTTGCCGACGATCATCCGCAGCGGATCGCTCGGGTCGATCCACAGCTCGTGGTAATCGACGTGCACGTTGGGATCGTTGAGGCCGGCCCATGTTTTTCCGCCATCGTTCGACGCGATGATCGGCAGTCCCTGCACATACACGTGGTCGGGATTGTCGGGCGCAACGCGCACTTGGCCGAAGTAATAGCCGTACGCGTAATCGACCTCGCGCAACGGCTGGTCGTGGGTGCGATGCCAGTTCGCGCCGCCGTCGTCGGAGCGATAGACCTCCAGACCCTTGATGTCGGTATCGATGATCGAGCGCGCCGGATCCTGCACGCGCTGGTACAGCTGCGCCATCGTCAGGCTGCCGTCGCGGATCATCTTGAGCAGCGACTTCGCATCGACATCGACATCCAGGTCGCTGTTGCGGATGAAGGTCTCGACCTCATCGGGGTCCTGGCGCAGGAATTCGTCCTTGCCCATGTGCGCGATGCGGCGCGCGCTGAGCGGGCGATCGCCGAGGTCCTGGTCGGTCGTCGGCAACACGTCCCAGTTGTCCACGGTCGCGTACACGGTCTGCGGATGCGAAGCCGCGATCGCCAGGCCGATGCGGCCGACATGGTCGCCGCTCGGCAATCCCTTGCCGATCCGCTGCCAGGTCGCGCCGCCATCGGTCGATTTCCATATCCCGCTGCCCGCCCCGCTCTCCTGGAACTTCCACGGCCGCCGGGTGTGTTCCCACAGTGATGCGTAAAGAACGTTCGGATCGCTCGCATCCTGCACGAGGTCGATCGCGCCGGCGTTTGGGCGATCGCCCTTGAGCACGCGCGACCAGGTCTTGCCGCCGTCGATGCTGCGGTATACGCCGGGTTCGCCGCCTTCGCTGTAGAGTCGGCCGACGACCGCGACGAAGATCCGGTTGCTGTCCTTCGGATCGACAACGATGCGCGCGATGCGGTCGGTACCGGCCAGGCCCATCCGCTGAAAATGCTTGCCGCCGTCGTCGCTGCGGAACAGGCCCATGCCGCCGTAGGACGAGCGCGATGCGTTCGGTTCGCCGCTGCCGACCCACAAGGTGTCCGGGTGCTGCGGGTCGACCGCAATCGCGCCCGTCACCGTGGTCGGCAGGCTGTCGGACAGGGGCTCGAAGTTGTTGCCGTCGTTGGTCGTCTTCCATACCCCGCCGGTCGCGTAGGCCACATAGAAGGTGTAGGGCTGGCCCGGCACCGCGGCGACATCGACCACACGCCCGCCCTGCGCGGTCGGCCCGATGCTGCGCCATTCCACGCCCGCGTACGGCGAATCGGCGACCATCTTCTGGTGTTGCTGCCACGCGACTTCGCGCTGATTGGCTGTGTCCGCAGCGGATGCGGACGTTGTGCAAAACAGCGCAATCGACGCGCCGAGCAGGAGTGGGACGAGGCGACGTTGCGTCATGGCCGATGCCTGCGATTTCGGAA
This sequence comes from Pseudomonadota bacterium, assembly GCA_043747745.1. Taxonomy (GTDB): domain Bacteria; phylum Pseudomonadota; class Gammaproteobacteria; order Xanthomonadales; family Xanthomonadaceae; genus SZAS-103. Next base: position 49,127 of record JAYTOP010000012.1, read on the forward strand.
ACCCGCACCATAGCGCGGCCCGCGCGGCCTGAACATGGGCGAAGGTCATGGACTGCTGCCGTCGCTGGAACGAAGCGGGCCTGCAACAGCGTCGCCAGTCATCCGGGACACGGTCGTCCCGGATTGCACCGCTGTGAGGTTTCAGCCGGGCTACATCAACCCACGAACGCACGCGCGTTGCGGAACAGCCGCATCCACGGCGAATCCTCGCTCCAGCCTGGCGGATGCCAGCTCAATTGCACGCTGCGGAACACGCGTTCCGGGTGCGGCATCATCAGGGTCGCGCGGCCGTCGGCGCTGCTCAGGCCAGCGATCGCGTCGGGGGAACCGTTCGGGTTGGCCGGATAGCTTGTCGCCACCCGACCCGCGCCATCGACGTAACGCACCGCGACCTGCGCTGCTGCGCGGTCGGTTTCGCGATCGAACGCGGCGCGACCTTCGCCGTGCGCGACCACGACCGGCAGCCGCGACCCGGCCATTCCGGTCAACAGCACCGATGGCGAATCCATGACTTCCAGTAACGCGAGGCGCGCTTCGTATTGTTCGGAGCGGTTACGCAGGAAACGCGGCCAATGATCCGCGCCCGGGATCAGCTCCTTGAGTTGCGCGAGCATCTGGCAGCCGTTGCAGGCGCCGAGCGTGAAGCTGTCGCCGCGTGCGAAAAATTCGGCAAACGCATCCCGCAGCCATGTGCGTTCGAGAATGGATGTCGCCCAGCCACGGCCCGCGCCGAGCACGTCGCCATACGAGAACCCGCCGCACGCAGCCAGACCCTTGAAGCCGTCGAGCACGATGCGCCGCTCGATGAGATCGGACATGTGCACGTCCACTGCGTCGAAACCGGCGCGATCGAATGCCGCCGCCATCTCGATCTGACCGTTGACGCCCTGCTCGCGCAGGATCGCGATGCGGGGGCGGGAAAGGCCGGGAATCGGCCGTTCCTGCGCATCCTGCGCCCGCGGCATTGGTACATCCCTGTGCGGCAGGAATCGGGAATCGGGAATTGCAACAGCGAGTTTTTCGCGAGCGGATGCGTTCACGTGATCGAAAGTGAGTTGCGCAGTGAGCGGAGGGGCATTGAAATCGCGGCGTGCGCTGCGCTCTTCCTCGGCGCACGCCGGATCGTCGCGCAGCGACTGCATCGCATGCGTCACCGACCACCACGCGTCGAACGCTTCCTGCCAGCTCCACTCGGCGATCGTCGTACGTTCGCGCTGGACGCGGATCGTCGGCGTCGCAACCGGGCGGCCGATACGCTGCGCGCAATGGGTCAGGTCGTGGTGATCGATGAGATCCGCAAACGCCGCACGATCTTCCACGGCAACCTGCACGATCGCTCCGAGCTCCTCGTTGAACAAGGCGCGCGCCGCATCCTCGCCCCAATGGTCCAGGCTGATCTCCAGCCCGACGCGTGAGGCGAACGCAAGCTCGCACAATGCGGCAAACGAGCCGCCGTCGGAACGGTCGTGGTACGCGAGCAACAGGCCATCGCGGCGCGCGTGCTGGATCAGGTCGAAAAACCGGCGCAGCAACACCGGATCGTCGAGGTCTGGACATGCTCCGCCGAATGCGTCATGGCACTGCGCGAAGATCGACCCGCCGAGTCGCTGCTGGCCAGCGCCAAGCCCGATCAGCCAGAGTTCTGACTCCACGTCGCGCGCGAGTACCGGTTGCAACTGTTTGCGCACGTCCGCGACGCGCGCGAACGCAGTCACCACCAACGACACCGGCGACACCGTCTTGCGCGACGCGCCGTCGTGCTGCCATTGCGCCTGCATCGACAGCGAATCCTTGCCAACCGGAATGCTGATGCCCAGATCCGGGCACAACTCCATACCGACCGCGTGGACGGCGTCAAACAGCAACGCGTCCTCGCCATCGAAACCGGTGGCCGCCATCCAGTTCGCCGACAGCTTCACTTCGTCCAACGATGCGACCGATGCGGCAGCGAGATTGGTGATCGCCTCGCCGACCGCCATCCGCGCGCTTGCAGCCGCGTCGAGCAACGCGAGCGGCGTGCGCTCGCCGATCGCCATCGCCTCGCCTGCGTAACCATCGAAGTCGTCCAGCGTGATCGCGCAATCGGCGAGCGGAAGCTGCCATGGGCCGACCATCTGGTCGCGCGCGCACAGGCCGCCGACGCTGCGGTCGCCGATCGTGACCAGGAAATTTTTCGCCGCCACGCTCGGATGCGCGAGCACGCGCAAACCCGCCGCGTGCAACGCCTTGCGATCGCCATCGAGCGCGGCGGTGTCCGGCTTGGGCCAGCGCGTCGTGCGCGGGCGCTGGGTGTCGCGATGCAGTTTCGGCGCGTTGCCGAACAGCAGGTCCATCGGCATGTCGATGGGGAGAAGCTGGGAATGGGCCGCTCCAGCGCATCCTGCGCCCGCGGCATTGGCACATCCCTGTGCGTCAGGGCTGGGGGCTGGAGGCTGGGGAGCGTCGTCGTCGCGCAGGATCAGTCGCTGTTCCAGTGTCGCAGTGCCAACGACCGCGAACGGGCAGCGCTCGCGCGCGCACAACGCGGCGAATTCGGCGAGCCGTTCCGCCGCCACGCCAAGTACATAGCGTTCCTGCGACTCGTTGCTCCATATCTGCATCGGTGACAGCGAGGGATCGTCGCTCGGGATCGCACGCAGGTCGATGATGCCGCCGACCTCCGAGTCGTGCAGCAGTTCGGGGATTGCGTTCGACAAACCGCCCGCGCCGACATCGTGGAAGCTCAGGATCGGATTGTCTGCACCCAGCGCGACGCAGCGATCGATGACTTCTTGGCAGCGGCGCTCCATTTCCGGGTTGTCGCGCTGCACGGAAGCGAAGTCGAGGTCTTCGGAACTGTCGCCGGATGCGACCGACGACGCCGCGCCGCCGCCGAGCCCGATCAGCATCGCCGGGCCGCCGAGCACGATCACTGCATCGCCATCGCGCAACAATATCTTCTGCACCAGCGTGGTTTCGACCGCGCCCAGGCCACCCGCGAGCATGATCGGCTTGTCGTAACCGCGCAGCACGCCGGGTTCGGCAGTCGCGAGTTCGAACGAGCGGAAATAGCCGCACAGTGCCGGACGCCCGAATTCGTTGTTGAACGCGGCCGCGCCGATCGGGCCGTCGCGCATGATCTCGAACGCGCTCGCCATGCGCGGATTCAGCGGACGCGCGGTTTCCCATGGCTGCGGCAATGTCGGGATGCGCAGATGCGAGACCGAGAAGCCGGTCAACCCAGCCTTGGGCTTGCCGCCACGACCGGTCGCGCCTTCATCGCGGATCTCGCCGCCTGAACCTGTTGCCGCGCCCGCGAACGGCGCAATCGCGGTCGGATGGTTATGGGTTTCGACCTTGATGCAGAATGCGCTTGGTCGCAGCGGCCCGGCGCGATACACGCCATCGGCAGACGGACGGAACGCCTGCGCCGCGAAACCTTCGATGACCGCCGCGTTGTCCTTGTAGGCCGACAACGTGAGCTGCGGCGCTGCGGCGTGGGTGTTGCGGATCATCTTGAACAGCGACAGCGGTTGCGGCTCGCCGTCCACGCTGAAGTCGGCGTTGAAGATCTTGTGCCGGCAATGTTCGGAATTGGCCTGCGCGAACATCATCAGTTCGGCATCCGACGGATCGCGGCCGAGTTCGCCGAAACGACGCCGCAGGTACGCGATCTCGTCGTCCGACAATGCGAGGCCGAGGCGACCATTTGCGGCGTCCAGCTCGGCCAACGCGATGCGTTCGAGCGCACCGCGTTGCGGAATGGCAAACAGTTTCGCGGCCTCGTCGCGATCGTGCAGCAGCGACTGGGTCATCGGATCATGCAGCGCGCGCGCGATCACGGCCCATTCGGACGAGCCGCGTTCCGGAAGATGCGCCAGATCCAGCCGCATGCCGCGTTCGACGCGATGCACAGGCAAACCAGCACCGCGCAGGATTTCGGTGGCCTTGCTCGCCCAGGGCGACAAGGTTCCGAGTCGCGGCACCACGAACACACTGCGTGCATCGGATGCGGCAACCGCAGTGTCGGAATGCTCTTCGAGGATGCGCCCGAGCACGCCACGATCGGGCTCGGCACCCAGTTCGGGATCGATGAAGTACAGCCAGCACGCGCCATCGAGGCGAATGCCGTCATGCAGGACGTGCAGGCTGTGTTCGAGGCGGTCGCGGCGGAAGGGCGACAGGGCCGCAAGGCCCTCTAGCACGATCATGTCCGGGAGATTTGAGGCTGGATCAGGGCGTTCATGATAGCCCAGCCAGCCCGACGGCGCTGGCAACGTCGCGGACTCGGACGATCAGGAGCCTGGATTCGCGGCCAATGCGTCGAGCTTGGCGCGCATATCGGCAGGCGGCAGGTAGCCGCCGATCTGGGTACCGTCGGCGGCGTAGATCGCAGGCGTGCCGTTGACTCCGATCCGAAGCCCGAGCTTGTAGTCCATGCTGACCGGGTTGGTGCAGTTGGCCTTGGGCAGGATCGCGCCGTTCTTGGAGTCGGTCAGCGCCTTCCGGCGATCCGCTGCGCACCAAACCGACACCGCCTTGTCGTAGGACTCGCCGCCAATGCCTGTGCGCGGGAAGAACAGATAGTCCACAGCGATGCCGACCTTGTTGTATTCGGCGATCTGCGAGTGCAGCTTGCGGCAATAGCCGCAGTCCACGTCGGTAAATACGGTGACCGTGTATTTCGGGTGGCTGGGCGCGAACACGATCATCTGCGCTGCACTGATGTCCTTGAGCACGCCGCGCCGTGCGACCGCGCGCGCAGCCTCGGTCAGATTGCGCTTGCTGGTCACATCGATGATGTTGCCCGAGATCAGGTACCTGCCATCGTTGCTGACGTAGAACGCCTCGCCGTCTGCCATGACTTCGGTCAACCCGGGGATCGGCGACGGGCGCATGCTGTCGATTTTAACGGCTGCCGACAGCGAGCCCATCGCCTTGCGCACGGCAGCATCAACGGGAGCCGCAGGTGCGGACGCTACTGAAGCTGTCATGGTCGGGGCGGCGGCAGTGACCACCGGTCCGGCCGAACACGCGCCGAGCGCAAACGTGCCGCACGCAACAGCAAGCAGGGATGAATGCAACGAACGCGTCATGCAGGAAACCTCATCGAGATCGGACGCAGCGCAGCTGCCGGACACAAGCAAGGGATGCCTTGCATGTGCGTATACCCAACATTCTCGCACGCGCGCCGGTTGCGCCGACGTGAACGCAACGGCCTGCCGACGGTCGTGTTCATCCGCACAAAATGCGCCGTTCAGGCGCGTGGGTGATGACTCTGGTGCAGGCGCTTGAGGCCTTCGGTCGCGACGAGGGTGTAGATCTGGGTGGTGGACAGACTCGCGTGGCCGAGCAGCATCTGCAACGCCCGCAGGTCCGCGCCGTGGTTCAGCAGGTGGGTCGCGAACGAATGCCGCAGCCCGTGCGGGCCGACCAGGGCCGGATCCACGCCAGCGCGCGCGGCCAGGGTTTTCAGCGTGGTCCAGAACTGCTGCCGGCTCAGCGCCTCCCCGCGCGGGCCAAGGAACAACGACAGCCGCTGCTGCTTGCCAGCGAAGTGCGGCCGCGATCCATCGAGATAGCGCTGCAACCAGTGCTGGGCTTCCTCTCCGAGCGGCACCAGCCGATCCTTGCTGCCCTTGCCGGTCACCCGCACCACTCCCTGCCGCAGGTTCAGCCCCGCCGCAGGCAGCGACACCAACTCGCTGACCCGCAGCCCGGTCGCGTACATCAGTTCGATCATCGCGCGGTCGCGCAGGCCAGCCGGATCGTCGATGTCGGGCGCAGCCAGCAAGGCCTCGACCTGCGATTCGGACAGCGCCTTCGGCAGCGAACGCCCGAGCTTCGGCGCTTCGAGCAACGCCGCCGGATCGATCGCGATCGCCCCGCGCCGCAGCAATTGCGCGTAGAACGCGCGCAGTGCCGACAGCAGGCGCGCATTGCTGCGCGGCGCGTAATCCAGCCGGGTGCGCTCGGCGAGATAGTCGAACAATGCGCTGCGGTCGGCGGTTTGCAGCGCTTTGCCGCGCGTATCCAGCCAGCGCGCGAGGCCGTCGAGGTCGCGGCGATAGCTGTCGAGCGTCTGCCGCGCCAATCCCGACTCCGCCCAGAGCCGCTCCAGGAAGATCGAAATGGCTTCCTTGTCGCGCGCAGAAACCGGCGGCAAGGACTGCGCATGGCGGCGGCGATCTGCGGGCGTGCTGCGTGGCATCGTCGCAGCTTAGCCAGTGCGGGGCTGCGCCGGTATCCTGTCGCGCATGCAACAGCTAACCGATTTGCCCGCAAGCATTCCCGAACCCGTCCGCAGCGCCGAACCTGCCCATCTGGGCTGGCGGTTGCTGGCGATGGTGTACGACCTGTTCCCGGTACTGGCCTTGTGTCTGGCGACAAGCGGACTGGAACTACTGATCGCGCAAGGACGCACGTCCGATCAATTCGGCCCGATCATAGGAATGCTGGTATCGATCGTTCCCGCATGGCTGGTGACCGGTCTCTATGCGGTGATTTCATGGCGACGCGGCGGCGCGACCATCGGGATGCGACCGTGGCGGCTGAAGGTGCTGGCTGCGGATGGCCGCCCGGCCACAGTGGCCGCACTGTGCCTGCGCTATGCGGTGGCGACGTTGTCGCTGCTGGCAGGCGGACTGGGATTCGTATGGGCGCTGTTTGATGGGGAGCGGCGGTGCTGGCACGACCTGGCGGCGGGGACCAGGTTTGTGCGGATGGATCGGGTCGGGTGATCGGGTTTTCGCAGTTTGTCAGCCCGAACGCGGCACGGATCTGCTTTTGTTGAGCAACAAGTAACGTCAAGAGCAGAGCTTTCACGCGCTGCACGTGAAATGCTCTTGATCTGATCTCTAGAGCCACCCTCATCCGCCTGCGGCACCTTCTCCGGACGGGAGAAGGAACTACGCGCCGCCGATCAAACCCGTCGCCTGAAATAAACCTGCGACGCCCCCAATACCAGCAACGGCGGCGTCAGATGCGCGATCCACAGCGGCCAGCGGTAAATGGTCGCAAGGTTCTGCGCGAGGCGCTGCAGGACGAAGAAGGTCAAACCGCACACGATGCCGATGAACAGCCGCTTGCCGAATCCGCCGCTGCGCAATTGTCCGAATGCCAGCGGCAGCGCGGCCAGGCACAGGGCCAGCACGTTGAGCGGATAGAACCAGCGCGCCCAGTACGCATTTTCATAATCGCTGGCATCGACCGCGTTGCGATGCATGTAATCGATATTGCGACGCAGCGCAGCAGTGGACTGGTAGCGCGGCCGCTCGACGCCGGCCAGCACGGTTTCGGGCCGCAGCCCAGCCTTCCATTCCATGGTCGGGAGTTTTTTTACCGTGACTGCAGTGTCGGAAAAATCGGTGCGGTTGACGTCCTGCAGAATCCAGCGCTCCTGCCGGTACTGCGCCTTGAGCGCCTGGGTGATCGACAGCAGCTTGCCGTCGGCATCGAACTCGTACAGCCGCAAATCGGCCAGATCGACATCGCGACCGCCGCCGCGCGCGTGCTTGGCGCCGGCGCGGGCATTGACGAAGACGCTGCCATCGCGCGCCCACAGACCCGACCCCTGCGACACCACCATCGTGTTCGACTTGGCCGAGATCGTGATCGATTCGGCAGTCTGCTCGCCTTTCGGGCCCAGGGTTTCGGCATTCAGCATCATCAGCGCAGCCACTGCCGCCAATCCGAACACGGCACCGATACAGATGCGCCAGCGCGAAATGCCGGCAGCGCGCAGAGCCGTCAATTCCGAGGTCGCGGCCAGCCCGCCCAGCCCGAGCAGGCTGCCGATCAGGGCTGCCGTCGGGAACAGCTCATACGCGCGACGCGGCAAGGTGCAGACGATGTACAGCACCACGTGGCCAACGCTGTAGCTGCCCTTGCCCAGATTGTCGAGCTGGCCGGCAAAATCGAGGATCGCATCGAACGAGAGCAGCACCGTCCAGACCATCAACAATGCGCCGAACACGGCCCGCACGACCAGCCAATCGTGCAACAGCGGACGCAGCCTCACGTGCGCACCGCGCGCGGCTTGCGCAGGTTGCCATCGCGGCGCAGCAGCCACAGCCCCAGCAACAACACCGGGATGTGCAGCCACCACAGCCCGTACCACGGCGACAGTTTGGCGCTCGCCAGCAAGCTGCGACCAATCAGCAACAGCGCCGTATAAAGCACATACACCGCGAGCGCGAGCAGCAGCAAACCGTACTGCGGCTTGCGCGGCTCGGCACGGGCCAGCGGAATCGCGATCAGCGCCAGCAGGAGCGCCGCGATCGGCGTCGCGATGCGCCAGTTCAGCTCGGCGCGCGCATCCGGTTTCCGATTGGCCAGCAAGTCTGGCGTGGCTGCGGTGGTCGCATCCTGCTCGGTGTTGGCGGCTGCGTTGATGGGCAGCTTGATCTCGTTGCGGCGAAAACGCATGACCCGGTAGTCCCTCTGGCCGGGGACTCCCTCGACCCGCATGCCGTTGCTGAGCCGCAAGTAGCGTTGGCCCGCATCGACATACAACAACCCGTCCTGGGCGGTGATGACGTCGATCTTGCCCTTCTTCTCCGACTGCACGAAGACGTTCTTCATGCGGCTGCCGTCGGGATTGAGCTCGGCGACATACAGCATGCCCTGCCCACCCGGCAACTCGCGGAAGCGGCCCGCCTCCAGCCCGGCGATCAGCAGCGAGCGGTTGGCATTGGCGATCATCGCCCGCGACAGATGCTGCGCCCACGGGCCAGCCCACATGGAGCTGATCGCGATCAGTGCCGCCGTCGGCAACGCGACCAGCAGCACCGGCCGCAGCAGCTCGCGCGGGCCGCGCCCGATCGCAGCCAGCACCGACATTTCCGAATCGCGGTACAGCCGTCCGATGCTCAACAACAAGCCGAGGAAAAGGCCCAGCGGCAGCACCATCGGCAACCAGCGCAGCACACGCAGGCCCAACTGCGACAGCATCAGCGCGACAGGCACCTTGCCGGCGGCAATTTCGGCCAGCAGGTCGGCGACCACCACGCCCATCGCCACGAACAGCAGCACCACGGTGGTGGCCACGACCGACTGCACGAATTCGCGCAACAGATAGCGATCGATCGTCAGCACAGGCTGTTGGCCGGGGCAGGAATGGATGCCAGGAAGGTGCTGTGCGACAGGTGGCAGGTGATGGTCAGATCGAACTCGGCATGAAAGGCGGGGGCTGCTTGCTTTAGACTCTGCGGTTTCCGGTTGGCCCACGACGACCTTGACCCGCGCAATGCCGCCTTGCGGTCGGACGCGCATCCCCAGAACTGCCGCATTCTACGGAACTTCGCCGATGACCCTGCAATTCGCCCTGAATCACACCGACGCGGCTGCACTCGCCACCGACTGCATCGTGCTTGGCATCTTCGCCGATGAAGCGTTAAGCCCCACCGGCGAAGCGGTCGATCGCGCGAGCAATGGTCGCCTGCGCACCTTGATTGCACGCGGCGATGTGTCCGGCAAGACCGGCCGCAGCGTGCTGCTGCACGATCTCGCAGGCATCGCCGCGCCGCGCGTACTCGCGGTCGGCCTCGGCGAAGCGGCGAAATTCGGCGTACCGCAATACCTGCGTGCGATCGCCGACGGCGTGCGTGCGCTGAAATCCGGCGCCAGCAATTCCGCGCTGTGCACGCTGACCGAACTCGACGTACCGGGCCGCGACGCAAACTGGCGCGTGCGCCAAGCCGTGATCGCCGCCGACCACGCGGCCTATCGCTACACCCAGAACATCACCCGCAAGCCCGATGCCGGGCTTGAAACCCTGCATCTGACCGCCGATGCTGCGCAGCAGGCAGCACTCGACGCGGGCGTGGGCATCGCCGCGGGCATCGCCTACACGCGCGAACTTGGCAACCTGCCGCCGAACATCTGCAATCCGGCCTACCTCGCCGAACGCGCGCAACAGCTTGCAAGCGAACACGACCACGTGACTTGCGAAATCCTCGAGCGCGCCGACATGGAACAACTCGGCATGGGCTCGCTGCTCGCGGTGTCGCGCGGCTCGGCGAATCCACCGAAATTCATCGTGCTCAAGCACAGCGGCGGTGGCGATGCCAAACCTTACGTGCTCATCGGCAAGGGCATCACCTTCGACTCGGGCGGCCTGAACCTCAAGGTGCAGGGCGGCATCGAGGAGATGAAGTTCGACATGCTCGGGGCCGCCAGCGTGTTCGGCGTATTCCACACCGCCGCCTCGCTGAAGCTGCCGATCAACCTGGTCTGCATCGTACCGGCCGTGGAAAACATGGCCGACGGCGACGCCTATCGCCCAAGCGACGTGCTGACCTCGATGTCGGGCAAGACCATCGAAGTGCTCAACACCGATGCCGAAGGCCGCTTGATCCTCTGCGACGCGCTGACCTACGCGCAGCGCTTCGAGCCGCAGGCGCTGATCGACGTGGCCACGCTGACCGGTGCCTGCGTGGTCGCGCTCGGCAAGCACGCGCATGGCTTGATGAGCAAGCACGACGACCTGTCGAGTGAATTGCTGAGCGCCGGCGAAAACGTGTTCGACCGCGCTTGGCGGCTGCCGCTGTGGGACGAATACCAGGCGCAGCTCGAATCAGGCTTCGCGGACGTCGCCAACATCGGCGGCAAGTACGCGGGCGCGATCACCGCAGGCTGCTTCCTGTCGCGCTTCGCCGAAGGCCAGCGCTGGGCGCACCTGGATATCGCCGGCACATCGTGGGACGAAGGCAAGAAGGGCCTCGCCTCGGGTCGGCCAGTCGGAATGCTCTGCCAGTGGTTGCTAGATAGAGCGGGTGGGGCGTGACCAGAACACGAGCCGCCCTTTTTTCGCTGGCGACAACAATGTTCGCGGAGGGTATCTATGTGATGTGGAGTCGGTCAGCACATCCGATTTCTGCTGATGCCAATATATTTGCCAGCGGGTTGTTCGTTGCCTTGGGGCTGTACTGGATTTTTCTGTGGTTAAGCGGCGACCAACAGCAAAATGGCTACCGCCGCTCCGTGATGATGAACATCGGTATTGCAGCACTCGGCATTGTCTTTCTTCCTGTGTACCTCTACCGATCACGCGCTCCGGGGCAAAAAGCCAAAGCGATCGGTCTGTTCTTCCTTTCATGCATCGGTTGCTATCTGATTACTGTGGCGGGAGTTGTTGCGGGAATGTTGATGTTTGGTCATTACAAGCTGTAAGGGTGCAATGCCATGCCCCGCGCCGACTTCTACCTGATCGCCAAGCCGCGCTTCCGCGACGACCCGCTGCTGCTGGTCTGCGAACTCGCGCGCAAGGCGCATGACGCCGGCTCGCCCACGCTGATCCTCGCGCGCGATGCGGAACAGGCCGAGGCGATTGACGATGCGCTGTGGTCGTTCGACCCGGATGCCTACATCCCGCACCAGATCGTTGGCATGGATGAGGACGAGGACGAAGCGCCGGTTTTGATTGCATCGCCGGACTGCGATGCGCCCGGGCGCGCGCTCATCATCAACCTGCGCGACGAAGCCGTGACCTTGCCCTGCGACCGCGTGCTCGAAGTGGTGCCTGCGGACGAGTCCGCGCGCGAACCGTTGCGGCAACGCTGGCGCGAATATCAGGCACGTGGATTCGAACTCAACAAGCACGATATGTAGATGAAAACAGGGGCTGGGGATTGGAGGCTGGGGAGAATATCCTGAGCCCGTCATCCCGGCGCACGCCGGGATCCATTTTGACGTTTCATCCTTTACGCAAAAGGCCAGGATCAACATGGATCCCGGCTTGACCAGCCTTTCGGCTGTTGAAAGCCGCCGGGATGACGATCAACCGCAAATACCGAACAAGACGCGATGGCGACCATGGACAAGAGCTACGAACCGCAGAGTTTCGAGACGCGCTGGTACGCCCAGTGGGAAGCGAGCGGCTGCTTCAAGCCCAGCGGCACGGGCACGCCGTACACGATCCTGCTGCCGCCGCCGAACGTCACCGGCACCCTGCACATGGGCCACGCGTTCCAGCACACGTTGATGGATGCGCTGATCCGCTATCACCGCATGCGCGTCGCTCCCGATGGAACGCGCTACGACACGTTGTGGCAGATGGGCACCGACCACGCCGGCATCGCGACCGAGATGGTGGTGAATCGCAATCTCGCATTGGAGGGCAAAGGCGAGACGCGCGATTCGCTCGGGCGCGAGAAGTTCATCGAGAAAGTCTGGGAGTGGAAACAGGAATCCGGCGATACCATCGCGCGGCAGATGCGCCGGCTCGGCGCGTCCGGCGACTGGTCGCGCGAAGTGTTCACGATGGACCCGATGCCGTCGCAGGCGGTGGTCGAAGCGTTCGTGCGCCTGTACGAAGAACAACTCATTTATCGCGGCCAGCGCCTGGTGAACTGGGACCCGGTACTGAAGACAGCGATCTCGGACCTTGAGGTCGTCAGCGAGGAAGAAGATGGCTTCATGTGGTCGATCCGCTACGACGTAATCGATCCGCAGCCCGGTGAACCCGACCATCTTGTTGTCGCGACGACGCGACCGGAGACGATGCTTGGCGACGTTGCTGTGGCAGTGCATCCGGAAGACGAGCGCTATGCCGCGCTAGTGAAGAACAAGCGTCGGCTGCGGTTGCCTTTGACCGAGCGCGAGATTCCGATCATTGCTGACGACTATGTGGATCGAGAGTTCGGAACCGGCGCAGTCAAGATCACGCCTGCACATGACTTCAATGACTATGCGATTGGGCAGCGGCATGCTCTGCAGCCGATAAACATCTTCACGAAAGAAGCCAAGATCGTGAGCGACATGGATTGGCACAGATTCAATCGCTCGACGAATCCCACTCCGATCAATGAAGTTTCCGATGTAATCGACATGGCTAGTGACATCGGCATCCCGGAAAAATACTGGGGTCTCGACCGCTACGACGCACGCAAGGTCGTACTTGCAGACCTCGAGGAAACCGGCCTGCTGGTCGAGAGGAAGAACCACAAACTGCAAGTCCCGCGTGGCGACCGCACCGGGCAAGTCATCGAGCCGTACCTGACCGACCAGTGGTTCGTGAAGATGGACACGCTCGGCGCACGCGGGCTCGAACTCGCAGAAGGTGTTGATGGACAGCCGGGCGCCGTGAAATTCGTGCCGCCGAACTGGATCAACACTTACCGCCACTGGATGGGCAACATCCAGGACTGGTGCATCAGCCGCCAGCTCTGGTGGGGCCATCGCATTCCGGCGTGGTACGACGAGAGCGGCAAGATTTACGTTGGTCGCGACGAACCCGAAGTACGTGCGAAGCACGCGCTCCGTTCCGATGTCGCGCTGCGCCAGGACAATGATGTCCTCGAAACCTGGTTCTCGTCCGCGCTGTGGCCGTTCTCGACGATGGGTTGGCCGAATGAGGATGCGATGCAGGCGCGCGGATTCGACAAGTTCGTGCCGAGCGACGTGCTGGTCACCGGCTTCGACATCATCTTCTTCTGGGTCGCGCGCATGATCTTCATGACCGACCATTTCACCGGCAAGGTGCCGTTCCGCGAGGTCTACATCACCGGTCTGGTGCGCGACGCGCACGGCCAGAAAATGTCCAAGTCCAAAGGCAACGTGATCGACCCGATCGACCTGATCGACGGCATCGCGCTCGACGACCTCGTCGTCAAGCGCACGTCCGGCCTGATGCAACCGCAGATGGCCGCGAAGATCGAGAAGGCCACACGCAAGGAATTCCCCGACGGCATCCCCGCGTTCGGCGCCGATGCGCTGCGCTTCACGTTCGCATCATTGGCAACGCATGGCCGCGACATCAAGTTCGATTTGAACCGTTGCGAGGGATACAAGAATTTCTGCAACAAGCTGTGGAATGCAGCGCGCTTCGTGCTGATGAATTGCGAAGGGTTCACGGCAAGCGGTGCGCCGCAACCGACGACGGATGCGGAGCACTGGATCCTTCATGAGTTCATGCACACGCTGCGGCGTGTCGAAGGCCACTACGCGGACTATCGGTTCGATCTAGTCGCGGAAGCGCTCTACGATTTCACTTGGAACCAATACTGCGACTGGTTCTTGGAACTCGCCAAACCAGCACTGCAGGCGAACGATGCATCGGCGGCATCGACACGCCACACGCTGCTTTTCGTGCTCGAATCGTTGTTGCGTGCGCTGCATCCGCTGATCCCGTTCGTCACCGAGGAAATCTGGCAGAACGTCGCATCGAAGCTTGGCATTCCGGCAGGATCGATCAGCACGCAGCCATATCCCGAACACGCTTCCATCGCCGCGGATGCGGCTACAGCATCGCGCGTCGAGATCCTGAAAGGCGCGATCATCCAGATTCGTTCGATCCGCAGCCAGATGAATATCCCGCCATCTAAGCTGGTTCCGCTGCTGGTCGAAGGTCCGGCGGACGACACGATCCTTGTGCAACTGTGCGGTCAGGAAGCGAGCCTGAAATACATTGCGCGCCTTGCGTCCGTGGTTGCCCTCGGCAAGACAGAACCGCCGCCATCGGCAATGGCGCCTTTTTCCGGATTGAAACTGCATATCCCCCTCGCGGGCCTTATCGACCTCGACGCCGAACGCACGCGCATCGCCAAGGAAATCGCACGCATCGAAGCCGAGATCCGCAAGTGCGAAGGCAAGCTCGCGAGCGAGACCTTCGTGCAGAACGCGCCAGCTGCCGTCGTGGGGCAGGAACGCGCGCGGCTCGCTGACTGGACGACGCAACGCGACGCTCTCATAGCGCAACGCGAGCGCCTGGCCTGATTCCGGGACCATGAAGCTCTCCATTCTTGCCACTGGCCGCGACAACAATTTCAACCTGATCCGGTTCCTGGCCGCGTTCGCGGTGTTGTACAGCCACAGCTACTCGATCGTTCTTGGAATGGAAAGCAACGCCGAGCCGTTCGCTGGCCGCATCGGCTACACCCTGGGCGGTATCGCAGTCGATGTGTTCTTCATCACCAGCGGCTTCCTGGTAACCGCGAGCCTGCTGCGACTCGACAGTTTCAAGGCGTTCTTCCGTGCACGCGCGCTGCGAATCTTCCCGGCGCTGCTGCCGATGTCCATCCTGCTGGCGTGCATTCTGGGGCCGTGGTTCACGACCTTGTCTGTGCGCGATTATTTCTCCCACGCCGACGTCTACAAGTTCATCTTCAAGAACGCGACCATCCTCACGGGCTGGAAAGACAAACTGCCAGGTGTTTTCGAGAACCTGCCGCTGAAACCGGCCGTCAATGGATCGCTGTGGACGCTCCCCTTCGAGATGCGATGCTATATGGGCGTGGCGCTGATGTGGTTCGTTGCGGCTGCGTTCAAATCCGATCGCACCGCTCGATTCGCGTGGATGATCGCGGCTTTCACGGTGTCGATGCTGGCCGGTTTCTGGATCGCGCACAGCACCGGTTACAGGCACTGGCACACCTTCCGGCTGCTCTACATGTTCTTCAGCGGCGCGATGATGTATGTCTTGCGCGATCGCATCCGGATGCAGCACTGGATCGCTGGCCTGCTGGCAACGTCGTTGTGCGTGTTCGGGGTGCTGCTGCCTGCCGGCTTCTTCTGGATCTACCCGCCGGTTGTCGGCTACCTGATCCTGTATTGCGCGTATGTTCCGGGAGGCTGGTTGCGGCAGTTCAATCGACTCGGCGATTACTCCTACGGCATCTACATCTATGCATTCCCGGTGCAACAGGCGCTGGTCGCTTCGATCCCCGGCATCTCGGTTCCGTCCCTGATCGCGATGGCAGGATTGATCACCCTGGCATTGGCGATGTTGTCCTGGCACCTGGTCGAAAAACGCGCACTCCGGCTGAAATCGAGAGGTGATGCCGGCGGGAGTAGGCTCGCTCCAGAGCAACCAATCGTCAGCCTGTGATCCTTTGCTGCTCCGGAGCGGACTAACCGATGCTGTTCAACTCGCTGACGTTCCTGGCCTTCTTCGTGATCGTCCTGATCGCGCATCAATTGATGCCGACCTGGACGGCACGCAAGACTGTACTGCTGGTCGCGAGCTATGTGTTTTACGCGGCGTGGAATCCTCCGTATGTCGCGATCCTGCTGTTTTCGACCAGCATGGACTGGTGGCTCGCGCGGCGGATCTGGCGTTGCGACGATGGGCCGCGCAGGAAAGCACTGTTGATCGTCAGCCTGCTCGTCAATCTCGGCCTGCTGGGGTTCTTCAAGTACGGCGGTTTCCTGCTCGCGAATTTCCAGGATGCGGCTGCTGCGCTGGGTATCGTCTATCACCCGCCGGCATGGAACATCCTGTTGCCGGTCGGCATCTCGTTCTACACCTTCGCATCGCTGTCCTACACGATCGACGTCTATCGGCGCGAGATCCGCGGCGATTGTTCGTTCCTCGACTACGCATTGTTCGTCAGTTTCTTCCCGCACCTGGTGGCCGGACCGATCGTGCGCGCCAGCAAATTGCTTCCGCAGATCCAGCAACCGCGACAGGTAACCCGCGATCAGTTGGGCTGGGGACTGGTACTGGTCTGCATCGGATTGTTTTCCAAGGTCGTGCTGGCCGACACCGTCTTTGCACCGGTGGTCGACGCGATCTACACGAAGCCGGCGACCCACGGCGCGCTCGACATCTGGACTGGCGTGCTTGGGTTTTCCGGGCAGATCTATTTCGATTTCAGCGGCTACTCGCTGTGCGCGATCGGGCTTGCGCTGTGCTTCGGCTTCGAGTTTCCCGACAATTTCCACGCACCATATGCAGCGCGCGGTTTTTCGGATTTCTGGCGCCGCTGGCACATGTCGTTGTCCTCGTGGCTGCGCGACTATCTCTACATTCCACTCGGCGGCAATCGTGGCGGCGGCTGGCTGACCGACCGCAACGTGATGCTCACGATGCTGATCGGCGGACTGTGGCACGGCGCATCCTGGATGTTCGTGTTGTGGGGTGGATTGCACGGCATCTACCTTGTGGTCGAACGCCACCTGCGCGCACGCGCCGCGGCACCCATGGATGCGCCATTGGGCAGCCAGATACCGCTCACCATGCTGACTTTCCTGCTGGTGACATTGACCTGGATTCCGTTCCGGGCACCCGACATGCAGTCGGTGGGTTCGGTGTTCGCGGGTCTGTTCCGGTTCGGCGTCCCGAGCCAGCTCGAACCCTTCCAGATGCTGCTCTGCCTCGCGGGCATTGGCGCAACCATCCGCTGGCAATTCGCCCTGCGCGACAGTTCGCTCGAAGAACGATTCGGCAAGCTGTCCCGCGGTGTGCAGGCTGCGATCCTGGCCGTCTGCATGGTCAGCCTGTTCCTGTGGTCCGGCGGCGATGAACGTGCCTTCATCTATTTCCAGTTCTAGCCGCCGCATTCCGCAGGGCCATTGGCTGGCGGTGCTGGCTATCGCGCTGATCGCCCTTGTACTGGTCATCTGCGCGATGGAATTCCGCTTGGCCGCACGTGGCTTTGAGCCGACGATCATCGATTCGCAAGCGCTCTGGATCAAGCAACGCGAACGCGCCAGTGCGCTGGGTGCGAATGCACTTGTCCTGCTCGGCAATTCGCGAATGCAGCTCGATCTGGACACGGCCACATTACGGTCGCAAACACGCCTGAGTCCGGTGCAGTTGGCGATCGACAACAGTTCGTTCGTTCCTATTCTTGCCGGTCTCGCCCGGGATCCATCCATCCGAGGGACGGTGCTGGTCGCATACAGCGACAAATATCTCGCAAATCCTGTGGAATACGACGCAGCGGACCAATACCAGATTGCATTCGACTCGGCTCCGCATTTCCGCCGGATCCCGGACTTTGCGGCATCGGAAGCCTGGCTGACCGATCGATTGCACGGCAGCCTGCGCAGCTATGCCGATGGCGCGCGACCTGTGTCGTCGCTGTTGTTGCGGATACTCGACGCGCGCGCGACTCCGCAATACCTGGCAATCCTGCCGGATCGTTCGCGTCGCGCCGACTATCGCAGAGTGGACACGGCCGACCTTCGGGGTTCCTATTACACGAGTGTGATCCGGATCCTGGACAGCAAGCTACCCGTGGATCCGATGTTGTCCGCTTCCGATGCCGAGTTGGAGCTGCAGCGCCGGATTGCAACGTTGATGCCGGAAAACGGCGATCGCTTCGATCGTGCCCTTCGCAGCATCGATGCCATGGTCAAGGCGATCCAGAGTCGCGGAGGCCGCGTGATCTTCGTCGTGCTCCCGACCAGCGGCCTGGTCACGGCTGCCGACAACGCACGCTATCCGCGCACACGATTCTGGAATCGCTTCGTCGCGAGCACGACCGCAGGCACACTGCACTTCGAGGACTTGCCGAGCCTGCGCGGGTACACGTGTCCTGACGGATCGCATCTGGACGCACGCGACACGAAGCGATTCACATCTGCGCTCGTCAAGGCGATCGGACTGGATGGATCGCCGCATGGAGCTGCCGCAGGCCACCGCGCAGGTTCACTCGAAGAGCGATTCGGCGGACTGGCTCTTGGCGCACATGCACGCGATGCCGATCGTGTGCAGCACCAGCCTTTTTATGTGGTCCAGCGGCGATAAACGTGCCTTCATCTGTCTCCAGTTCTAGCCGCCGCATTCCGCAAGGCCATTGGCTGGCCGCGCTGGCCGCAGCGTTGGTCATCCTTGTGCTGGTCGTCGGCGCGATGGAGTTTCGACTCGCTGCGCGCGGCTTCGAGCCGACCATCGTCGATTCGCCGGGACGCTGGATCGAGCAACGCGCGCGCGCCAGTGCGCTCGGCGAGCATGCGCTGATCCTGCTCGGCAACTCGCGCATGCAGCTCGATCTGGATACGGCTTCGATTCGATCCGAAACGCGCATGACTCCGGTGCAATTGGCGATCGACGGCAGTTCGTTCGTCCCGATCCTCGCTGGCCTCGCGAAGGATCCGTCCATCCGTGGCACGGTGTTGATCCAGTACACCGACCCTCCGATCGCGGCCGGCGCGATCCACGATGCCGCCGACGAGATGCAGGCCGCATACGATGACGCCAACATTCGCATCCACCTGGATTACGCGACATCCGAGGCCGTCCTGACCGACGCATTGCATTCGCACATGCGCAGCTATGCCGACGGCACGCGACCGATCACCGCCTTGCTCGATCGGATCCTGGCGACGAGTCCGACGCCGCAGTATCTGGTTACCCTGCCCGATCGCTCCCGCGCCGCCGACTACCGCAAGGTGACAATGCCGGGCTGGTATTTCGGCCGCGTCATCAAGAACCTGGGGACTGAAGTACGCCAGCCCGGCATGACCGACGACGAACTCGACACCGAACTTCAACGCAGGATCACCGCGATCGTGCCGGAGAACGCTGCGCGCTTCGACCAGGGGGTCGACCGCATCGATGCCATGGTGGATGCGATCCAGCGTCGCGGCGGGCGGGTGGTGTTCGTGGTGTTCCCGACCAGTGGATTGGTCAGGGCGACCGATGATGCACGCTACCCGCGTTCGCGATTCTGGGATCGCTTCGTGGCGCATACGACTGCGACCACCCTGCACTTCGATGACGCACCGGGCCTGCGCACTTTCAAGTGCCCCGATGGATCGCACCTGGACATGCGCGTCAAGGCACGCTTCACGACCGCGCTCGTCAAGGCAATCGGGTTGTGGCAACGGTAAGCAGAACGATTACGCTCAACGCTCGGGCGGCAACAACTCCAAGCCCATCACGATGGCATCTTCGCGACCGCGCCTGGCTGGGTAATAGTTGGTGCGGCGGCCGACCTCGTTGAAGCCCTCGGAGTCGTACAACGCGATGGCGTTCGGATTGGACGGACGCACTTCGAGAAAGACCTGCATCGCGCGATGCCAGCGCGCGAGATCGAGCAGCCGGCGCACCAGCAATCGTCCGAGGCCGCGGCCTTGTTGTTCGACGGCAACGCAGACATTGAGTACATGCGCCTCGCCGGCGGCGGCACTGAGCACGCCGTAACCAAGCAGCGCGCCGCCATCTTCGAGCACCCAGCATTCGTAGCCGGCGGCGAGGCAATCGCGGAAGATGGTCTCGGTCCACGGGAATTCGTAGGCGCGGTTTTCGATCTGCATCAGCGCGTCCAGGTCGCGGACATGCAACGGGCGCAGGCGCGGCAACGGCGCGACAGCGGCGTTCATGGTTTCGCGCGTTGCATACGCAACGCGCGCAGGCGCGGCCACAGCGCACGCTTTGCGGCCGGGTTGTTGCGCAATTGGGTCAACGACGGGATCTGCTGCGCCCGCAGCCAGCCTTGTGCGTCGTCGATCTGCACCGGATCGAGATCGGCTGCGCGCAGCAACGCCCGAACCAGCGGATCGATTGCGATCGGCGCACGGGGTCCGACATCGACTACCCGAGACTGGGCTGAAGTAACGGCAGTTGCAGGCACGATCGCAGCGGACGATTGCGAAGCGGCATCGGCTTCGATCGGCACCGACGCTCCGGCATGCCGATACAGCGTGTAACCCAACGCCGTCAGGCAACGTTGCTGCTCGACCGACCAGTACGCGCTCATGGGGTGCCTTGTTCCGATCCGCGCTTGCGGCGCAACTTATTCCATCCCCACATCGCGGGACCCGACAACGCATACAAACCGAAGACTGCCAGCAATAACCGCGCCGGATAGATGTAGATCGCCACGATCACCAGGACCACCACCAGCAGCAGCATGAACGGTACGCGCTCGCCGGGCGGCGACGGGTTCGCGCGACCACCCTTGAAGCTCGTGTAGCGGAAGCGGCTGACCATCAGCAGGCCCGAGCAAACGCTCAACCCGAGCGCGACATACCGCAAGTCCTCGCCTGTATAGCGCCCCCATTCCTCCATCGTCCACACGAACGCCATCATCACCGCCGCTGCAGCCGGGCTGGACAGCCCGATGAACCAGCGCTTGTCCACCACCCCAACCTGAGTGTTGAAACGTGCGAGCCGCAACGCTGCGCAGGCCGCATACAGGAAGGATGCCGCCCAGCCGGCCTTGCCGATCGCCACGCCGTCGAACTTGAGCGTGGACAGCGCCCAGTGGTACATCACCAGCGCGGGCGCCATGCCGAAACTCACCAGATCGGCGAGCGAATCGTACTGCACGCCGAACTCGGTACTGGTGCCGGTCAGCCGCGCGATGCGGCCATCGACGCCATCGAAGATCGCGGCAATGAACACCGCCATGCAGGCGTTTTCGAAACGATGATCGGCGGCGGCGAGGATCGCGTAGAAACCCGAAAACATCCCGCAGGTGGTCAGCAGGTTCGGCAACAGGTAGATTCCGCGTGACCGAGGGGCCGGTCTGGGGGTGTCATCCATGGGCTGGCCTTGTTGGATTAAGATAGAGTGTAGCCGTTGGGTCACTGCGCGCCACTGCGCCCTTCCCACCATCCTGCAAACCTGACCAGCGTCCCCCGGAGGTCGTATGCGTAACCAGTCCCTGGCCATCATGGCCAAGTCGTCCATCACATCGTTGATCGTCGCGGCCAGCCTGCTCGCAGGCATGAGCGCCACAGCCTCCGATCCGGTCTACAAGTGGAAGGACGCCAACGGGCAATCCCATTATTCGCAGCAGCCGCCGCAAGGCATCAAGTACGAGACCATGACGCCTGCGGGAACCACCGCGATTGCTCCCGTGGCGGCGGCCAATGCTGCCGATACCGCCAAGGCACCGGCTGCATCGGGCCAGACTCCGGCGCAGATCGAGCGCCAGAAGTACTGCGACACCGCACGCAAGAGCGTTGACGTGCTGACCACGCATCCGTTGGTGGATATGGATATCAACGGCGATGGCAAGCCTGTCCGGCTCACGCCAGAGCAACAGACCGCACAGCTTGAGAAAGCCAAGCAGCAGGTTGCGGCGCTCTGCCCGAAATAAACGATACGCAGCATGCACTTGCATTGGGGCTGGGCTGCGCTGACGGCGCTCGCGCTGGGGGTCGGCCTGGCTTGGTGGACGCAGCCTGCAGCCTTGCACCCCAGCAACACTGACGATCCACATCGCCACGCCGCGACGCACCACGGGCACGTGCAGGCCGATGTCGGTCCAACCCTGTATCGCTGGATCGATGCGCGTGGCGTGCTGAACATCACCACCGAGCAGCCGCCAGCCGGTCGCACCTTTACCATCGTGCGCATCGATCCGAATCGCAATATCGTGCCGATGTCGGGTGAAAAAGCCGGGGATGGGAAATAGCGAATCAGGAATCGATAGCAAGAGCGCTTCGCTTGCATTGGTTCCTGTCCGCACGCACCACCGCAGATACAATGCCGCTCCATTGTTCCAATTCCCGATGACGGACCGCTTCCTGCGGTCCGCCCTTCGGGTCAGCCAAATTGTTCGTTCCGACATCCTGTCATCACAATCTCCATTTCCAATGCCCGGCCCCAATCCATGCGCCTGTCGCAATTCCATCTCAATACCTCCCGTGAAACCCCCGCCGACGCCGAGATCACCAGCCATCGGCTGATGCTGCGCGCAGGCATGGTCCGCAAGCTCGGGGCGGGACTCTACACATGGTCGCCGCTGGGACTGCGGGTGATGCGCAAGGTCGAGGCGATCGTGCGCGAGGAAATGAACCGCGCCGGCGCGCTCGAATTGCTGATGCCGACCGTGCAACCGCGCGAACTGTGGGAAGAAACCGGGCGCTGGGAAAAATTCGGCGGGCAACTGCTCAAGATCAAGGACCGCAAACAGGCCGAGTATTGCTACGCGCCGACCGCCGAGGAAGTGATCACCGATTTCGCGCGTAACGAGTTGCAGTCGTACAAGCAGCTGCCGGTGAATTTCTACCAGATCCAGACCAAGTTCCGCGACGAGATCCGCCCACGTTTCGGGGTGATGCGCGCGCGCGAATTCCTGATGAAGGACGCGTACTCGTTCCACCTTACGCCCGAGTGCATGGAGCGCGAATACCGGAACATGCACGCGGCTTACACGCGTATCTTCACGCGGCTGGGTCTGCGCTTCCGCGCGGTGCGCGCCGACAGCGGCGCGATCGGCGGCGACGCGTCGCAGGAATTCCACGTACTCGCGGAGTCGGGCGAGGACGCGATCGCGTATTCGACCCTGTCCGACTATGCAGCAAACCTCGAAGCTGCAGAAGCTGTTGCGCTGGGCGTGCGTTCCGTCGCCGCGGAACCACTACGCAAGGTCGCCACTCCGACCCAGAAGACCTGCGATGACGTCGCCAAACTGCTGGGCATACAGGTCGAACGCACGGTCAAGTCAGTGGCTGTCATGGCGGACGACACGGGCTTTGTACTCGCACTGGTACGCGGCGATCACGACGTCAACCAAATCAAGTTGACCAAACTGATCGGGGCCTATCAGCCTGCAAGCGAAGCCGAAATCCTCGATCACCTTGGTGCCGAGCCCGGCTTCCTGGGACCGGTCAATCCGCGCAAGAGCATCAACCTGATCGTCGATCGCACCGTCCATGCAATGGCGGACTTTGTGATCGGTGCCAATGAAAAGGGCTTCCATCTCGCAGGCGTGAACTGGGAACGCGACTTGTCTGACACCGACACGACTGTTGCCGATATCCGCAATGTCGTCGAAATGGATCCGTCGCCGGATGGCAAGGGCCAATTGATGATTCAGCGCGGCATCGAAGTCGGCCACGTGTTCCAGCTCGGCCAGAACTATGCGAAGGCGATGAAAGCGAGCGTGCTCGACGAATCCGGCAAGGCGCAGGTGATGTTCATGGGCTGCTACGGCATCGGCGTAACGCGCATCGTTGCGGCCGCGATCGAACAGAATTCCGACGACAGGGGCATTCTCTGGCCCGAGCCGATGGCGCCGTGGAAGGTCGCGGTCTGCATCATCGCCGCGAAGAACGACACCACGGTCGGCCCCGCCGCCGAAGCGCTGTACCGCGAACTCAACGAGGCCGGCATCGAAGCCGTGCTCGACGACCGCGGTTTGCGCCCGGGCCCGATGTTTTCGGACATCGAACTGATCGGCATTCCGCATCGCGTTGTCGTTTCCGAGCGCGGGCTCGCGGCTGGGACGTTCGAATATCGGGCGCGCAATGCGGCCGAATCCGAAAACCTCGATCGCGCGGCTTTGTTTGCCCGGTTGAACGCCAAAGTCTGACCGGTTTGTCGCTCCGGCAAGCGGATCGGTTGCGTCCGGATTAGTCGCCATCGCCACGCGCCCGCTTACCGATCGCGCGTGCAGTATTTCTTTTCCGCAGCGTTGTGGATTAGTATCGATGGCACCCGGCGATTCCGGGCCATCCAACTCGTCCAATGGAAACCAATATGTCGATCGATATCGAAACCATGTCAGCCAAGGAACTCGCGACGTTGATCGCCAAGGCCAGCCAGCGCCACAAGAAACTCAAGAAGCGCAAGCCTGCGACCGCAGTCCGCAAGCAGATCACCACGATCGCGCGCGCGGCCGGTTATACGGTTGCCGAGTTGTTCGGTGGCGGCGAAGCCAAACCGGCCAGCGCTGGAAAGACCAGCAAACCCGCAAAGGCCGCCAAGAAAGCCACCCGCAAGTCGAGCAAGTCCAGTATCAAGGTCGACCCAAAATACCGTAACCCTGAGAATGCCATGGAAACCTGGGCCGCACGCGGCAAGAGGCCGCGCTGGCTGGCGGCGGAGATTGCCAAGGGCAGGAAGCTTGAAGAGTTTGCGATCAAGTAATCGCAATCGGTTTCAATCAAAACAAAACGCCGACTTCGTGTCGGCGTTTTTCTTCTGGAGCACGGCTTTCCAGAGCGCAGCGCGTGAAAGCTTTGCTCCAAAAAGCTCAGCACCTTCTTTCCATGACTTGTGGAGGATCTGGCTAGCAAGCCCTCGCCTGCCTGAAGCACCCGACCCTCGCGCTTGGCGCTCCGGCGTTCATCGTCGCGCGAACCAATCGCTCGCAAGTGCTCCTGTTTACCCCGGTGATAGAAGGGATAAACCGTCTAAAGATTGCGCCGCGCCGGAATCAGCAGATTCCCGAACAACACCCCCGCCACCAGCGCGACGAGAACCGTCAACACCGCCACCGCAGTATTCAGCCCGAGTATCAAATCGCGCTCCAGCACGAACGTCAAACTGCGAAAACCCACACTTCCGGGCACCAGCAGAACGATACCCGGCACCCGCACCAGCGCGCCCGGTCGGTTGGCCCAGCGCGCGTAGGCGTTGCTCGCTGCGCTGATCACGACGCTTCCAAAGAACACTCCCGCATCGTTGCCGAGTTCCGCACCCGCCCAGCGGGTCACCCCGTAGCCCAGCCACGCCGAGGCCATCACGACCAGGTAGTCGCGGCGGTGCGCGCGGAACAGGACCGCGAACGAATACGAGGCCACGACCAGCGCGATTACCTCGACCCATCGCGCCACATGGTGGCTGGTCGCTTCGTGCGGATGCCAGCCGAGCAGCTTCACGAACTGCATCGCGGCGACAGTACCGAAGGTCAGTTTCAGCAGGATTGCCAAAGCGCCGCCGAAGCGCGCGGTGCCCGAAACCAGATGCTGACTCGACAATTCGGACACCGCGTTGGTCAGCATCATGCCGGGCATCAACACGATGATCGAGGCGATCACGACGGTCTTCGTGGTCAACGGAAACCAGAACGTCGCGACCGCAGCCGCGAGGAAGGTCGCGATCAGCGCGGCGATCGCCTCCTCGGCTTCCTGCACGCGCGGTCGGCGCAGGCCGGCGACGTGAAGCGTACCGATCAGCACGCCGATCACGCCGGAGATGGCGATATCCAGCCAACTGCTGCGCAGCAGTCCCGCCACCGATGCCGCAGCGAGTCCGTAGCTCAACGTCTCCAGCGCCAGCGCTCGCGAGCCGGGCGGGCGGTCCAGCGCGTGCAATGCAATGGAACCGGAGGCCAGATCCATGGTCCCTGCGAGCACGTCCTCGGCGATCGCGTCGGCCGCACACAGCTTGCGCAAATCCGTGCTACCGGGTTCGAGCCGGATCACCTGGGTGGTATCGAGCAGGGGCGATTCGGTGGTCGCGTCCGAAAACGACAGGATCATGCCGGTCGGGTTCGACCATGGATTGCAGCGCAGTCCAAGCCGGCGCGCGACCGCGCCAACCGCGCCTTCGAGGCGTTGCGCGGTGGTGCCGTAGATGTGCAGGCGCGTCGCCAACTCGACCACGAAACCGATGCGGTCGGTGTAACTCGCGCGCGCATGCGGATCGGCGGCGGTGGCGGTGTTGGCTGGTTGCGGCATGCGCGCAGACTGAAGTGGATCGCCGCATCGCGCAAGCGTCTCGCCCTGCGCGCGCGTCGATGCCTGATAATCACGGTTTGAATGGCGCGGCGCATGCGGATCGGACTCGGCGAACTCCTCTCGATCGGCAGCGCGGCGTCCTGGGCTTCGGGCGTCATCCTGTATCGCAAGCTCGGCGAATCGCTGCCGCCGCTGACCCTGAACTTCCTGAAGAACGTGATCGTGCTGGCGATGCTGGTGCCGGTGGTCGCATGGCTTTACGCCGCGCATCTGCCGCAGATGGGGGCCGCGCAGATCGGGTTGTGCCTGTTCAGCGGTCTGCTCGGGATCGCGGTCGCCGACACCCTGTATTTCGCAGCGCTCAATGCGGTCGGTGCCGGGCGCATGGGCGTGATCGGCAATTTCTACAGTCCGTTCGTACTGACCCTGTCGTTCGCGTTCCTCGGCGAGCGCCTGAACTTGCTGCAAGGGCTGGGATTCCTGCTGGTGTCGGCCGGCGTGCTGCTGGTCGCCCGGCCCGAGGGCGGCTGGCGCGGGATCGACAGCGCGACGCAACGGCGCGGTGCGCTGCTCGGAACGATCGCGGTCGCGCTGATGGCGGTCGGCATCGTGCTGGTCAAGCCGATCCTCGAACAGCAGCCGTTGTTGTGGGTGACCGGACTGCGCATGCTCGGCGGGTTGGCCGGGATGCTCGCGCTCGCTGCGATGCGCGGCCAATTGCGGCAACTGCTGCCCGTGCGCCAGATGTCGGGACGCAAGCCGCTGCACTGGCCTACACTGGTGCTTGCTGCGTTCGTGGGTCAGGGGCTTTCGATGGTGCTTTGGCTGGGTGGCTACAAATACACCAAGGCGTCAGTCGCGGCGGTCTTGAATGAAACCTCGTCGGTGTTCATCCTTCTGTTCGCGGCCATGTGGCTGCGCGAGCCGCTCACCCGCCGCGGCGGGGTCGGCGTTACGCTGACATTGAGTGGAATCGTGTGCATGCTGACCCAGGTGAATTGAAGCAATCCGAATGAGCGACGCAGCCACCAGCGACAAACCGACCATCGCTGCCGATGCCGCGCAGCCCGACACCTTGTGCCTCGGCGGCGCGTGGATCCTTGCGCATGCGCCGGTCCTGGAAGACCTGGTCGCGCACGCGGGCACTGCGCGCAACATCGATGCGACCGGCCTGAAGCGCCTGGATTCGGCGGGCGCGATGCTGCTCAACCGGTTGCTGTGCCGCCTCGACCTGCACCGTGACGCATTGCGTCTGAGCGCATCGCAGCAGTCGCTGATGGCCTATATCGACGAAGTCAACGCGACTCCGCCGCCGCGCAAGAAAAAAGAGTTGGGCCTGATTGCCTATCTGGGCCGACTGGGTTTTTCGGTGGAGGACAGCATCCGCGAAATCTTCGCGCTGGTCGCCTTCATGGGACTGACCCTGAGCGTGCTGTTCAAGGTGATCACGCGCCCGATGCGCTGGCGCATCACCCCCACCGTGTTCCACATGGAATCGGTCGGGATGGATGCGGTGCCGCTGGTGATCCTGCTGAACTTCCTGGTCGGAGCTGTGCTCGCGTTCCTGGGTGCCAATGTGCTGCAGGATTACGGCGCGCAGATTTACGTGGTCGAGCTGGTCAGTTATGCGTTCCTGCGCGAATTCGGCGTCTTGCTGACTGCGATCATCCTCGCCGGCCGCACCGCAAGCGCGTTCACCGCGCAGATCGGCGCGATGCAGAACCGCGAGGAGATCGACGCGCTCCGCACGCTCGGGCTGGATCCGATCGAACTGCTGGTGATCCCGCGCCTGATCGCGTTGTTGATCATGATGCCGCTGCTGGGTTTCATCGCGATGGGTTCCGGCATTCTTGGCGGCGCCGTGGTCAGCTGGCTCGCGCTCGGAATTCCGCTGGAGCTGTATTGGTCGCGATTCAACGAGACGATCGAGTTGCGCCATTTCGTCGTGGGCATCGTCAAGACGCCGATGTTCGCGACGATCATCGCGCTGATCGGCTGCCTGGAGGGCTTTCAGGTGCAGGGCACCGCGCAGTCGGTCGGCGAACGCACCACCTCGGCCGTGGTGCAATGCATTTCACTGGTGATCGTGCTCGACGCGATCGCCGCCGTGTTCTTCATGGAGATCAAGTTGTGACGATATGGCCGGTGAGTACACAGCCGGTGAGGACGCTCCGGTGAGCGAGCAGCTGGTGAAAGAAATGGCAGGGGACGTCCCGCAGCCTGCACGCACGGTCGCAGGCGCGGCGCCTGCCGATGAAGCCGGTAATCGGCCCGAGATCGGTTCCGACGACGACCTGGCGATCAGCGTGCGCGGCCTGACGAACCAGTTCGGCGAGCAGGTCGTGCACGAGAACCTGGACCTGGACGTGCGCCGCGGTGAAATCATAGGCGTGGTCGGCGGCTCGGGCACTGGCAAGTCGGTGCTGATGCGATCGATCCTCGGCCTGAACCGCCCGAAAGCCGGAACTATCCAGGTCTTCGGTACCGATGCGATGTCGGAAGACGAGGACGTGCGTCACCGCATCGAACTCAACAGCGGGGTGCTGTTCCAGGATGGCGCGCTGTTTTCCTCATTGACCGTGGCAGAGAATGTCGCGCTCCCGCTCAAGGAACACCACCAGGAAATCGACGAGGATTTGCGTGCGCAACTGGTGCGCCTCAAAATCCGCCTCGCCGGCCTACCCGACGGCGCTGCCGACAAGTTGCCGTCGCAATTGTCGGGCGGCATGCGCAAGCGCGCCGGCCTCGCGCGCGCACTCGCACTGGACCCGGATTTGCTGTTCCTCGACGAACCCACCGCTGGCCTCGACCCGATCGGCGCGGCCGCGTTCGACCAGTTGATCCTGACCCTGCAGCAGGCGCTCGGTTTCACCGTGTTCCTGATCACCCACGACCTCGATACGTTGTACGCGATCTGCAATCGCATTGCCGTGCTGGCCGACAAGCACGTGCTGATCAATGCACCGATCGCACAGGTCGAACAGTTCGAGCATCCGTGGGTGCAGGAGTATTTTCACGGCCCGCGCGGACGCGCCGCGCAGCGATCAATCCAGGGGCGCTGAGCAATGAGCATTGCGACATGCGTTTTCCGTAACATCCGCATCGAACGGATCGCACAGTCGATCCAGGAGCATTGACGGTGGAAACCAAGGCAAACCACGTCCTCATCGGCCTGTTCACCCTCGGGTTGATCGCGGCGATCCTGCTGTTCATCCTTTGGGCATCGAAGTATTCGTCGGAGGGCACGTTCAAGGAATACGACATCGTGTTCAAGGAAGCCGTGACCGGGCTGTCGGTCGGCGGCGTCGTCCAGTACAACGGCATCGAAGTCGGCAATGTGCGCGACCTGAAGCTCTCGCCAGGCGACGCCCGCCAGGTGATCGCGCGGATACGGGTCAGGGTCGATACGCCGGTGAAGGTCGACACCCGGGTGGAACTCGCGTTGCAAAGCCTTGCGACCGGCGTCGCGTTCATCCAGCTCTCCGGCGGGAAGCCCAGCAGCGCGCTGCTCTTGCAGACCGACCGGAAGCACGTGCCGATGATCGTCGCCAGTGAATCGTCGTTCCAGAAGCTGCTCAATTCATCCGAGGACATCGCCACGACCCTCAACGACGTGCTGACGAACATCAAACGCATCCTCAGCGACGAAAACGCGCAGCACATCACCAAGACGCTCGTGAACATCCAGTCGCTCACCGACACGCTCGCTGCGCAACGGCAGGACATCGCGGCGTTGATCAAGTCGGCGCACGAAGCCAGCGACCACCTCAACACCACCATGGCCACCGCCGAGACAACCCTCAAAACGGTCAACCAGTCGCTCGGGAAGAAACTGCCGGACATGGTCGATCACCTGAACCGCACGCTCACGCAGCTCGATTCGTTCACCAAGAACGCCGACGATACGTTGAAGTCGAATCGCGGCGCGATCGACAACTTCGCCAGCCAGGGACTTGCGCAACTCGGGCCGACGCTCGCGCAAATGCGCCAGGTCCTGCACGACATCAACCGCCTGACCACGCAGTTGCAGGCAAATCCAGCCGGCTATCTGCTTGGCCGCAACAAACCGCAGGAGTTCCAGCCGAAATGAGCGCGCCCCGCCACCTCGCCCGCAACATCCTTGCCTCGCTCGCGCTGACCCTGCCGCTGATCGGCTGCGGCGACATCCTGCCGAAAAAAGATCCTTTGCAGATGCTCACGCCGCAGATTCACGTCGATTCCGATCCGGCGTGGCCGCACGTCGGCTGGCAGCTGACCGTCGCGCGACCGACCAGCAACGAGATGCTCGATTCGCGGCGCATGGTGGTCATTCCCGCGCCCGGTCAGATCCAGGTTTACAAGGGCGTGACCTGGGACGACAGCGTGCCCGATATCGTGCAGGTCACGGTCGTGCATGCGTTCGAGGACTCCGGCAAGATCCTCGCGGTCGGCCACCAGACAGCTGGCCTGCGCAGCGATTTCATGTTGCAGTTGGATCTGCGCGACGACCAGGCGGTGTATCGCACACCAGCCGGCCCGCCGGAAATCGATGTGACAATCACCGCGAAATTGATCGAGTACAGCAGCAGCCGCGTAGTCGCGAGTCACACCTTCCATCAGTCCGTGCCCGCATCCGGCACCGGCGTACCCGCAGTCGCGCAAGCATTCGACAACGCGCTCGGCGCGCTCGTGCATGACGTGGTCGGCTGGACCCTCACCAGCGGCCAACAGGCCCATCTTGCTGCGGAAAGCGCAGCGTCGAAGCACTGATCTATTCCCTCTCCCTTTCGGAGAGGGTGCTCGTAGCCCGCCCCAATCTGCGGAACGTCAGGTTGATCCTTGGCCCAATCGTGCGTGCGGTTTTCGGCAGCGCATGGCGATACTGCGATTGCGTGTCGCCCCCCATCAGCAACAGGCTGCCATGCGCGAGTTCGATCGCGAGCTTGCGGGAATGATCGCTGTGGTGACGCATCAAGAACCGCCGCGTCGCACCGAGGCTCAACGATGCAATCAACGGACGTGGACCGAGTTCAGGCTCGTCGTCGGCGTGCCAACCCATGCTGTCGCTGCCATCGCGATAGAGGTTCGCAAGCACGCCGTTGAAGTCGGTGCCGCATGTGTCACGCAGACGACTACGGATCGAAAGCAACGCCCCCGGCCACGGGTGCGGCACGAAGCGCGTGCGCGAATAGGTATAGACCGCGTCGGAATCGCCGATCCAGCACGACAGCCGTGGCGCATCGACGTCGCGACCGAACAGGCGGAGGCGGTGGCGCTCCCACGGAATGCCTTCGCGCAACGCGACGAACAACGCATCGGCTTCATCCTGCGGCAGCCATTGCGGCTGGTAGCGCAGGTCGGCATCCGGTAAATCCAGCGTCTGCCAAGTCATGCCGAGCGGACGGACGATCAATCCGGTTGCACGTCGACCATCGCGTGCAGGATCTCGCCGAGCTCGAGCAGGCGCAGGTCGCTGCCCGGCGCGCCGACCAGTTGCAGGCCCTGCCCATTCGGCAATGGCAGGCTCAGCGCAGGGCAACCGGCGAGGCTCGCGAGCGCGGTGAAGTCGGCGAGGTGCGCGCGCTCGTCGGCACCAAATGCAGGCGGCGGCGACGGCACCGTCGGCAGCAGTAGCACGTCGAAGGATTCCAGCAGCCGGCGCACCTGCACAACATGCGCATCGAGCAACCGGTCCGCGCGAGCGTAATCGACTGCTGACTTGCGCTTGGCGTAGTCGAGCATCTTCCACAACCGATCCGATCCGCAGGCGAGTTCGTCGCGATGCGCGGCGAGGATCTCGGCCTCCATCAGCAACAGAGCGGCGCGGCGCGTGTTTGCGATGTCCAGCGGCACCAATGCAAGCGCGACCGGCTGGGTATCGCCGAAAGCCTGCGCGCAACGCTCCATTGCCGACGCAAAACCAGCAATCACATCGGCATCTGCGCCTAGCTCGACCAGATCCGACACCACACCAGCGCGCAGCGAACCCGGCGCCCAATCCGGCGGCGCGAGCGGCACCCGGCGCTTGCGCGAATGCGGATCGCCGGGATCGTAGCCTGCGAGCAAAGGCAGCAGCAGCGCGGCATCCTCGACCGCGCGCACGAGCAGCCCCGGCGCATCGGCGCGACGCAGTGCGGGTGCGAGGCCACGACACGACAACTCGCCGAAGGTCGGCTTCATCCCGACCAATCCGCAGAACGCGGCCGGAATCCGTACCGAACCCATCGTGTCCGAACCCAGCGCCGCAATCGCGTGGCCTGCCGCAACTGCCGCCGCCGAACCCGCCGACGAACCGCCCGAGGCCTTGCCCGGATGCAGTGGATTGCCGACATCGCCGAACGTCGCATTGCGACCGATCGTCCCGAGCGCGGCCTCATCGAGGTTGGTCTTGCCCAGCAAGACCGCGCCACTGCCGCGCAGTCGATCGACGACATGCGCATCGCGTGCTGCATGCATGGCTTCGCGCCCGCCGATGCCGAGGCTGGTCGGCATGCCGGCAACGTCGAAGTTGTCCTTGATCGCGAGCGGCACGCCATCGAGCCGGCCCAGCGGACGGCCTTCGGCGCGCCGCGCATCGGATGCGCGCGCGGCTGCAAGCGCGCCCTCGGCATCCACCCAGATCCACGCGTGCAACTGCGGGTTGTCGCGCGCGATCGCCGCGAGGCAACTTTGCGTCAGCGCCTCGCAGCTGCAACGGCCCAGCGCCAGCGCATGCAGCACGCTGGTCAGCGGCGCGAATCGCAGTTTGTCCGGAAATGCCTCGTCGATACCGGCCATCTACCGCTCCATTGATGATGCGCCCCTGTGTTGGGTCATGATCGCAGACCTGGGCATTTGCCGCGACCGTCCGCAGGCCCAATAATTCCGAGTCTGCGACAGGAGAAACCGATGAGCGATACCGAGCCGCGCGATGTGATGGAGTACGACGTGGTCGCCGTGGGTGCCGGCCCAGCCGGGCTTGCATTCGCGATCCGGCTCAAGCAGATCAAGCCCGAACTGTCGGTGTGCGTGATCGAGAAAGCCTCGACCGTCGGTGCACAGATCCTGTCCGGCGCGGTGATCGAGCCGCAGCCGCTCGACGAACTGCTGCCGGGCTGGCGCGACAACCCGCCGCCGATCTGCGTGCCGGCGACGAAAGACGAATTCTGGATGCTCAGCAAGACCGGCGGCCGCAAGCTGCCGACGCCGCCGCAGATGAACAACCACGGCAACTTCATCGTCTCACTGGGCGCGATGTGCGCGTGGCTCGCGCCGCAGGCCGAGGCGCTGGGCGTGGAGATCTATGCCGGATTTGCCGCCGCCGAGACGCTGTTCGACAACAGTGGCGCGGTCTGCGGCGTGCGCATCGGCGACATGGGCGTTGCCAGGGACGGCTCGCACAAGCAGTCGTACACGCAAGGCATCGACATCCGGGCGAAGCTCACCGTCCTCGCCGAAGGCGCTCGCGGCAGCCTCACGAAACAGTTGATCAAGAAGTTCGCGCTCGACGAAGGCAAGCAGCCGCAAAGTTATTCGATCGGCATCAAGGAACTCTGGCAGGTCAAGCCGGGCGTCGCCGAGCCAGGCAAGATCGTGCATACCCTCGGCTGGCCGATGGACACGAAGACCTACGGCGGCAGCTTCCTCTACCACCTCGACAAGGACCGCATCGCGCTCGGATTCGTCGCCGGTCTCGATTACCACGATCCGAACTTCCAGCCTTACGAAGCCTTCCAGCAATGGAAGAACCATCCGTCGGTGAAACCATTGCTCGAAGAAGGCACGATCCTCAGCGCCGGCGCGCGCGCGATCGTCACCGGCGGCTACCAGGCGCTGCCGAAGGTCGAGATGCCCGGCGCGCTGCTGATCGGCGACACTGCGGGACTACTCAACGTTCCGAAGATCAAGGGCGTCCACCAGGCGATCCGCTCCGGCATGCTCGCCGCCGAACACGCCGCACAGTCGCTGGCTTCGATCGGATTCGACGCGAAGCTGCGTGCATCCCCGGCGATGGCCGAGCTGAAGAAGGTCCGCAACATCAAGCCAGGCTTCAAGCGCGGTCTGTGGTTCGGCATGGCGAACGCGGGACTGGAAACCGTGCTCGGCGGCCACACGCCATGGACGCTCAAGGGTAAGCCCGACTGGTCCTCGCTCGACAAGGTCGGCGCGCACGAGGAACCCCGCGTCGATCACAGCAGGACCGCTTACGTCGCCCGCACCCTGCCCCCGCGCGACCGCCTCGCCGGAGTCTACTTCGCCGCGACCGAACACGACGAAGACCAGCCGATCCATCTACACGTGCTCGACACGAATATCTGCATCACGAAATGCGCCGAGGAATACGGCAATCCATGCCAGCGTTTCTGTCCGGCATCGGTGTACGAGATCGTCGAGGATGCGGCCGGCAAGCGCTTGCAGATCAACGCTGCTAATTGCGTGCATTGCAAGACGTGCGACATCAAGGATCCCTACCAGATCATCAACTGGGTTACGCCGGAGGGTGGGTCGGGGCCGAATTATCAGAGTCTATGACCATCAACTGATCGTCGCGTTGTTCCTGCTGACGGACCGAGCGAGGCACACCGATTAGTGAATGCGCACGAATCCTGATTCGCAATAGCATCGCGAGGCGATCGTCATGGCACACGGACACATCAACTGGAGACGGATCGCCGCGATGGCGGCCTGCGTCACCTTTGTAACGGCAAGTGCGTCGGCAGGATGGATGTGGCACGCGGCGCGCAACGCGCCGAGGATGCCTTCGGGCTTGGCTACCGAGGACGCCCGAATGGAATTGGATGCCGACATCGCCCTGCTGAACCACTATGGCGTGACCGTGAGCAGCTTGGCCGAACACTGCGGAGCGGCCTCGCCGGATGCGATCCAAGCGTTCGAACAGCACGGCATGTGGCTGTTATCCGACGCCCCCATGGCTGTTTCAGTTCGCGGCAATCGCGTGACTACCGTCCGGCTTCACCTCGGCTTCCCCCATCCACCGAAGTACCCCATCCACTCGTCGACGGTGGATGCGGACCACCTGCATTCGATCTTGGCCAAAGCCGACCGGATGATGAAAACGACGTCACCGGCCAGTACGTATGAAGACCGGGCGACCGACGCGGGCGAGATCGCAATTGAGATGTGCAGGAGCGGACGATACGCGTTCGTCGAGCGATACATGGGTACGCACGATCCGGACAACCAGGTCCTCTATCAATTCAACGACCATCTGTGGCGCTTGTCTCGCGAAGCCCAGTAGCGCGCGCAGCGCGTGAAATGTTGTTGATCAGATTTCTAGAGCCGCCCTCATCCGCCTGCGGCACCTCTCTTCGCGCCACCGCCTTCGCGCATAGCGCTCAGGCGTTCGTCGTCGCGCGAACCAATGGTTCGCAAGCGCTTCTATTCACCACGGAGGGAAAAGGAAGATCAAAGCTTCGCCGCGCACGGGCCTGTGCCAAAATCCCCCCATGCCCCGCATCGCCCTCGTCACCGCCATCGCCGCACACACGCTCGATGACGACATGCCGACCCTGCTCGACGCTGCCCACGCAGCGGGCCTACAGGCGGACGTGCGCGCCTGGGACGATCCGACCGTCGCATGGTCGCGCTACGACATCGCGCTGTTGCGTTCGACGTGGGACTACAGCACGCGGTTGCCGGAATTCCTCGCGTGGTGCGCGCGGACGTCGCGGACCACGCGGCTGCTGAATCCGTTCGCGGTCGTGCGCTGGAACACCGACAAGCATTACCTCGAGCAACTCGAAGCCGCCGGCATCCCGATCGTCCCGAGCGCATTCATCGAGCCCGACGGCGATGCGGCGACTGCGGTCGCGGCCTTCCTCGACGCGCATCTGGATGCCGCCGAGATCGTCGTCAAGCCTGCGGTCGGCGCCGGTTCGCGCGATGCGCGCAAGCATCGGCGCGATGCGGTCGCGACGATCCAGGCGCACGCGCAATACCTGCTGGATGCGGGGCGCAGTGCGCTGCTGCAACCCTACTTGCCGCTGGTGGATACCGCCGGCGAAACCGCGCTGATGTATTTCGAGGGCGCGTACAGCCACGCGATCCGCAAGGGTCCGCTGTTGCGCACCGACGAGGACGCAACGCGCGCCTTGTTCGCCGCCGAACACATCCAGCCGCGCACGCCCGACGCCGACGAGCGCGCGCTGGCGGACCGGATCGTGGTCGCGCTGCCGCAACTGGTCGACGCCGAGTTCCCGCTGACCTATGCGCGCGTCGACCTGATCCGCACCGTCGATGGCTCGCCGTGCCTGCTGGAACTCGAACTCGCCGAGCCCTCGCTGTTCCTCGCCACCGATGCCGAGGCCGGGCCGCGGTTCGCGGCCGTGCTGCGGGCGCGGTTGGCAGACCCCAAGCCGCCCGCTCATGGTTCGACAGGCTCACCACGAACGGTCGGATAGGGTTCCGCTGGGCCGACGGCAGCCAAGCCGGTACAATTCGCATCCCTGCCGCGGCCGCGCAAACACGCCGCGCCGTGACCGTCCAAGAGTATCCAGAGCATGAAGATTCTCGTCGCCTACAAGCGCGTGGTGGACTACAACGTCCGCATCCAGGTCAAGCCCGACGGTTCGGGCGTGGTCACCGATGGCGTCAAGCTGTCGGTCAATCCATTCGACGAAATCGCGCTCGAGGAAGCGTTGCGCCTGCGCGAGCAGGGCATCGCGACCGAGGTGATTGTCGCGACGCTCGCACCCGCCGATGCGCAGCCGCATTTGCGCAATGGCCTGGCGATGGGCGCGAACCGCGCGATCCATGTAGTAACCACCGAAGCGGTGTCGCCGCTGACCGCCGCGCGTGCACTGCTCAAGCTCGTCGAGCGCGAACAGCCGGGCCTGGTGATCCTCGGCAAGCAGGCGATCGACGACGACGCGAACCAGACCGGCCAGATGCTCGCCACGTTGTGGGGCCGCCCGCAGGCGACGTTCGCGAGCAAGGTCGTCATATCCAATAACGGCGGCGCCGACGGCAAGGCAACGGTCACGCGCGAAGTCGATGCAGGCCTGGAGACGCTCGAAGTCGACCTGCCCGCGGTCATCACCACCGACCTGCGCCTCAACGAGCCGCGTTTCATCAAGCTGCCCGACATCATGAAGGCGAAGTCCAAGCCGCTCGAGACCATCGCGTTCGCCGATCTCGGCGTGGATAGCGGGCACCAGCTCACGCCGCTGCGCTATGTCGCGCCGCCGAAGCGCCAGCGTGGCGTGATGGTCAAGGACGTTGCCGAACTCGTCGCCGCACTCAAGCAGAAGGGTTTGTTGTAGAACTGCGCCCCGCAGTTCTACGAATGGAGAACAGCATGTCCAAGGTACTGATCGTCGCCGAACACCTCGACGGAAAACTCAACAACGCGACCGCGAAATGCGTGAGCGCCGCGAAGGCGCTGAACGCGGAAGCCATCGACATCGTCGTGCTCGCCGCCGACCCCGCAGCCGTCGCCGCGCAGGCCGCGCAGATCGACGGCGTGAGCCGCGTGCTGAAGGTGTCGAACCCGGCGAACGCACATGCACTCGCGCAGGTGCTCGCGCCGCAGGTCGCGCAACTCGCAGTCGGCTATACGCATGTGTTCGGCCCGTCGACGACATTCGGCAAGGACCTGATGCCCTGCATCGCCGCGCTGCTCGGCGTGTCGCAGGTCAGCGACGTGATGAAGGTCGAGGACGCGCACACGTTCCAGCGCCCGATCTACGCGGGCAACGCGATCGTCACCGTGCAGGTGCCGGCTTCGGATCCAGTGGTCGCGACCATCCGCACCGCGTCGTGGCCCGCCGCGAACGAAGGCGGCAATGCGCCGGTGCAAGCAGCGCAAGTCGATGCCGCACTACCGACGCACACGCGCTTCGTCGAACTCAAAGCCGGCAAGTCCGATCGCCCCGACCTGCAGAGCGCAGCGCGCGTGGTCTCCGGCGGTCGCGCATTCGGTTCGGCCGAGAATTTCAGCATCCTGTATTCGCTCGCCGACAAGCTCGGCGCAGGCGTCGGCGCGTCGCGCGCGGCGGTGGACGCTGGCTACGTGCCGAACGACATGCAGGTCGGCCAGACCGGCAAGATCATCTCGCCCGAGCTGTACATCGCGATCGGCATCAGCGGCGCGATCCAGCACCTGACCGGCATCAAGGACGCGGGCACGATCGTCGCGATCAACAAGGACGGCGACGCGCCGATCTTCGAGATCGCCGACATCGGCCTGGTCGGCGACTTGTTCAAGCTGGTGCCGGAGTTCGAAGCGGCATTGTGAGCCCGCGCGCCACGTGCGTCGCGGTGCTTGATCTAGAATCGCGACTGCGATGCATGCGTGTGGGGTCACCGGATACATGGACAAACCGATCTGGGAACCGAGCAGGGAGCGCATTGAACGCGCGAACCTGAGCCGCTTCATGCGTTTCGTGCGCGAGCAGCATCCGCACGCGGAGCTTGACGACTACCGCTCGCTGTACGACTTCTCGATCCGCAATCCGGAAAAATTCTGGCCGCTGGTCTGGGATTTCTGCGGGATCAAGGCGACCGGCGAGCGCGAACCCGTGCTCGTCGATGCCGACAAGATGCCCGGCGCGCACTGGTTCCCGGAGGTGCGGCTGAACTTCGCGCAGAACCTGCTGCGTTACCGCGACGATCGCATCGCGCTGTTGTTCCATGGCGAGAGCGGAATCGAACAGGAACTGACCTACGCCGAATTGCACGAACAGGTCGGCGCGCTGAGCGCGGCAATGAAACAACGCGGCGTCGGCTTCGGCGATCGCGTCGCGGGCTTCATGCCGAACCTGCCTGCGACGGTGATCGCGATGCTCGCGACGACAGCGCTCGGCGCGGTGTGGTCGTCGTGCTCGCCGGACTTCGGGATCGAAGGCGTAGTCGATCGTTTCGGCCAGATTCGCCCGAAACTGCTGTTCTGCGCGGATGGCTATGCGTATGGCGGCAAGCAGTTCGACTGCCGCGAGAAAGTGCGCGGCGTACTCGAACGCATCGACAGCATCGAGACGCTCGTGCTCGTACCGTACCTTGATCCGAAGCCGACCTTGCATGGTCTGCGCGACGCGGTGTTGCTGCCGGATTTCGTCGCCGCGCATGCGGGCACTGCACCCGAATTCGTGCCGACGCCGTTCGACCATCCGCTGTACGTGATGTATTCCTCGGGCACGACCGACGTACCGAAGTGCATCGTGCATGGGGTTGGCGGCACGTTGCTGCAGCACCTCAAGGAACTCGTGCTGCACACCGACCTGCGTCGCGAGGACCGGATTTTCTACTACACCACCTGCGGCTGGATGATGTGGAACTGGCTGGTGTCGAGCCTCGCGGTCGGCGCGACCGTCGTGCTCTACGACGGCAATCCGATGCATCCCGATGCGAACGCGCTGTGGGATCTCGCCGATGCGACACAGATCAGCATCTTCGGCACCAGCGCGAAGTGGATCAGCGCGAGCGAAAAAGCCGGCGCGAAACCCGCCGAGACCCACAAGCTCGCCGCACTGCGCACGATCCTCTCGACCGGTTCGCCGCTCGCGCCGGAAAGCTTCGATTACGTCTATCGCGACGTGAAGGATCGCGTGCTGCTGTCGTCGATTTCCGGCGGCACCGACATCCTGTCCTGCTTCGCGTTGGGATGCCCGATCCTGCCGGTGTGGCGCGGCGAATTGCAGTGCCGCGGCCTCGGCATGGCGGTGCAGATCCTCGACGACGACGGCACGTGGTTGCGCGATGCGACGGGCGAACTTGCCTGCGTCGCGCCGTTCCCGTCGATGCCGATCGGATTCGGGGACGATGCGGACGGCAGCAAATACCGCGCGGCGTATTTCGAACGCCAGCCCGGCGTGTGGTGCCAGGGCGATTACGCGCGCCTGACCGAACATGACGGCGTGATCATCCAGGGGCGTTCCGACGCTACCCTCAATCCCGGTGGCGTTCGCATTGGCACCGCCGAGATCTATCGACAGGTCGAGCAACTACCCGAAGTGCTCGAAAGCATCTGCGTCGGCCAGGATTGGCAGAACGATGTGCGCGTCGTGCTGTTCGTGCAACTGCGCGAAGGCATCACGCTCGACGACCCGCTGCGCGACCGCATCGGCAAGCAGATTCGCGACAACACCACGCCGCGCCACGTTCCCGCAAAGATCCTGCAAGTCGCCGATATCCCGCGCACCAGTTCTGGCAAGATCGCCGAACTCGCGGTGCGCGATGCGATCCACGGCCGCCCGGTCAGGAATATCGATTCACTCGCCAACCCGCAGGCGCTGGCGCTGTTCCCGCGCATGGACAATACATCCATGGATCTTGCGTGATCCCTGCCAGCGACGTTGTGGACGCGATCGAACTGGCCATCCTGATTCCCTGCCTCGACGAGTCCGAGACGATCTCATCCTGCGTATGCGAGGCGAAAGCGTTCCTGCAAACCAGTGGCATCGCAGGCGAAGTGCTGGTCGCCGACAACGGCAGCACCGATGGTTCGCAGGCGCTCGCCATTGCTGCACGCGCACGCATGCTGGCTGTGCCGGGAAAAGGCTATGGTGCGGCGCTGATCGGAGGCATCGCCGACGCGCGCGGCCGTTACGTGATCATGGGCGACGCCGACGGCAGCTAAGACTTTTCCAACCTGATGCCTTTCGTGCAACGCCTGCGCGATGGCGCCGATCTGCTGATGGGCAACCGTTTTCGCGGCGGCATCGAGGCCGGTGCGATGCCGTTCCTGCATCGCTATCTCGGCAATCCTGTCCTGAGTTTCCTTGGCCGATTGTTCTTCCGGATTCCGATCCGCGATTTCCATTGCGGGCTGCGCGGTTTCAATCGCGACCGTGTCCGCGCGTTGAACCTGCTGACCACCGGCATGGAATTCGCAAGCGAAATGGTGGTCAAGAGCGCGCTGTCGCACTATCGCGTCGACGAAGTGCCGACCATCCTGCGCAAGGATGGGCGTTCGCGCCCGCCGCACCTGCGCACCTGGCGCGATGGATGGCGGCATCTGCGCTTCCTGCTGCTGTTCTCGCCGCGTTACCTGTTCGTGCTGCCGGGACTGGCGCTATCGACGACCGGCGTGATCGGCACGACATTGCTGTATCGCGGGCCGTGGCAGGTTGCGCACGGGGTGACGCTGGACGTGCACTCGTATGTCTTCTTCGTGTTCCTGGCCCTGCTGGGCGCGCAGTTCCTGCTGTTCGGGGTGATCGCGCGCGCAATCGCCAGCTCCTTCCATGTCAAGCGCGCAGGCAATGCGTTGCAACGCGTGATGTCGAAACTGGTAGCGCTGGAGAGCCTGCTGATTTTCTCGCTGGTATTGCTGCTCGCTGGGATCGCGGGTGCGTGGGATTGCTTTGCGGCGTAGCAACGCACCGGATTTTCCGAGCTGGTCTACGGTGCATTCCTGAAGCCGTACATCGCCTCGCTGGCTGCGGTGCTGCTCGCCGCGCAGATCATGGCCAGCGCGTTCTTTGCGTCGAGCATCGAGGTGTTCTCGCGCCACCAGTTGCCGCGCTGAACCAGCGAAAGCGCTTCGATGGCGGCGGCAGCGATGCCAGCGCCATGCCGAATCGATGACCGATTTGATCTGCGCGTGCCGTGGTTGCCAGCCGAGTTGATTGCGTGCGCGCCATCGTGCGCCGCGAGATGCGCGTCCGCAAGATCCTCGACATGCACGTAATCGCGCACGCAGGTACCGTCGCGGGTCGGATAGTCGGTGCCGTACACAGGCAGCGGCGCAGCACCGGCAGCGGCAGCGCGCAAGACGTTCGGGATCAGGTGCGTTTCCGGTTCGTGCGCATCGCCGATCGATGCGTCCGCGCTGGCACCGGCCGCGTTGAAGTAGCGCCGGCTCACCGAACGCAATCCATGCGCACGGGCTGCGTCGCGCAGAATGTCCTCGACCATCATCTTGCTGCGTCCACACGGGCTGATCGGATTGCGTGGATGGTCTTCGTCGATGGTGTTGGTGAGCGGCATTCCATACACCGCCGCCGTCGAGGAAAAGACCAGTCGCTGCACGTCGTGCGCGCGCATCGCGGCCAGCAGATCGAGCGTACCGCCGACATTGTTGCGGTAGTACGCGTCGGGTTCGCGCACGGATTCGGCGACCAGCGACTTCGCGCCGAAATGCATCACCGCATCGAAACGATGCCGCACGAAGACGCGCTTCAGCAAGGGTGCATCCAGCAGATCGCCGACCACCAGTTCGCAACCCTGCACCGCTGCACGATGGCCGCTCGACAAATTGTCGAGCATCACCACGCCGTGTCCGTCGCGCAACAAGCGTCGCAACATGTGCGAACCGATATACCCCGCATCACCGCATATCAGGATGTTCATTGCTCGCGTTCAGGCGGTTCTTCCGCGAACTCCAACGATTACACGGCCAGGAACGGACAGCCTGTCTTCGCGCGCAGTTCCTCTTCGGTCACTCCATCCGCCATCTCGACCAGGACCAGGCCCTGCGGCCCCACGTCGAACACGGCCAGCTCGGTGATGATCCGGTTGACCACGCGCACACCTGTCAGCGGCAGGGTGCATTCGTGAAGGATCTTGTGCTCACCGCCCTTGGCGGTGTGTTCCATCAGCACGACGACACGTTTCACACCGGCGACCAGGTCCATCGCGCCGCCCATGCCCTTGACCATCTTGCCCGGCACCATCCAGTTGGCCAGGTCTCCATGCTCGGTGACCTGCATCGCACCGAGGATCGCCAGATCGATGTGACCGCCGCGAATCATCGCGAAACTGTCGTGGCTGCCGAAATAGCTCGCGCCGACGCGCGCTGTCACAGTTTGCTTGCCGGCATTGATCAAGTCGGGATCGACTTCGTCCTCGGCCGGGAACGGGCCGATGCCGAGCAGACCGTTTTCGGACTGCAACCAGACATCCATTCCTTCCGGAATGAAGTTGGCGACCAGCGTCGGCAAGCCGATGCCGAGGTTGACGTAAGCGCCATCGGTGAGTTCGTGCGCGGCGCGCTGCGCCATTTGGTCGCGGGTCCAGGGCATGGTTATCGATCCTTATGGAATCGGCCCTCAAACAAGTTCGAGGGCCCTGCTGATTGACCAGCTTTGCTGTTGAAAAGCGTTTCCCTTCCTTGCGCTAGCGGGGAAGGGCAAGGGTGGGGGCAATTGATCTGGCGAATCAACATTGATCGTTCCAGATCAATGGGGTTCTACGCGGACGCCGCGCGCACGGTGCGCTGCTCGATGCGCTTTTCCGCGTGGCGGTTCACAACGATGCGGTCCACGTAGATGCCGGGAAGGTGGACATGGTCCGGATCGATTGCGCCCGTTTCGACCAGTTCCTCGACTTCCACCACGCAGACCTTGCCCGCCATCGCCACTACCGGGTTGAAGTTGCGCGCGGTCTTGCGGAACAGCAGGTTGCCGGAGGTGTCGGCCTTCCACGCCTTGACCAGCGACACGTGGGCCTTGAGCGCGGTCTCCATCACGTAATGATGGCCATCGAACTCGCGCGTCTCCTTGCCTTCGGCGACGATCGTGCCGTAGCCGGTACGCGTGAAAAACGCCGGGATCCCCGCACCGCCCGCACGCAGGCGCTCGGCCAACGTACCCTGCGGGTTGAATTCCAGTTCCA
Organism: Pseudomonadota bacterium; assembly: GCA_043747745.1. Taxonomy (GTDB): domain Bacteria; phylum Pseudomonadota; class Gammaproteobacteria; order Xanthomonadales; family Xanthomonadaceae; genus SZAS-103. The sequence goes on from JAYTOP010000012.1 coordinate 92,723, forward strand.
GTTCGCCGCTCAGGTACTGACGTTCGAATTCCTTGTTCTCGCCGACGTAGGACGAAATCATCTTTTTGATCTGCCGCGTTTCCAGCAGCAGGCCCAGACCAAATCCGTCGACCCCGGCGTTATTTGAGATCACGGTCAGATCCGTTGCGCCGCAATCGCGCAGCGCAAGGATCAGCGACTCGGGAATACCGCACAGGCCGAAGCCGCCGACGGCGAGCGTATGACCATCAGAAACCAGCCCATGCAGTGCTTCATCGGCACTGGCGTAAAGCTTGTGCTTCGCAATGGCGTGGCTGCGCGACAAGGCATTGGATACGGCCATAAAGGAACTCCCTGCGGACGCGTCAACATATCACGGAGCCAAAACCAGGCTCCACATTCCTGTGAGGATGACAACCGCATTGCGTCGGTGCCGATGCATCTCCAAAACACGATCAGGACTGCCCGACTGCGATGTTGTCACGCAGCAATGCGACACCACCTGTTCACGCCGGAGCCAATGCCGCATCGAGCTCCGCGCGCAGGTCGGCCACGTCTTCCACGCCGACCGACAGCCGGACGAGGTTGTCGTCGATACCCAGCGCAGCGCGTCGATCCGCAGGCACCGAGGCATGGGTCATGATCGCAGGATGGTTGATCAGGCTCTCGACGCCGCCGAGCGATTCGGCGAGTCCGAACAGTTTGCAGCGCTCCATCATCCGTGTTGCCGCCGGCAAGCCGCCGCGCACATACACCGAGATCAATCCGCCGAAACCATCCATCTGCCGCTTCGCAAGTGCGTGATGCGGATGCGACGGCAGGCCCGGATAAATGACCTGCTCGATGCCCGGATGCGTGTCCAGCCACTGCGCGAGTTCCATCGCGTTCGCGCAGTGCGCGCGCATGCGCAGGTGCAGGGTCTTCAGTCCGCGCAGCGCCAGGAAGCTGTCGAACGGCCCCTGCACGCCGCCGATCGCGTTCTGCAGGAAGGCCATCTGCTCGGCGAGTTTGGTGTCGTCGCCGACGATCGCGACGCCGCCGACCATGTCGGAATGGCCGTTGAGGTACTTCGTCGCCGAATGCATCACGATGCTCGCTCCGAATTCGAGCGGGCGCTGCAGCATCGGCGAACAGAACGTGTTGTCGACGACCAGGATCAGCCCGCGTTCTTTCGCGAACGCACCGAGCTTGGCAAGGTCGACGACCTTGAGCATCGGGTTGGTCGGCGTCTCGGCCCAGATCATCCTGGTGTTCGGCTTGATCGCCGCCTCCAGCGCAGCGTGATCGTTGAGATCGATGAAGCTGAAGTCGAGCCCAGCCGAACGCCGACGCACGCGCTCGAACAATCGATACGTGCCGCCGTAGACGTCGTCCATCACGACCACGTGACTGCCGCTGTCGAGCAGTTCGAGGATCGTCGACGTCGCCGCGAGTCCTGAAGCAAACGCGAAGCCGCGCGTGCCGCCTTCGAGATCGGCGATGCAGCGCTCCCACGCGAATCGCGTCGGGTTGTGCGAGCGCGAATACTCGAAGCCCTGGTGCACGCCCGGGCTGGACTGCACGTAAGTCGAGGTCGCGTAGATCGGCGTCATGATCGCGCCGGTGGACGGATCGGGCGACTGTCCGGCATGGATGGCGCGGGTGCCGAGGCCTTGCTTCAATGGGTTCATGTGCTTTGGGTTTCCGGGTAATGGCACGATGCGGCGTGGCTTTGAAAGCCCTTCCCTTGAAGGGGGAGGAATTTGCTACTGCACTCTTCGGCGCAGGTAGTTCAGCAGGTCGATGCGCGTGATCAGGCCAAGGAAGCGCTCGCCGTCCTTGACGATCGCGACCTGGCCACGGTCGAACACCGGCAGCAGCGATTCGATCGGCGATTTCACGTCGAGCACGTCGAGCTTGGTGACCATCGCGGTCGAGACGGGATCGCGGAAGCGCGATTCGTCGCCATACACATGCAGCAGCACGTCGGATTCATCGACGATGCCGATCAGATCCTCGCCGTCCATCACCGGCAGCTGCGAGATCTCGTAGAGCTTCATTCGCTGGTACGCGGTGACCAGCAGGTCGTTCGGTCCGATCACGACGGTATCGCGCTGCGCATACGGGCGCAGGATCAGGTCGCGAAGGTCGCCGCTCGATTCACGTTCGAGGAAGCCGTTGTCGAGCATCCAGTAGTCGTTGTACATCTTCGACAGGTACTTGTTGCCGGTGTCGCAGACGAACATCACCACGCGCTTCGGCGTGGTCTGCTCGCGGCAATATTTCAAGGCTGCGGTCAGCAGGGTCCCTGTGGACGAACCGCCGAGAATGCCCTCCTTCGCGAGCAGTTCGCGGCCGGCGAGGAAGCTTTCCTTGTCGGTGACCGCATAGGCTTTCTTCACACGTGTGAAGTCGGAGATCGACGGCAGGAAATCCTCACCGATGCCCTCGACCATCCAGCTCGCGGATTTTTCGCTGAGCGTGCCTTCGTTGATGTACTCGGCGAGGATCGATCCGACCGGATCGGCGAGCACGAGCTCGACGTGTGGCGCGGCCTTCGCAAAGAAACGCGAGAGCCCGGTCATCGTGCCGGAGCTGCCGCAGCCGAACACGATCGCATCCATGTTCCTTTCCATCTGCCGCCAGATCTCGGGACCGGTGACTTCCTCGTGCGCGCGCGGGTTGTCGGGATTGCCGAACTGGTTGATGAAATACGCGCCGGGGATTTCGCTCGCGATCTTCGCGGCGAGGTCCTGGTAGTACTCGGGATGGCCCTTGGCGACGTCGGAGCGCGTGAGGATGACTTCGGCGCCCATCGCCTTGAGATTGAAGATCTTTTCGCGGCTCATCTTGTCCGGCACGACGAGCACGAGCTTGTAGCCCTTTTGCTGGGCGACCAGGGCAAGGCCGATGCCGGTGTTGCCGGCGGTGCCTTCGACGAGGGTGTCGCCGGACTTGATCTTCCCGGCCTTCTCGGCGGCGCCGATCATCGACATGCCGATGCGGTCCTTGATCGAACCGCCGGGATTGGCCGACTCGAGCTTGAAGAACAGCTCGCAGCAACCGGTGTCGAGCTTGCGCGCCCGCACGATAGGCGTTTCGCCGATAAGTTCGAGGACGCTGTTGTGGATCGTCATGGCATGGCGGCACTGGGGCCGCGATCGGCCGGACGCAGGATTCTAGCAGGCGCTGCGGATACCACGCCGCGCGACGGGCGGTGCAGACCCCCGAATAAAAGCAGGCAGCGGCAGCCGACGAGGATCGCTGCCGCCGCCCGCCGGGTCGACCGGGTCAGTGCGTTTGCTTGACTTCGAACAGGTGGGTCAAGCGGTCCTTGGCATGCAACTTTTCGCGCTTCATCTGCGCGAGCGTAGAGTCGTCGAGTGGCAATACGCCGAGTTCGGCGTCAAGAACCTGCTTGTCCAGCTCTCGATGCCGATGGTAGAGCTGGCGGAACTCGATGTCGGATTTCAGCAGTGCGTCCAGCTCATCGCGCGATTGACTTTCAAACATGGCGCTTGACCTCCTTCTGCTTCGGAAAACCAGTGATTCAAAGACACTCTTGGTTGGAAAACCTGCCATCGGACATGCAAACGCCCCGCTCAGTGACGATGCGGGGCGTTCGGGACTGCGGTTCGGCTTGGCGTGCGCAGCAGCTTCAGGGGCCGGGAGCTTGCGTCGCACATCCGGATGCTCCAGACGGCGCGCTGCTCCTGAACTTCAACTGCACTCATGGGCCTGATCCACTCGATCCATGCGTGGCAGTACGCATGGGAATCTGACGCTACTCCTGCACAAGCTGGCCCGCAAGTCACCTCGCAAGCCTTTGAATCCACAAGCGATGGCGTCTCAATACCCTGGATACGGACGCTGCAAAGTCTGGTTCAGCGATCTGGAATCGGAAAGCAACATCTTGATTTATCTGTTAATTTGCGCCACGCAACAGAATCACTTCGACGCGGCGATTGCGCTCGCGGCCTTGCGCAGTCGCATTCGATGCCAGCGGCTGCTCACCGCCAAGTCCGATGGATCGGATCTGATTGGTCGGGATCCCGGCGGCACGCAGCATGTTCTTGACCGCGTCGGCGCGCTGTTGCGACAGGCTCAGGTTGGTCTGCGGATTGCCCTGGCTGTCGGTGTGGCCTTCGACCCGGATCATCGCGCCCGGGCTGGCTTGCACGAACGCCAGCAGGGCCTTGATCCTGGATCGGGTCTGAGCGTCCTTGCGCAGGCTGGCCATGCCGGTCGTGAACACCGCGCCAGACAGGATCATGGAAGGCCCACGCGGCTCGCGGACGGCCACTGACGGGATCTTGGCGGTATGTGCGACGCCCGTCAGGGCAGCCTCTTGCTGCGCGAGCGCAGCCTCTCTGGCACGCGCCTCGGCCAGCGCCCGGGCCTGATCGGATTCATCGCTGGCAATGCCTGCAGCCTGCTGCACCTGCGCCTGGCGTTCGGTATCTGCGCGCTGCGCCTCTTCCTCGCGCGCGGTGTTCTGCAAGCGCAGGCGCTCGGCTTCCTGGCGGGCCTGGTCGGCATCGCGGCGGCTGGCTTCAAGCAGGATGCGATCGTGTTCGCGATCGAGTTGATCGAGTTGGTGCTCGGCCATATCGGCTTGCGCAGCGAACTGCGCCGCTACAACGCGGCGCTCGGCGATGTAGAGCGCTTGTGGACGCTCCCTTGAACCAGGCATGGTTTGCGCGAGCGCGTCGAGCGCCTGGTGCGCCTTGAGCCGATCGGCATCGCCAAGTGACCCCAGCGACGGGTCCGCATCGAGTTGTGCGATCTCACCGGACAACCGCTGCAAGTCCGGATCCTTGGCCGGTTCGCTGGCCAGGCCAGGAGCGGCCAGCATGAGTGCCAGCAGCACAAAGCCGAAGTGTGCATTTCCACGGATCGGGAGACCGCTCATTTCAGCGCCTCCTGATCGAGCAGGCGATGGCGCAGCGTCGCATTGTCTTCGGTCTTGGCCGCTACCGCAGACTGCGCGCCCAACGCGCGGCCCTTGGCTCGGGCCAGATCGGCATCGGCCTGGGCTGCTGCGGCCAGTTGCCGCGCCTGCGCATAGTCCTGCTTCGCCATTGCTGCCTGCGCCAGTTCCAGTTCATGCCGCGCCGCGGCGAGTTCATCGGCGGCATAATGCTGTCCGTCGGGCGTGGCAGCGACGGTGATCGCTGCATCCGCTGCGCCCAGTTCGACGGTCGGCGGCGGCGTGCTGGCGCATCCGGTCAGTCCGACAAGGACCAAGCCGGCAAGCAAACCGACGGCCGCAGCGGTACGATGGATTTTTCGTCGCGATGGTGTCATAAGAAATCCACGGGAAAAGTGGCTGTCGCGGCCATTGTCCGAGGCCGCCCGCGCGCTTGCAACGACCGAGCTTAACGCACTGGGGAATGCAAAGATGGACATCGAATACTTCCTGAAGCTGATGGCCGAGAAGAACGCCTCGGATCTGTTCCTGACCACCGGCGCACCGGTGAACATGAAGGTCGAGGGCAAACTGTACGCCCTCGGCAACACCGGGTTGCCTCCGGGCCTGGTCAAGAAGATCGCATTCTCGCTAATGGACGAGACCCAGGTGCCGTTGTTCGAGCGCGACCTGGAAATGAACATGGCGATCTCGGTCACCGACGCCGGCCGTTTCCGCGTGAACGTGTTCAAGCAGCGCGGCGAAGTCGGCATGGTGATCCGTGCGATCAAGAGCGACATCCCGACCATCGAAGACCTCAAATTGCCGTCCATCCTCAAGGACATCGTGCTCGAACCGCGCGGCCTTGTGCTGCTGGTCGGTTCGACGGGCTCGGGCAAGTCCACCACGCTCGCCTCGATGATCGACCACCGCAACAACAGCGTCACCGGCCACATCCTCACCATTGAGGATCCGATCGAATTCCTGCACCGGCACAAGAAATCCATCGTCAACCAGCGCGAAGTCGGCCTCGACACCCATGCCTTCCACAACGCGCTGAAGAACGCGATGCGCGAGGCGCCCGACCTGATCCTGATCGGCGAAATCCTGGACGCGACCACGATGGAAGCGGCGATCGCGTTCGCCGAAACCGGCCACCTGTGCCTGGCGACTCTGCACTCGAACAATGCCGACCAGACGCTCGAACGCATCCTCAACTTCTTCCCGGAATCGGCGCACAAGAACGTCCTGATGAACCTTGCGCTGAACATGAAGGCGATCATCAGCCAGCGCCTCGTGGTCGGCGTGGATGGCAAGCGCCTGCCGGCCAGCGAGGTCCTGATCAACACGCCGATGATCCGCGACCTGATCCGCCGCGGCGAGGTGCACGAGATCAAGCAGGCGATGGAAGAATCGCTGCAGGAAGGGATGCACACCTTCGACCAGTCGTTGTTCAGGATGTTCAAGGAAGGCAAGGCCGAACTGGAGGAAGTGCTGCGCAAGGCCGATTCGCGCGATGGCCTCGCACTCAAGATCCGCTTGTCGGAAGGAGCGTCCGGCGAACACGACCCGTATGCGGAAGTGTTCGATGGGCAAACCGGCGGCATCACCCAGGGCGGCGGTTACTGAGTCTTGCCAAGAGGCACTGCCAGGTGCCCATTGGGCGCGTGGTGTCGGCTACAGGCGATCCGGTCGCCTGTGTGCACTTCCCACATCTGACCGCCACGGATGGCGAAATGCCGAAAACGCAGGAGCAGTTTTCGGCCTTGTGGGTCGTCAGGAGGCGACTGGCGCATCCGGCTGGAGTTCAGGGCGCGCGGTGTCGAACGCAGGCAGTTTCATGCAGGCGTCGTAGATCCGGCGGACCGTCGGATAGGGCGCGAGATCCACGCTGAAACGGCGCGCATTGTAGACCTGCGGAATCAGGCAGCAATCGGCCATGCCAGGCGTGTCGCCATCGCAGAACGTGCCCGTGGACAGGTGCTCGGCGAGCATCAGTTCAACCGCAGCGAAGCCTTCGCGATTCCAGTGACGCACCCATTCCTCACGTTCGGCTCCGGGCACGTTCCAGGCGTTTTCGAAATGCTGCAGCACGCGCAGGTTATTGAGCGGATGCACATCGCAGGCGATCGCCTGTGCGATCGCGCGCACGCGCGCACGATCGCGGGCGATGGCTGGCAGCAAGGACGGATCGGGCCAGGTTTCGTCGAGGTATTCGATGATCGCGAGCGATTGCCGGAAGATGCGATGGCCGTGCATCAACGTGGGCACCAACGCCTGCGGATTGAGTGCGCGGTATTCGGGCGTACGCTGCTGCCCGCCTCCCTCCATCAGGTGGACGGGCACGATGTCGTAATGCAGTCGCTTGAGATTAAGCGCGATGCGCACGCGATAAGCCGCGCTCGAACGCCAGTAGCTGTAAAGCTTCAGCTTGTCGTGGATCATCGCGCCCCCGGCGGGCATCCGGCCCAACCCCTCGCGCAGGCTAGCCCTTGTGGACGCGGATGAAAAGCGCCGCTCGCCCCGACCCGACGTGCGGCGCTCGGCGCGACGCCGAACGGGTGCGCGCCGGAACCAACTCAACCTGCGCGATGAATGCTCTGCTCGATCGCTCCGAACACGCTATGGCCATCGCGATCCAGCATCTCGATCCGAACCACATCGCCGAACGCCATGAACGGCGTGATCGGCGCGCCCGTTTCCAGGGTCTCGACCGTGCGCTTCTCGGCGAAGCACGATGCGCCCAACGAAGTATCCTCGTTCGCCACAGTACCCGAACCGACGATGGTGCCGGCGGTCAACGGCCGTGTCTTCGCGGCATGCGCGATCAGCTGGGCGAAATCGAACTGCATGTCCACGCCAGCCTCCGGCGCACCGAACCATGCGCCATTGATGTGGGTCAGCATCGCCAGGTGCAGTTTGTTGTCCTGCCATGCATCGCCGAGTTCATCGGGGGTGACGAACACCGGCGACAGCGCCGAGCGCGGCTTGGATTGCAGGAATCCGAATCCCTTCGCGAGTTCATTCGGGATCAGATTGCGCAGGCTCACATCGTTGATCAGTCCGACCAGCTGGATGTGCTGCGCGGCCTGCTCCGCCGACACTGCGACCGGCACATCGTCGGTCACGACGACGACTTCGGCTTCGAGGTCGATCCCATAGGCCGCGTCGGGCACCAGCACCGGGTCGCGCGGGCCGTAGAAGCCTGCACTGACCGCCTGGTACATCAGCGGGTCGGTGTAGAAGCTCGCGGGCACTTCGGCCCCACGCGCTCGGCGCACGCGTTCGACATGCGGCAGGTAAGCGCTGCCATCGACGAATTCGTAGGCGCGTGGCAATGGCGCGGCGAGCGCAGCCATGTCGAGGTCGAACGCCGCATCGGCATCGCCCGCATTCAATCGCTCCGACAGCGCGTTCAGGCGCGGCGCGGTGTTCGACCAGTTTTCCAGCGCGCGCTGCAATGTGTCGGCGATGCCGGTGGCGCGCGCGGCGCGGGAGAGATCGCGCGAAACGACGATGAGCGTGCCGTCGCGGCCGCCTTCTTTCAACGAACCAAGTTTCATCGATCAACCCCGAGTTGAAAAACAAGTTTAGCCGAGCGCGTGCGTCGAGTCGCCCACGGGCGCTGCTGCGAATAACGCAGATACAAAATGCGAGGACTATTCCAATCGGGATAGGGGGCGATGGTAAACGACCACCGCGCCCCTCCCACACCATCGGACAAGCGGGTCCGCATCCGGCGGTTCGAACAGTTGAGGTTACGCGAGTCGGGGTACGCCCAGCCGATCAAAGTACGCGAGCGGCAGAGCGCGGTTGAGGCACATGCGACTGTTCTTCCACCAGCAGCGCGCATTCGACGCGACCGCCGTGGCGTCGCTTCGGCTTGCACCCAAGCGGTGCAACGCGGCGGACATCGTCGATCCACGTTTCCACTGTTTCAAGTGCAGCGCTCGCAGGCGATGCCGCAGCCACCCATCCAGATCGCGGAACACGCTGAGCGTCTGGCTGAGCTGGAAGTACCCCTTCCATCCCGGCACATAGTCCCGGAGTCGTTCCACGACCTGCACAATGCTGCGGCCACCACTGCGCCGTGTCAGTTGGCGAATGCGGGTCTTGTAGGCTTTGAGCGCTTTGGGCGCCACTCGTCGTTTGACCACGCCACCTGACGTGTAGAAGCTGAAGCCAAGAAACTTGCGTGTCCCGGCCTTCGCCACCGCGCTCTTCGTCTCGTTGATGGTCAGCTTCAGCGTGCCGTAAATCTTGCGCAACCCCGCCATCACCCGTTCGCCCGCCCGCTGGCTGCGCACGTACACGTTGCAGTCGTCGGCGTAACGAACAAAACAATGGCCGCGCCGTTCAAGCTCACGATCCACTTCATCCAGCAGCACATTGGCCAACAGCGGTGACAACGGCCCGCCTTGCGGCGTGCCCTCATGCCGCTGCTGGACCACGCCGTTCATCATCACCCCGGCCTGCAGGTAACGACGAACCAGCTTGAGCACCGCCGGATCGCTGATCCGTTTTCCCAACCTGTCCATCAGCACATCGTGATGGACACGGTCGAAGAACTTCTCCAGATCCACGTCCACCACAGTGACGCGTCCGGCCTGCAGATACCCTTGCGCACGCAGTACCGCGTCGTGCGCCCGGCGTCCCGGCCTGAACCCGTAGCTGTGATCGGAAAAGGTTGGATCAATCAACGGCTGCAGCACCTGCAACAGCGCCTGCTGGATCAGCCGATCGGTCACCGTCGGTATCCCCAGTTCGCGCTGACTGCCATCGGACTTGGGAATCATCACGCGGCGCACCGGCGTGGGCCGGTATGTCCCGTTCAACAACGCTTCCCGCAGCTTCGGCCAATGCGTCTTGAGGTGTTCGACGGTCTCCACTATCGACAACCCATCTGCGCCTGCACTTCCCCCATTGGCTTTGACCCGTTTCCAGGCCTTCACCATGTTGTCCCTGCGCAGCGCCCGTTCCAGCAGCGCCTTTCCCGAGTCTACCGACTCGTGCCGACCCAGCCCCGCTTCATCACCCACGCCAAGCCTCGCGGATTCACCGCTGCGCCTGCTCGCCGGCCCCGGCTTCCCGGGCTTCTGATGCTGTGCGTTGCCAAGTGACACGACGATCCACTCTCCTGTTCGTTTGGCCCTTCGTCCAAAAACCTGCGACTACGACGGCCTCTGCTGACTTCTCGCTCCGTGTTGCCACGTCGGCCTTTTAGCCATAAGACGAGATCTCCCCGGGTAAGAACGCACTCCTTCACTGCACGACCGCCGGATTTACGCCGCCTGATCCTTGACCACAAGAGCTTTGCGGAATCGTGCCCGCTCGCCCCCCGCCTTCGCGGGGGCAGGCTCTGATCGGCACCGCCTTGTATCCGGTTCTTGTCCATCGGCCCGCAGCTTCGCTCCACGCTTCCTCCCCACGGTCGGTCGCCCTTCCGCAGTTGCGCTTCGCTTCGCTCGCTGTGGTCAGCTCACGAGAGGACTTGCACCTCCAAGAGTGCGCCCGTGCCGGGCGCGCACAAAAAACCCCCGCAATGCGGGGGTCTTGTGTGGCTGGGGGACTAGGGCTCGAACCTAGATTAACGGTGTCAGAGACCGTTGTCCTACCATTAGACGATCCCCCAAGTAACGGATCGCTGCCCCGCGAAGGGCATCTGACGGTGCGATGCAGCTTAGCGCTTGGAGAACTGGGTTGCGCGGCGGGCTTTATGCAAGCCGACCTTCTTGCGCTCGACTTCGCGCGCATCGCGAGTCATGAAACCGGCCTTGCGCAACTCCGACTTCAGCGTTTCGTCGTACACGACCAGAGCGCGCGAGATGCCGAGGCGAATCGCCCCGGCTTGGCCAGTGCTGCCGCCGCCGGCGACCGTGACATTGATGTCGAAGGTCTCGGTGTGCTTGGTCAGCTGCAACGGCTGGCGCACGATCATGCGCGAGGTTTCACGACCGAAGAACTCGTCCAGAGGACGCTCGTTCACGGTGATGCTGCCGTTGCCGCTGCGCATGAACACGCGTGCGGTGGAGGACTTGCGACGGCCGGTGCCGTAGGAATGCTGGGTGGTAGCCATTAAAGATCCAGAACCTGTGGTTGCTGTGCGACGTGCGGATGGTTCGAGCCGGCGTAGACCTTGAGCTTGCGGAACATCGCGCGGCCCAGCGGGTTCTTCGGCAGCATGCCCTTGACCGCGATCTCGATCACGCGCTCGGGCTTGCGATCGAGCAGTTGGCCGAGCGACTCGGACTTCAGGTTGCCGATGTAACCGGTGAACCGGTAATACATCTTGTCCGTCAATTTCTTGCCGGTCACCGCAATCTTTTCGGCGTTGATCACGACGAGGTAATCGCCGGTGTCGACGTGCGGGGTGTAAACCGGTTTGTGTTTGCCGCGCAGACGCGTGGCGAGCTCGGAGCAAAGGCGGCCAAGGGTCTTGCCCGAGGCGTCCACCAGATACCAATCACGCTGCACGGTCTCCGACTTGGCGCTGAAAGTCTTCATGACAGCTCCGACGAGAACGTTTGGGGAACTTAAGAGCGGGGATGATAGCGGCCTTTCGGGTACATGGCAAGCCGCGCCCAGCCTGCGTGCTAGCATCCGATGATGTCAGCAACCGCGCCAACCACGGTCCTGGAGTCCGGACAACTGGCCGACCCATTGCTGGCACTGGTCGATCGCTGCGTGCAATGCGGGCTGTGCCTGCCGAGCTGCCCGACCTATCGGCTGGACCGCAACGAGGCCGAATCGCCGCGCGGCAGGATCGCCTTGATCCGCGCCTATACAGATGGCGCGCTGCAACCGACACCTGCATCGGATGCGCACCTGGATCACTGCCTCGGCTGCCGCCGCTGCGAAGCGGTGTGTCCTGCCGGTGTGCAGTATGGCGAATTGCTGGTCGAGGCACGTCGTCGTCAGCGCGATCGGCGTCCAGCAGGATTGCGACAGCGCGCGATCGAATGGGTGGCCGCGCGCCCTGCCCTGCTGGATCGAATGCTCGGTGCGTACCGCGCACTGTATCCGTTGCTGCCCAAGTTGTTGCCGCGACCGCCACGGAAAATCCGGATCGATGGCGGGCAGTCCACAGGCGATTCGGAAACATGCACATCAATTGCACACACATCGACGGCACACACTTCAACCGTGCCTCTGATGACATCAGGCGTGGCGCTGTTTCGCGGCTGCGTCGCGCGTCGCTATGACTTACATACGCACGCGGCACTCGCAACGCTGTGCCGCGCAGCAGGCCTCGCGATGACCGTGCCGGAAGGACAAACCTGCTGCGGCGCATTGCACGCGCATGCGGGCGCGGGCGACGTTGCCGCCGGACTCGCGCAACGCAATCGCGCAACGTTTGCGGCAGGCGTTCCCGTACTGAGTTCAGCGACCGGCTGCCACGCGTCGCTCGCCGATGCGCTCGACGGACATGCGCCGGTGCGCGATGCCAGCGCGTTCCTGCTGCAGCACGCCGATGCGCTGCGCTTCCGTCCGGTGAAGATGCGCGTCGCATTGCACATCCCATGCACGCAGCGCGCGGTCGTTCAAAGCGATGGCGCACTGCGTGCGTTGCTTGCGCGGATTCCAGATCTGGATCTGGTCGAATTGCCTGACACGGGTTGCTGCGGCGCAGCCGGCACCTACATGTTCGACCAGCCCGCACGCGCGCGCGCATTGCGCCAGCCGCTGCTCGACGCACTCGCCGCCAGTGGCGCGACACTGCTACTTTCGGCGAATATCGGCTGCCGACTGCATGTCGCGATGGCTACCGCGATACCGATACGGCATCCGCTGGAATTCCTTGCAGAGCACCTCGCATGAACGCAGCACGCCACGACAGCCACCGCAATTACAGCCGCATCGATCGCCTGCTGATCGAAGCCGAGCACGCGTTGACCAGCGCGATGATCGCGCAGCCCGCAGCACGCACCGAGAATCCGGCCGCGGATGTACCGGAAGCGGACCTTGACGACGCTGCGCGCACGCACGCGGCAGGATTGATGCGAATCAACCACGTCGGCGAAGTCTGTGCGCAGGCGCTGTATTTCGGACAGGCTGCTGTCGCGCGCGATGCGACGACGCGCACGCAACTGCTCGCCGCCGCCGCCGAGGAAACCGATCACCTCGCATGGTGCGGCGAACGCCTGCGCCAACTCGGCAGCCGTCCGAGCCTGCTCAATCCGCTGTGGTATGCGGGCAGCTACGCGATCGGCTTGCTCGCCGGCCTGCGCGGCGACGGCTGGAACCTCGGCTTCGTGGTCGAGACCGAGCGCCAGGTCGAAGCGCACCTGGGCGAACACCTGCAGTCGCTACCGGAAGCCGACGCGCGCAGCCGCGCGATCGTGCAGGTCATGAAAGCCGACGAGGCGCGCCACGCCGAGCACGCCCAAGCCGCCGGCGCGCGCGCGTTGCCGGCGTCGATCCAGAATGCGATGCGCGCGGCGAGTTCGTTGATGAAGGCCGTGGCTTACAGGATCTAGAGGCGGGAACGGGGAACGGGGAACGGACGACGCTCGCATTCACATTCGTTTGCTTCGCTTTTTCTGTCCCTGCTCCCTGTTCCCCGATCCCTGCTCCAAAAGAATAAAGTCGGCGCAAGGCCGACTCTTTTCGTTCCACTACACCACCACACTCACCAGATGATGACGCGCTTGTCCGGCGCCACGTACATCTTGTCGCCGGGCTTCACGTCGTATGCGTCGTAGAAGCCGGGCTGGTTCACGACAGCGCCCATCACGCGGTCCACCGAAATCGAATGCGGGTCGGACTTGATCTGTTCGATCATGGCGTTGTCGCGCGCCTTTTCGCGGAACGCCTGCGCGAAACCGGCGTAAAAACGCTGTTCGCCGGTCATGCCATCGATCACCGGAGCAGGCTTGCCGCCAAGCGAAATCTTGTAGGCCTTGTAAGCGATCGCGACGCCCGAATTGTCGGCGATGTTCTCGCCGAGCGTGAGTTCACCGTTGATGTGATAGCCCTTGACCGGCTCGAACGACGAATACTCCGCGATCAACGCCTTGGTCTTGGCCGCGAACGCATCGTGGTCGGCCTTGGTCCACCAGTCGTGCAGGTTGCCGGTGCCGTCGTACTGCGCGCCTTGGTCGTCGAAGCCGTGGCTGATCTCGTGGCCGATGATGGCGCCGATCGCGCCATAGTTCGCCGCGTCGTCGGCCCTGGGGTCGAAGAACGGCTCCTGCAGGATCGCTGCGGGAAACACGATCTCGTTCATCTCGGGGTTGTAGTACGCGTTCACGGTCTGCGGCGTCATGCCCCACTCGCCGCGGTCGATCGGCGTGCCGGGCTTGTTGATGTTGCGTTCGTACTCGAAGACGTCGGCGCGATTGACATTGCCGAGCAGGTCGCTGCGATCGATCCGCAGCGACGAATAATCACGCCACTTGTCGGGATAACCGATTTTCGGCGTGAACTGCGCGAGCTTGGCCAGCGCCTGCTGCTTCGTTGCCGGGCTCATCCAGTCGAGCGTGTCGATGCTCTGCTTGTAGGCAGCCAGCAAATTCTGCACGAGCTGCTGCACGCGCGCCTTGCTGTCGGCCGGGAAATAACGGGTCACGTACACCTGACCCAGCTGCTCGCCCATGCTGCCTTCGACCAGGCTGACGCCACGCTTCCAGCGCGCGCGGATTTCCGGCGTGCCGCGCAACGTGGTGCCGTAGAACGCGAAGTTCTCGTCGACGAATGGCTCGCTCAGGTACGGCGCGGACGCATGCAGCAGATGCCAGCGGAAATAGTTTTTCCAGACCGGCAGCGGCGTGGCCTTGATCAGCGCCGACAAGCTCTTGAAATAGCTCGGCTGGCTGACGATCACATAGTCGACCTTGCCGGCGATGTGCGCATCGGCCAGGTAGGTTTTCCAGTCGAAGCCCGGCAGGATGTCGTCAAGCTTGGCGATCTCGACCTTGTTGTAGAGCTTGATCGGATCGCGGTTCTCGACCTTGGTCCACTGGATCTTCGCCAGTTCGGTCTCGAGCGCGACCACGCTGGCCGCGTTGGCTTTCGCTTCGGCGTCGGCGGACAGCTTCAGGATGCGCTCGACGTGGCCTTGGTAGGCCTCGCGGATCTGCTTGAGTTTCGCGTCGTCCGAAAGGTAGTAGTCGCGGTCTGGCAAGCCCAGTCCGCTCTGGCCGAAATCGACCACGTACTTCGTCGAATCCTTGTTGTCCTGGTGCACGCCCGTGGCAAACGGTGCATCGACGCCGAGCACATTGTTCTGCGCGATGAAGGCGGCGAGATCGTCGGTACTTTTGAGAGCGTCGATCCGCGCAAGCTCAGGCTGCAGTGGCTTGATGCCGAGGGATTGGAGGCGCGCCTCGTCCATGAAGCTCGCGTACAGGTCGCCGATCTTGCGCTGGCCCGCATCGGACGCAGGCGCTTTCTGCGCATCCTGGATGATGCTGCGCAGGTTCTCGATGGATTTGTCGTACAGCGCATCGAACGAGCCGTAGCTCGACTTGTCGGCCGGGATCGCGGTGTTCGCAAGCCAGTGGCCGTTGATGTAGTCGAAGAAGTCGTCCTGCGCGCGCACCTTGGTGTCCATGTTCGCGACGTTCAGTCCCGATGCGAGCGGCGCAGCGGCGGCCGATGATGCGGGGTAAGCGGTGAGCAATCCGAGTCCGATGGCACAGACGAGCAAGCGTTTCATGCGGGTAACCTGGTTGGTTGCGGCGCGATCGCGCACGCGCGGTGATGGCGTACAGGCCGGAGCAGTCCAGCACGCTAGCAGTTTGGCCGACGATTGCATGGGCCAAAAGTCGGGGGTGAGGCAGGGGCTAGGGGCTAGGGGCTAGGGGCTAGGGGCTGGGGGCTGGGGGCTGGGAAAAGCGGGACAGCGGAGACTCCCGCAAGCATCAGCTTTCACCAGCCCCTAGCCTCCAGCCCCTGCCCTTAGTCCACCAGATTGCGGCCGTGGAACAGCTCCTCGATCTCGCGCTTGAGTTGCGCCTCGATGCGCAGGCGCTCCTTGAACGAGAGGTTCTTGGCTTTTTCCTCGAACAGGTACGTGTCCAGGTCGAACTCCTTCACATGCATCTTGGTGTGGAAGAGGTTCTCCTGGTAAACGTTCACGTCGATCATCTCGTAATGTGCGCGGTTGGACTTCGAGAGGAAGTCCTGGATCGAATTGATCTTGTGGTCGATGTAATGCTTCCTGCCCTTGACATCGCGGGTGAAGCCGCGCACGCGGTAGTCGGTGACGACGATGTCCGACTCGAACTGTTCGATCAGGTAGTTCAACGCCTTCAGCGGCGAGATCACCCCGCAGGTCGCCACGTCGATGTCGGCCCGGAACGTCGCGATACCGTTGTGCGGATGCGTTTCCGGATAGGTGTGGACGGTAATGTGGCTCTTGTCGAGGTGGGCAACGACGCTGCCCTCGCCGGTGTGCTCGCGCATCGCGCCGCTGAGCGCCTCGCGGCCGACGTCCTTGCGGTCGATCACCGGTTCCTCGGAAATCAGGATCGTGACCGACGCGCCCTGCGGATCGTAGTCCTGACGCGCGACATTGAGGATGTTCGCACCGATGATCTCCGCCACGTCGGTGAGGATCTGGGTCAGTCGATCGGCGTTGTAGACCTCATCGATGTACTCGATGTAGCGATCGCGCTGTTCATCGCTGACCGCATAGCACAGGTCGTAGATGTTGAAACTCAACGACTTGGTGAGGTTGTTGAAGCCCTGAAGCTTCAGGCGCGGCAGCGGTTTGACCAAGGAAGGTCTCCAATCGACGGACAACAGGTCGGCGATTATCGGCCAAAGGGGCTGTCATGCAAACCGGCGCGTTGCCCTGCGCGCCGACACGGCCTAAGCTTCGGCTCATTCAGGGGCTAAACGACGATCCGACCGACCATGGCCAAAGTCTCCTCACTCATGCCGCACGCGCTATTGCGCCCGCTGATCTCGCCCGAACTGGCGCCCGACGCCGGGACGATGGAGCGCTTCCTCGGCTACTGCCACCGGCACCGCTACCCGAACCGGACCGACGTCTTTCGCCCTGGCGACCCCGCCGACACTCTGCATTACGTGGTCAGCGGCACGCTGTCGATCATCAGCGAGGAACCCGACGGTCGCGAACTGGTGCTGTCCTACCTCAACGCCGGCGACTTCATTGGCGAGTTGGGTCTGTTCGTGAAAACCGAGCGCCGCGAGGTGCTGTTGCGCACGCGCAGCCCGGTCGAACTGGCCGAGATCAGCTACGAGCGCCTGCTCGCATTGTTCGGCGGCCCGCTCGTGGCCGAATGCCCGCGCCTGATGTATGCGATCGCCTCGCAACTCGCCAAGCGCCTGCTCGAAACCAGCCGCAAGGCCAGCCGTTTGGCTTTCATGGACGTCAGCGGGCGCATCTTGCGCACCCTGCTCGACCTGTGCGAGGAGCCTGAAGCGTTGAGCCACCCCGAAGGCACCCAGATCCGCGTCTCGCGCCAGGAACTCGCGCGCATCGCCGGCTGCTCGCGCGAGATGGCCGGCCGCGTGCTCAAGCAGATGCAGGTCGATGGCCTGCTGCACGCGCGCGGCAAGACGGTCGTGGTGTTTCGCGACACGCGCTGAGTCAAGCGCGCAAGACATCGGCATTGCGCGCGACGTAGTCGGCGATGAACGCTTCCAGATCGTTGCGCTGGCGCAGCCCCACGGTCGCTATCCACAGCCAGACCGAGATCGGAAATCGCCGCTGCGACGGCCACAGGAAGATTGGCGCGATGAGCGGCGACACGACCAACGCGGCAAGCCATCGCAACGGATTCCGCCGCAGCAACCAGAGCATCAGGCCGGTGCCCGAATCGCCACGAAACAGGGTGTGGTCGAAATCGAACACGACGAGGCCGCCCACCGGGATGTACGGCGCCTGCGTTGAAGTCACGATGCGAACAGTCGGTGCAATTCCGCGCCCGGATCGTCCGCGCGCATGAAGGTCTCGCCGACCAGGAACGCATGCACATCGGCCGCACGCATGCGCGCGACATCGGCCGTCGTCACGATGCCGCTCTCGGTGACCAGCACGCGATCGGCCGGCACGCGCTCGCGCAACGCGAGTGTTGTATCCAGCGACACATCGAACGTGCGCAGGTTGCGGTTGTTGATTCCGATCAGCCTGGCGGGAACATCCAGCGCCCGATCCAGTTCGTCGTCATCGTGGGCTTCGACCAGCACGTCCATGTCGAGTTCCGCAGCCAGCAGCGACAACTCCTGCAGCGCTGCATCATCGAGCGCAGCGACGATCAGCAGGATGCAATCCGCGCCCAGCACGCGCGCCTCGTACACCTGGTACGCGTCGACCACGAAATCCTTGCGCAACACAGGCAATGCGCAAGCCGCGCGTGCCTGCTGCAGGTACGCATCGGCGCCCTGGAAGAAGTCCACATCGGTCAATATCGAAAGACAGGCCGCGCCACCGGATGCATAGCTGCGCGCGATTGCCGCCGGGTCGAACTCTGCGCGGATCACACCTTTGCTCGGGCTGGCTTTCTTGATCTCGGCGATCACCGCCGCATCGCCGCGCGCAATAGTCGCTTCCAGCGCATCGGCAAAGCCTCGCGTCTCGGGTAAATCGGCGCAACGCGCAGACAATTCAGCCAGACTCGTGCGTGCAGAGCGTTCGCGGATCTCCTCGACCTTGCGCGCGAGAATCTTGTTCAGGATATCGGACATCAGCGATCTGCCCGCGGCCCGGCGTATGCGCGCTCGACCCTGGCGACGCGGATCTCGAAATGTTCGTACCACTCGAGCCGACCACGCTGGCGAGCCTGCGTGTGATCGGCGTCGTGCTTCCATGCGGCAATCGCTTCCTCATCCTCCCAATAGCTCACGGTGACGCCGAATCCAGCGATACCGCGTGCCGATTCCACGCCGATGAATCCGGGCTGCTGCGCCGCGAGCGCGATCATGAATTCGGAGGTTTCCTTGTACTCGACCCTGTCTACTTCATTGCGCAGCGAGGAGAAGATCACCGCGTAATACGGCGGTTCGGGTGTGTTCGCAAAAGAGGCCATGGTCACGGTCATCGTCTCGAGGGTTGGTGATTGCTCAATCGTCCGCCAGTCGCTGGGTGGCCTGCACGAATTCGTCGAGCTTCGCGTGCGCCGCGCCACTGGCCAGCGTCTGCCGTGCGAGCACGATGCCTTCCGCAATCCCCGGCACGACATCGGCCGCGTACAACGCCGCGCCCGCATTCAGCGCGACGATTTCGCGCGGCAGGCCAGGCTTGTCTCTCAATGCATCGAGCAGCATCGCCTTGGACTCGGCGGCATCGTTGACGCGCAGGTTGCGACTGGCAGCCATGGGGATGCCGAAATCCTCAGGATGGATCTCGTATTCGCGCACCACGCCATCGCGCAATTCGGCGACCAGCGTCGATGCGCCGAGTGTGATCTCGTCCATGCCGTCGCGGCCCCAGACCACCAGCGCGTGACGCGCGCCGAGCCGTTGCAACACGCGCGCCTGGATACCGACCAGATCGGCATGGAACACGCCCATCAGGATGTTCGGCGCACCCGCCGGATTGGTCAGCGGTCCGAGGATATTGAACAGCGTGCGCACACCCATCTCGCGGCGCACTGCGGCGACGTTCTTCATCGCCGGATGATGGTTGGGCGCATACAGGAACGCGAGCCCTGTGTCCGCAAGGCAGCGCGCCACCTTCGCCGGCGGAAGATCGATCTCCGCGCCGAGCGCTTCAAGCACATCGGCGCTGCCGGACTTCGACGACACGCTGCGATTGCCGTGCTTGGCGACTTTCGCGCCTGCCGCCGCAACCACGAACATTGCAGCGGTGGAAATGTTGAAGGTGTTCGCGCCATCGCCGCCAGTGCCGACGATATCGACGAAATGCCTCGAATCGGGCGTTTCGACCTTCGCCGAAAACTCGCGCAACACATGCGCAGCGCCAGCGATCTCGTCGACGGTTTCCTTCTTCACGCGCAGGCCGGTGAGGATCGCCGCCGTCATCACCGGCGAGACGTCGCCGCGCATGATCTGGCGCATCAACTCGACCATCTCGTCGAAGAAGATCTCGCGGTGCTCGATCGTGCGTTGCAGTGCTTGTTGCGGGGTGATGGGCATGGCTGGGGGCTAGGGAATTAGGGCTGGGGGTTAGGGGCTGGGAGCCGGGGGCTGTAAAGCGGTCCTTGCGGATTTCGTCGTGTTCGCAGTCTCATCTCTGTCTCGGCGCGTCACCACACCTCTCCTCACGGCCATACGCCGGCGCGGCTCTCGCTCTTCTCCAGCCCCAAGCCCCCAGCCTCTAGCCCCCACTTCCCAGGAAATTCTTAAGCAGCGCATGTCCATGCTGGGTGAGGATCGACTCCGGATGGAACTGCACGCCTTCGATGCGCAGGGTCTTATGGCGCAAGCCCATGATCGCTTCGATGCCGCCGCTTCTATCCTCGGTCCACGCGGTGACTTCGAGGCAATCGGGCAGCGTATCGCGCTCGACTACCAGCGAGTGGTAGCGCGTGGCTTCGAACGGAGCGGGCAATCCGGCGAACACACCGGTTTTGTTGTGATGCACCTGCGAGGTCTTGCCATGCATGATCTGCGCCGCGCGCACGACATTGCCTCCAAACGCCTGACCGAGCGTCTGGTGCCCGAGGCAGACGCCCAGGATCGGTATCCGGCCCCCGAGTTTCGTCATGATCTCCAACGACACGCCTGCATCGTTCGGCGTACCCGGCCCCGGCGAGATCACGATGCGCGACGGCGCAAGCCGCTCGATGCCCGCAATGTCGATCGCATCATTGCGCACGACCCGCACTTCCTGCCCCAACTCCCCGAAATACTGCACGAGGTTGTAGGTGAAGCTGTCGTAGTTGTCGATCATGAGCAGCATGGCGATGGGTCGCGGCAGGCGCTTGAAAAGGCCGCTGAGTATAGCGTGCCGCTGTGGACGCCGACTTAGCGCAGCACCGCATGCGGCAGTCGCACGCGCACGCGCAGGCCGGGTGAATTGTCTTCGAGGGTGACCGTGCCGCCGTGGCGATGTGCGATCGCGCGCACGAGGCTCAGCCCGAGGCCGCTGCCCGCAGAACCGCGGTGTTCTTCGAGCCGCACGAAGCGGTCGAACACGCGTTCACGGTCGGCAGCCGGTATGCCTGCGCCATGATCGCCGACCAGCAGGAACACGGCGTCGCCGTCGTCGTACAGATGCAGGGCGACACGCGTACCGCGCGCGGCGTACTTGAGCGCGTTATCGAGCAGGTTCGCGACCAGCTGGAACAGTTGGTCGGCATCGCCGCGCTGCGTGCACGGTACTGTCTGCGCATCGAGCACGATGCCGCGCTCGCTGGCGATTGGCGCGTACAACTCCGCCGCATCGAGTACCAGCGGCTGCATCGCGAATTCGGGGTCGTTCGCGCCGGCGGTCTGCGCCTCGATGCGGGTCAGGCGCAGCAGTGCGCTGAAGGTGGCGAGCAACTGGTCGGTCTCGGCGGTTGCTGCATCGAGTTCGACGGCGAATTGCTCCGGCGCCGCGTGCTCGACGCGCATGTCCTCGAGCCGGTTGCGCAAACGCGTGAGCGGCGTGCGCAGGTCGTGCGCGATATGGTCGGTGGCATGGCGCACGCCGTCGAGCAGTTCCTGGATGCGATCGAGCATTGCGTTGATGCGCTTGGCGAGGCGATCGAACGCGTCGTCGCTGTCGTCTTCGGGCATGCGCAATGCGAGTTCGCCGGCACCGACACGATTGGCGATGTCGTAGGTGCTTTCCAGTCGGCGCGCGACCCAGCGTGCGGTGATCCAGCCGATCAAGCCGCCGAGCCCCGCTGCGGCCAGCAGTGCATACAACAGGTTGCGTTGCACCAGCGCCTCGAAACGTTCCTGGTTGCGACTGCGGCGGCCGGTGAGCAGGCGACTGCCGTCGTGGAGCGGCTGGACTTTCGCGATCACGCGGACCACGCCGTCGTCGTTGTGCTCATCGAACTTGACCCAGCCATTACTGGTGCGTACCGAATCGGGCAGGTTCGAGAATTGTCCTGCGAGCAAACGGCCGTCCGGCGCAATCAGTTCGTACACCGCGTTGTCGTCGTCGGGCGATGTGGTGCGCTCGGAGATTTCGGCCATCAAGTCGGCGTGTCCGGATTCCCGATACAGATCGACAAGATCCTGGCTGTCGAGGCGGATCACCTCGTGCAGGTCCTGCATGAAGATCCGCGATACCGCGTAGTACAAGCCCGCACCCAGCAACAGGTATGACAGCAGGAACAATCCGCCGACCGCCAGCGCCAGGCGCGTGCTGGTCGAGCGCGCCGACAGCAGGCCGACGACTCTATTCACGAACACCGAGGCGATAGCCCGCGCCGCGCACCGTGTGCAACAGCGGCTTCGGGTGATGGCGATCGATCTTCTGGCGCAGTCGGCTGATGTGCACGTCGATCACATTGGTCTGCGGATCGAAGTGGTAGTCCCACACGGCTTCGAGCAGCATCGTGCGGGTGACCACGCGCTCGGCCTGGCGCATCAGGTATTCGAGCAGGCGGAATTCACGCGGTTGCAGTTCGATGCTGCGGCCGGCGCGTTTGGCCTCGCGGGTCAGCAGATTCAATTCCAGATCGCCCACGCGCAATTCGGTCGTTTCGGTGCCCGGCGTTTGCCGACGACGCAGCAGACTGTCGATGCGCGCGCTGAGTTCGGCGTAAGCGAAAGGTTTCACCAGATAGTCGTCGGCACCAGCGCGCAGGCCTTCGACACGATGATCGACATCGCCCAGTGCGGTCAGCAGCAAGACAGGCGTCGCATTGCCAGAACCACGCAGTGTGCGCAATACGGTCAAGCCGTCCACACCCGGAAGCATGCGGTCGAGCACGACGGCGTCGTAGGTTTCGGTGGTGGCCAGGAACAGACCGTCCCTGCCGTTATCGGCCTGATCGACGGTATGACCGTCTTCGGTCAGGCCTTTGGCGATGAATGCAGCGGTGTGGGGGTCGTCTTCGACGATCAGGATGCGCATGCGGCCTCCTTCATGCCCCCGCAGGATACCGCGTCGGCGTACCGACGCGGTTCCTTTTTGCGTAGTGCGAGATGCTTACTTGGTCGGCGCCGGATCGGCGGCCGGGGCAGCAGCGTCGGCCTTCGGAGCGGCCTTTGCCATGTGGTGGTGGTGGTGGTGATGATGCTTGGCGTGCTTCTTGTGGTGATGCTTGGCCGGCTTGGCTGCTTCCTTGACATCTTCCTTGGCGTCGGAAGACATCGGAGCGGCGGCCATCGGAGCGGCGGCCATCGGAGCAGGAGCAGCGGCGGCCGGGGCCGGGGCACCAGCAGCGAACGCGGTGCCGGCAACGGCGGACAGGGCGAGAGCAAGCAACGAAGTGCGGATGTTCATGGAAACTCCTGGATGGTCGGAAGGATCGCCGTCGAAACGAAGCGCCTCGACGTGGGGGCAACGATGCACCCAAGCACTCCGCGCCCGGCTTACCGGAAGATGACGAAAAATTTATCTGGCGGCATCCGTTCAGGAGTGCGGACGTAAATCAGGCCGCAGCGTTTCAGATCCAGCCTTGCGCTTGCATATCGCCTTGTGGCCCGCATCACAGAATGTCTCTATCCACTTCATGGAATCTCGCATGCCCCATCTTTTTGATCGACCGACCTTTGGAAACCTCACGCTGCGCAATCGCATCGTGGTGTCGCCCATGTGCGAATACTCCGCCATCGACGGCGTGCCGAACGATTGGCACCTCGTCCATCTGGGCTCACGCGCGGTCGGCGGCGCAGGGCTGGTGATGGCCGAAGCGACCGGCATCTCCGCTGAAGGACGCATCTCGCCCGGCGACACCGGTCTCTGGAACGACATGCAGCAGGCGGCATGGACGCGCATCGTCGATTTCATCCATGCTCAAGGCTCGGCAGCGGGAATCCAGCTCGCGCATGCCGGACGCAAGGCCAGCACCGAGGTGCCGTGGCGCGGCGGCAAAGCGCTCGCTGCGGATGCCGGCGCATGGACGCCGGTCGCGCCCAGTGCTGTCGCGTTCGATGTCGACTATCCGATGCCGGCCGCGCTCGATGATGCGGGCATGTGCAAGGTCGTCGCTGATTTCGCCGCGTCGACGCAGCGTGCACGCGATGCCGGTTTCGACGTGATCGAGATTCACGCCGCGCATGGTTACCTGCTGCACAGCTTCCTGTCGCCGCTGTCGAACCTGCGCAGCGATGCCTATGGCGGATCGCTGGAAAACCGCGCGCGGCTTTTGCGCGAAGTCGTCGCTGCAGTGCGCGCAGAGTGGCCAGCGCCGAAGCCGTTGTTCGTGCGCTTCTCGGCGACCGACTGGACGCCCGGCGGCTGGGACATCGATGAATGCGTCGAACTCGCGCGCTGGCTCAAGACCGACGGCGTGGATCTGATCGACGTGTCGAGCGGCGGCAACGTGCCGAACGCGAAGATCCCGGTCGGCCCCAACTACCAAGTGCCGTTCGCCGCGCGCATCCGTCGCGAAGCGGGCATCGCGACCGGCGCTGTCGGCATGATCACCGACGCAAGACAGGCGCAGCAGATCCTCGACGACGGCGACGCGGATTTGATCATCATGGCGCGCGAATTCCTGCGCGATCCGTATTTTCCGCGACGCGCTGCGAAGGAACTTGGCGTGGAGATCCAGGCTCCGGTGCAATACGGACGCGCCTGGTAGATCGTACTCCGCCTATTCTGCTCCCTCTCCCTCTTCCGCTGGCGGGAGAGGGTTGGGGTGAGGGTGGTTCTCCGCCAATACGTACAACAACTGCTCCAACACCGCATTAAGATTGCGCAATACATCGTGATCCCAGAATCGAAGCACACGGAATCCTGCAGACTCCAGAAACTGCGTTCTCGCTGCGTCGTAATCCAGATGCTCAGCGTGTTGACCACCGTCCAATTCGACAATCATCTTCGCATCGAGGCAGATGAAGTCGACAACATACGGGCCATAGGGAAACTGCCGACGAAACTTCCAACCGGCAAGCTGGCGGGCTCGCACCGACTGCCAAAACTTCGACTCGGCATCAGTGCCTGTATTACGCAGTTTCCGCGCGAATGGAATATTGCTGCGTTTCTCCATTCGGTTCACTCCGAATAAACCACCCTCACCCTACCCTCTCCCGCCAGCGGGAGAGGGAAAACCCGATTCACAACCCCTCCGCCGCCTGCGCCACAGCGCGGAACAATGCGCGGCCCTTGCTCATGGTCTCGTTCCACTCGGTCTGTGGGTCCGAATCGTAGACGATGCCGGCGCCGGCTTGCACGTGCAGGCGGCCGTCGTGGATGACTGCTGTGCGGATCGCGATGGCGGTGTCGGCGTCGCCCCACCAGCCGATGTAGCCGATCGCTCCCGCGTAGATGTTGCGCTTGATCGGTTCGAGTTCGCGGATGAGTTCGAGCGCGCGGATCTTCGGCGCCCCGCTGACGGTGCCGGCCGGGAACGCGGCCTTCAGCACGTCGGCGTAGCTCAGTCCTTCGCGCAGGGTGCCGGTGACTTCGCTGACGATGTGCATCACATGCGAATAGCGCTCGATCACGAACTGTTCGCCGACCTTCACACTGCCAGGTACGGCGACGCGGCCAACGTCGTTGCGACCGAGATCGATCAGCATCAGGTGCTCGGCGCGTTCCTTGGGATCGGCGAGCAATTCAGCTTCGAGTGCGAGGTCTTCCTCATGCGTCCTGCCGCGCGGGCGCGTGCCGGCGATCGGGCGCACGGTGACCTTGTCTTCCTTCAGGCGCACGAGGATCTCTGGCGATGAACCGACGACCTGGGTTCCGTCGAGGTCGAGGAAATACATGTACGGCGACGGGTTCAGCGCGCGCAACGCGCGGTACACATCGACCGGCCGCGCTCGGAACGGCACCGACATCCGCTGCGACAGCACGACCTGGAACACCTCACCCGCGCGGATCGCTTCCTGCGCGGTGCGCACGGCGGCCTTGTAGCCTTCCTCAGTGAAACCGGAAATGAAATCCTCTTCCTGCAAGGCCGACGGGGCGAGCATGTCCGGGTAGCTGCGTCCGGAATGACGCAGCCGGTGCACGAGTTCGTCGAGCCGTCGCCGCGCTTTTGCGTACGCCTGCGGCTGCGCGGGATCGGCGTGCACGATCAGGTACAGCCGGCCCTTGAGGTTGTCGAACACCGCGACTTCGTCGGACAGCATCAGCAACGCGTCGGGCGTGCCGAGCTGGTCGGGCTTGCCGGCATCCTCGGCGAGGCGCGGCTCGATCCAGCCGATCGTCTCGAATCCGAAATAGCCGACCAGTCCACCGGTGAACGCGGGCAGCTCGGGCATGCGCGGTACATGGAACTGCGCGCGGATTCTTTCGACTTCCGCGAACGGATCGGCGAGCTCGCGCGTTTCCACGACCTCGCCATGTTCGCGTACTTCGAGCGTGTGTCCGCGAAAGGTGTAGGTACGCTTCGCCGGCAGACCGATGATCGAATAGCGGCCCCAGGTCTCGCCGCCTTCGACCGACTCGAACAGATACGTGTACGGGCCATCGGCGAGCTTGAGGTACACCGACAGTGGCGTGTCGAGGTCGGACAGCACCTCGCGCACGATCGGGATGCGGTTGTGGCCGGCGGCGGCGAGCTGGTCGAACATCGTCTGGTTGAGCTGGGCCTGGTCGATCACGGTGGCATTCGCGGTGTTGGGCACGCGAGTATGCCAGTGTGGTTCGACAGGCTCAGCTTTTGCCCACCTTGAGCGGATCCTGGCCACACAAGTTCCGCAGCTAATCACGCAAGTCTTTGATTTGTCTACCGCGATGCGGTCAAAAATGTCACTACACGGTGGCTTTGGGGTTGGCCAGCTTGAGTGCGGCGAATAGTTCGAGTTGCTCCGGGGTGGCTTTGCTGGTGCCGGTATGGGGATGGGGGCCGATGGTGACGCGGTGCTGCTGGATGCGGCGCAGGATTTCCAGCGTGGTCTTCGGGCTGTGGCTGCTGCCGCTGGCCTTCAGGCGCATGCGCATGATCCGATACAGCACCAGCGCCAGGAAGCAGACCAATGCATGGGCGCGGATGCGATCGGGCAGACGGTGGAAGACCGGTGCGATCTCCAGGTCACTCTTGAGCACGCGGAAGCCGCGCTCGATGTCGGCCAGGCTCTTGTAGCGATTCACGATCTGCTCGGCGCTGAAGTCCAGCACGTTGGTCAGCAGCACCAGCTTTCCGTCGAAGCGTTCGGCCTCGGTGATGGCGGCCTCGTCGACGGCGTAGGAGAAGCGGTCGGCCTCGTAGTCGGCGTGCAGATAGCGGGTCAATCTGGCTTCGGCCAGGGCGGTCTGGAAGCGGCTGTAGGCGCCGCGATCACTGGCCTTGCGGCCGCGCGTACTCTGGCCGGCATCCTGCGCGTCGCGCTTGCTGACCATCTTCTCGGCCAGGACTTCGATCTCGGCGATCTTTGCGCGCCGCTTGGCCGATTGCTCGGCAGCACGTTTCGGGTCGTGCGCGACCACCAGCCGATGGTCAGCGAATTGTCCCTCGGCCAGGCTCTCGCGGTCGGGCTGGAACGTGAGTCCCTTCAGGGTGCCGCCCAGTTCGGCATAGCGTCGTGCCGGCACCGCCAGGATGAACTGCAACTGGCGTTTCGTCGTGGTGGCCAGTTCGCCCAGTTCGGCGACGTTGTCCAGACTGAGCAGGCCGCGGTCGGCGACCACGATCACCCGTTCGACCGGGAAACGTTTGAGTACTTCGGCCAGCATCGCCTTGAGCGTCTTGGTTTCCGA
Organism: Pseudomonadota bacterium; assembly: GCA_043747745.1. Classification (GTDB taxonomy): domain Bacteria; phylum Pseudomonadota; class Gammaproteobacteria; order Xanthomonadales; family Xanthomonadaceae; genus SZAS-103. The sequence goes on from JAYTOP010000012.1 coordinate 120,277, forward strand.
GACATTGCCCGCATGCACGGTGTGCATCAGCGGCAGGCCCTCGGCCGACTGCACCACGCCGAGCACGAACTGGCGTGCGATGCCGCCGGTTTCCTTGTTCATTCCGAACGCGCGCAGATCGTTGGCAACCTTGCCCTCGCCGTGAATGCGGATCGTGGTCAAGTCGTAGAACACCACCGACAACTGCTGATCGAGCATCGGTCGCAACAGCTTGCCCACCGAAGCCTCGACCGCTTCGGAACGATCCATGAGCGCGTCCATCGTGCGCAGCAACTGATCGTGGGTGACCGCAGCGGGCATGCCTGGAATCGCTACCATCTCCAGCCATTCCAGACAGCCGAGCTTGGAGTCCGGTGCGCACAAGCGGTTGAACACCATCGCGCGCACCAGCGCTTCGGCATCGCATGCGCGGCGCGAGGACCGCAATGCGCGCCCGATGGCATCGCCAAAACCCAGTTCCTTCCACAGCGCATGCAGTGCGTACACATCGCCAAAGGCACGCGCACTCTCGTACTGGATCGGCAGCGCGGTGTTCTGGCTGCGACCCAGGGCGCGGTTCAAACCGTTGATCAGCGGATCCAGATGCTTGGGCTCGAGCTGATCAAGCCGGCCGAGGTTGGCGATCACCCGCTGGCGCACATCCGCGCCGGTCCGGAAGGACTCGACGATCTGCAGATAGGTCCGGCCACCGGAGCGGCTGAGTCGCGTGAACATGTTGCCACGCTATCACACCAAAAGCATTTATAGGAATAACTCTAAATGTTAAGACGTGCCACTACACGACTATTCGGAATCGGGCACCAAGTCGCCGCCAAGTTGTTGACTTTGTTGGCGTGTCCCAAATCGGAATGCGAAATTACGGCGGCGAACTGCGGAACTTGGGAGGCCAGTATTCGAAGCGTTGATCGAGCACACCAACCGAGCCAGCGCCGGGTCCCGCTGGAGTTCGGGGATCTCCTCGTGCATCTCAGGCTGTCCCTTGAGGTCACGAAAGCCAAAGTTGGCATCGCCATCTTCGCGAACCTCGCCCGTTCCGCCATAGGGAATTCCCTTGCCGCGGTGGCTCAGTGTCAGGGCATTTGTGTAGGGCTTCATTGCGGCACCTGCTCTGGTGTGCGTTTGCCGCCGCCGATCGACTACGGGTCGGAGTACAGCCGCGCCTGCAGCATGGAGCCAATCGGAACCGGGAAAGAGAGCGGTGGTGTGACGTAGGCGCGGGTGTGTTCGCTCATCGTGCTACCCCGGTGCTACCCAGGGATTTATCTACTCGCTCGCCTCAAACACCTTGAATCTCTGAAAGTTAGTAACTGCAAGGGTTTTAAGTCGGGGACTCTATCGAATCATCGCCGGAAACGTAGCAACTGCGCGGATGATGCCAGCCACGTTATGCAACATGCCCCCAAAGATGCCCCCACGCATGGCCTGCTGCCCTGTTTTCGGCGGGACGGCGTAGCGGTCGCTCGGCAATCATTCGGCACTGTGCCGACTCGGCAGGTTCGCGGTCACGCGGGCGATGCCTTCCGGTGTACGCGGCCCGGTGGAGCATCCACCATGCCACTTGCACCGACGCTTGCCGGGTTCGCTCTTTGCTTGGCAGGGTTGCCCGTCGCGGCGTCGCTTCGCCCCGCACGGTACGCGCATCCATCGGGCGAGCTGGCGATGC
>JAYTOP010000013.1:0-50383 GCA_043747745.1 Pseudomonadota bacterium
CGCCATGACCGCTCTCCACGTCGGGGACAGAGGGTCAGCGTGCGCGGCCGAGGTCTCATATCACGCGACTTCGGGCTGAGGGTCGGGGCTAATCAGGTAAACAATTGCCAGCCGATCATGACAAGTTGTGGGATACGATTCGATCTCGAAGTGCTAGTGCCAGTCGTGCAGCTGCGCAAGGTGTAAGCGTCGGATTGGCATATCACTTGGGTGTTGACGCGACTTTACAGCCGGCTGCATACCATGACTTGCCGTTCCCAGCGCCAATCGAAATCCATCAGACGATCATGGGCAGCAATGCTACTGCTGAGGTTCTGGATGTTGGAAAGAAAGGTTCTGTAAATTCAACACTGTCGTCGGCCTCCGCAAACGCCGTCCCCAAGAAAAAACGCGATATTGCGGCCATCGCAGTGACTGCTGTCGGTGTCATTGCCTGGTTTCTTACGTAAAAGGCGAATCTAATGGCGTTGCAGGCCGATGTGTCGGACCTCGACAACCCAATCTGGTCTTCACTGCGCAGCAATCATCGCGCCTTGTCGCTGTGCGCTGGCGATGCAGCACGCTATCCACCAGCAGTCGCACCTTTTCTCTCCGCAGCAAGCGCCGATGCGGACGTCGCCGACTCCATCGCATCCCTGCTGGCACCCGACGAAACCGTCTACCTGCTCGGCGTGGCACCGACGTTGCCGGATAGATGGAGTCTCAACGCGTACGCGCCGCTCGCTCAGATGATCTGCACGTCACCGATCGCGGTGATCGACGGGCCGGAGATGATCGAACTCACCGAGGCGCATCGTGCGGATGTGTTCGAGCTGACAGCGCTGGTGTATCCGCATTATTTCCGCCCGCGGACGATGGAGATGGGCCGCTACTTCGGCATCTACGAAGCCGATAATGGCGGGCATGTCCGCCTCGCGGCGATGGTCGGCGAGCGCATGGGCACGGAAACGCATCAGGAAATCAGTGCGATCTGCACGCATCCGGATTTCCTCGGCCGCGGCTACGCGCGTCGTCTGTCTGCGATGTTGACCAACGAAAACCTCGCACGCGGCCGCACGCCGTGCCTGCACGCGAGCCACGAAAACCACCGCGCGCTGCGCATGTACGAGCAGCTCGGCTACACCTATCGCCCGGACATCGGCTTCTGGTCCCTGCGCCGAGCTTTGGTAACTCGCTTCGCGATTCCGGCGTTATGATCGAACGCCACAATTTTCCAGCCGCCAGGAATCGTGGCTTGCCGCTGCTTCCCAGACCATCACGAGGATCGCTTCATGTTCGAAGGATCAAGACAGAGGATCGATCGGGCCAATCGGCACATCCGTGATCTCAAATCCGCGATGGAAGCGTATTGCCAGAGCGACTTCTGCAATATCGGCGTCGATGCCGAAGCGAAGGAGGGCGTGTCCATCGTCCGGCTGGAACTCACCCGGGAATTGCCGGGCGACATCCCGCTGATGCTCGGGGACGCCATCCACAATCTGCGCGCTGCGCTGGACTTCCTCGCCTGCGACATCGTGCGCAGCGGTGGCAAGCAACCGACCCGTTACACGCGATTCCTGTTCGATGTTTCCAGGGAGAAACTCATGGCTGCGCTCGAAACCGGGGCGTTGAAAGCCGCGCGCCCCGACTTGCTGGAGCTCATCGTCGACGCGATCATGCCGTACAAGGGAGGGGACGATTCCCTTTACGGACTCAACGACCTGGACCTCGACGAAAGGCATCGGCTCATCGTTCCGACCTTCGCGGTCGTCGCGCTGCACAATGTCGCGTTCAAGGACCCTGACAAGGGCCTCGTGAAGGTCGGCAAGCTGGATGTCGGCGTGAGCGGAGAGTTCTCGACGGTATCGGCTTCCGGGCAGATGAAACTGGCAAGTTACGCAAGCGCGTCGTTCCAGGCGCTGTTCGACAAGGGCCATGCGTTCGAAGGTCAGCCCATCGTGCCGACGCTGCAGCGGCTGTCGCAAGTGGTGGCTGGCGTCGTGGACACGATCCAGCAGGCTGCGTGAACCCGTTCGTGGCGAGCCTGGGCTGTCCATGGATGGACAAGCGCCGCGTGTGCTCGCCCATGACCGCCTGTCTTTCGCGACACTTGCGCATCCGTGCGCATCGCAGGCTATGCAAGAGTGCCGAACTATACGTTTGACCACTCCCGTCCGCTTCCAGCATCGGCTAGTCTGTCCGTCATGAAAATCATCGCGCTACATCTGGGTCTGGTCGGGCTGCTGCTGAGCGGTGCCTGCATCGCGCAGGAGCGTGACGCTTCCAGTCCAAAGGTCGGAAACGCGCAGCGTGGCCGTGTGCTGCTGTCGATCCTCGGGCCGAAACCCCACGATGCGGTGGGCATCTCTCCGCTGCAGCAGCAGGAGCTCAACCGCAGGGTGCGCTGCGCTGCAACGCGGCAGCAGATCCAGGACCAGCTCGATTTCGAGGCTGCCGGATCGAGCGGGTTCTACCCGATGGCGCAGCTCCGCGCCATGGAGATAGAAACCTGCATACCTGTCCAGCCAGACCCTCTCTTGCTGCCGCCGCCGTCGCAACCCGTGGCCTCGTATCGTCCGCCACCGCAACGCCCGGCGTTGCCACAACCCATCCCGCTAAAACCGGCTCTGCCACAACCGGCACTGGAGCGGGTAACCACGCAACAACTTCTGCCGCAACGGTCTGCGCTGCAACAGCCGCCTGCACAACAGCCGCAGCCACAGCCGCAGCCGCCGCCGCAACAATTGGCGAAATCGATCGCAACCGCGCCTGCGTACACACCAGTGCCGGACTACCCGGACGCCGAAAAGGCAGCGGGCCACGAAGGCATCGTGCTGGTCCACTTCCTGTTCAACGCGGACGGTTCGGTCGAGTCTGCAACGGTGAAGCAATCGAGCAAGTTCGAAGCGCTCGACGCCGCCGCGCTGACTGCCGCGAGGACATGGCGCGTCCCGTCGGCTGCGGGGAAGACGCTTGATGTGCCGTTGATTTTTTCGACGCATTGAGCTGCGAGCGGTGCCGGGGCGGGTATGTTTGCCTTGGCAGACTGGGCAGGGATCCGAGAGGTACGTGCTGCATGCGCGGCCCGGGCAACGGCTATCGATGACGATCGGTTCGGACTATCGCCACAGTGTGTTCTCCATCGTCAAACCATCGCCTGCCATGTCCCGGGTCGAGCTCATCGACGGTGCTACGGCAGTAACGCGCTGGTCGGGCAAGCTTGTGCTGTCAGGGGACTACGTCGTCATCGTCCTCACGCAAGACGGGCAGGATGCCTCGCACCTCAAGCTCGCTGCCACCCTGCGTTGGGACTGCGTCCTCAGCCCCCGTTCCGTCGACAGGTGCAAGCATCGCGATGCAGGACTCGAGGGCGCAGGAATGCGCCATGCATCGACTTCACCAGGGAGAGGACCATGAATCCGCGAGCGAACAATCCGCCGTACGGCCAGCAGCCGCAGCCGCAACGCGAAAGCGAGGACACCGAGGAAAGCAATTTCGAGACATCGGAAGACAGCCCGATCGACGATCCCGGCGATGCGCAGCGCAGTTCGAAATCCGATCGGGACGGCGATGGCGAGGAAGAGATGCGATAGGGGTGGATTCAAGGCATCGATGCGTGGAGTCCGAAGCATTCAGCCGGACGAAGCGGGCGCCTGAACATGGCCAGAGCGAATGTACGACTGAAGCGGTCCATCGCTCTGGCCCATGACTGGACTTTCTTCTGCCGCTTGCAAAGCCGATGAACGATGCCGGATTGCGTTAAGGCTACGGATAGCCGCCGTCCGGCACTGTACCGTTGCGCGCCAACGTGGCGTTACGGAGTTCCCTTAATGAAACGCATCGCAATCACTGTACTTACCCTCGCAATTTCTGTTGCTGCCGGCAGCGCTTTTGCGGGTGCTCAGGACTACGGCAACGACCCGCGCGATGTCCACGGCTACAATGATGCACGCCCTTCGCAGCGCACATTGCACACCGACCGCGCGGAAGTCGTTCGAGTCGAACCGATTGGCGGTTACGATCGTTACCAATTCAGGCCGTACGATCCCAATGGCCAGGTTTCCTATGAACGCCAGGAATGCTGGAATGAGCAGACCAACGGTTATGAAAGCGGCTACTACCGCGACGACAATGGCCGCCTGTATCGTGGCGATGGCCATACCAATACCGGCGGCATGCTGATCGGCGCCCTCGTCGGAGGTGCGCTCGGCAACACGGTCGGCAAGGGTGACGGTCGCAAAGCCGCGACCATCGCCGGTGCCGTGATTGGTGGCAGCATCGGTGCGCACACCAATAACGATCGCAACGACTACCAATATCAGGACACCGGTGGTGTGGTTCGTCGCTGCCGCACTGTCGTGACGACCGGCCAGAATGGCTACGACAACCGCACCGACAATGGCTACGACAACCGTGGACGTGGTGGGTACAACATTACCTATCGGTATGCTGGCCAGATCTATCAGGCGTTCATGGACCACCGTCCGGGCCGCTACATCCGGGTGACGGTTGACGTGAGGCCGCAAGACGACAATGGCGGTTATCGCCACTGAGCATTAGGCAAGCACCAGGCACGAAGCACCAAAAAGGGCCCGCAAGGGCCCTCCTGATTCCCTACATCACGCATCCACCGTTGCGAGCTTGTACGGCAGCGGTGGCGTCCGTGCGGCGGCGTAGAGCAGCCGCATCACGAGCGCTTCCAGGTCGAAGCGTCGATTGAAGCGGTAGCAGAACTCGGACAGATAGCGCTGCAGATACTTCGGGCGCAATGCGTGGTAGGTCCCGTGCAGGGCGTTCTTGCCGTTGCCCAGGACGGTGTTGACCCACACGAAACGCGCGTTGGTCGGAGGCCCATCGCCGGTGACAATCGCTTCGTGCGTGCAACCGGCAGCGACGACGCCGGCGAAGCAACCCAGTCCGTCGGACAGCACCGCACTGCCGGGTACCAGGCAGCGCGAGGCCCACGCGGCCAGTTCGGTCTTGCGCAATCCGGCCACCACGTCCATGCGCATCCGCACCGGGTGGCCTTGCGGCGTGCATTCCACCGCCGCCACGAACGGCGTCTTGCCCGGGCTGCCGCGACCAGTCCCTCCGCCATGCCGCTCGCCGCCCCAATACGCATCGTCGATCTGCACGTTGCCGCTCAACGGCCGCTCGGCGTCGCGCTCGACCATGACCTGCATCAGCTTGTGCTTGAGCAGCCAGGCCGTGTTGTAGGACACCCCCAGCTGACGGCGCAGCGAGAGCGCCGACATTCCGTTCTTGCTCTGGGTCAGCAGGTACATCGCCAGAAGCGCCTTTCAACGGCGTAGCCGGTCAACCAGATCCGCAACGGCAGCTTGGTCTCGGCAAACACGCTGCCGCTGGTCGGCGAGACCTGGTGCTTGCAGCGATTGCACTGCAACAGATCGCGCCCCTTGAGCTGGCAATGCCCGGCGTGGCCGCAATTCGGACAGCAAAATCCGTCCGGCCAGCGCTGTTGCAGCAACGCCTCCCGGCACTGCTCCTCACTGCCGTACTGCTTAAGAAACTCCGCCAGACTCATGCCTCGCTGGAACTGCACCGCATTCTTGGCCATGACGCAACATCCTTCGAATCAGAAGGTTGCAGCATCGCCATGCCGCGTCTTATGGGATGAGACAGATGGGGAATCAGGAGGGCCCTTTTCGTCGATCAAGGGGCCGGGTGTTTTTGGCCATCTATGGGATTCGTTATCCTCACGTTCGCGGGGATAACGAATCAGTCAAATCGTTCCGGGACGATATGCAGACCGCATCAACAAATCGGTCAGCTTTCCTTTTCCCTCACTTCGCCGGGCTCAGGCTCGGAAACAATCCACCGAGCACCGCTTTCGTCGCTTTGTCGCCGCCCATGTCCTCCGCGGCATTGGCCACGACCAGCACGCCGTTGCCAGTCTTCGGGAACAGGACCACCCATGCCAGCGAGTTGCCGTCCGAGCCGCCATGCGCGAGCACCGGGCCTTTGCGCCCGGCGATGGAATCCTGGACGCCCCAATCCAGCCCGGCTGGGCTGTCGGGCTGGACGGTTTGCATCAGATGGTAGGAAACCGGGGTCAGTAACTTGCCGCGACCGCGACTTCCGGCGAGCTGGTCGAGGCAGAACAACGCCCAGTCGTGCAGGCTCATGTGCATGTTGCCGGCGGGCGTGAACAGCATCGGCACGCCGTCGTCGTAACGGGTCATCGGCCGGGTCACCGGCTTGCCGCCGCGATGGGCCAGCGGTTGGCCGTCGTGGGTCGGGCCGAAGCCAGCGCTGGCCATGCCCAACGGCGTGAACACCTCGCGCTGCATGAGGTCCTCGAAGCTGGTCTTGGTCGTGCGTTCGGCGATGGCCGCCGCAATCAGGAAGCCAGTGTTGCTGTAATTGAATGCGGTGCCGGGCGCGACTTCGGGTGTGTCCCTCAGCGCCGTGGAGATGAAGGCAAGTCGCTGCTCCGGCAGCGGGCGAGTGTCGGTGAAGAAGGATTCCACGAACACGTGGGCGCGCGCATTCTCGGGCAGTCCCGCGCGATGCGACAGCAGCTGGATCAGGGTCACGCCACGGTATTCGGGACGCATCGACGCGGCGAGATCCGGGAGCATCGTTTGCAGCGTGGCATCCCACGACAACTGGTCGTGTTCGACGAGCTTGGCGATCATCGCGACCGTCATGACCTTGCTGGTGGAACCGAGCAGCCAGACATCGTCGCGCGTGGCCTTGTCCGGGCGATCGTTGCGTCGCACGCCGCGCACGGACTGCTCTGCGATGTGGCCGTTGCGGATCACCAGCACGGCAACGGCGGGCGTCTGCGTTCCCGTCATCGCCTTTTTGAGCAACGCATCCAGCTTGTCCGTCGCGGCAGCGGCCTGGGACAACAGCAACAGCAACCCGAGCACCAATGAGCGGACATGCTGGAAGCGCATCGCTGTTGCGAAGCGGATGAAAAACGAAAAGCCGGGAGATCGATGCAGGGTCATGGGGATCGCATGGTGGGGAATGGGTGCATGCCTGCATCGCGGTGGGTGGGCACCGGAATTGCGAATTGGCACGACGCAGTGACAGATGCAGTTTCCATGCCAGGCAATTTCGGAATGCAAGTGCTTGATCCTGTGTCGTTTGCCCGTTCCTGGCCGCGACTTTCCGTGTACGCGGACATGCGCGCGGACGACCGGACATGCACGCGTCATCCTTCTCGATACTGGCCGCTTGGGTTGCTGCGCAGAGTCAAGGGCGTTCGAAAATGCAAATCACCCTGGCCATTGTTGCTTTGATAGGCTTGGTTGATGTGGACAAAACGACAAGCCATGTTGCGTGTCGCAATCGCGTTGCTGGTTGTTCCTTCGGTCGCCATGGCCCAGGATGTTTCTGGCGAGGGCGATGAGTTCGTTGTCGCGGTGGATCACGGCACCAAGACGATCACCGGGTACTACAGTTCAGGCACCGGCCAAGACGCTTCCAGCCAAGGCCCGCAGTTCTCATGCATCTTCTATCTGCGCGGCAAGGCCGATGGCAAGCCGCCTTACAGGATCACCACCTGGTTTCCCGCCGATCGTTCCGAAGCGATCGATGGAACCCTGGAATTCTCGGGCAAGTCGTCCGGACACACAGTCACGATCAAGCTCAAGGAAGAACACGGCGGATGCTGGAACGTGCAGCAGTTCGCCACGAAAGACGGCGCCACCTTGCAGCTCGACCGGACTGGATCATGGTCGGCAATTCGTATCGCAGCTGCGAAGAAGACGCGCTTCCATGCGTCCGCGTCCACCGGACAAACGCTGCGAAACTACGTGACCACGGGAGACGCACTGAAGGTCTCGTCGACGCAGCCGGGTTGGGTGCAGGCCGCTTTTACAAATGCCGACAGAAAGTCGACGCAGGGCTGGGTCAGGGAAGCGGACCTGTATCCGTCGAGCCGCGCGCCATAGCGGCGATGCGACCCATGGAATCCGCAATGCAGGGCCATCCTTTCTGCGGTAGCGACCGAAGTCGTCGCCGTGTACGAGGTGACGGAAGGCCTGATCCGGCGCGTATGGCTCTTCCCGTCGCAATGACGTGCACAATCAGGTAACCGATCAAGACCCGCCGCCCAGGAGAAGCACCATGACGATTCGCTCGCATCGCTGGGTGCGCATCCATGGCGCGCTCGCGGGCGCCGTGCTCGCATTGGCGGGTTGCACGCAACCGGTCGCCACCGCGATTCCCACCTCCAGCGCCGCGCCTGTGCAGGCCGCGCCAGCGGCGAAGGCGTCGTTCGGCGCGCGCGTCGTGCTGAAGAAAGGGCGCGCGGCGACGTATCCGGACGGCCTGAACATCGTGCTCGACAAGGTCGACGATTCGCGCTGCCCGAAGGGGGTGCAATGCGTGTGGTCCGGCGAGCTTGGTCCGCAGCTGACGGTCAGCGGCGGCGAAGTCGGCAAGAAGCTGTTCGTCCTGCTCGCGACGGTGACCCACCCGAAAGTGATGCTCGGGGTCTATGCATTCGCCCTAGTCGATGCCGACGTCGATTCCGCGACAGTCGTGGTGACGAAGACCGCTGGATCCGCCAAGTTCTAAGCGTTGCGCGCCCCGACGCAGCGCCGCCGTCACGCTTCCTGCGGATCCTCTCCCACGCGCCGGTGGGTGGAGGCATTCCAAAGTTCCTGCGGAAAGACCGCACGCCGGAAAACGGCAGCGGATGGAATGCCGATGTTGCTGTCGAGTTCGATGCCGACGCTGCGATAGGCCTCGGCGATCAGCTGGCTGCAGTAGGCGCGCTCCGGGTCCGTTCCGTCGAGCAGGTCGAAATTGAATGGCCGCTCCGCAGCGACCTGCTGCAGGCAATACGCGGCGACGGCTTCGCACATCCGGTCTTCCTCGGCCGGGGCCAGGCCGCGATCGGCGAGGGGATAAGCGACTCCGACGAAGCTGTCGAGAAACAGGCGTTCGCGGACCAGCGCATGCGCGTCCCAGGTCGCGCCCGGCATCTCTAGCACGCTCACGCCGCGTGCGTCGGCTTCGATGAAGCGGCTGCCAGGACCCAGGTACAGCGCGCAGTGATCGATCTCGCCGGGCACCAGCGCGCCGATCGCCTTCCATACGCGTCCGTAGAGACTGCGGTCGCTGCCGTCGCGCGTGCAGAGGATGTCGCTCGTGCGCACCGGCAAGCCGTCGATCGTGTGGTCGTGGAGCATGCGGATCGTTCCTGCGAAGGCGTTCGCGATGATATCCGGCAAGAGATGAATCCGGCACCTGAGGCGGGCGCTCCGGTTCGCTGGCGGACGGTATGCCGGGTTCGCGATTACGCCGCGCGCACCTCGACATCACCGATCCGCACGATCTGGCCCGCGCGGATCTTGCAGGTCTTGCGCAGTTCAACGATGCCATCGACGGTGACCACGCCGCTCGCGACGAGCGTCTTGCCCATGCCGCCGCTGTCGCAGAGGCCGACGAGCTTGAGCAACTGGTTGAGCTCGATGTAGTCGCTGGTCAGCGGAAAGTCGATGGTCGGCATGGCGGAAGTATCCGGTGCGCGGCCGCAGGTTGCCAGCGCTGTTGCCGTCGACATCAAACTGCAACACACCGCGTGCATGCTTGGCGGTCGCGCCGTGCGCCTCTGCATGCGACGGCGCCCATTTCCTTCGGAGATCGATCATGCGTGCAACGACCGTGGTACTGGCCCTGGCGCTTGCGTGCGCATCGTTCGCCGCGATGGCGGAGCAGGCGTATGTCGCCATCGAGCAGCGCCTGACCCCGGAGCAACGCCATGCGACCGGCCTGGACACGTTGACGCCTGCGCAACTGCAGTTGTTGAACAGCCTGCTGCGCGAGGAGTCGGTGAAGGTCGAACAGGCCGTGAAGGCAGAGGCCGCGCACGCCGAAGAAGGGAAGAGCCACGCATGGTCGATCGGCCTGGACAGCGAGCCGATCAAGAGCCGCCTGAAAGGCGCGGTCAGCGAATGGGAACCTGGCACCGTCTTCGAACTGGAGAACGGCCAGCGCTGGAAGGTGCTCAAGGGAACAGTGAAACTGCGCAAGACCATGGAGTCGCCCGAGGTGATCGTGATTCCGGGCATCGCCGGACGCTGGTTCCTGCAGGTCGACGAGGACATGCCGGCTCCTCGCGTGTACCGGATCGACTGAGATCTGCGACGGAGCCAACGATGCCTATGGACACTATCCAGCGGCATCGTGAAAGCGGCCTGGTCATGCGCTGGCGGCCGCGGGACTGAACGCCCAACCGTCCGCCGCACTTGCCGCAGGCGCGAACCTGCGGGAGGATTCGCTTCCTCCGGAAGTCTCCGCGTCCCCAATCTGTCCATCTTCGGTCGACCCGCTTCGACCTGGCTCCCGCATGCGCATTGTTCCCCTCCCCATGTTGGTCGCGTCCTGCCTGGCTCTCGCGCTGCCTGCGTTCGCGCGCACGAGTTCTGCGGAGATGGCGAATGTCGCGACCACAGCCGAGCGCGCGCACATGATCCTTGACGACGCGTTGAAGGCGCGGAATCCCGATACGCGGAAACTGGCGGTGCAGGCAATGAGCCTGATCGGGCCGCGCGAGCCGTATCTGTCCGAACTCAAGGCGATGCTGCACGACAACGATGTCCAGGTGCGCGTCGCGGTCATCGCGAGCCTGCTCGACCTGAAGGGCAAGGACACCGTGCCGACGCTGCGCGAGGCGCTGAACGACCCGGTACCCGAGGTGAGCTTTGCCGCCGCCAAAGCGCTGGCGACACTGGGCGACGCCAGTGGGCGCGACGTACTGATTGCAGTGCTGGCCGGCGAACACGAGGCGGCATCGGGATATTTCACCGCGCAGGGGCGGGGGGCGCTGCGGATGTTCTACACACCCAAGGCAATGATTCCGTATCTCGTGGGCCGTGGCATCGGCTTCGCCCACGTTGCCGGCCTGGGACTTGGCGTTGCGTCGTTGGAAGGGCTGCTGTCGGACCCGAACATTTCCAGTCGCGCCGCAGCAGCCTTGATGCTGAGCAACGATCCGGACCCCAGGGTGCTGCTGGCGATGCGCGAGGCGCTGGCCGACAAGGACGCATCGGTGCGCGCGGCCACCGTGCATGCGATCGCGTTGCGCGACGATCCAGCGCTCGAAGTCGAGCTCAGGCCGTTTCTCGACGACAAGGACGAGTCGGTCCGCACGCGCGCTGCGGCGGGTTGCCTGCGCCTGGAATTGATCCCGCTGCCCGCGCCGACGCAGGCTCCCGTTCCGCCAGCGAAACCGCGTCCGCACCGCTGACCGATTGCGACGCTCGCATGCGGGCGCTCCAGGCCGATGGCGTCAGTCGACCACCGATGTTCCCGGCAGGTCATGGCCGATCACATCACGGATGGCGTACCAGGTTCAGGAAATCGCGCATCGGATGGCTGGTAGCCGGAGCAACCAAGTCGCCGATCCGTTGGTTGAGAAGATTGCCATGCATGAGGTACTCGAAGCGCATGCGCTCCGAATGAACGCCGGCCCGGGTCATCGAGTCCAGCGTCTCCCACGGGAATCCTTTCCGAAAGCGACCTGTGTAGACAGCCACCGATTTACCGTCGATGTCCTTCAACTCGATCCGGATCGAGCTGAAGTCATCCGACGCGGTCTGCATGACGGCGATCATGGGCGCTCGCTGCCCCGGTTCGGCTTTCACGAAGCCGGCGTCATGCAGGGCGGACTCGACGTTCTCATGCCAGTAACTGCCGTGCCCTGGCGTCTGGAATCCATCGAGGAAAAAACATCCGCGCTGGTCGCAGGACGGTTGCACCGAGTCGTAGGTCATATCGCGTGCGGAGATGCTCACGACGTTCGAGTCGATGTGGATCGGCTGCGCTTCGGTTGCCGGCAGGCGCTTGCCTTGCACGAAGCGGACCTGATTGCATCGCGCCAGCACATCGTCCACGACACTGGGTATGCGCGTATTCAGGCCGAACAGCAATGCAAGGCCGACCGTGATCAGCAGGCGGGCCGATGGCCGGTTCGTGCACGTCCACGCGATGGCCATGGAGATCATGACGAATCCGAGCAGTACCAGATCCGGTGCCAGCGGGGAAACGACGATGCCAACCCTGGGAATGACCTGGAGTTTGGTCGCCAGCCATCCGGACACGATCAGCGCGATGCCGAGGCCGAGGCTTGTGCGACACATCGACGAATGGCTGCCGTCAATCTTCTTCTGCATGAGGTGTTCATCGTTCCGATGGTGCTGCTGAGCAGAGGATCTTGCCGTAGCGGTTTCTGGATCAACCCACAAACGGATGCTACAGCCAGACTTGACCTGTAAGGCGCGTCCGCCGATGGTAGCCAGATTGCGTGAGCGGGGATGGGCATGACACGAAGGAAGACACCCGCCTGGCGCGCGCTGTGCTGCCTGCTGCTGACGACCGCTGCGGGCGCGCAACCACGCACTGTCGACACGACGGACGCAAACATGCTCGGCTTCAGCGCCGACCACGCAGCGCAGCAGCTGAGCCTTGAACAGCGCTTCGATGCGCTGCTCGATCCGAACGATCAACGCGAGTGGTTGAAGGACATGTCATCGCAGCCGAATCATGTCGGTTCGCCGCACGACAAGGCGAACGCCGAGTTCATGCTCGCGAAGTTCCGCGCATGGGGCTGGGACGCGCGCATCGAAACCTTCAGCGTGCTGTAACCAACGCCGAAGCAGGCATCGCTGCAACTGATCGCACCGGACACGTACACAGCCAGGCTCGTCGAGCCGCCGGTGCCCGGCGATGCTACGTCGGCGCTCGATGGCGCGCTGCTGCTGTACAACGTCTATGGCGGCGATGGCGATGTCACCGCCGAACTGGTCTACGCCAACTACGGCATGCCCGACGATTACAAGACGCTCGCACGGCGTGGCATCGACGTGCGCGGCAAGATCGTCATCACCCGTTACGGCGGCGGTTGGCGCGGACTGAAACCGAAGCTTGCGCAGGAACATGGCGCGCTCGGTTGCCTGATCTATTCCGATCCGCAGGACGATGGCTACGGCAATGGCGATGTCTATCCGAAAGGCGGCTGGCGGCCAGCCGATGGCGTGCAGCGCGGCTCGGTGGCGGACACCCAGCAGTATCCTGGCGATCCGCTCACGCCGGGCGTCGGTGCAACGAAGGATGCGAAGCGGCTTGCGCTGAAGCATGCGACGACCGTCCTGAAGATTCCGGTGTTGCCGATTGGGTATGCCGATGCGCTGCCGCTGCTGAAAGCTCTGGATGGTCCAATGGCGCCGCCAGGGTATTCGGAAGACTCGCGGCGAAAGGCGACGATTTGCTGCTCGAAGCGCTCGGATCGGGATCGGACTACAGTCCGTTCCTGGAACACCTGGGCATCGCGTCGCTGAATCTCGGATTCAGTGGCGAGGACGACGATAGCGGCATCTATCATTCGCGCTACGACTCGTTCGACCATTACATCCGTTTCGGCGATCCTGACTTCGCGTATGGCGTCGCGTTGTCCAGGGTCGCCGGACACATCGCGCTGCGCATGGCCGATGCCGATGTCTTGCCGATGCGCTTCGGCGATTTCAGCGACACCCTCGATCGCTATGTCGTCGAGTTGCACGAACTGATCGACGCCACGCGCAAGGCCACCGAGCAGCAGCACAGGTTGATGGAGGCGCATGCGTTTGCGCTCGTTTCCGATCCCACGCGCCCGGTCGGGCCGCCCGAGCGCGATTCGGATGTGCCGACGATCGATCTCGCGGCACTGGATCTCGCGGCGAAGCAACTCAAGAAGCGCGCGCAAGCCTGCGATGCCGCATACGCCGCGCTTGCCGTAGAACATTTCAGGATGACGCCTGCCAGGCAACGCGCGATCGACACCGCGATGGGACGCATGGAGCAGGCGTTGACCGATCAGGATGGTTTGCCGACGCGTGCGTGGTTCAAGCACACGATCTATGCACCGGGCATGCTGACTGGATATGGTGTCAAGACCGTGCCCGGCGTACGCGAAGCGATCGAGGCGCGTCGTTGGGACGAGGCCAATCGCTACGTCGTCATCACCGCCAAGGTGCTGCATGGCTACTGCTTGCAACTCGACCAGTTGGTTGCGCTGTTGAAAGACGCGTCGGCGGCAGGGCAGACGTAGCACGCAAGCTGCGATGATGAACATCGATCGGCTGATCGCCGTGGGACTCGCGCTGGCAATGCGTTCTGCAATCGCGGGTTCGCCAGGCGCGCGTGACCCATCGCAGGACGAACGCTGTAACCTGCGCGCCGAATCGGCGATCTACGATGCCATCGAGGCGACCGATGGCAATGCTGCGCAACGCCTTCGACGAGGTTACATCCAGGCCGACCCGATGGCATCGTGATGAATCGCAACCAGGCCGTCGCGGGCGTCG
Organism: Pseudomonadota bacterium; assembly: GCA_043747745.1. Taxonomy (GTDB): domain Bacteria; phylum Pseudomonadota; class Gammaproteobacteria; order Xanthomonadales; family Xanthomonadaceae; genus SZAS-103. The sequence continues at coordinate 14,304 of JAYTOP010000013.1, forward strand.
CCGAGCGCGATCGGGTCTATCTGGTGTTCCGCAAAAAACGGCCCGGCGATGATATAAACCTTGCAGACGGCAGGAGGCTTGCATGCGCACGAAGCAATGGATCTGGGCCGCGACAGCGTTGCTGCTGGTCGCGTGCTCCAACAAGTCTGCAAGGGACGGAGCGACCGCAGCTGCGATTGCCGCTCCCGATGGCAAGGCTGCTGCGGCCGGGATGCATGCGCCGGCAGGCATGTTCCTCGCTTACGAACACAGCGCCACCATCAGGCTCGCCGGGCAGGAGATTCCTGCGCGCATCGTTGCCGTGCAAGCCAGTTGTCTCGCGCAAACGTTCGGAGATTGTGTCGTACTCAATGTCGAGCGACGCGGCGGCGATAATCCTAGCGGCAGCCTGACCGTCCGCATCGCGCCGAAAGGCGTCGAACCGCTGATCCAGCAAGCCGGGAAGGGCGGCGAATTCGGCGAACGCAGCACCAAGGCCGAGGATCTTGCGCAGGCGGTGCTGGACACCACGTTGCAGCACGACCGGCTCGAAAAGGAACATGCGCGCCTGCTGGAGTTCGAGAGCCGGCCCAACCTCGCCGTTGCCGACATGCTCGCGTTGTCCACGCAACTGGCCGATGTGGAAAGCCGGATCGAGGCGACCCAGCGCGACGCAGCCCAGCACCAACGCCGCATCGACACCAACCTGCTCACGATGGTATTCCAGACGCCAAACGGCGAGTCGGGCCGCTCGGACATCGGTCAGGCCGTCCACGATTTCGGGCATACCATCGCCGAGAGCTCTCCGCATTCGTGATTCGCGCGTTCGCGGCGCTGATGCCGCTGATCATCGTCTTCGGTGGGCTGATCTTGTTGTGGCGATGGCTTCGGCGCAAGCGGAAGGCTGGCAGCTGATCTGAAGCCCGCTCCTGTCGAATCGTTGAACCGTGAATATGCGTGTGGCGATCCAGCGGCGTAACCTCTGGTTTCTCAGTGCACGGAGAAACGCTTGGCCAAGGTCGTGCTGGCTCCGGCGTTGTCGCGCTGGCTGCCCGGATCGTCGGACAAGCCGACGAGCGAGGTCGCGCTCGAAGTCGCCGGTACTCGCGTCGGCGAGGTGCTCGACGGCGTGTTCGCGCTGCATCCGAATCTGCGCGGCTACGTGGCTGATGAGCACGGCGCGGTGCGCCACCATGTTGCGATGTTCGTGGATGGCGATGCGATTCGCGACAAGCGCACGCGTTCGGATCGACGACGGGCGGGGTGTGGATCACCGAGAACCAGGGCGATCACTGGCAGGAACTGCCGGCGCGCCTTCCGCCGGTGCATGCAGTGACGTTCGCAAACGCATGATGCATGTCGTGCGAAACACGCGTCCGCACCTCCCGGCCTGAACGTTTGCACGCGCGGCGTTGGATTTGGCGCGTGGCAAGGGGTAGGCTCGCATAGTCGCGTCGAAAATCCATCGGAAGGAGAAGCCATGGCTACCAGCAAACCGTCCGCCGCCAGCAAGAGCGCCAAGGCGGCGAAGAAGACAGTCTCGCCATCGCCTGTCGAGAAGAAGAAATCCACTGCCGCGCCGCGCGCGCCGAAGACGATCACCAGCGAACAGGCGATGGCGAATACGCTTGCCTTGCTCAAGGCCAAGAACGCACAGACGAAGCAGCCGCGAAAGTATCCGACCGGCGGTGCAGGGCATCCGGGATCGCACGGCCCCCACGGCGTCGATGCGGCGCAGCCCGAAACTGCGCCGACCGAACGGCTGACGCAAGCGATCCATGGTCATGCCTACGCTACGGAAACCGGCGACGAGTCCAAACGCGGCCAGAACTGAGAATTGCCTGGCTGGCCCCGCGCGGGCATGCACTGATGAGTGCAGACTGAGCTACTACCATATACGCACGCGATCCGTCGGCGCGACGTACAGTTTCTCTCCGGGTTTCACGCCGAACACGTCGTACCACGCGTCGATGTTGCGCACCACGCCGTTGACGCGGAACACGCGCGGCGAATGCGGGTCGCTGACGATCTGGCGACGGATCGCATCCTCGCGCAACTTGCCTCGCCAGGCTTGCGCCCAGCCGAGAAGCACGCGCTGGTCGCCGCTCATGCCGTCGAGCACCGGCGCGGGCTGGCCGTGAAGCGAGGCGTGGTATGCGTCGAGTGCGAGCGTGAGTCCACCGAGGTCGGCGATGTTTTCGCCCATCGTCAAATCGCCATTGATGTGCACGCCCGGCAGCGGCTCGAACGCGGAATACTGCGCGGAGAGTCTCTTCGCGCGTGCATCGAACGCCTTCGCGTCGTCGGCAGTCCACCAGTCGCGCAATGCGCCGTCGGCGTCGATCTTGCGACCCTCGTCGTCGAAGCCGTGGGTAAGTTCGTGGCCGATGATGCCGCCGACCGCGCCGTAATTGATCGCCGCGTCCGCGTTCGGGTCGAAGATTGGCGGTTGCAGGATGCCGGCCGGGAATACGATGTCGCGCAGCGAACCGTTGTATGCATCGTTGGTTTGCGGCGTCATCGACCAGTCGGCGCGATCGACCGGACCGTTGATGCGATCGACGTAGAAACTCCAGTCTGCGGCACCCGCGCGCAGCACGTTGCCGACCAGGTCGTCATCGCGCACGACGACGCTGGAATAGTCGCGCGGATGATCGGGATAGCCGACCTTGATCGTGTAGGTCTCAAGTTTCCTCAGTGCTTGCTTCTTCGTTTCCGCGCCCATCCAGTCGAGCTTTTCGATACGTGCGTGGTACGCGGCCTTGACGTTCGTGACCAACTCTTCGATCTTGGCTTTCGACTCCGGCAGGAAATAGGTCGCGGTGTAGAGTTGCCCCACCGCCCAGCCGAGATTGCCGAACGTGTCGTTGCGCTCGCCGACGCCGTAATCGCCGCCCGATACCGCATGCACGCCGCGTTTCCAGCGCACGGCCTGCGCCTGCTGGCCGGACAGCGTCTTGTTGTGCATCTCGAAATACGCGTCCGCGAACGGCTTGGACAGGTAGAACGCGGCATTGTCGGCGATATGCGCCGCGTGCCATGCCTTGATCGTCCCGATCGGCGTCTGTGCGTAAACCGTTGCGAGTTTGGGGAACGCGGATTTCTCGGCGACCACGATGCGCTGCAGCTCGCCGAGCTGCGCTTCTTTCAGGAAACCGGGCCACGCGAAGTCCGGAGCGAGCTTCTGCAAGTTGACGATTGCCATCGGGTTGTAGGTCGCGACAGGATCGCGCTGCTCGACCTTGGTCCAGCTGGCTTCGGCGATCCTTGTCTCGAACGCGACGACATCCTTCGCGGCGGCATCGGGATGCTCCCAGCCGGACAGCGCCAGCAGCTCCGCGACGTAGGCTTCGTATGCCGCTTTCTGGGTCGCGAAATCCGGCTTGAGGTAGTAGTCGCGATCGGGCAGGCCGAGCCCGCCCTGACTGATATACACCGCATAGCGTTTCGGATCCTTCAAATCGACGTCGATGAAGATGTTGAACAAGCTGCCTTCGAAATCGAGGTTGTCGCGGCCCATCAGTGCGGCCAGGTCGCCGCGCGTTTTCGCATGGTGCACCGCATCCAGTTGCGGCGCGATGGCTTTCGCGCCGAGCGCCTCGATGCGCGTCTCGTCCATGTACGATTTGTAGAACGCGCCAACCTTGTCTTCAAGCGTCGTGGGTTCGTGCGCGCTAAGCGTGGCCGCATTCTCCATCATCGCGTGCAGGCGCTGTTCGGTCGTGTCGGTCATCGCAAGCCGCAGCGAAACCGCTGATTTGTCGGCAGGAATGTCGGTCTTTCCGACCCATGTGCCGTTCGCGTAGCGGAAGAAATCGTCGCCGGGTTTGCTGGCCTTGTCGGCACCGGAGAGATCGAACCCCCAGCTTCCGTATTGCGGCTTGGCATCGGCCGCATGCGCCGGGCCTGCAACCAGCGCAGCCAGGCAGGCCACGGCAAGAATCCAGCTGTTCATCACGCCCCCGATTGATTGACGATCCGCATCAATGTTCGCATGTTTGCATCATGCTTTGCCGCAGGTCGGAGGCAAGGATCATCGCGATCCTGCGAGCAGAAATCGCCAGAATCGCGATATGCTGGATACATGGACAGGACAGAGTGGATGGCCCTGCTTGCTGGAAGATGTACTGCGAAGGGACACCGATGATCAGCGCACCGCTGCCGCAATCGGAACAGGATCGTCTCGCCGTACTCAAGCGTTACGAGATCCTGGATACGCTGCCCGAACAGGCTTACGACGATCTGCTCACTATCGCCGCGGGCATCTGCGGCACATCGATGGGAGCAGTCAGCCTGATCGATAGCGATCGGCAATGGTTCAAGGCCCGGCGCGGATTGCCCGTGCAGGAAACCTCGCGCGATATCGCGTTCTGCGCTCATGCGATCCTGTACGACAACGACATCATGGTGGTGCCTGATACGCTTGCCGATATAAGGTTTCACGACAACCCGTTGGTGATGGGGATGCCGAACATCCGCTTCTATGCGGGTGCGCCGCTGGTGGGATCGAACGGTGAAGCGATCGGTACGCTTTGCGTGATCGATGAGAAACCGCACGAACTCACTGCGTTCCAGCGCCGCGCCCTGGAGAGTCTGTCGCGCCAGGTCGTCGCATTGCTGGAGTTGCGCCTGGCCCACAAGGAATTGCGCAAGCATGTCTCCGAACGTGGATGGTACGAGCAGCAACTTGAACTGCACCACCGGGAACTGATCGCAGAAAATATGCAGCTGAGTGAAATGAGCCGCACCGATGCACTGACCGGGCTGCTCAATCGGCGCGCGTTCAATATCGCAATGGAGCATGCAGTGGCTGCCGCCGCGACCAACCCGGCCACGCTCGCGATGGCGATCATCGACATCGACCACTTCAAGGCGATCAACGATTTGCGCGGCCATCCTGCAGGCGATGCCGCATTGGTCACGATCGCCCACGCGCTCAGGGGACAAAGCCAGGAGGGCGCGACAATTGCACGCTTCGGTGGTGAGGAGTTCGCTGTTGTCCTGCCGGGCCGCAATATTGAGCAGGCGCTTCAAGCATGCGAACGGATGCGCGCAGCGATTGAAGAATTGCCGCAGGACATGCCGCTGACCGTCAGCGTCGGGGTCACGGCGTTCCGGGTCGGCGATTGCGTCGGCGATTTGTATGCCCGAGCCGACAAAGCCTTGTACGCCGCGAAGCACGCGGGGCGCAATCGCGTGGTGATTGAATGAATCGCGCCGACGCATTTCGGCAAGGCGATCCCACGTGAACGCATCGAATGTGGCGGACGATATTTATTTCGACGACCTGCGCGTCGGGCAGCGCTTCGAGACCGGCACGCATACCGTCACCGAACAAGCGATCAAGGCGTTCGCAACGGCATTCGACCCGCAGCCTTTCCATCTCGACGACACGCATGCGCGCTCCGGCATGTTCGGCGGATTGGCCGCGAGCGGCTGGCACACCGCAGCGATCACGATGCGATTGATGGTCGATCTCGGGGTTCCGGCAGGCGGCCTGATTGGCGCTGGTGGCGAAATCGCATGGCCGCGACCGACCCGCCCCGGCGACACGCTGCGCGTCGTGAGCGAAGTACTCGAAGTCGTTCCATCGCGTTCGCGCAACGATCGCGGCACAGTCGTGATGCGCAATGAAACGCGCAACCAGCGCGACGAGATCGTGCAGCTATTCACCGCGAAATTGATTGCATTCAAGCGACCGGTTGTCGGATAGGCGGTCAGCGCGGCATTGTCGGCGCAAACGCCACTGCTTCGAACAGGATCAGGCCAGTTGCCGCGCGATGACTTCAGCTGCTGGCGGTCGCGGCAGATCGTCGCTTGCGACCACGACGCGGTTGCGGCCGCCGCGTTTGGCCGAATACAGCGCGATATCGGCGCGCTGGAAGAGCGCATCGATGTGATATCCGGACGCTGGGCTCGCTCGCTCGCGCAATGCCGATGCTGAGGCTCAGCCCCGGCAACGGCGGATCGCACACGACCGATTCCGCAACCACTGTGCGCCGGATCGCGTCGGCCAACGCAGCGGTTTCGTCGAGTGTCTGGTCGGCGCAGGCGATCAGGAATTCATCGCCACCGAAACGTCCGAACAGGTCCTCGCTGTTCAGATGTTTGCGTACCATGCCAGCGCCCAGCTTGAGCGCCATATCGCCTGCGAGATGGCCTTGCTGATCGTTGATCGCCTTGAAATGGTCGAGATCGAACAGGATCAGGTTCAAGGGGCGACCGAACTTCGCGAGATGATCGAGCAACGTGCGCAACTCGTCGGCAAAGGCGCGTCGATTGAGCGTGCCGGTCAGCGGGTCGTTGATCGCCAGATGCCGCAGATGCTCGGACTGGTCCTGCAGGCTGCGGTTCACGTTCTGCAGCATGCGTTGATGACGCGCCAGTTGCTCGGTTTCGTTTTCGAGGCGCGCTGTCTTGCGCAACGTGATGCTCAGCAAGAGCAATGCAATGGGCAATGCCGCCGCGATGCCCCAGGCCCAGCTCGGAACCATTTCCACGATGCGTTCGATGGGCGCCATTGTCGATACGGCAGCGTTGGCGTTCTGCGTTCCAGTCTTGTCCGGTACGGCAGGATTCCGGGTGGGAGCCGATGTGTCCCTGGCCCCGGCGGCGGCGTCCGGGTCGACCGTGGCGTGCACGATTTCCGGACTCGGCGGTTGTGCAGTGGACATCGCCGACGCGGGCAGTGTCGGAGCCGTCACCGGCATCGGCGATGGCGTATCGGTCACAACAACCGGAATCGGTGCCTCGGTCTGTTGCTGGAACGGAGGTGGTGGAGGAGCCTGCGGCAGCGATTGCTGCCCTTGTATCAGTGGTGGCCGCGGCGGAAACGGTTGCTAATCGGATTGTGCGTTGCCATCTCCCGGCGGCGGCGGTTGCATGCCGTTTTCCAGCGGTGGCCTGTTCTGGCCGGGTGGCGGTGGCGGCGGCGGTCCGCGCATCCCCTGGGCAACCGCCAACTCACCGACGACTGCAGTGCACAGCAGGATGGACAAGACAATTTGCGACCTTCTACGCATGCGTCGCGTCGCTCAAGCCGGATGAAATGTCGATTCGCATGAAACGTCTCTCCATGTCGTTCCGATAATGCACACTGAAGCGGCGACGCTTGCGATACGGCGCTTCGGTCGTGGCAGTGACCGGTTTCCGGAGCTGCCATGTGCGTCACTTTGAAGGCTTCGGCTTCGGTTTCGGCCGAAAGCTGGCGATCTTGATGTCAGTGGTCTTGCAGGCGGCGTCCTTGCAGCTGCCTTCGATCCCCACCTCGCCGTTGCCGAGCGCCACACCGCGCCCGCCGATCAGCACACCGGCGTACTGGGTGTCGGCGATGACCTGTGCGGTGTCCGGCGTGATCAACTTGTCGTAGTACTGCTTGAACCTGGATTCGTTCTTGATCACGACTTTCGTGCCATCGATGTCGACTGTCATCGGGTAGCGCACCATTGCAGCGACGCCAGCGCGGTCGTTCGCGGCAACTGCTTTCTGGAGTTCGAGCATTGCTTTGCGATAGGCCACATGATTGCCTTTGCCCAGCAGGTTGTCGATGGCGTCATCGGTTTGCGGATCGTTGTTGGCGCTCGTGGGCAAGCCACGGGTGGCCGTCTCGATCGGGGATGCCGAAGCACGCACTTCGGCCTGCGCTGCAGACATCGCATGGTGTGCGGTAACGGTCACTGCCGTCGGTTCGACCGGCGCTGGGCTGTCGCAGGCGGACAAGGTCAGCGCAAGCAATGCAGCCGCAATCAACTTGTTCATAAATCTTCCTCGTGACGGGACGATGGAAATTTGTTGAAAGGCGTCAATTGCACCTGCGAAGGGGCGTTGGACACCCAGCGATGATCGTTCAGATTGTAACCATCTTGGCAGTCAAGAACGAATCCATGTTGCTGCTGCAGAAGTCTGCGCCGGTTGTCGTGCGACCGTCAGCCCGCAAGATCGGGGGTGTTCATTCCCGCGATGCCGTTGTCGCCATGACCAGCCGCTGCCGGAATTGCCGGCGCAGCAGCCACAGGCTGGTGCCGGCCTGGATGGTGACGGTGGCGACGGAAAGGAACCAGAGGTGCCGGAGGCTGAAGTCCGGACGGCTGGCCATCCACAGGCCCGGCCCGAAGAAGGTGAGCAAGCGCGTGGCGCTGCTCAGCATCGCCGGGACAGTATTCCCGAGTGCCTGGAACATGCCTGAGCAGGTGAAGATGATCCCGGAAGCAACGAAGTTCCGCGAGAATAGTCTGGAAGAACATGCCCATCGCAATCGGCATCGCCATGCGGACGACGTGTTTCGGAATCGAGCCCTGGGTGAGGTCCTGCATGGTGCGTCCTGCGCTTCGCGACGTGGGGAAGTGGGCGCAAGCGTGCAAGTGCGCCATCCCACTGTCCAGTAGAAAGTGACACCTTGCGCGGCCACGGCCCGGTATCGGGCTGGTGCCGTTAAGATGGCCGTATGCGTCGCGCGATCCACAATGTGCTGGTCCTGGTCGCAGTGCTCGGCTGCGTGCCGGTGGCTGGCGCGCGAACCGTCTATCGCTGCATGCGCGACGGCACGGTGAGCTTGGCGACCGCGCCGGAACCCGGCTCGCACTGTGAAGCCAAACAGATCGACGACGCTGCGGCCGTTATGCCGAACCTGTGGGGCATCAATGGCAAGCAAAGCGGTGCGTTGTACGCGCGCATCCAGGACGGCGTGACGGTCTACAGCACGCGCAACCTGCCTGGCTCGACGCGGCTGATGGCGTTCACCGTGACCCCGCCGCCGGACGCGACCGCGCATGCGGGGCTCGGCGCGCTAGGTCCGGTGCAATCCGACATCCATTCGGCGATCTTCCATGCGGCCGCGCGCGCGAACGGCATCGACGACGCGTGGCTGCGCGCGATCGCGCACGCCGAAAGCGGCATGCAGGCCGACGCGGTGTCTCCCAAGGGTGCGCAGGGCATCATGCAGCTGATGCCGGAAACCACGCTGCAATACCGCGTGCAGGATCCCTTCTCGCCGACCCAGTCGATCCAGGGCGGCGCGAAATACCTCGGTGCGTTGCTGCGTCGTTACAAGGGCGATCGCCAGCTCGCAGCGGCCGCCTATAACGCGGGTATCGGTGCAGTCGCGCGGTACAACGGCATTCCGCCGTATGCCGAAACCCAGACCTATGTGCTCAAGGTTCAGACGCTCTACGAACTGTATCGGGCGGCACTGTCCGTCGCGCGGCCGCAACGGCATGCGCGTCGCCAATAGGCGAGCATCGGTGCGGATACCATGGCTGCCGTGCGTTCGCCTTCATGAACCTGCATCCGATCTGTGCGCTGCGACGCATGGCCTGCAACAATCGTGGCGCATAATGGGGAGTGTACCGGTTGCCGATGTGCGATCCGTGCGGCCATTCTCGCGAGCGGCATTGTTGCCTATGCCATCGCCCAGCCGGTAGATTCCGGCACCCAGGGAGCCTTGATCTTGAACGCAGTCACTGAATCCGGTCCAATCGAACACAGTGCAACCGTCAACCTGCGCCAGTTGTGCGCGCCTTTTGCGAAGCCGCATCTTGGTCGTGCCATATGGCAGCTGGCCAACACGCTGGTGCCATTCGTGGCGTTGTGGACCTTGATGGCATGGAGTCTGCATTCCGGCTGGAGCTACGGCTGGACGCTGCTGCTCGCACTGCCTGCCGCCGGTCTGTACGTGCGGCTGTTCATGGTCCAGCACGATTGTGGTCATGGTTCGTACTTCGCCAGTGCGCGCGCGAACCAGTGGGTCGGCGCCTGTCTTGGCCTGATCACCCTGTTTCCGTTCGGCTACTGGAAGAAGACCCATGCGATCCATCACGGTACCTCGGGTAACCTCGATCGCCGCGAACTCGGCGACATCGATACCCTGACCGTCGCCGAATACCGCGCGCGCTCCTGGCTCGGACGGCTGAGCTACCGCTTGTATCGCAGCACGCCGGTACTGCTCGGCGTTGGTCCGTTGTACCAGTTCGTGATCAAGCATCGCTTTCCGTTCGACATGCCGTTCTCGTGGAAGAAGGAATGGGCGAGCGTGCTGCTCAACAACCTGATGCTGCTGCTGGTTGGCGGCACGCTCGGTTACATGATCGGCTGGCATGTGGTGCTGCTCGTGCATCTGCCGATCGTGCTGATCGCCGGTGCGTTGGGTGTGTGGTTGTTTTACGTGCAACACACGTTCGAAAACACCTACTGGGTGCGCAAGGGCGTATGGGATTCGAACCAGGCCGCGATCGCCGGCAGTTCCTATTTCGCATTGCCGCGCGTGCTGCACTGGTTCACCGCGAACATCGGCTATCACCACATCCACCATCTGGCGAGCCGCATTCCGAGCTACCGCCTGCGCGAGGCGTTCGAGTCGAGTCCGCAGTTGCAAGTCGCGCCGACGTTGACGATCTGGTCCAGCCTCAAATCCGCGCGGCTCAAGCTGTGGGACGAGGATCTCGGGCGCATGGTGGGATTCCCCCAGCGCGCACGCGGCTGATAGCATCGCGCGGTACGACGCATTCCATCGGCAGCATCCAACGCGATTCATTCCACTGGCAGGCACATCAGGAGCATTGCGATGATCGGTTACGTCACCCTTGGTACCAACGACTTGCCGCGCGCGGCGAAGTTCTACGACGCGTTGCTTGGCGAAATGGGCGCGAAGCGCTTCATGGAAACCGAGCAGTTCATCGCCTGGTCGGTGTCGCCCACGCAGCCCGGCATCGGCTTGTCCAAGCCTTTCGATGGCAAGCCGGCGACGGTGGGTAACGGCTGCATGACCGCACTGGTCGTGGACAGCACCGACAAGGTCGACCATCTGTACGCCAAGGCGCTGGAGCTTGGCGCCACCGACGAAGGCCCGGCCGGCCCGCGCGGAGAAGGCTTCTACGCAGGTTATTTCCGCGACCTGGACGGCAACAAGCTCAACGTGTTTTGCATGGGGTGATTCAGGCTGCTTGCGAGCCATTGGTTCGCGGCCTGACGAACGCCCGACGGCTATGCCGGCGGGCCGGGGAAACGCGCCTGCGGCCTCATTGCAGCGAGAAACGCCAGACGACCGCTTCTGTGGGCGGGCTGTGAACCACGCAAGGCGAGATGTCGGCGGCAGCTTGCGCAACGAAGATCCCAGCGCAGTAATCCGCATGCCTGACAGGGTCGGCCTCGCGTATCCTGCGCTCGATGGAATCAATCACCAGACCGGGAGATCGTCATGGCTATCGAACTGCAGATGTTGGCATGGGCCGTTGTGCTCGGGCTCGCGCAAATCATGGTGGCTGCGACGCTCGGCACCCAGCAGCGCGGACTCGCCTGGAATGCGGGCGCGCGCGACGGCGATCCCAAGCCGTTGACCGGCGTCGCCGCACGCATGGATCGCGCATTGAAGAATTTCCTCGAGACTTTCGGGTTCTTCGCCGTGGCGGTGCTCGCGGTCTTCGTGACCCAGCGCACCAACGCGCACACCGCGCTCGGCGCGCAGTTGTACCTGTGGTCGCGCGTCGCCTACGTGCCGCTCTATGCGATGGGCATCCCGTACCTGCGCACGCTGGTCTGGGCGGCGTCGATGGCCGGGTTGGTACTGGTGTTGCTCGCGTTGTTCTGAAACCAGTCGACGGGTTGCGCGAATTTGGCAGACCGCAGATGCACCTGGTGCCATCTGCTCGCAAGTCGGGTTCCCGACAGCCTATTCCTTCGGCAGCACCAACAGCCAGTCGACGAAACGCTGCGCGGCAGGACGCAGCCGTCGGTGCGATGGATAGACGATGATGGTGCTCACGTCGTCTAGTTCGACGCAGCCTGCTGGGCGGGTGCTGGCGTTGACGTAACCGGGGGTGGTGCGATCGGCGGCATGGGATTGCTCATGCTGACGACCGGTGCAGCCACAGGCGGCGCAACATCGCTCGCAGACAGGTGCATGGCAGCGATCGCGCCGATCGGTGTTGTGGGCGCTTGGTCCGCAGTGGCCGCAGCGTCAGGCGCTGCCGGGAGCGCAGCGATTTCCGATGCGGCGATGGATGCCGCTTCATCGGTCGATGCAACAACCGGTTCTGCGAGTGTCAATTCAGCGACGATCAGTTCGACGGTATCCGGCTCAGCAGCAAACGGCTCAGCGACAAACGGCTCAGCGACAAACGGCTCAGCGACAGTCAATTCAGCGACGACCAACTCGATGGCATACGGCGCAACAGCAAACGGCTCGGTCACATCCAGTTCGATGGCATTCGGCTCAGCAACAACCAGTTCAGTAACAACCCACTCGGTCGCATCGGGCTCCGCAACAACAGTCACGGTGACCGTCGGCGTCGGCGCCGTTTCGGCAGCAGGTGCGGTCATCAGTGAAGCGGTAACAGGCGCAGCAGTGGCCAAGTTTGCAACGACAGAGGAAGTAACGACAGGCGGTGCAGGTGCTGCCGGAGTAGCGGCGACTGACGCTGCAGCGACCGGTACACCGACGACTGGTGCGATGACACGTGTGGAAGCCACAGGCGGCGCAGATGCGACAGGCGCAGCAACGACAGGCGCAGCAACGACAGGCACAACAACAGGCCCTGCAACGACAGGTGTGGCAACGGCACTTGGCGCTGCAATCGCACCGTGGCGCCGTAATACCTTGTTTGCATCGAGCAGTTTTTCGATTCGTGCGAACACTTCACTGCGCGAGAACGGTTTCTTCATGAAATCGTCGGCGCCGATGCGTTGCGCGTAGAACTGCTCGGTCGCCAGTTCGTTGCCGCTGATCATGATGATCGGTGTGGTTTTGGTAACCGGGTCGCGACGCAGCCGACGCAACGCCTCGAAGCCGTTCATGCCTGGCAACACGATGTCGAGAAAGATCAGGTCGGGCGCTTCGGATAGCGCGATGGCCATGCCGGTTTCGGCATCGACAGCTTCCAGCGCGCTGTAACCGCTTTGTTCCAGCATGCGCTTGAGCAGTGCGACGATCGTCGGCGAGTCATCGATGACCAGTACGCGGGTGCCATCGCGTGCGTTCACGCGTGGTTTTTCGCGCCGATCAACCGGGGCAGGCGCCGGTTTTGCGTTCGATTTCGCAGCGATGACATCGAGCGCCTCGGCGGCCGACATCGGTGGGGGGGCTGCGGGTGCAGGTGTCCGTATGGGTATCTGCGTTGGCACGGGTGCCGACGTTGGCGCTGGCTCTGGAGCGCGCATCTGCGGCGCAGGTCTGGCTGGAGCTGGCTTGCCACCGCCGCCAAACCACCGTTTCAGTACATCCAGCATGCCCATAATGTTGGCCCCCAACAGCCCGATTCGCTGGCCACAGTTTGGCCTTTGGATGGGCCGCTGACAATCTGTTTCCGTGACTTTCGTCACGGATCCGAGGCGCTACCATATCTGCGCGTCAATTCGGCGCAGAGCGGAGCCAACCGATGCGCTGCTGGCAGATTGCGTTGAACCTGGGCGTCACAGCCCTGCTCGGGCTCACGGGGTGCTCCAGACAATCGTCTGCTCCTGCGGCGGCGAATGCCAGGCCCGACGCTCAGATCGTGATGCTGGGTACCGGCAACCCGAATGCGGACCCGCTGCATTCCGGCCCTGCGGTCGCGGTGATCGCCCACGGCAAGGTCTATCTGGTCGATGCCGGACCGGGCGTAGTGCGTCGCGCCGCTGCCGCGCACGACGCAGGCGTGGCCGAACTGGTCATGCCGGCATTGAACCGGGTCTTCATCACCCATCTGCATTCGGACCACACGCTCGGCTTGCCCGACCTGATGCTGAGCCCGTGGGTCCTCGATCGCGCCGATCCGCTGACCGTCTACGGACCGCCCGGCGTAGCCGCGATGGTTGAGCACCTGACGGCGGCCTACAGCGCGGACATCGACAACCGCCTGCACGGACTCGAGCCGATCAACAAGACCGGCTGGAACACCAGGGCGGTCGAGATCGCGCCCGGCATCGTCTATCGCGGCGACGGCATGAGCGTGACCGCGTTCGCCGTGCAGCACGGCGACTGGGAGCATGCCTACGGCTACCTCTTCGAGACTGCCAAGCGCCGCATCGTGATTTCCGGCGACACCACGCCGAGCGCAGAGATCGTCGCGCAATGCCATGGCTGCGATGTGCTGGTGCATGAGGTCTATTCGGTCGCCGGCTTCAAACGCAAGCCGCCCGACTGGCAGAAGTACCACGCGCATTCCCACACCTCGACCGCGCAACTCGCACAGATCGCGAAGCAGGCGCAGCCGAAGCTGCTGGTGCTGTATCACCAGTTGTATTGGGGCAGTACCGACGATGAACTGCTGCGCGAGATCAGGGATGCGGGCTACGCCGGCAAGCTGGTGTCGGCGCGGGATTTGGGGGTGTATTGAAGCGAAGCCCTTGAGGCTGGGCGCGTGGCGGATTGACCGGCTCCATGGCTGGAAGCGCCGCAGTGCGGCGCGATCTGCCGATTCGCGATGCGCAAGCCCATAGGAGAACCTCCGGACGCGTCATGCGTCAATCGCTGGATCGTTCAGACATGTCGGAAACCGATCGTTCGTCACCGGCCCGCATGCTCGATTGCTGCACGTCGGCATGCGTTTGCGTGGGCTGCGGCTGCCCTAAGGCCGCGTGAATCTCGTTCAATTTCTGCTGGATAGCATGATTGGAAACGCTGTTCTTGTAGGCCATCTGGATCAGCTTCATAGACACCAAGAAAACGCCGGCCTCAAGCAGCGCGTCATGCGTTAGACCCTGGATGAAAAGCGCCAGCAGGAAAAAGGTCAGTGTGAGCGCAATCACGATCAGCGACCACGCATCAAAGTGCTTCCATACGCTCATGTCTTGCGCTCTTCCTGACAGATGCCGGTATGGATGGTGTGGGTAAAATCTCGTCCCCGCGCCACACCACAGTCGATGATGTGGATGATACGGCACCATATCTCGAATTGTCGTCTGCGAATGAGAGCACTGATCAATCGACGATAAACAACTTCGCGCCGGTCGCTGTCGACGATCGGTGCGGCTCGGCATTGTCCGCGACCTGGTAGCTCATGCCCGGCATGAGCGTAAACGTGCGACCGTCCTCGAGTTCGGTATGCAGCTCGCCTTCGATGCATAGCAGGATGTGGCCTTTGACGCACCAGTGGTCGGCCGCATAACCCGGTGTGTACTCGACCATCCTCACGCGGATGCTGCCGAAGCGCTGCGTGCGCCAGTAAGCGAGGCCGGTTTCGCCCGCGTGTTCGGTCGGCTCGATGCGCGACCAGTCGGTGGTGCCGAACGGAATGTCGGTCAGTTGCATGGGTCTCCCCTCTGGTGAAGCTTCAACGCGTTGAAATCAGGCTGGATGGAAGCCATACATCACCGGAGGCAATGGCGCAGATTGCATCTCCGCCGCATCGAGCGAGGCGAACGGATTCGGAGTTCGACGTACCGAGCCGCGCGTAGAAATGCCTCCTTTCGGATTGAGCAGGGCCAATTAGCGCAGCGTAATCCGCCTTCTGCTTGTGCCTGCGCCTGCGCTCCTGTTCCTTGCGCCGCCAAGCGAGCCGAACATTGCAGCGGGCGGAGTTGGGAAGGACCGCATCTCCGAGTGAGTGGCCGAAAACTGCTCTTGACTGAGAATTGCTCGACATTGTGCATCCATGCGCGTCGCGAGATGCGCAGAAGCGGCCGCCATCCATGGCGGATGTCCAAGTTCGGGTCGGCACGTTGACCGCCTACAGCACGCGCCCCATCCGCTGCCCCAATCGCACCGCTTGTTCGGATTGCAACGAACCATCAAGCGCAATAGCGCCCTTCGGCAACAGCACTATCACAGTCGATCCGTAATTGAACCGCGCCATCTCAACGTAGCGGTCCAATGTGATGCCCTTGCCGCGCCAGTCCTTGCGCACGGGTTTCGATGCGTAGCGCGGGATCTCGATCCCGCTCCAGACCGTTTCCACGCCCGACACCAGCACCGCGCCGACCATCACCAGGCACATCGGGCCGAAGTCGGTGTCGAAGTGGCAAACCAGTCTTTCGTTGCGTGCAAACAGGCGCGGGATCGCCTGCACGGCGAACGGGGCGACGCTGAAGATCCGGCCTGGGACGTGCAGGGTTTCGCGCAGGGTGCCGGTCCATGGCATGTGCACGCGGTGGTAGTCGCGCGGCGCGAGGTAGATCGTCGCGAACAGGCCGTTGGCGAACGGTGCGGCGGCTGTTGCGTCGCCGAGCAGTTCGGCGGCGGTATAGCTCTGGCCCTTGGCCTGGAAGATCCTGCCGGACCCGCTTTCATCAGGCACGATCGCGCCGAGCTGGCTGATGCGTCCGTCGGCTGGCATCAGCAAGGCGCGCGCGTCCGGATCGGGAGCGCGCGCGCCGGGTTTCAGGGCACGCGTAAAGAACGCGCCGAAGCTTGGATATGCGCGCGCGTCGGGTTGTTCGGCTTCGGCCATGTTCACGTCGAAGCGACGGACTACGAGTCCGATCAGCCAGTCCTTCCACGGTCGCCAGCGCCACTGCGCGGCGTACAGCGCAAGCCGCGACGCCAACCGGTGCGGCAGCAGGTATTGCAGGACGACTGCGGGCCGCATGATCAGCGCGATCCCGCCAGCGCCTTCATGTCCGCGCCGATCGCGGCCGGATCGAACGGCGGACGGATCAGCCCAGCCATGTTGCCGTCCGGATCAAGCACGGAAACGCTTGCGGAATGGTCGATCGTGTAGTCGTTCCCCTTGGTCGGTACCTTCATGTAGACCATGCCGAGGCTGCGCGCGAACGTCGCCAGGGTCTTCTCGTCGGCGGTCGCGGCGAGGATGTTTTTGCCGAAGAAGTGCGCGTATTCGCCGACGTGCTGCGGCGTATCGCGGTCGGGATCGACCGATACGAACAGCACGCGTGGACGCATCGCTGGCGCAAGCGCAGCCCAGGATTTTTCGGCCTGACCAAGGCTTTGCAGGGTGGTGGGGCAGACATCGGGACAGTGCGTGAAGCCGAGGAAGACCAGCGTCCAATGGCCCTTCATCGTCGCCGGCGTGATCGCGCTGCCGTCGGATGCGTCGAGCTTGTACGCTGTCAGCGCGCGCGTTGCCGGGAACAGGGTGACCGCGCGCATCGCTGGCATTGCGATGGCGGCCGGTGGCGCGTAGTGCTTCTGCGCGGCCCACAGACCGAGGCCGGCGGCGACCGCAGCGACGAGGATGTACAAGGTCGAATGGTTGATCGCGCCGCGCATGTGCGTGCGCGGCATGAGCGCAGAAGGAATCGTTCGGAGGTTCATCGGAGAATTATACCGGGCAGGGCCGTTATACTCGTGCGCCCCCGCTAGCGCCGTATTCGCATGTCCGCCGAACTCGCTACGATCATCGACCTCATCCGTTATGGCGCGAGCCGTTTCGGCGGTGCCGGCCTGACCTTCGGCCACAGCTACGACAACGCGCTCGACGAGTCGACCCAGCTCGTATTGCACGCGCTGCACCTGCCGCACGACATGAACCCGATCTACGGCCAGGCGCGCGTGACTGCCGACGAGAAGGCGACCGTGCTGGAACTGTTCGACCGGCGCATCCGCGAGCGTATCCCGGCCGCGTACCTGACCGGCGAGGCATGGTTCGCGGGATTGAGTTTCCGCACCGACGCACGCGCGCTGGTGCCGCGTTCGCCGATCGCCGAACTCATCGAATCCGGTTTTCATCCGTGGCTCGGCGAACTCGACGTGCAGCGCGCCCTCGACCTGTGCACCGGTTCGGGCTGCATCGCGATCGCGATGGCGCACTACAACGCGGACTGGCAGGTCGATGCGGTCGACATCAGCGACGATGCGCTCGCGCTCGCCGAGGAAAATACGATCCGCCTGCACGCGCCGAATGTGCGTTTGCTCAAGTCCGACCTGTTCGGCGCGCTTGATGGCGAACTCTACGACCTGATCGTGAGCAATCCGCCCTACGTGACCCACGACGAAGTTGCGGCGCTGCCGCCCGAATATGCGCACGAGCCGGTGCTTGGACTGCGCGCCGGCGATGACGGACTCGACCTCGCGCTGAAGATCCTGCGCGATGCGCCTGAACATCTGAATGAGGATGGAGTGCTGATCGTCGAGGTTGGGGAGAGCGAACGCGCCTTGGTCGCGTTGTTGCCGGAAATCCCGTTCGTCTGGATCGAATTCAAGGTCGGGCAGATGGGTATTTTCGCGCTCGGGCGCGAGGATCTGGTTGCGCATCATGAGCGGATCAAGGAACTCGCGGATGCGCGCTGATGCCATCATCCAGGCTTTCACCGGGATGACGAGCAAGAGCACAGTGCCTTGAATAGTTTTGGCTACCTGTTCCGCGTCACGACCTTCGGCGAAAGCCATGGTCCTTCGATCGGCTGCGTGATTGACGGTTGTCCTCCGGGCATCGCGATTGCGGTCGAGGATTTCGCGCACGACCTCGCGCGTCGTGCCACCGGCCGTACGCGGCATACGTCGCAGCGGCACGAGGCCGATGACGTCGAAATCCTGTCGGGCGTGTACGAAGGCACGACCACTGGCACGCCGATCGCGCTGCTGATCCGCAACATCGATGCACGCAGCAAGGACTACAGCCGCATCGCCGAGCAGTTCCGACCCGGCCATGCGGACTACACCTACTGGAAGAAATACGGCATCCGCGATCCGCGCGGTGGCGGGCGTTCGTCCGCACGCGAGACCACGATGCGCGTTGCAGCGGCGGTGATCGCGAAGAAATGGCTCGCGGAGAAATTCGGCGTGACCGTGCGCGGTTATCTTGCGCAGATTGGCGATGTCGTTCCGCGCGATTTCAATGCGTCGCGCATCGACTGGAACGTTGTCGAGGCCAACCCGTTCTTCTGGCCCGACGCAGCGCAGGTCGAGGAACTCGAAAACTACATGGACGCGTTGCGCAAGTCCGGCGATTCGGTCGGCGCGCGCATCGACGTGATTGCCGATGGCGTGCCGCCAGGCTGGGGCGAGCCGATCTACGGCAAGCTCGACGCCGAACTCGCAAGCGCGCTGATGTCGATCAACGCGGTCAAGGGCGTGGAGATCGGCGATGGTTTCGCTGTCGTCGCGCAGCACGGCAGCCTGCATCGCGACCGGATGACGTCGCAGGGCTTCGCATCCAACCACGCGGGTGGCATCCTCGGCGGCATCTCGTCGGGGCAGGCGGTGCGCTGCTCGGTCGCGTTCAAGCCGACCTCGAGCCTGCGCCTGCCGGTGCAGGGAGTGGACGTGCAAGGCAACGAGGTCGAGATCGTCACCACCGGCCGCCACGACCCTTGCGTCGGCATCCGCGCAACCCCGATCTGCGAGGCGATGGTTGCGCTGGTACTGATGGACCAGGCGCTGCGGCATCGCGCGCAATGCGGCGATGTCGGCGAGGTGACGCCGCGTATTCCGCCGGCGGAATGAAGAGAATCAAAATGGACAAGCATTCGAAGCGATGGGGGTTGTCGATCGCGCTGCTGGGATTGCTGTGGGCGGCCTCTGCATTGGCGGCCGAACGGTTCCCGTGGAAGTTCGGCATGACACCGGCGGAGGTCGCGTCGGTCACGGCATTCGGCCCCTACAAGGCCTTCCGAAATGGCGATCTAGAGACCTACAAGGGCGTGTTCAACGGGAAGGAGGAGAACTTCCAGTTCTTCTTCGGCGAGCAGAAGAAGCTCAGCCGTATCGGCATCTACGTCTACGAAGGCCAGGATCTGCAGGCCGCGTCGAAGAAGTGGCTGGAACTCCACGGCACGATCGCGAAGATGTTCGGCCCGGTCGAGACGCCAGGAAACACTGCGTCTGCCGATGCCAGTAGTGGTGATGCGTTCCTTGCCCAGGCCATTCGGATCGTCGAGGACTCTGGCAAGACGCAGATGGCGCCGGTCAACCAGCCGGACGACGCTCACGTGGTATCGAGCTTGATGCACGGGGACATACAGGGGAAGGATTGGTACTACGTCGTCATCTATTTCGACGCGCCGAAATAACGCTTCCAAAGAGGCGGAGGCGCCGACAAGCAGTGGTACAGGGTCAATGGCAAATGAGGAAGCCAAGAGAGTATGAGCAGGCAATTCAACGTGGCAGTCGTCGGTGCGACCGGCGCAGTGGGCGAGGTGATGCTGTCGATCCTGGCCGAGCGCAAATTCCCGGTCGGC
Organism: Pseudomonadota bacterium; assembly: GCA_043747745.1. Lineage (GTDB taxonomy): Bacteria > Pseudomonadota > Gammaproteobacteria > Xanthomonadales > Xanthomonadaceae > SZAS-103. Next base: position 34,329 of record JAYTOP010000013.1, read on the forward strand.
GAGCTTGTCGCGCTCGCGAGTGCGCGCTCGGCAGGCAGCATGGTGCAGTTCGGCGATCGTGAGATCGTCGTGCAGGATCTTGCGACGTTCGACCCGAAAGGCATCGACATCGCACTGTTCTCCGCAGGCGGCGCGACGTCGAAGGACTACGCGCCGAAGTTCGCCGCAGCGGGTGCAGTGGTGATCGACAACTCATCGACCTTCCGCTATGACGATGACGTGCCGCTGGTCGTTTCGGAAGTGAATCCTGACGCTGCGAACGATCGTCCGCGCGGTATCATCGCGAATCCGAATTGTTCGACGATGCAATTGCTGGTCGCGCTCGCGCCGATCCATCGCGCGGTGGGGATCGAGCGGATCAATGTCGCGACGTACCAGTCCGTATCGGGCGCAGGTCGATCCGGTGCTGAGGAACTCGGTCGGCAGACCGCAGCGCTGCTGAATTTCGAACCAGCCGATCCGCAGCGTTTCACCGCGCAGATCGCCTTCAACCTGATCCCGCACATCGACGTCTTTCTCGACAACGGCTACACCAAGGAAGAGATGAAGATGGTCTGGGAGACCCGCAAGATCCTCGGCGACGACAGCATTCAGGTCAATCCGACCGCTGTGCGCGTGCCGGTGTTTTACGGTCATTCCGAAGCGGTGCACATCGAGACGCGCGAGAAGATCACGGCCGCACAAGCGCGCGCGCTGCTGGAAAAAGCGCCAGGCGTAGTGGTCGTGGACGAGCAGTCGGATGGTGGTTACCCGACCCCGGTCACCCACGGGGCAGGTACCGATCCGGTGTATGTCGGGCGCATCCGCGAAGACATCTCGCATCCGCGCGGGCTGAACCTGTGGGTTGTTTCCGACAACATCCGCAAGGGTGCGGCGCTCAACGCCGTCCAGATTGCAGAATTGGTGTCGAAAGGGTATAGCTGACTGCAACTTGCGTGCGCGTCGTGATGCCGATTTGTACCGGTAGCGGCGCTGTTGTCGGTCATTCCGGGAGTGTTTCGCGATGGGGTCGGATTCAATGAACAAGCATTCCGTGAAATCTGGGCTGCTGTGCATGGCGGCGACCTGTGCGATGGCTTCGATGCAGGCGCAGGCCGTCGGCTTGGGCGCGATCGAGGTCAAGTCGAAGCTGGACCAACCTTTCGTCGCCGAGATTCAGCTGACGATCAACAGCCCCGACGAGGCCGAGGGCCTGGTCGTGCGGTTGGCGTCGCCCGAAGCATACGAGCGGGTCGGGATGGACCCGAATGTGCTGTCGGCCAATTTGCAGTTCACGGTCGGAAGGAATGCGCGCGGCGAACCGGTCGTGCGGGTTTCCACGCCGCAGCGCATGAACGATCCGTACGTCGGCTTCCTGCTTGAAGCCGATTGGGGCAAGGGCAAGATGGTGCGCGAATACACCGCGCTGCTCGACCCGCCGCACATGGTTTCCGTCCCGAGGCGCGTGATCAGTGCGCCAACAGTCGCGTCCACACCGCTGCCTGCACCGGTCGTGACGCAGCCGGTGGCAGCAGCCCCAGTCCTCGCGCCAACTCCGGTAGCAACTGCGCCTGCACAGCCGACGCCAGCACCCGCGCCCGCACAACCTGCACCCGAACCAGCGGCACCCATCGCCGTAGCACCGCAGCCCGAACCGCCTGCTCCGATTGCTGCCGCGCCACAACCGGAGCCGCAACCGGCACCCATGCCCGCAGCGCCTGCTCCAGAGCCGATGCCAGCGCCAGCGCCGGTTGCACAAGCTCCGCAGCCGCCAGCGCCGCTGCCGGAACCCACGCCCGCCCCGAGCGAGTCCAAAGCCACGCCGGAAGCCGTAACCGTTGGCCACGGGCAGTCGCTGTCGGCGATCGCCGATCAGTTGCGGCCTGCCGATGTCTCGGTCAACCGCATGATGATTGCGTTGCAGCGCGCGAACCCGGATGCGTTCATCGGCGACAACATCAATCGGCTCAAGAGCGGCGCAGTGTTGCGCATCCCCGCCAGCGACCAGGCGCAGTCGGTGACCGCCGCCGAGGCCAATGCACTCGTGCACGACCAGGTTGAAAGCTGGCGGCAGGGCGCGCAGCCGGCACCGCAATTGCAGCCCGAGGAAACTGCCGATAGCAAACCAGTTGCACCGACGATCGTGCGGGATTCCAGCGCGACTGCTGCAACCGAACATCCTGCTGCGCCAAAAACAAAGACTGCCGCTGCCACGCACATATCGAACAAGGCTCCGGCGACTGCCCAGGCCGATGCGACGGTCAGCACTCCGAAAACTTCCAGGCCACGCGGTGCGCACCTGGAGATCGTGCCGCCGGGCGGAAATACCGCAGCAGGAATCCAGACCGGTGCCAGCGAAGGCGGTTCCGGCAGTGAGCTTCGCGCGCAGCTTGCGCAGACGAAAGAAGAACTCACTGCACGCAATGCCGAGGTCAGCGACCTCAAGTCGAAAGTGTCCGATCTGGAGAAAATGCAGAACGACAGCACCCAACTGCTGAGCATGAAGGACAGCCAGCTTGCCGCGATGCAGCAACGCCTGGCCGAGCTGCAGAAGAACAACGCTGCGAATGCCAGCGCATCTGCGCCCGCGTCCGCAGCGACGACTGCAAATAGCGGAACGGTTGCCGTGCCTGCGTCGAATGCTGCGACGGCCGGCACGCCAGGAGTTACGGCACCGGCAGCGTCGCTGCCAAAAGCCACTGTTGCAGCCGCGCCGAGCGCCGCAGCACCGCAACCCGTTGAGCCGCCGACACCGTGGTACTTGCGTCCGTTGATCCTGATCGGCGGCGGCTTGGTCGTGCTTGCCGGGCTGCTCGGCTTGATGCTGCGGCGTCCTCGCGAACCCGAGCCCGCCCCGCGTTCACGTTTCGATGCGAGCGCACTGGCGGCCAGCATGGCTGCCGCGCGCGCGGAATCGCAGCCTGCCGTCAACCCGCGTGCCGACGATGCTCCCGCAGCAGCGAAGGACATGCCGAAGCCCGTTGCAATGGCCGAACCAGTACCGGCCAGCCAGCCTGTCTGGACCGACGAGCATGTGGCGACCCCGCAGCCGGCAACCGTTGCCGACACCGGTCCCGCACCGCCAGTCGCATCCGTAGCAGATGAACCGGCAGCGCCGGTCGCAGCGGACGATGACTGGGTCATTCCGGGCGAAGTCACTCTGGCACCACCGGAACCAGCACCAGCATTACCGGCGAGCAACCCGACAAGCATGCGTCCGGCCATGCCGGGGATTGGCGATGCGAACCCGAGTGTCGCGACCAAGCTCGAACTCGCGCACGCCTACATGGATATCGGCGACCACGATGGCGCGCGCAGCATGCTCGAAGAAGTCCTGATCGAGGGCAATGCCGGGCAGCAGGAACAGGCGTTCGCGATGCTGGATCAACTGGACGGTTGAGCCGGTCGCACGTTGTGTGCGGGCTTGCGTGGCCCGTTCGCACGTGGCCCGACTTGTCCTCCCTCTCCGACCATGCGCCTGGCACTCGGCATCGAATACGACGGCACCGATTTCTTCGGTTGGCAGAAGCTCGGCCATGGCCCCAGTGTGCAGGCGGTGGTGGAATCGGCGCTGGGCTTCGTCGCCGATGCGCCGGTCGTCGTGCAATGCGCGGGACGCACGGATTCGGGCGTGCACGCGCGTTGCCAGGTCGTGCATTTCGATACCGATGCGCAGCGTTCGATGCGTGGCTGGGTCCTTGGCGCGAATTCGCGGTTGCCGGATTCGGTCGCTGTGCGCTGGGCGCAACCCGTTGCCCAGGATTTCAATGCGCGTTATGCAGCGCGCGCGCGTCGCTACCGCTATCGCATCCTCGACCGCAACATCCGCCCGGCGCTTTTGCGTCGTTACGTCGCATGGGAACGCCTGCCGCTGGATGCCGATGCGATGCATCACGCGGCGCAAGCGTTGCTTGGCGAGCACGATTTCAGCGCGTTTCGCGCGGTGCACTGCCAAGCGCACCATGCAGTGCGCGATATGCAGGGCATCAGCGTGCGTCGCGAAGGCGAAGAAGTCGTGGTCGACGTGCGTGCGAATGCGTTCCTGCACCACATGGTGCGCAACATCGTCGGCAGCCTGCTGGTGATCGGCCGCGGCGAGCGCCCCGGCGCGTGGATGAGCGAACTGTTGCAGGGGCGCGATCGCACGGTCGCTGGTGCGACGGCAGCGCCGCAGGCCCTGTGTTTCCTTGGCCCGCTGTATCCGGCGCAGTGGGGGCTTGCGGTCGAGGCGACGCTGTGACGGTGCACGCGCGCAAGGGAGCAATGCGTCCTCGCATCGTCTTCGCACAGGGATGTGCATCCTCGTGCGCATGACGCCACCCGCCCTCAATGAAATACGCACGCGCATCAAGTTCTGCGGCATGACCCGCGTGGGCGATGTGCGATTGGCTGGCGAACTCGGCGTGGATGCGATCGGGTTGATCTTTGCCGCGCGCAGCAAGCGTCGCATCGACCTGAATCATGCGTCGACGTTGCGCGGTGCCGTCGCACCAATGCTCAGCGTGGTCGCGCTGGTCATGGACAACCCGGCAGCCGAAGTTGAACGCATCGTGCGCGAACTGCGTCCGCACTTGCTGCAATTCCACGGCGATGAGGACGATGCGTTCTGCGCGCGTTTCGGTGTGCCGTTCGTGAAGGCGTTGGCAATGCGCGATGTCGCTGCGGCCGATGTGCCGGCGCTGCTGGCGCGCTATCCTTCCGCAGCCGGTTTCGTGTTCGACGGCCATGCGCCCGGTGCGATGGGCGGCAGCGGCGAACGCTTCGACTGGACCCAGCTCATGCAACAACACCTCACGCGGCCGTGGTTGCTGGCCGGCGGGCTGGATGCGACCCATGTCGGCGCAGCGATTCGCGCGGTGCGGCCGTGGGGAGTGGATGTGTCGAGTGGCATTGAAGCGGGCGGGATCGAGAACGATGACAAACCCGGCATCAAGGATGGCGCAAAGATGCGCGCTTTCGTCGATGCGGTACGAAACGCGGAACGTGACTTGACGAACGAATCTGGGACGACATGAGCAACGCCGACGCCATTGACTACAACGACTATCCCGACGCGCGCGGCCACTTCGGCGACTACGGCGGCATCTATGTCGCCGAGACGCTGATCGAACCGCTGGCCGAACTCGAAGCCGCGTACCGCAGATACAAGGACGACCCCGACTTCATCGCCGAACTCGCGCGCGACCTCAAGCACTACGTCGGCCGGCCGAGCCCGATCTACGAAGCCGAGCGCCTGACGGCGCACGTCGGCGGCGCGCGCATCCTGCTCAAACGCGAGGACCTGAACCACACCGGCGCGCACAAGATCAACAACACCATCGGCCAGGCGATGCTCGCGCGGCGCATGGGCAAGACCCGCATCATCGCCGAGACCGGCGCCGGCCAGCATGGCGTCGCGTCTGCCACCGTCGCTGCGCGCATGGGCCTCGAATGCGTCGTCTACATGGGTGCAGTCGACATGCAGCGGCAGGCGATCAACGTGTTCCGCATGAAGCTGCTCGGTGCGACGGTCGTGCCGGTGACGTCCGGTTCGCAGACGCTCAAGGACGCGCTCAACGAGGCGATGCGCGACTGGGTCAGCAACGTGCAGGACACGTTCTACATCATCGGCACCGTCGCCGGTCCGCATCCGTATCCGTTGCTGGTGCGCGATTTCAATGCCGTGGTCGGCCGCGAGGCGCGCGTGCAGATGCTCGAGGATTATGGACGTCTGCCGGATGCGATTACCGCCTGCGTCGGCGGCGGCAGCAATGCGATCGGCCTGTTCCACGCGTTCCTCAACGACCGCGACGTGCGCATCGTCGGTGCGGAAGCTGCAGGCGAGGGCATCGCGAGCGGCAAGCACGCGGCGTCGCTGAGCGCGGGTCGTCCCGGCGTGCTGCACGGCACGCGCACGTACGTGATTTGCGACGACGATGGGCAGATCACCGAGACGCATTCGGTGTCGGCGGGTCTCGACTATCCTGGTGTCGGCCCCGAGCATTCGTTCCTGAAAGACAGTGGCCGTGCAGAATACGTCGGCGTCACCGATGATGAAGCGCTCGCCGCATTCCACCTGCTCGCGCGCATCGAAGGCATTCTTGCGGCGCTCGAATCCAGTCACGCGATCGCGCAGGCGATCAAGCTTGCGCGCGCGTTGCCGAAGGACGCGCTGGTGCTCGCAAACTTGTCCGGTCGCGGCGACAAGGATGTGCATACGATCGCGGCGCGCGAGGGCTTCACGCTATGACATCCTTCTCCCATCGGGAGAAGGCGCCCGAAGGGCGGAGGAGGGGCTGTAGCACCGTGAATACGAACGCCGGCTCGCAAAGCAAGGTTTCACCCTTCCCGTCGATCGACTTTTCGCTTCGTTCGCCCCTCACCCCAACCCCTCTCCCGATGAGAGAGGGGTTACAACAACGAACCGTGTGCCTCGCATGAATCGCATCGACCAATGCTTCGCAGCACTCAAGGCCGCAAACCGCAAGGCACTGATTCCATTTTTCACCGCCGGCGATCCATCGCTGGACGCGGCAGTTCCCGTGATGCATGCACTGGTCGCGGCGGGCGCGGATGTGATCGAACTTGGCGTGCCATTCTCCGACCCGATGGCCGATGGCCCGACGATCCAGCGCAGCTCCGAGCGCGCGCTCGCGCGTGGCGTCGGCACCACGCAGGTATTCGGCATGGTGCGTGCGTTTCGCACGATCAATACGGCCACGCCAGTGGTGCTGATGGGTTACCTGAATCCGGTCGTCATGCGCGGTGTCGAACGTTATGCAAGCGAGGCGAACGCCGCTGGCGTCGACGGCGTGCTGCTGGTCGACTTGCCGCCGGAAGAGGCTGCGGACATCCGCGCGACGTTCAACGCGCATGGTCTCGCCTTGATCGCTCTTGCCGCACCGACAACATCCGGACTTCGACTGGCGCGGCTCGCACGCGAAGCGCAGGGCTATCTGTACTACGTGAGCTTCGCCGGGGTGACCGGCGCGAGCGGGATCGACATCGGCTCCGTGCTAGCTCGCGTCGCGGCGTTGCGCGAACGGGCAGCCGCGCCGGTCGTGGTCGGGTTCGGTGTCAGGGATGCGGCGACCGCTGCGGCGCTGGCGCCTTGCGCCGATGGCGTGGTGGTTGGCAGCGCTCTTGTCGAGGCGATCGCTGCTGGCGACGATGCCGATGACGCGGCACGCCGCGCAGCTGCGTTCCTGGCACCGCTGCGAATGGCGCTGGATGTCGCGTAAACTGCCCGCTTCGATGACACGGACGAATCCAACGCAATGAGCTGGCTGCAAAAACTCATGCCGTCGCGCATCCGCACCGAGGGCGGCAACAAGCGCAACGTCCCTGAAGGCTTGTGGGAGAAATGCGAGAAGTGCGGCGCGGTTCTGTACGGGCCCGAGCTCGAGCGCAATCTCGAAGTCTGCCCGAAGTGCAGCCATCACCGTCCGATTGGTGCGCGATCGCGCCTCGTGAGCTTCCTCGATCCCGGTTCGACCACCGAGATCGCTGCCGAACTTGCGCCGACCGACCCGCTGAAATTCCGCGACAGCAAGAAATACGTCGATCGTATCAAGGCCAGCCAGAAGGCGGTCGGCGAGAAAGATGCGATGGTGGTCATGCGCGGCAGCCTGAAAGGGCAAGGCGTGGTCGCCGCCGCGTTCGAGTTCCGCTACATGGGCGGCTCGATGGGTTCGGTGGTCGGCGAGAAATTCGCGCGCGCGGCCGAACTGGCACTGGCTGATCGCGTGCCGCTGGTCTGCTTCACTGCCAGTGGCGGCGCACGCATGCAGGAAGGTCTGTTCTCGCTGATGCAGATGGCCAAGACCTCCGCTGCGCTTGCGCGGCTGCGCGCGGCGGGCGTTCCGTACATCGTCGTGCTCACGCATCCGACTACCGGCGGCGTTTCCGCGAGCCTTGCGATGCTTGGCGACATCAATGTCGCCGAGCCCTACGCGCTGATCGGTTTCGCCGGGCCGCGCGTGATCGAACAGACCGTGCGCGAAACCTTGCCCGAAGGATTCCAGCGCTCCGAGTTCCTGGTCGAACATGGCGCTGTCGACATGATCGTGGACCGTCGCGAACTGCGCGACAAAATCGCCGCATTGCTCGCGCTGTTGCTGCGCACGCCGATGCCGGTCGATTCGGCAATCGTCGCTGCAGGAGCCTGATCCGCATGAACGTACGGCGTTATTTCGGTACCGATGGCATCCGCGGTCGCGTCGGCGAGGGCCCCATCTCGGCCGACTTCGTGTTGAAGCTGGGCTGGGCGCTGGGCCGCGTGCTCGCGCGCGATGCCGGGCGCCCGTCGGTGGTGATCGGCAAGGACACCCGCATTTCCGGTTACATGTTCGAGGCTGCGCTCGAAGCCGGACTCGTCGCTGCAGGTGCCGACGTGCACATGTCCGGGCCGATGCCGACACCGGGCGTCGCATTTCTCACACGCTCGCTGCGCGCCGACGCGGGCATCGTGATCAGTGCCTCGCACAATCCACACTACGACAACGGCATCAAGTTCTTCAATGCGCATGGTGAAAAGCTCGACGACGCGACCGAGCTTGCGATCGAGGCGATGCTCGACGCGCCGTTCACCACTGTCGCTTCCGAGCATCTGGGTCGTGCCGGGCGCATCACCGGCGCGGGCGCGCGCTATGCCGAGTTCTGCAAGTCCACCGTGCCCGACGACTTCCACATCAAGGGACTGCGCATCGCGGTGGATTGCGCGCACGGTGCGACCTACCAGATCGCGCCCAGGATTTTCGAAGAACTCGGCGCGGAAGTCGAAGCCATCGGAGTTTCGCCGGATGGCTTGAACATCAATCACGAGGCCGGCTCGACCCATCTGGATCTGCTCGCTGCGCATGTCCGCACGACCGGCTGCGCGCTCGGCATCGCCTTCGACGGCGACGGCGACCGTATGCTGATGGTGGATGCCAATGGCGAACATGTGGACGGCGATGCGCTGTTGTATGTGCTCGCGCTCGACTGGCAGGCCAGTGGTCGTTTGCATGGACCGGTCGTCGGCACGCTGATGACCAACTACGGGTTGGAACTGGCGTTCGCCGAGCGCGGCATCCCGTTTGTCCGCACCCATGTCGGCGATCGCCACGTGCATCGTGCCTTGATCGAAGGCGATGGCGTGCTTGGCGGCGAAGCGTCGGGCCATCTGCTGTGCCTTGACAGTGCGAGTACCGGCGACGGCATCGTCAGCGCGTTGCAGGTGCTCGAAGCGATCCAGCGCAGCGGTCGCAGCCTGCACGATTTGCTTGCGGGCCTGCACCGCATGCCGCAACGCACGATCAACGTGCGTTATGCGGCCGGCTCCAAACCGGCTGAGGCCGACTTGGTGCGCGCCGAGCTCGTCAAAGCGCAGCAGATCCTCGTGGGCCGCGGCCGCGCTTTCATTCGTGCATCGGGCACCGAGCCGGTGGTGCGGGTCACTGTCGAGGCCGATGATGCGGCGCTGGTGCAGTCGGTGCTCGACCGGCTTGCGGCTGCGGTGCACGCTGCTGCCGCCTGAGCGCGTGTCGCGACGCAGGCTCAATGCGCCGTAAACTCCCGCGCTTCATTGTCCACGCAGAGTCAGGCCATGGCGTCCCTTGTCTCGCATCGCATTCCTACGCTCGACATCCGCCGCTACGACGACGCACATGGAAGTGCGAGTGCCGCGAGAGGCAGGACGCCGGGAGCGGCCAGAGACCGCGACGCCTTCGTCGCCGAACTCGGTGCGGCGTATCGCGAATGGGGTTTCGTCGGCATCCGCGGCCACGGCATTCCGCAGGCGTTGATCGACGGTTCGTACGACGCATTCATGCGTTTCTTCGCGCTGCCGATCGACACCAGGATGCGTTATCACGTACCAGGTGGCGGCGGTGGGCGCGGCTATACGCCGTTCGGAATCGAGACGGCGAAGAATTCGCAGTATCCGGATCTGAAAGAGTTCTGGCATATCGGTCGCGAACTGCCGAGAAATTCGAGATACGCCGACCTGATTCCGCCGAACCTGATGCCGCCGAACCTGTGGCCGAGGGAGGTTGCTGGCTTCCGTGAACATGGTTACGCGTTGTACGCGGCGCTGGATGCGCTCGGCGCGCGGGTGCTGTCGGCGCTGGCGCTGCATATCGGTTTGCCGGAAGACTGGTTCGTCGACAAGACGGATTGCGGCAACTCGATCCTGCGATCGATCCATTATCCGCCGATCATTTTGCCTGCCGATTCTGTCGAACGTCTTCCGAACGTGCGCTCCGGCGCGCACGAGGACATCAACCTCATCACCTTGCTGGTCGGTGCGAGCGCGGAAGGACTCGAGGTGAAATCGCAGCGCGGTGCGTGGGTGCCGTTCACCGCCGAGGCCGATACCATCGTCGTGAACATCGGCGACATGCTGCAGCGGCTGACGAACCACGTGTATCCGTCGACGACTCATCGCGTCGTGAACCCGCCCGGCGATGCCGCGCGCAAGCCACGCTATGCGACGCCATTCTTCCTGCACCCGAATCCGGATTTTTTGATCGAGACCTTGCCGCAGTGCGTGAGTGCGGAGAATCCGGATCGTTATCCGACGCCGATCACCGCGAACGATTATCTGATGGAACGGTTGCGGGAGATCAAGCTGGTTTAAGATGTCGTTCTGAGGCTGCTGTCAGCTCGAAACAAAAACCAACCTGACTTGGGATGCGCTACGTGACTCGAACATGGAAGCTGAGTTTTTTGCTCAATGCGATCTTTCTGCTCGTTATAGCCGGCTATGCCTATTCCATGCATTACCCTCCCAGTGGCATTGCCAAGGGTCTGATGGTGTATCCGACGATCAGTTTCTTGTTTGGCTTTTGCCTAGAAGCATTCTTGGGAAAACAAGACATGCTGGAAGTGTGGATGACAAAAATTGACATTGCCATGAATTGCATTTTCTCGCTGGTATCGTCTGGGGTTTTCGCTACTGCGATCTTTACAATAGCAAGCCATGGTAACGTCGAGAATATAGTCTCGCCCGCTATCCTTCTGAGTCTCTATGCCGGAATATCGTTGGGAAAATGCTATCGATATTCGCGCAAGGCTCATGAGGCTGGTTGAGGCGATACCTGGAGTCAGAAGCCCAACGCATCGCGCCACTCCGCGATCTTCTTCACATACGGAATCGACGCATTCGCCGGACTCGTCGACGGCAGGCGCAGGTAGCGAAGCTCGCGTGTCTGCAGCGACGGCGCGACATGCCTGCGGAAGGTGGCTTCGGCCTTCGCGCCGTTGAACAACACGCGCTCGATGCGAGCGTGGGTTGCGAAGAACGCGGCGAAATCATTTGGCTGCAGCGAGTCGGGTGCGATCTCCGAATCGAGGCTGCCCTTGCGATGGCAGGAAGCGATCACGTCCCACAGCGCGATATCGTTCGACTTCAGCAGGTGTAGCCGCTCGGCATACGGCGCATTGTGCTCGATGTCGTAGATCTCGCCGAGGATGCGCCAGAACAAATTCTGCGGATGCGCATAGTACTGGCTCGCTCGCAGTGAGGCTTCGCCAGGCATGCTGCCCAGGATCAGGATGCGTGCGGACGGATCCGCGACCGGCGGGAAACCATGGATCCGCGCGAGTGGCACCGCGGACTCGCTAATCCGCATCCCGGAAATCCTTCGAGCGGCTCGACACCAGCGCATGGGCCAGGGTTTCCGGAAGGTATTTCGACATCGATGCGATCGCGCGGTTGGCCTTGCCGGTGACGACGCGGCGCTTGCCGGCCTCGACGGCGTCCACGCCAAGTTTCGCGACCTGATCGGCGCTCAGCCAGATCGCCTTCGGCAGTTTCGACACTTTCTCGCGCATGCCATTGACGTCGTGGAATTCGGTATAGGTGAAACCCGGGCACAGCGCGGTCACATGCACGCCCTTCGGCTTCATCTCCATCGCCAGCGATTCGCTGAAGCGGATCACGAAGGCCTTGGCCGCGCCGTACATGGTGTGTCCGGCCGATGCGGGTACCAGCCCGGCCAGCGAGGCGACGTTGAGGACGCGGCCGCGACCGGCCGCTTCCATCGCGGGCAGAAAACGGTACGTGAGCTCGGCCACGCTGGTCACCAGCACCTGCAGGAAGGCCGCGTGCGTGGACCAGTCCTCGGCCAGGAAACGGCCCGGAACGCCATACCCGGCGTTGTTCACGAGCGTATCCACGAACAGGTCGTTGGACTGGATTTCGGCGAACAGGGCTTCCGGCACCGATGGGTCGGCGAGGTCGGCGGCGATGACGGTGCAGGGCACCAGCGCACCGAGTTCGTCGGCCAGTTGGCAAAGTCGATCCTCGCGGCGCGCAGTCAGGATCAGCGGCTTGCCGCGCCGCGCATAGTCGCGCGCGATTGCTGCGCCGATGCCGCTGGATGCGCCGGTAATCAGCGCATGACTGGGGCGTGGAGTGGTCGGCGGGTCGGTGCTGGCGGGCATCATGTCGTTCCATCGAAAGATGCGCGATTGTAATGCGCGTTGCCGCTACCGGCCTTGCGCCGCTATGCTGGGCGTTCATTTCCACAGGAATACGGCCATGCGGCGTCGCATCGTGGCGGGCAACTGGAAGCTGCACGGGGATCGGGCGTTTGCGAATGCGCTGGTCGATGCGATCGTCGCGACGCAGCGCCCATCGGATGTCGAGATCGTCTTGCTGCCGCCCGCGCTGTATCTGGACGAACTGGTCACGCGCTATGCCGCTGATGGCATCGGATTTGGCGCGCAGGACGTCAGCCCGAACGATAGCGGCGCATTCACTGGCGAGGTCTCGGCCACGATGCTGCTGGATGTCGGCTGCCGCTACGCGCTGGTCGGCCACTCCGAGCGCCGCGAATACCATCGCGAGGACAATCACCTCGTCGCGGAAAAGTTCGTCGCGGCGCACCGGGCCGGCATCACGCCGATCCTATGCGTGGGCGAAACCCTGCAGCAACGCGAGACCGGCCAGACCGAATGGGTGATCGCGCGCCAACTCGCGCCCATCCTCGAACTCGCGGGTCGTGATGCATTGGCAGCCAGCGTGATCGCGTATGAGCCGGTCTGGGCGATCGGTACCGGCCGCACCGCAACTCCCGCGCAGGTGCAGGAGGTCCACGCGTTCATCCGTGGCGAGGTCGCTGTGGGCAATGCTACAATTGGGGGGTGGCTACCGATCCTGTATGGCGGCAGTGTGAAACCCGGCAACGCCGCCGAACTGTTCGCGCAGCGGGATGTGGATGGCGGCCTGATCGGTGGCGCTTCCCTGGTTGCGAAGGATTTCCTCGCGATCGTCGCTGCAGCGTCGCGGCCGGCATCCAGTGGCCCGGACAAGACAGTGCGTTCCCTGAAACCCGTTTGATCACATCATTTTCGGTAAATCCATGACCTTCATCTTCATCAACGTTATTTTCGTGCTCGCTGCCGTCGCAATGATCGTGCTGATCCTGCTGCAGCGCGGCGCTGGCGCGGCCGCAGGCTCGGGCTTTGGCGGCGGCGCATCGGCCACCGTGTTCGGTGCGCGCGGCTCGGCCAACTTCCTGTCGAAGGCCACCAAATGGCTCGCGGTGGTGTTCTTCTCGATCAGCCTCGGCCTCGCAATCTACGCCAGCAAGCCGCACGCCGCTGCGTCTGCGGCCGACGATCTGGGCGTGATGGGACGCGCATCGACCGCCGCGCAAACGCATCCGGCGAATGCAGTCGCCACGCCTGTTGTGCCGAAGCCTGCGGCGCCGATGCCAGCGATCCCATCGCCGACGATCCCGTCGCCAACCCAGAATGCACCAGCCAACAGTGCTCCAGTTAACGGTGCTCCAGTCAACAGCGTTCCGGCAGTTCCGTCGCCGCAACCCGCCGTGCCGACGCCGAATGGAGACAATGGCGCGAAGCAAGGCAACAAAGGCGGTTGATCGCCTGCTACAATTTTCAGGTTGGCACCAATCGGTGCGAGCATTTGCAGGTCCCTCTGCGAAAACCCGGCCATCCGTGGCCGGACTTTCAAAGAAAGCTTTGCCCGGATGGCGGAATTGGTAGACGCACTACCTTGAGGTGGTAGCGACTTCGGTCGTGGAGGTTCGAGTCCTCTTTCGGGCACCAACATCGTGTTTCAGGCCGTCCCAGACAGCCCCAGAAACATCCTGAAACCCGCCTCCATGGCGGGTTTCTTGTTTCAGGGCGTCCGATAGCGACGTCACGGGATTGACCCGTTTCGCTGTTGAAGAGCGCTTCCGCCTGCGCGGGAACGACGATCGCAAGCGCGGCTTTCAGCGAGTCGCGCCTGCGTTCCGCACCCATCGTGCGCATGACCCAAGACCCAATCGTGTAAAGTCGCGCCCTTGCGCGCACACCGAAAACGTGTGCCGCTGCCGCTCCTGGGGAAATTCGATATGCGTATCAAGCTGGGCGCTGCTGCGCTTTGCGTGCTGTTGTCTGCGCTGTTGTATGCAGCTGCCCATGGCGGTTTTGGCCATCTGGCGACGGCGCTTGCCAATGATCGATCCGCGTTGCTGCGGGCGTTCGGGGTCCACACGGCGGTTACTGCGGCGGTGGCGTCCGATCAGCCAATCCAGTCGCTGACGTCTGAGCTTCCAGCGCACGACCCGACGGTCGGCAGGCTTGCCGGTTCGGCCGGCACATCCGGTGGCGCGGCCAGCTACAGCATCCCGATTGCGCTGCCTCCGGGACGTCGTGGCATGGAGCCTTCCCTTTCGCTGAATTACAGCAGCCGCGCCGGCAATGGCATCGCGGGCATGGGCTGGTCGCTGTCGGGGCTGTCGTCGCTGCACCGCTGCCCGGCCACGATCGAGCAGGACGGTATGGTCGGCGCGGTGGCGCTGACCAACGCCGACAAGCTGTGCCTCGACGGCCAGCGCCTGATCGCGACCCCGCCGGGCGTGTACGGGCAAGCCAACACGACCTACGACACCGAACTCGAATCGTTCGTGCGCGTCACCCAGCTTGGCGGCGACCTGGCATCGCCGACCACCTACTTCAAGGTCGAAACCAAGTCCGGCGAGATCCTCTGGTACGGCAACAATTCGAATGCAGCGAACGCCGCGCGCGTGGTGCAGGGCGGCGTGACCGTGCCGCTCAGCTGGATGCTGGCGCGCAAGGAAGACCGCGTCGGCAATTTCATCCATTACATCTACACCGATTACGGCAATGGCGAGGTGCTGCTGTCGGATATCTTCTACACCGGCTTCGGGTCGACCGATGGCGATCGTAGCGTGCATTTCACTTACCAGGCGCGCCCCACCGGCGCTGCCGGCAACGACCAATCCTCGTCGTATCTTGCCGGCGGCTTGACCGTCCAGTCGCAACGCTTGTCGGCGATTGCGACCTGGTCCGGCACGTCGACCGACCCCAACAACAAGGTGCGCGAGTACCACCTCGCCTACACCGGCTCGCCGAGCCTGACCACGCACCGCAGCTTGCTGGCGAGCGTGACCGAATGCGGTTTCAAGGCAGGAGTAAGCGCCTGCCGCCCACCGACCACGATCGCGTGGCAGCAGGGGCCGCTTCAGAGCGTGTTTCATCCGGCCCTGCTGCCGGCAGGCCTGTCGGTTGTCAATGTCGCGGCAGACTACGACGGTGATGGCGCCCGAGAGATTCTCGCCAACGATGCCTCCAACAATTATTTCCTCGTTTCGCTCAATCCCGATCACAGCATCAAGACGTCAATGAATCTCACGGCGGCAAATGTGAGCCCTTACTCCTTCACAGACAAAGAGTCGACGGACTTCGACCTGGACGGCAAAACCGATCTGACGACGATCGACTCAGTGACCAAGCACATCGTGCTCTATTTCTGGGACGGCCCAAGCAACGCCACCACCTTTGCACAAGCCTTCACGCGCAGCGTCGATACTGGGATTCTTGGGCTGGATACGACCAACGGCGGTGGCTTGTACGCGGTTCGCGATATGGACGGAGATGGTCGTGCCGACATCATCGTCAACCACGTCGATCCGAACCAACCCAGCAGTTGTCGAGGCCAGTTGCAGATCTATCGCAATGTGCCCAATCCGGGCGGGCCCAGCCCAATGCTCTCAACTTAAGCCCTCAGCACGCAGATTTGTAGGCGAGGTGAAGATGCGGTTTGATTCTTGGTGGTCGCGGGTAATTGCGACCACGCT
>JAYTOP010000014.1:0-21833 GCA_043747745.1 Pseudomonadota bacterium
GCGCTTGCGAACTGCCAGTGGCAGTTCGCGCGGCGAAGAACGCCCGGCAGGGCCGTTGGATGAGCCGCGCTTGCGAACTGCCAGCGGCAGTTCGCGCGGTGAAGAACGCCCTCCGGGGCCGGATGCAGTTCCGCCGGAATGGTTGCTATGCCATGGGTCATCGTGACTTCACGCAGGGGCGAAAGCAGATGCGGTTACGACACACTGTCGCACGCTCGGGAATGCCTGGGCGCAACAGGTGTTGTACTTTAATACAACACCATAACCAGCTTGATACAGGCCACGATGAAGCCCTCCAATCCCATGCCGATGCCGTCTCCATCCACCCGCGTACAGCCGCGCCGTGGCCTGCAATTGCTGGTTGCCCCAGTCCTCATCGCGTTCGTGCTGACGTTGCCCGCTTGCAAGCGCAGCGACGCGAACGCTGGCAAGTCCAGCCAGACGGCGTCCACGTCCGATAGCAAGGATGCCAAGGACGGCAAGGACGGCAAGGACGGCAAGAAAGAAGATACCGCCGTGCCGGTCGAGGTAGCGAAGGTGTCACGTCGGCCGATCGCAGCGAGCTACAGCGGTACTGCGTCGCTGGACGCACCCGGCGAGGCGCAGGCCGTCTCCAAGGCGTCCGGCATCGTGCTCGCATTGCTCACCGAGGAAGGCCAGCGCGTCCAGAAGGGCCAGGTGCTCGCGCGGCTGGATAACGATCACCAGCGGCTGCAGGTTGAGCAGGCCGCCTCGACGGTGCGCAAGCTGGAAAGCAATTACCAGCGTTCGCAGAAGATGGTCGCCGCCAAGCTGGTCAGCACCGAGGCCAACGACCAGATCCGCTACGACCTCGAAAGCGCGCGCGCGTCGCTCAACATCGCCCAGCTCGAACTGTCGTACACAACGATCGTCGCGCCGATTTCCGGCGTCGTCGCACAGCGCATGGTCAAGCAGGGCAATCTGATCCAGCCCAACGCGCCGCTGTTTCGCATTGTCGACGACAGCCGTCTCGAAGCGGTGCTGAATGTGCCAGAGCGCGAACTCGCGACGATCAAGGCTGGTCTTCCGGTGACGTTGCTGGTGGATGCGGTCAGCGGCAAACGGTTCACCGGCACGATTGATCGCATCAGCCCGGTGGTCGATGCCGGCAGTGGCACCTTCCGCGTGGTCTGCGCATTTTCCGGCGGCGGTGGATTGAAGTCCGGCATGTTCGGTCGCATCGGCATCGTCTACGACAGCCGCACCGATGCGCTGACGATTCCGCGCATCGCCTTGCTTGAAGACGAAGGGGAACCTGCGGTGTATGCAGTGCGCGACGACAAGGCCGTGCGGGTGTCGCTCAAGCTGGGTTACATCGATGGTGAACTTGCCGAAGTGCGCTCAGGTTTGAAGGAAGGCGACGCAGTCGTCACCGCTGGCAAGGTCGCAATCCGCGATGGTGCGAAGGTCGAGGTGATCGGCGGCGACGTCGCTGCCCAGAAAGCTCCCGCTGACACGACCGCCGAGGCGAAGCACTGATGCAGCCGCCGATTCCACCTTCAGCGCCGCCATCGCCCATGCCGCGATCGTCATCGGGAGGCCTGATCGGGTTCTCGACCCGCCGCCGCGTGACCGTGGCGATGGTGACCTTTACCTTCGTGCTGTTCGGCATGATCGCACTGTTCGATCTGAAGGTCGGGCTGTTGCCAGACCTGAGCTATCCGACGCTCACGGTACGCACCGACTACACCGGCGCGGCGCCGACCGAAATCGAAACCCTGGTCAGCCAGCCGGTCGAGGAAGCGGTCGGCGTGGTCAAGAACCTGCGCAAGCTCAGTTCTGTATCGCGTACCGGCGAAAGCGACGTGGTGATGGAATTCGCCTGGGGCACCGACATGGACCAGGCCAGCATCGACGTACGCGACAAGCTGCAGGTGCTGCAATTGCCGCTGGATGTCTCGCCGCCGGTGCTGTTGCGTTTCAATCCGTCCACCCAGCCGATCATGCGGCTGGTGATGACCGCGAAAGCCGACGCGTCGAAGTCGGCGAGCGGTGCGCGCTCCGAGCAAGCCGAGTTGATGCGGCTGCGCCGTTACGCCGAGGAGCAACTCAAGAAGCGCCTCGAACCAGTCACTGGCGTCGCAGCGGTCAAGGTCGCTGGCGGCCTTGAGGACGAAGTCGACGTCGCGATCGACCAGGAAAGCCTCGCGCAGCACAAGCTGTCGGTCGCGCAGGTGATCGACCGGCTCGGTCAGGAGAATGTCAATATTTCCGGTGGCCGCATCGAGGAAGGCACGCAGCGTTACCTGGTGCGCACGGTCAACCAGTTCACCGATCTCGAGCAGATGCGCGACTTGCTGATCGCCAACCAGAACGGCGTGCCGATCCGCCTGCGCGATGTCGCCACGGTCGGGCAGGGTTACAAGGAACGCGAGGCGATCATCCGCCTCGGCGGTCAGGAAGCGGTGGAACTGGCGATCTACAAGGAAGGCGATGCGAACACCGTCAGTGTCGCAAAGGCGGTCAAGGCCACCCTGGAATCGCTGAAGAAGGAATTGCCTTACGGAACCGAACTGACCACGATCCAGGATCAGTCGATCTTCATCCAGAGCGCCCTGCACGAGGTCAAGAATGAAGCCTTGCTCGGCGGCCTGTTCGCAATCCTGATCATCTTCTTCTTCCTGCACGACGGCTGGAGCACCTTCGTGATCGCGCTGTCGCTGCCGGTCTCGATCGTCGCCACGTTCTTCTTCATGGGTCGGCTCGGGCTCAACCTCAACGTGATGTCGCTGTCCGGACTCGCGCTTGCGACCGGACTGGTGGTGGACGATTCGATCGTGGTGCTCGAGAGCATCGCAAAGGCGCGCGAGCGCGGGCTGGGCATCCTCGATGCCGCGATCACCGGCACCCGCGAAGTCAGCATGGCGGTCGTCGCCTCCACCTTGACCACGGTGTCGGTGTTCTTCCCGCTGGTCTTCGTGCAAGGCGTCGCCGGGCAGCTGTTCAAGGACCAGGCGCTGACGGTGTCGATTGCGCTGGTGATTTCGCTGGCCGTATCGCTGACGTTGATCCCGATGCTGTCGTCGCTGAAGGCGAAGGCTCCCATGGCACTCGACCGCGATGTCACCCACGACGACGTGCCGGCGTGGAAATCGCTGATCCGTTCGATGTCCTCGGTGATGATGTGGCCGATCATGCGCGATCGCACGCTGCCCTCTGCCCTGGTACGCAAGCCGACCGCGTCGCCATGGCGCTGGGTCGTGTGGGCCCTGCTGTTGCTGCCCCGGTTGCTGTTGTTGCCGGTTCTCCTGATCGCATTTCTTGTGGTGCTGGTCACCCCGTATGTCGCATTCGCGTGCAGTTGGCTCGTCGTCGTGTTCTGGCGCATGCGGACTGCTGGAGCAACACAGGGTTTGAGTGCCATCGGTAATGTTGTGCTCAAGCCTTACGACTGGGCCGCAGCACACTACAAGCAACTGCTGCCGAAAGCGCTGCAACATCCGCTTCCGATCCTTGGCGGTGCAGCGGTTGCCTTCGCGGTGGCGCTGTACATCGCGAGTACGCTGGGCACCGACTTGATCCCGCAGTTCGCGCAGGATCGTTTCCAGTTGACCGCCAAATTGCCGGCCGGGACGCAGTTGCGCGAAACCGATGCGCTGGTGCGTGCGCTGGAACTCAAGCACGGCAAGGATGTCGGCGTACAGTCCCTGTACGGCGTCAGCGGCACCGGCACCCGGCTGGATGCGAATCCGACCGAGTCCGGAGAGAACATCGCCGTGCTCGACGTGATCATGGGAGAGGGCTTGACCAAGGCATCCGAAGCGCGCGAAACCGAAGCCATGCGCGCGACGATGAAAGACTATCCCGACGTGCAGACCAAGTTCGGACGGCCTGAAATTTTCAGTTTCTCCACGCCGCTGGAAATCGAGCTGCGCGGGCAGGATCTCGATGCAGTCGCGAAGGCGGGCCGCAAGCTCACGCGGCTGATGCAGGGTTCGCCGCATTTCGCCGACATCAAGTCGACGGTCGAGGAAGGATTTCCCGAGGTTCAGATCCATTTCGATCAGGATCGTGCGGCCTCGCTCGGCCTGACTACGCGTCAGATCGCCGATCAGGTTGTGAAAAAGATTCGCGGCGACGTGGCAACGCGCTACAGCTTCCGCGACCGCAAGATCGATGTGCTGGTGCGTGCGCGTGAAGCCGATCGCAATTCGATCGCATCGATCCGCAAGATCATCGTGAACCCCGAGAGCGACCATCCGGTGACTCTGGATGCGGTGGCCGACGTGGTCGCGACCGTCGGCCCCAGCGAGATCCATCGCGTCGATCAGGTGCGCGTCGCGGTGGTGTCGTCGAACCTGCGCGATATCGACCTGGGCACTGCGGTGAAGGAGGTCGAGGCGCTGGTTGCGAAGAATCCGCTCGGTGCCGACGTGCGCATGCATATCGGCGGGCAGGGCGAGGAGCTCGACGCGTCGATCAAGTCGCTGTTGTTCGCGTTCGCGCTTGCGATCTTCCTGGTCTATCTGGTCATGGCATCGCAGTTCGAATCGCTGCTGCATCCGTTCGTGATCCTGTTCACGATTCCGCTCGCGATCGTCGGTGCGGTGATGGCGTTGTGGATCAGCCGTTCGCCGATCTCGATCGTGGTGTTCATCGGCATGATCCTGCTGGTCGGGATCGTGGTGAAGAACGCGATCCTGCTCATCGACAAGGTCAACCAGTTGCGCGAACAGGGCATGCCCAAGCGCGAAGCGATTTTCCAGGGTGCGACCTCGCGTTTGCGGCCGATCGTGATGACGACATTGACCGCGCTGTTCGGTTTCGCTCCGCTCGCATTCGGCGGCGGCGACGGTGCCGAGGTGCGCGCGCCGATGGCGATCACCGTAATCGGCGGCCTGTTGATATCGACCTTGCTGACCCTGGTGGTGATTCCGGTGATGTACGACCTGCTCGATCGCAGCTCGGATGCGAAGTGGCGCGAACGCGGTTTGCGTGCCGCCGTGGCGCATGCGGCTGCGATGCATGTCGATGGCGACGTGCATGGCGATGCCGGTGCGGAGGCCATCCAGTGAGCCTCGCCGAACTGAGTCTGCGGCGGCCGGTCACCGCCGTGATGTTCTACGTGTCGCTGCTGGTGATCGGCGTCATCGCCGCGTTCCGTCTGCCGCTGGAGCAGTTTCCGGAAATTAGTTTCCCATTCGTGTTCGTCAACCTTCCGTATCCCGGTTCCACGCCAGAGGAAGTCGAACGCACGGTCACGCGCCCCGCCGAGGAAGCGCTGGCGACGCTGTCGGGCATCAAGGAAATGAATTCCACCAGTGGTCCCGATGGCGCCGGTATCCAGCTGCTCTTCAGCGACTGGAGCCGCAATATCGGGATCACCGCATCCGAGGCGCACGACAGACTCGATGCGATCCGCGCCGACTTGCCGAAGGATCTGCAACGCTACGCGATCTTAAAGGCCTCGCCGACCGACCAGGCGATGCTGCAGATCCGGTTCGCCGGCAACCGCGATTTTCGCGGCGAATACCAGTTGATCCAGAACAGCGTGCAGAAACGCATCCAGCGCATCGCTGGCGTGGCGAAGGTGGATATCACCGGCGCGTTTCCGCCCGAGGTCGAAATCGCAATCGATCCTGCGCGACTGGTAGCGCACGGACTGAGCCTGAACGATCTCGCGACGCGCCTGCAGGCGGCGAATTTCTCGGTATCCGCCGGCGAGATCGATGATGGCAAGCAGCGCATCCGCGTGCAGCCGGTCGGCGAGATCAACGATCTCGATGGGTTGCGCAAGCTGGTGCTCAATGCGCAAGGACTGCGGCTATCGGATATCGCCGATGTCCACCTGCAGCCGCAGCATGCCGATATCGGTCGCCGTCTCGACGGCCGGCCTGCCGTCGGTATCGATGTCTTTCGCGAGCGCAACGCCAACATGGTCGATGTATCGCGCGCCGTGCTCGCCGAAATGAACAGCATCAGCACCGAGCCGGAATTCACCGGCGTCAAGATCAATATCGTTGGCGATCAGGCCAAGGGCGTGACGAGTTCGATCAACGAACTCACCCAGGCCGGCATGATCGGTTCGTTGCTGTCGCTGCTGATCCTGTTCTACTTCCTGCGCCACTGGCCGTCGACGCTGATGGTGAGCCTGGCGATTCCTATCTGCATCGTGATCACGCTCGGCGCGATGTCGTTCCTCGGCATGAGCCTGAACATCCTGTCGATGATGGGCCTGCTGCTCGGCATCGGCATGCTCGTGGACAACGCGGTGGTGGTGGTCGAAAGCATCTACCAATACCGCGAAAAATATCCGAACGATCCGGTGCGCTGCGCGATTGAAGGCACGCGCGCGGTGCAGATGGCGATCAGCGCCGGTACTCTGGCCAGCATCATCGTGTTCCTGCCGAACGTGTTCGGCGCACGCAACCAGATCACCGTGTTCCTGGGTGAAGTCGCGCTCACCATCACGATCGCCCTGCTGGCATCCTGGCTGGTTGCGGTGAGCCTGATCCCGATGATCTCGGCGCGGCTGAAAACGCCACCTGCCGTCAGCAACCAGAAGGGATTCGTGCCGAAGCTGTCGCGTGGTTACGCGCGAATGCTGCGCTGGACTCTCGCGCATCGCGGCAAGGCGATCCTCGGTATCGCGGCGATCGTGCTGATCAGCCTGTTTCCGGCGTCGCGGGTGATGGATAGCAAGGACGCGAACAAGAACGACGTCGGCCGACGCATCGTGCTGTTCTACGATTTCAAGGGCGCCTACAGCCTCGGCCAGATTTCCGACGAAGTGAAGCATGTCGAGAACTTCCTGGACGCGCGCCGCAAGCAGTATCAGATCAAGCAGATCTACTCCTATTTCAGCGAGACCAACGGTGCCGGGACCTTCATTACCCTGCTCGATCCCGAGCCGCGCCTGATCGACCGCCTGCTGTTGCGCAAATCGCAGCCCGGATTGCTTGCGACCGAACAAGTGCAGGAAATGATCCGCAAGGATCTGCCGAAGAGTGCGCGTGCAACGCTCGGCTTCAATGGCGACGATGGCCCGGGCTCCGGTGGCGGCGATCAGGGCGTGCGCCTGTACGTCAACGGCGATTCGACCGCGACCCTGGCCGACATCGCCAAGAACCTGGTCTCCATCCTGTCCACGCGCAAGGAGTTGCGCGACGTGCGAGTGGATAGCGGCGACGAGACCAGCGAACTTGCCGTCAACGTGAATCGCGATCGCGCTGCTGCCTATGGATTTTCCGCGCAGGAAGTGGCGAGCTACATCGGCATCGCGCTACGCGGCACGCCGTTGCACGAGTTCCGCACGACCGGCGGCGACGTGCCGGTATGGGCGCGTTTCGCCGGTTCCGGGCACTTCCGGATCGAGGATCTGTCCGCTTTGACTCTGCGTCGCAAGGATGGCAGCAGCATCCCGTTGCTCTCGGT
The DNA here is from genome assembly GCA_043747745.1 of Pseudomonadota bacterium. Lineage (GTDB taxonomy): Bacteria > Pseudomonadota > Gammaproteobacteria > Xanthomonadales > Xanthomonadaceae > SZAS-103. Next base: position 7,396 of record JAYTOP010000014.1, read on the forward strand.
GGTGGACGTCTCGGTTCGCAAGGGCGCCTCGCAGATCACCCGGCAGAACCGTCAGACCACGCTCGCGATCCAGGCCAACCTGCCGCCGGGCGTGACCATGCAGAAGGCACGCAAGGCGATGGAAGATGTGCTGGCTTCGACCACGTTGCCGCCAGGTTATCGGACCAACTTCGGTGGCTCGTTCCAGCAGGACGACGATTCCTTTGGGCAGATGGGCACCAACATGCTCATCGCGCTCTTCCTCGTGTACCTGGTGATGGCTGCGTTGTTCGAATCGCTGTTGCTGCCGAGCGCGATCCTGAGCAGCATCCTGTTCTCTGCGCTGGGCATGTTCTGGCTGTTCTGGATCACCGGCACGCCCTTCACGATCATGGCCATGATCGGCATCCTCGTGCTGATGGGCGTGGTGGTGAACAACGGCATCGTGCTGTTCGACCACATCAACAATTTGCGGCGACGTGGGCTGGATCGCACCGAAGCATTGGTCGAAGGTTGCAAGGAGCGCCTGCGTCCGATCCTGATGACGATGGGCACAGCGATCGCCGGCATGTTGCCGCTGTGCGTCGGCGGCACCCAGATCGGCGGCGATGGCCCGGCGTATTACCCGATGGCGCGCGCGATCGCGGGTGGACTGGCGTTTTCGACGGTGGTCAGCCTGCTGTTCCTGCCGACCATCTACGCAACGCTGGACGATCTGCGCGGATGGACGGTCGCGATCATCCGGCGTGCGCGCATGCGTGCCCCGATGGGTGGCAAGCCGGACGTGGTCGTTGCGGAATAGTTTCGGAATAGCTTCGTTGCGTGCACGGTGGGAGCGGTTCTTGGCCGCTAATGCACTTCGCCGGGAAGTGCTGCATCGTTCGGTCCGGGACGGCGCTCCCACCTCAGCCGAGCTTGCCGCCAATGCGCAACAATGCAATTGCCTCGCCGGCAATGGTGCCGAGGCAGGTGAGGAAAAAATTCAGGAACACTCGCGACACGCGGTTGCGATACCAACCGTGCACGCTGCCGACATCGTCGCGCAGGCGCATGAAGTCATCGTAGGTCGGCTTGCGCGCCCACGCCTCGACGAGGCCGCTGACCGTTCCCGATGCGATGCCCGGATGGAATGGCTTCCATGGCGACCACACCGCCGCCGCTAGCACGCTCAGTGGATGTCCGCCAGCCGCGATGCAACCCAGCGCGCCGCCGAGTGCGGTCAATGTGATCCACGTCAGCACCAGGCTGGTGCCGAGGTGAGAGCCGCCGTGCCAATAACCCCATGCGAAGCTGCCGAGCACTAGTATGGCGATCACCAGCGAAACCCACGGAATGCGGCTGGCCTTGGCGACCGATTCGAGTCGTTCGCGCACGGCCGATGGCGCTTCGGTATCGTCGCGCAGATGCTGCGACAAGCCTTTCAGGTGTCCTGCGCCGATCACGACGAGGACTTCGCGATACACGCTGCCGATGTTTTCCTGGCGCAATCGCGCGGCCATGTAGCTGTCGCGTTCGGCGATCAGCGCCTCGAAGATCGGCGGACTCTGCGCTGCGAACTCGCCGAAGCTGCTCTCGAGCATGTCGCCTTCCTTGAGCTTCTCGATTGAAGCTTCGTCGACCTGCTCGTTGTCGAACAGGCTCATGCCGAGGCCGGCCATCAACTTCATGCGGCCCCAGAACCCGAGTCCGCGATACGCGCGCTTGAGGGTGATGCCGACATCGCGATCGATAAGCTGCAACGGCAAGCCGCGTTCGCGCGCTGCGAGCGCTGCGGTCTTGAGTTCGGCGCCCGGTTCGACGCCGAGTTGTTCCGACAGGCGGCGCTGGTAGGCGGCCAGTGCGAGATTGGCTGCGACCAGCCCGGTCTTGCCCTCGCGCAGGATCTTGAAAAGATCGAGTTCCTGCATCGCGTTCGGATCGGTCAGGCTGCGTAGGCGCTGCGCGTCGAGTTCGACGGCTATCGCATCGAACTGCCCGCTGTTCGCGAGCCGTTCGACCGCTTCGACGCTCGCGCGCGACACATGCGCGGTGCCCAGGATCGTATAGCGCACGCCATCGCGTTCGACGATGCTGGTCGGCTGGTCGGGTTCGGGAGAGCGGTTGCCGCTTTCGATGACTGGTTCGCTGCTGGACATGGATGGATACGCTATCGAAAGGGAAAGGGTGCGCGGGCGGATGCAGCGTTGCTGCAGGCGCAGGTTCGCAGGAGAGTGCGAAGTCAGTCGCGATAGCGCTTGAGCAGATCGCCGTAGGCGTCAATGCGTCGGTCGCGAAGGAATGGCCAGATGCGGCGCACGTGCTCGCTGCGCGCAAGGTCGATTTCAACGACCATGAGCTCGGCCGCATCGGTTCCGGCTTCGGCAAGAAGTTCGCCCTGCGGACCGACGGCATGGCTTGAACCCCAGAAACGGATGCCCGACGCGCCCGTGGTTATTTCGGAAGCGAGCGGTGAGGGTTCATGGCCGATGCGATTGCACGACAGAACCGGCACTCCGTTGGCCACTGCGTGGCCGCGATGGCTGAGCATCCAGGCATCGCGCTGCCGGTTTTTTTCATCCTGGGTGTCGTCGGGGTCCCAGCCGATCGCGGTTGGATACACAAGCAACTCGGCGCCTGCGAGCGCCATCAACCGCGCGGCTTCCGGATACCACTGGTCCCAGCAGACGAGTACGCCGAGGCGGCCAACCGATGTGTCGATCGGATGGAAGCCGAGGTCGCCCGGCGTGAAATAGAATTTTTCGTAAAAACCCGGATCGTCCGGGATATGCATCTTGCGGTACTTGCCGACGAGCGTACCGTCGGTTTCGAGCACCACTGCGGTGTTGTGGTAAAGACCGGCTGCACGTCGCTCGAACAGCGATCCGACGATCACCACGGCATGCTGTTTCGCAAGTTCGCCAAGGCGTTGCGTGCTCGGGCCGGGTACCGGCTCGGCGCGATCGAATTCCGCGACCGACTCGTGCTGGCAGAAATATGCGCCGTTGTGCAGTTCCTGCAGCAGGATCAATTGCGCGCCGCGCGCGGCGGCTTCGGCGACGCGTTGCGCGATGACTGCGAAATTCGCCTCGACACTGCCGTGGTCGGATTCCTGCACGAGTGCGACGGAGAGTGTGCGAACGGACATCAGAGCAGGCCTTCGGGCAATTGCATCGTGAGGCAATGCAGGCTGCCGTTTTGCCAGATCAGCGGACGGCAGGGCACCTGCACGACCTCGCGGTTCGGAAAGGCAATTTCAAGGATTGCGGCTGCAATGTTGTCGGCTGGATCGTCGTACGCCGGCATCAGCACCGCGCCGTTGACAATCAGGAAATTCGCATACGACGCAGCAAGACGCCGGCCATCGTCGATGATGGGCCTGGCCCATGGCAGCGCGAACAGGCGATAGGGCTTTCCGTCGAGCGTGCGCAACGCAGCCAGTTCGTGCGTCATCCGCTGCAATGCGTCGTAGTGCGCATCGTCCGGATCGTCGCAAGCCTGATAGACGATGGTGTATGGATCGGCGAAGCGCGCAAGCGTGTCGATGTGCGCGTCGGTGTCGTCGCCTTCGAGTGCACCATGATCGAGCCACAATACGCGACGTTGATGCAAGGTTTCGCCAAGGCGCGTCGACAATTCGCTGCGGTCGAGTTCGGGATGCCGGGCATGCAGGCAATGCCAGGTGCTGAGCAGGGTGCCATCGCCATCGGTTTCGATCGCGCCGCCTTCGAGTGCGAAGTCGATGCGTTCACGGTGCGCGTTGCGGAAGATACCTTGCACGAACAGCGCTTCGACGAGACGGTCGTCGCACGTTGAGGCGTATTTGTCGCCCCACGCATTGAAACGAAAATCCAGCAGGTGAAAACCGTCGGGACGAAGCAAGGTCACCGGTCCGGAGTCGCGCAACCAGGTATCGTCGTAGTCGACCTGCACGAAGCGCACGCGCGCAGGCAGGACGCCAGCGGCATCCAGCAATTGCGCAGCATGTTGCTGCAAGTCATTGTCGGCGACGCAGACGACAGCGATCTGGAAACGCGCGATCGCGGCGATCAGTGCGATGTAACTGGTTTCAACCTCGGCAAGCCGCGCAGCCCAGTCGGTGCCCGCATGTGGCCATGCCAGAAGAACCGCAGACTGCGGCTCCCACTCTGCGGGAAAACGCAAGGCGGGAGCGATCATTGTCTAGCGGACAGGCGCCGGTCCGATTTCCTCGGGCGTGGCGTGGTTGAGGACGATGTCCACGACATGGCCGTGCGCGAAATACACGGTGTAATCGGCGTAGGACCAGCGCTCGATCACCGGCCACTGGTGCTTCTGGCCCCCGCGTGGTTCCAGTTTCTGGGTCGGCGCGCCGAAACGCTGTTCGACCTTGGCCATGCTCATGCCACGCATCGGCCGCGAGAGCGACTGGCCCATGTGGGCGCGATCGACGAGCAGGGTATCGGCATGCGCCGGCAGAATGGCGGATGCAGACAGCAGGACGGCCGCAGCCGAGGTCAACAACAAACGGTTCATGGCACTCTCCCCAGTGAAGGAACGCGGCAGTTGTATCAGATGCGGGCTTGCGTCGCCATGCGTGAATGGCCGTCAGCTACAAAGCCGCTGATGGCAGCTCCGGCAATTCGGGCGCAACACGCGCGGGCCGGCATGCAAGAGGCCGCACATGGCGGCCCCGGCGAGACGATCGTTGCGCGCAGTTGGATCAGCGCTGGCGAGCCTTGAAGCGTGGATTCGACTTGCAGATCACGAACACCTTGCCACGGCGGCGCACGACCTTGCAGTCGCGGTGGCGGGTCTTGGCCGACTTCAGGGATGACAGGACTTTCATGGAATGACTCACAGCGGACGGGTTAGTCGACCATCATAGCTGAAAATGCGACGGCGATTCAACAACTTGCTCTGCATGGTACAGGCACATCGCGTAATACGAGGCATGCGCAGGCAATGATCGTGCACGACACCGCTAGAATGGCGACCTTTACGCATGGCATCAATCCATGGACGCGGACGCACCTGTACTCACCATCGACGGCCCGTCCGGGTCGGGCAAGGGCACGATCAGCCGGATCGTGGCCGGGCGGCTGGGCTGGCGCTACCTGGATTCGGGTGCGTTGTACCGCGTCGTCGGTTTCGCCGCGCAGCGCGACCAGGCGGATCTCACCGACCACGCTGCGTTGGCGCTGCTGGCGGGACGGACCGACATCCGCTTCCACACGGATGGCGATGCCGAGCCGCGCGTGCTGGTGGACGGAGTCGATGCGACCGATGCGATCCGCACTGAAACCGCTGGCGCAGCGGCTTCGGCCATCGCTTCCGTACCCGAAGTCCGGCAGGCCTTGTTCGACAAGCAGCGCGCATTCCGGAGCTTGCCGGGCCTGGTTGCCGATGGCCGCGACATGGGGACGGTGATCTTTCCGGATGCTGCCTATAAGGTGTTCCTGACCGCCAGCGCCACTCAGCGCGCAGAAAGACGCTATAAGCAGTTGAAAGACAAAGGGGTTTCAGTTAGCCTTGACGGCCTGCTGCGTGAGATTCTCGCCCGCGATGCGCGCGATGCCGAACGTGCGGTCGCACCGCTCAAGCCCGCTGTCGATGCGGTGTTGATCGATACGACCGACGTTCCGGTTGAACGTGTCGTCGAATGCGTGCTTGCCTTGTTGCCGGAAACATTCCGCAACTAGCCATCGCATGTTCGTTTTCTTCGCGAGTGCGAATCGCAAATGGCAGAACCAGTCCCTCGGCAATCCTGTCGCGGATCTTCATCAACCAACAGGCGCACAAGCGCCGCACTCAGGTGGGCCGATCAACGGGACGATGTCCCGCGGTCCGTGTGTTCAACCGGAAATTCAACCAATGACCGAATCATTTGCAGAACTGTTCGAACAGAGCCAACTTGGCATCGCCAAACTCAAGCCCGGCAGCATCGTCATCGGCACCATCGTCGAGGTGCGTTCCGATGTCGTGGTGATCCACGCGGGCTTGAAGTCCGAGGGCATCGTGCCGATCGAACAGTTCCGTGACGACAACGGCGTCCTCGACGTCAAGGTGGGCGACGAAGTCAAGGTCGCGCTCGAGTTCCTCGAAAACGGCTTCGGCGAAACCGTGCTCTCGCGTGAGAAGGCCAAGCGCTCGATGGTGTGGGACGAGCTCGAGGAGGCGCTGACCGCCAACGCCACGATCACCGGCCGCATCAGCGGCAAGGTCAAGGGCGGCTTCACCGTCGACATCAAGGACGTGCGCGCGTTCCTCCCCGGTTCGCTGGTCGATGTGCGCCCCGTGCGCGATCCCGGCTACCTGGAAGGCAAGGAACTCGAGTTCAAGCTCATCAAGCTCGATCGCAAGCGCAACAACGTGGTGGTTTCGCGGCGTGCGGTGGTCGAGAGCGAGCACTCGGAAGAGCGCGAGCAGCTCATGGACAAACTGCAGGAAGGTGTGGTCATCAAGGGCGTCGTCAAGAACCTCACCGACTACGGCGCGTTCGTTGACCTCGGCGGAATTGATGGTCTTCTGCACATCACCGACATGGCGTGGAAGCGCGTCCGCCATCCGTCCGAAGTGGTCAACGTCGGCGACGAACTCGATGTGCGCGTGCTCAAGTACGACCGCGAGCGCAACCGCGTCAGTCTCGGCCTCAAGCAGCTCGGCGAGGATCCGTGGGACAACATCACGCGCCGCTATCCGAACGGCGCGCGCTTGTTCGGCAAGATCTCCAACGTCACCGATTACGGTTCGTTCGTCGAGATCGAGCCGGGCGTCGAAGGCCTCGTCCACGTGTCCGAAATGGACTGGACCAACAAGAACGTCAACCCATCCAAGATGGTGCAGGTCGGCGATGAAGTGCAGGTCATGGTGCTCGACGTGGATGAGGAGCGTCGCCGCATTTCGCTCGGCATGAAGCAGTGCCAGCCGAATCCGTGGGAAGCCTTCGCGGCGATGAACAACAAGGGCGACAAAGTGTCGGGCCAGATCAAGTCGATCACCGACTTCGGCATCTTCATCGGCCTGGACGGCGGCATCGATGGCCTTGTGCACCTGTCCGATATTTCGTGGAACTCCACCGGCGAAGACGTTGCGCGCAATTACAAGAAAGGCGACACCCTGGAAGCCGTGGTGCTGGCCGTCGACCCGGAGCGCGAGCGCATCTCGCTCGGCGTCAAGCAGCTCGAGCAGGATCCGTTCGGCCAGTTCATGGCCGCGCATCCGAAGGGCAGCCTGTTGACCGGCACGGTAAAGGAAGTCGATGCACGCGGTGCGACGATCGATCTCGGCGACAGCATGGAAGGCTATATCCGCGCTTCCGACATCGCCAAGGAGCGTATCGAGGACGCCACCCAGCACCTGAACGTTGGCGACAGCGTCGAAGCCAAGTTCATCGGAATGGATCGCAAGGGTCGCGTGCTGCAGCTCTCGATCCGCGCCAAGGACGAGGCCGATGTGCAGCAGGCGATGGACGACTATTCGCAGTCCGCGCAGACCGGCACGTCCTCGCTGGGTGCGTTGCTCCGCGAGAAGATGAACCGCGGCGAGTAATGCCCGGTAACAACACCTGGCCACTGTTCAGGTGAATGAAGCGCACGCTGCGGCCCGAAGATTCGGGCCGCAGCGATGTTCCAGACAGGTTCCTGCAACATTCCCGACCGGCCACGGTTAGCCTGACCAGAGACGCATGACCAAATCCGAACTCATCGACATCCTCTCCTTGCGGCAGGGCCATCTCAAATCCGACGACGTCGATCTGTCGGTGAAGACCTTGCTCGAGATGATGAGCGAAGCGCTGGCACGCGGCGATCGCATCGAGATTCGCGGATTCGGCAGTTTTTCGCTGCATTTCCGCCCTGCTCGGATCGGACGCAATCCCAAGACTGGCGATTCCGTCGCGCTGACCGGCAAACATGTGCCGCATTTCAAGCCCGGCAAGGAATTGCGCGAGCGGGTGAATCTGCACAATCAGACATCGCCCTGAGCGATTCACGCTGACGCCGTGCACACGGGTCGGCTAAGCTTCGCTGTCGTTGCGTCGAGGCCAGTTCCATGCGAGTCCTGCTGCAAATCCTGATTGCCTTGGCCTTCGTCGCTGGCGGCGTGCTGTTCGGTGCATTCAATCCGCAGACAGTCACTCTCGATTTCCATTTCGTGCAGATACACCCAGGTATTGGCGTGGCGCTGCTGGTCGCGGTCTTCATCGGTGCGTTGCTCGGCGGCATCGCGGTTGCGTTCGGAGTCGTGTTGCCATTGCAAGGACGCCTGCGCAAGGCGCGTCGCGAGATCGCTGCGGCGGCTCCAGCGAATGCACCGCAATCCTCCAGACAGTCGAATCCGGCATGACGCCCGGCGTCTTCGAATACCTGATCGTCGCGTTGCTGCCGATTGCAGCGGCGAGCGGCTGGTATGCGGGCCGCCGTGGTGGCGCGCTACAGACGGGACGTCGCGTCAGCCGTCTGTCGAAGACTTATTTCCGTGGCCTGAACTACCTGCTCAACGAGCAGCCCGACAAGGCGATCGAACTGTTCCTGCAGCTGGCAGAAGCCGACAAGGACACCGTCGAAACCCAGTTCTCGCTCGGTTACCTGTTCCGTCGTCGTGGCGAAGTGGATCGTGCGATCCGCCTGCATCAGAACCTTATCGCACGCCCAGGCCTGAGCGAGGAACAAAAGAAATACGCTGCGCTCGAACTCGGCGAGGACTACATGCGCGCGGGCCTGCTCGATCGCGCCGAAACCCTGTTCACCGACCTCGTGCAGATGGACGTCTCGGTGCCGCAGGCATTGCGCCATCTGATCTCCATTTACCAGGCCGAACGCGATTGGGAAAAAGCGATCGGGCACGCGCGCAGTCTCGAGTCGTCGACCGGCGAACCGATGGGCGTGCTGATCGCGCAGTTCCATTGCGAACTGGCCGAACAGGCGCGGTTGCAGGGCGATCACGATACCGCGCGCGCGCGCATTGCCGAAGCCTGCGTCGCCGATCCACACAGCACGCGCGCAGGCATTCTTGAAGGCCACATCGAACTGGCTGCGAGCAACGATGCTGCGGCGATCCGCGCATTCGAGCGCGTCGCGCGCCAGGACGTCGACTATCTGCCGGAAGTCATCAAGCCGTTGCTCGGTGCGTATCAACGCGGGCAGGATACGAGTCGTGCGCGCGCATTCCTCGCCGAGATGATCGAGCGCTACCCTGGCTTTTCGCCGGTTCTCGCATTGAGCCGCATCCTGCACGATGAAGAAGGCGTGGATGTCGCACGCCGGTTCCTGTCCAAGCAGGTCCGTCAGCGGCCCTCGGTGCGCGGGCAGGCGGCCTTGATCGAATTGAGCCTCGACAGTGCCGACGAAGCGATCGGTACACTGGTCACGCTCAAGCAGATCAGCGACCAGTTGCTGGTGCGCTCGCCTGCGTATCGCTGCGGACGCTGCGGTTTTGGCGCGCGCGCGCACCATTGGCAGTGTCCGAGCTGCAAGAACTGGGGCACGATCAAGCCGCAGTACAACCTGCTCGGCGAATGATGTCCGCACCAGCCGCGTTGTCCGATGCGAACCTGATGTTCGCGCCGGTTCTGTTCGCATGCGGTGCTGTCGTATCCGCAGCATTGACTGCGTTTGCACGACGCTACGCATTGCGTCGGCAATTGCTCGATCATCCTGGACAGCGACGCAGTCATACGCTGCCTACACCGCGCGGTGGCGGAATCGGTCCTGTCGTTGTGATGCTGATCGGCGGAGCATTGTTCGCTGCGCTTGATCCGCAGTCGCGGCAATCGTTGGCGATCTGTCTGTTCGGGCTCGTAGCCGTCGCCGGTATCGGATGGCTCGACGATCATCGCCCGTTACCTGCATTGCCGCGATTTGCAGTGCATCTGGGCGCTGCGCTCGCCGCCAGCATCGCGTTGCTTGGAATGCCGCAGACGGCGACGCAGATCGTCGCGGTCGTTGCGAGTACATGCGTTGTCGCAGGCCTGGTCAATGCCTGGAATTTCATGGACGGTATCGACGGAATCGCCGCGAGCCAGGCCGGATTGGTCGCGCTGATCCTGTTGTTCGGAGGCTGGCTCGCAGGGGCGTGGTGGAGCCTTGCACTGTTGCTGCTCGCGGCGATGACTGGATTCCTGCCATTCAATGTTCCGCGCGCCCGGATTTTTCTTGGCGATGTTGGCAGCGGCGCGCTCGGATTCCTGATCGCGTGCCTGCTGCTGCGCACGGTTGCGACGGGTGCCTTGTCGTGGCCGGTCTCAGCGTTGCCGGTGTCGGCATTCCTGATTGATTCCGGCATGACTTTGCTGTTGCGCATGATGCGCGGGAAAACCTGGTGGCGGCCGCATCGCGAGCATCTGTATCAATGGCTGGTGCGCAGTGGCCGCACGCATGTGCTCGTCGGCGCCTGGTATGCGTTGTGGACGCTGTTGGCGGGTGCATTGACGATGGCGGTGTCGCGTTGCAGCCCAGCCGTTGGGGCCTGGATCAGCGGCGGTGCGCTACTATCTGGCTGCCTGCTTTGGATGCGGCTCCGGAATCGCCTATGGATGGTCGCCAGACATCGTCGCAAATACGACCGTCGCTGATGGGTCGTTTCGGTCGCAGGACTGCGAGCTTGCTGCCGCGCATGCTGATCGTGCTGCACGACATCGGCATGGTCTGGGCATGTTGGGTCGGGCTGAACGTCCTTCGCTACAGCTTCGTGCCGGGACACGTCGCGGTGATGCTGTTCTCGCAGTCGGTCGCAGTCGTGCTGGTCGCGCAGGGTCTGATCTTCTGGTGGGCGGGTTTGTACCGCGGGCTGTGGCGCTTCGCGAGCTTGCCGGACCTGCTCAACATCGCGAAAGCCAGCGTGCTTGGCCTGATGGCGATCGCACTCGGTCTGTTCTTCATCAATCGTCTCGACATGGTGCCGCGTTCGACGCTGGTGCTGTATCCGATTGTCCTGATCGTGCTGCTGGGCGGGCCGCGGCTGTTGTATCGCGCGTGGAAGGACTGGCGCGATGCGATCGATCCGCAGCATGCATCGACGCGCGTGCTGATCCTTGGCGCAGGGCGCGCTGGCGAGGCACTGGTGCGCGACCTGATGCGCGACCCGCGTTATCAACCGGTCGGTTTCCTCGACGACGACGCGCGATTGCAAGGCGCAAAATTGCATGGCGTGCCGGTGCTCGGCGCACTGGATGCGTTGGTAGAACTCGCGCGCGAAACCGACGCACGCCTCATCGTGATCGCGATCCCGACTGCGGATACCGCGCAGATGCAGCGCGCAGTCGCGCTGTGCGACGACACCGGGCTGCCGTTCCGCACGGTTCCGCGCCTGCACGATGTATTGCAGGGCCGCGCCGCACCTGGCGACTTGAAGGAAGTCGCGATCGAGGATCTGCTCGGGCGCGAGCCGGTTGCACCCGACTGGAACGCGATGCGCGGTTGGCTCGGCGGACGTTCGGTGCTGGTGACCGGCGCTGGCGGTTCGATCGGCGCCGAGTTGTGCCGACAGGTCGCGATACTGGGCGCGAGTTCGCTGACTCTGGTCGAACAGACAGAGTTGGCGTTGGTGACGATCTTCGAGGAAATCCATCGGCATGCGCCGTTGTTGCCCGTGCATTGCGTGCTTGGCGATTGCGGCGATGCAGCGGTGATCAGGCACGCATTGAGCATCAGCGGCGCACAGGCGGTATTGCACGCCGCGGCATACAAACACGTGCCGGTGCTGGAAGGGCAGGTCCGCGAAGCGGTGCGCAACAATGTCCTGGCGACGCGAACCGTCGCCGAGGCCAGCGTCGCTGCGGGCGTCGATACGTTCCTTTTGATTTCAACCGACAAGGCCGTCGATCCGGCGAACGTGCTCGGCGCGAGCAAGCGGCTCGCCGAGATGGCGTGCCAGGCCATCGCGACGCATGCCCGCACGCGTATTGTCGTCGTGCGTTTCGGCAACGTGCTCGACTCGGCGGGCAGCGTGGTGCCAACGTTCCGCGAGCAGATCCGCCGCGGCGGTCCGGTCACGGTCACGCATCCGGAAGTCAGTCGCTATTTCATGACCATCCCAGAAGCCTGCCAATTGATCCTGCAGGCCGCAGCGATTGGTAGCGACCAGGCGATCTTCACTCTCGATATGGGCGACGCAGTGCCAATCCGCGTGCTCGCCGAGCAGATGATCCGACTCGCGGGCAAGGTGCCTGGGCGCGATGTGCAGATCGTCTATACCGGCTTGCGCCCGGGCGAGAAAATCCACGAAAGCCTGCATCACCCGGACGAGCGCAATCGCCGCACGGCGCATCCGAAAATACTGCAAGCCGAATCGCGCAGCGTGGACGCAGCAAACTTCCAGCGCACGCTCGCCGCGCTGCGCACTGCTGTCGCGGACTACGATGCACCGCGATTGCACCGGCTGCTTCGCGAGTCGGTTCCCGAATACAAACCAGCAGACGGCGCGGTGATCGTGCCGCTGCCACTCAATCGTCGGAGTCACATCACATGAGTTCGGATTCGATGCCGCCAATCGCAACGCGCCGCATCCGCAAGGCGGTGTTTCCCGTCGCCGGATTCGGCACGCGTTTCTTGCCGGTGACCAAGACGGTGCCGAAGGAGATGCTGCCGATCATCGACAAGCCGCTGATCCAGTACGCAGTGGATGAAGCGATCGAAGCCGGTTGCGACACGCTGATCTTCGTCACCAACCGTTACAAGCACGCGATCGCGGATTATTTCGACAAGGCCTACGAGCTCGAACACAAGCTCGAAAAATCCGGCAAGACCGAGCTGCTCGAGCTCGTGCGCAACGTGCTGCCTGACGGCGTGCGTGTGGTGTTCGTGACCCAGACCGAAGCGCTGGGGCTCGGCCATGCGGTCTTGTGCGCAAAACCTGTCGTCGGCGATGAGCCGTTCGCCGTGATGCTGCCGGACGACCTGATCTGGAACCGCGGCCCCGGTGCGCTCTCACAGATGGCCGATGTGGCCGAGCGCGATGGCAGCAGCGTGATCGCCGTGCAGCAGGTTCCGCGAGAACAGACAGCGAGCTACGGCATTGTCGCGACCGATGCTTTCAACGGCCGCTGCGGGCGAATTTCGGCGATCGTCGAAAAGCCCGAACCCGATGTCGCACCGAGCACGCTTGCCGTTGTCGGTCGCTACGTGCTCGACCCACGCATCTTCGCATTGCTGGAAGCCACCAGGCCAGGCAAGGGCGGCGAGATTCAGCTCACTGATGCGATCGCTGCGTTGCTCGCCGAACGCACCGTGAATGCCTACCGTTTCAAGGGCACGCGCTTCGATTGCGGCACGCATATCGGACTGATCGAGGCGACGATCCGCTTCGCACTCGACCACGAAATCCTCAGCGAACCCGCGCGCCGTTCGATGCAGGCGGCGCTCGACGAACTCGGCGTCGAGGACTTGCCATGAGCCTGCGCGTGAGGCTTGGAGCCGGCACTTTCCAGCCTGCATGACGGTCGTTCACGTCATCCCGTTCGCTATGTCACCAGCCGTCTCAGGTCGCGCGCTTTCGCGCGGCTGACCTGGAGCGATTTTCCATTCCTGAGTTCGGCGGTCACATGGCCGCCCGGTTCGCGCCGGAAGGTCGCGACGTGATCGAGGTTGACGATATGCGTGCGGTGGATGCGCGCGAAGCGTTGCGGATCGAGGCGCTCTTCGAGCTGGTTCAACGACAGGTGCAGCAAGTGCTCGGCTTCTCCGACATGCGCAGCAATGTAGTCGCCGACGGCTTCGAACCAGGCGATGTCGCCCACGGACAACGGCAGGATGTTGCGTCCGGTGCGAACGAACAGACGGCTCATCGGCGTACGGCTCATCGCTTCGCCGATGCGGTCGAACGACGACGTGCGCGGCTCGCCAACGGCCGCACGGATCCTGTCGAGGGTGGCGCGAAAGCGCTCCTCGCCGAACGGCTTGAGCAGGTAGTCGAGCGCGCCGAGCTCGAACGCGGTCACCGCATGCTGTGCGTACGCCGTCGTGAACACGACGAAGGGCTGATGCCGTAAACGGCGCAGCACCTCGGTTCCCGACAAGCCCGGCATCTGGATATCGAGGAATACGAGTTCCGGCTTGAGGGTTTCGATTGCCTCGATCGCCGCAGGCCCATTGACCGCTTCACCGAGGCAGTCGATCCAGTCGACCTCGCCGAGCATGCGGCGCATGCCGACACGCGCGAGCGGTTCGTCATCGACAATCAGGGTGACGACGCGCGCTGTTCCGTCAGCGGCCACCGGTATCGCCTCGCGGAGCAGCGATCCCATCGTCCCCGAGTTGCGGGACGAGCAGGGTTGCAACGAATTCCCGACCCAGCTCGCTGCTGAGTTCGAGCCGTGCGCGGTCGCCATACAGCCAGCGCATGCGCTCCCGCAATCTGCGCAGCCCGGTTCCCGTAGCGTTCTCCACGTCGCGGATGATTGCGCCGACACCCTGGTCCACGACCGATACCATCAATCCGTCCTGGGCCGCCTTCGCGACGACAAGTATCGCCGTCGTTTCGACACGCGGCGTCGCACCATGACGCAC
>JAYTOP010000015.1:0-1636 GCA_043747745.1 Pseudomonadota bacterium
GACGCCCGGTCCCTCGAACGCCCCATCCGGCGCACCCGCTGAACGCGCTGACTTGGCGATCAGCATTGCCCCCTCATCGCTCGCGGCGACGGCCTTGCCGTGTTTGTAGGCCTCTTTTACGAAGAGTACCGCGTGGGCATCCGCACAGAGCGCTTCCACGCTGTGCTGCCCGCCCGGTACGAATACGGCGTCGAACAACACCGATCCCACGGTGGGCAGGCTATGGTCCACCTTAATGACTTTTCCTTCACTGCTTTTGATGTCGCCCAGACGCGGCGCGATGAGCTTCATTGACGCCCCACCGGCTTCCAGTGCTTTGCGTAAAGCGTCGATGGCTGCCCCGTCCACTTTATTCGCCACCAGCACGGCGATCTTGCGCCCGGCAATGGAATCCCGGCGGCTTTTCGCCATGCTCAGTGCCGAGTCCGTGTCCGGCTTGTCGGTGCGCGGAACCTTCTTTGCCCCGGCAGGCGGCGCGGGAACGGCCATTCCCAACCCATCGGCAACCCGCTGTGCGAGCACGGCGTCGACCTGGGTCAGGGTGGAGACCATGCGAATACGCACCTCCGCGACCTCGACCTTGCCCAACTCGAAGCAAAACGCCGCAACGATATGGTCCTGCTCCCACGGCGCCTGGCTGCGCCAGAACAGCGCGGCCTGCGAAAAGTGATCGGCGAATGTTTCGCTGCGTACGCGCATTTTTTCGCCCTGCATTGGCTCCGGATAGCTCACGAATCCGCCCTGCTCCCAGAGCCTTTGCATCGGGCAGCCGCCGCCCAGCGTATTAGGCTGATAACTTACCTTGCCCTTGACGATGGTTTGGCGCATCTGACCGTCACGCTGGTTATTGTCCACCGCGGCGATGGGGCGATTGATCGGGATCTCGTGAAAATTGGGGCTGCCCAGCCTGGAGAGCTGGGTATCGGTGTAGGAAAACAACCGGCCTTGCAGCAACGGATCGTTGCTGAAATCGATGCCCGGCACGAGGTGCCCGGGATGAAACGCCACCTGCTCGGTTTCGGCGAAGTAATTGTCGGGATTGCGATTCAGCGTCAACTTGCCGATGATCTGTACCGGCACCAGCGATTCCGGAATCAGCTTGGTGGCGTCGAGCAAGTCGAAGTCGAATTTGTGTTCGTCTTCCTCGGGCACCACCTGTACGCCGAATTCCCATTCCGGGTAGTGCCCCTGATCGATGGCTTCCCACAGGTCGCGCCGGTGAAAATCCGCATCCTTGCCGGCCAGCTTGACGGCTTCATCCCAGACCAGCGAATGGACGCCGAGCACGGGCTTCCAGTGGAATTTCACGAAGCACGACTTGCCGGCCTCGTCGACGAAACGGAAAGTGTGCACACCGAAGCCTTCCATCATCTGGAAGCTGCGCGGAATGGCGCGGTCCGACATCGCCCACATGATGGTGTGGGTCGATTCCGGCACCATCGAAATAAAATCCCAAAAGGTGTCGTGGGCCGATGCGGCCTGCGGAATCTCATTGTGCGGTTCCGGCTTGACCGAATGAATGAGGTCGGGAAACTTGATGGCATCCTGGATGAAGAAGACCGGAATATTGTTTCCCACCAGATCGAAGTTGCCTTCTTCCGTGTAGAACCTGACCGAGAAGCCGCGCACGTCGCGC
>JAYTOP010000016.1:0-20724 GCA_043747745.1 Pseudomonadota bacterium
GGTCCCAAGGGTATGGCTGTTCGCCATTTAAAGTGGTACGCGAGCTGGGTTCAGAACGTCGTGAGACAGTTCGGTCCCTATCTGTCGTGGGCGTTGGAGGTTTGAGAGGGGCTGCTCCTAGTACGAGAGGACCGGAGTGGACGAACCCCTGGTGTTCCGGTTGTCACGCCAGTGGCATTGCCGGGTAGCTACGTTCGGAAGCGATAACCGCTGAAAGCATCTAAGCGGGAAGCGCGCCTCAAGATGAGACCTCCCGGGGCACAAGCCCCCTAAAGGAACGATGAAGACTACGTCGTTGATAGGTCAGGTGTGTAAGCACAGCAATGTGTTGAGCTAACTGATACTAATGATCCGTGCGGCTTGATCATATAACCTCAAGTTTCCTCGCTTTAAGATTGAAAGCTTCTCTACACACGTGTAGACAAAATCCAAACCTCATTACGTCCCGATTCCCCATGAGAGCGTGGCGCGAAGTTACGTTTGATGCGATTCCATCGCAAGAGCCTGCACATCCGTGTGCAGACTTTCAAATCAAACGTTGACCATCGCGACCCTCCACCCTCTCCCTGGCGACCATAGCCCTGTGGCACCACCCGATCCCATCCCGAACTCGGCAGTGAAACGCAGGCGCGCCAATGGTAGTGTGGCTTAAGCCATGCAAGAGTAGGTCATCGCCAGGGTCTTTATAAAAGCGAAACCCCACCGTCGAAAGACGGTGGGGTTTTGTCTTTTACACGTCCTGACCATGCAGTCCTTGCGGCCCGCGCTGCGGGCTGCAATAGGTCATCGACTGGGTCTTCGTTTTTGTAGCAATCACAGGTGGCTGCAACCGATCTCTACGACTTGCGCTTTTGCTTCGCAGCCAGCGAAGTCGGTTGCATCGCCTCTGTCAAATCCTGGGTAAACCAGTCATCCGCCTGGGCGATGTCGGGGCTGGGGCCGTAAATCGTCAGCAGCCGAAGCCCCTGCCCATCCTCGCTGCGCAGGCCATGCGGATTGATATCGAGACTCAAAATCCGGTTCATGATGCTGGCGTCGGGCCCGGGAACACGCCGCAGGCACGGTTACGGCCTTCGAACTTGCTTAGGTAAAGGGCGATGTTCGCGAGATTGAGGGTCTGATCGCGATTCAATGGTCGCTCGCCGTCTTCCGACGACCAAGGCATCGGCGTGAATCCGAGCGAACAGGTGACCGTCAACGCTTGTCCAGTCGGCAGTGGAATCGGTGCGGAACCGACAGCCGTGAGCAATCGTCGTGCGAGTTCGGTGGAAGTGGTTTCGCTGTGGCCACAGCCGATGACCAGAAACTCCTCGCCGCCCCAGCGCAATGCGACATCGGTGGCGCGCAGGCTTCCACGGATACGGCGCGCGATTTCAATCAGCACCACGTCGCCGGCCTCGTGGCCATGGCGGTCGTTGATCAATTTGAAGTGGTCCAGGTCCATCAGGCAGAACGTGTACTCTCCCGTTGCGGAATGGCGACGCTCCGCAGCCGGATCGTATTCATGCGTCAGCGCGGCCTGATCGAGGTGGACATCGAGATAGCGGCGATTGCGCAGGCCTGTGAGCGCATCGGTCAGCGATGATTCGGTGAGCTCGCGATTCATTGTCTTCAGTTGTTCTTTCTGGTCCTCGATCAGGCGATTGCGTTGCTCCAGCGCAGCGCGGCTTTCCAGCAGCACCTGGAAGGAGGCCTCGCGTTCGCGGGCCGATTGGAAGGCGCTCGCGTGATAGCGCACGCGTGCAGTCAGCTCAAGCGCGCTGGGCAATTTGACGACGTAATCGTTGGCTCCACGACGGAACGCCTCGACTTTCGTGGCGGGGTCTTCTTCGGCCGACAGCATGATTGCCGAAACATCGGTCAGCACAGGATGCGCGCGAATCAGCGACAGCAGCTCCAGCCCGTCGAGCGGTTCCATGTTGAAGTCGAGCAGGATCGCGTCCGGCCGGATGCGCAATGCCGCATCGATCGCGGTCGCTGGATCGGAATGAAGGTGTACGTCGAGTTCGACTGCAGCTGCAAGCATGCCGCGAACAGCCTCGAGGATGATCAGCTGATCGTCGACCACCATGACCCGCAGAATTCCGGACATCATTAGCTCCGCACCCATAAGTGCCGCTTGCTGAAGTGCCGCACCAGCGCCGGTCCGATGGCGTGCAATGCCAGCGATTGCATGGCCGCGCCGCTTTCGAGCGCTGCACGCGGCATGCCGTAGACCACGCAGCTGGCTTCATCCTGCGCAATGGTCAACCAGCCGCGACGTTGCAACGCGCCCATGCCGGCGACTCCATCGCAGCCCATGCCGGTGATCATGACCGCCGCGCCCGGGCTGAATTGCTCGGCCAGGCTGTGGAACAGTGCATTGATGCTGGGGGCGTGCAGTTCGTCGGGTCGTGCGGTCTGCAGGCCGAATTGAAACGATGGGGACAACACCAGATGGCCGCCCGGACCAGCAACGTACGCCTTGCCGGGTTCCGGCATCGCGCCGCGTGTCGCCAGCGATATCGGGAGCTTGCACTGTCCGTCCAGCCATTCTGCGAGGCCGCCGCTGAATTCGCCTTCGATGTGCTGGACGATCAGGATGGCGGCTTCAAAATCCGTGGGCAGATCCGCCAGTACGTGCGCCAGCGCTAGCGGGCCGCGGGTGGATGCGCCGATCGCCAAGATGGGCACGCGATGCGTTGCGTGCACCGATGTCGGCGGTACTTTCCTTCCGGGTGTTTGAGCAACCAGGCCGACCAGCCGTTCCGTCCGCGACAGCAAGCGCTGTGCGCCCATGATGTCACCGTTCTCGTCAATGGTCGGCGGCTCGATCAGGCCGAGCGCGCCGTGGCCCATCGCTTCATAAGCTCCGGCCATGGCGCTGGTCGATGCTAGGGCAATGATGGAAGCGCAGGAGTTGAGCAACCCGGGGAGTTGTTCGGCCTTGTTGCCCAGCAGTTCCAACTCGACCAGAAGCAGTAGCGGTGCCAACTTCCGGCAATCCTTCTTCAAGGAGTCCAGGTCGCTGGATTGCGCGACCAGTTCGAAACGGCTCTTGTCGAGGCTGCGGCGCAGCGCTTCACGCACCAGGCGCTCCCGATGGGCGATTGCGACGTTCACTCGGCCACCTCGGCGTCGCCGATCAGGCCGTGCATGACATCGACAAAACCATGTTCCTGGAAATCGCTCTTGGTCAGGTAGGCATCGGCGCGCACTTCCATTCCACGTGCGCGATCCTCGGGTCGGTCGCGATACGACACGATCACCACCGGCAGGCTACGCAACCTCGGATCCTGCTTGATGGATCGCGTCAGTTCGATGCCGTCCATGCGCGGCATGTCGACATCGGTGATGACCAGATCGCACGGCCAGTCGCGCAGCTTCGACCAGGCGTCCATGCCGTCGACCGCGACGTCCACCTCGTAACCGCGTGCGCTGAGCAACTGCCGTTCCAGCTCGCGCAAGGAAATCGAATCGTCCACGACCAGGACACGTCGGCGTCGCTGCGTCGTTTCGGTCCCCTCGTCCCCGCTCAGTTGCGCAAGCTGGCGTTCGCGGTCGAGGGCGCTATGCATCAGGTCTTAGACGTCGAGCATGACCACTGGCGCGCCGTCTGGCAGAACCGCGAGGGCGGCCAGGTCGGTGACGCGTCCCAAGCGGGAGTCCAGCGGACGCGTCGCCAGGTCGAACTCGCCAAGCACCGCATCCACCACGAAGCCTGCGCGTCGGCCTTCCTGACTGACCACGACGATATCGATCTGGTCGCCACGTAGCCGCGACTCGCCGAGATCCAGTTGCTGGGCGAGCGATACCAGACCGATGTTCTGTCCGTCGACGGCGAGGTATTGCATGTCCTGTCCAGCCTGCACGGTAGCGCGGTCGGAGCGGACCAGCCGTTCGATGCGCAACAACGGGAACGCGTACGCCTCGCCCGCGACGCTCACCACCACCGCGCGGGTGACAGCGCGTGAAATCGGTACGAGCAAGCTGAAGCGCGTACCTTGGCCGACGGTTGAATACAGGCGGACGCTGCCATCGAGTTCCTTGAGCATCTGCCGGACGACATCGAGGCCGACGCCGCGGCCGCTGATTTCGCTGGCAAGTTTGCGGGTCGAGAAGCCCGCGCCGAACAGCACCTCGCCCAATGCATCCTCGTCGAGGTCGGCCGTATCCTGTTCGGGTATGCGACCGTCGCTGACCAGCCGGGCGCGGATGCGTTCGAAATCGATCCCGGCACCATCGTCGCTGACATCGATTGCAAGTATGCCGGCGCGGTACGTCACGCCGATGCGGATGCTTCCTTCCTCGGGCTTTCCAGTGCTGCGGCGTAACTCAGGCGATTCGATGCCATGATCGACCGCGTTGCGCAGCAGATGGGTGAGCGGCGCATCGAGGCGTTCGAGCACGTCGCGATCGACCGCCACCTGTGCGCCTTCAAGGACCGCACGCGCACGCTTGCCGAGCTGCCTTCCGATGTCGCGCACCATGCGCGGATAGCCCGCAGCGATGTCGCCGAACGGGCGCAGGCGCGTCATCGCCGCGTGGTGATAAAGGCGTTCGTTCAAGTCGAAGGATTCGCGCTGGTAAGCGCCGAATTCCTCCAGCCAGGCATTGACTTCATGACGCGATTCGGACAGTTCATGGCGGATGTGCGCGAGTTGCGCGCCGACCCCGCTCTTGCTGCTGGGCGCACCGAGCTGGTGGTGCAGATCGTCGAGCAGCCGCGAAATCTGTCCCATCTCCCGCCGCAATCGTTGCTGGCGTTCGCCGAACGGTTTGAGCCGCCGATTTTCCACAATTCCGGTGCCAGCGAGCGCGATGAGCTTGCCGACATGGCTGGCACGCACGCGCAGGATCGGATCGGTTTCCTCGACGTTGATATAGGTGGATGCCTCGGCCGCCTGTGCGGGCGCCGATGCTGCTTCGCGTGGCTCCGGAACGATTGCGCGCAGCCTGATCTTCAGTTCTTCGGCGGTAGCGAGCGAACCGGCCGAGCGGTCGTGCGCCAATGCGCGCAGCTGGTCGACCGCGCGCAAGGCCAGGTCGACGAGGGCCAGGTCGATCGGCGGCAGGTTCCGTTGCGCGCTGCTGAGGCGATCTTCGAGCGCGTGCGCAAGGGACACGACAGCTTCGTTGCGAACCGCTCGCGCAGCGCCCTTGATCGAATGCGCGGCGCGCATCAATGGCGCGATCAATTCCAGCCGTTCGGGTTGTTGTTCAAGTTGCAGCAGTACGCGGTCCATCACCGCGCATTTTTCCGCGACCTCGGTGGCGAATAGCGCCAGCAGGCGTGGGTCTGTCGTGTCGTCCGTCGCAGCGATCAAGGCTGGTGCGTTTGCGAGAATCAGGCGCAGCCGGTCGAAGCCGCTGGTCAGCGCGTTTGCGTCCAGGTCGGCCAGGAATTCCAGAGCGTCCAGGGCATCGGTCGCACGCTGCGTCTGTTGCTGGCGGCGGCGGTCGTCGCTCCAGAGCGGCAGCATCGCTCCGACGAAATCCGGCAATGGGGTGTCGCCCAGCGCGCGGGCCGCACCAAGAAACGCCAGCAAGCGTCGCTGCCATTGCGCTGCCGTCGTCGCGTCGCGCGCAAGCCCGAGGCGATTGCTGAATCCGCGCAATTGCGGCAGCAACCGGTGCAGTTCCTCCTGCATCAGCGGCCAGAGCGCACTCATGCGAACAAAGCCTGTTCGAGCAGGTTCAGGATCGCGTCGCCGTTGAGCATCGCCATGTGCCCGACTTTCAGCGGGAATAAACCTTCGACGCATTCCCTGAGCGGCTCAGGCAAGGTATCCGGCGCAGGCTCCATGCTGCTGTTGGGGAAGTGCTGCGGGCCGAGCACCTCTTCGCAGCGGAACGCCAGTACCTTGGAATCGTTGTCCCGCACCAGCACCATCCGCCCGGATCCGCTGATTTCGCCGCGTGTCGTCAGACCGAGCAACTCGCCCAGCGAAACGCACAGATGCAGTTCGTCACGCACGTTGACCACGCCTTCGAGGCGGCCGGTCGTGCGATGCGCGAGACGTCAAATGGGTTGCCGCGCGGCGACCTCGGCGATCAGTGCGGGCGGCAGCTCCAGCCATTGCTGTCCCAATCGAAAGACCAAGGCCGCCTTCACGCTGTCCTGGCTTGCGCTTGAGTGCTGCCACTCTTCGGACGATTCCACGCCCGATGTGCGGTCGAACAAGGTGCGCGCCGCATCCGAAAATACTGGGCAATTGCGGCAATGCAGGGACTCGACCAGCCTCGGGCAGCTCTGATCGCCACCGTAGACGCCGATGTGTCGCCAGCAATGGTCGAGCACTGCGTTCACGCCGACCTTCCGATGCGCTTGCGCAGTCGTTCCGTGCGCTTGCGCAGATCGCCGGCCAGATCCGGCCGACCCAGCCGTTCGGCCAATGCGATGCGGTGATCCATGGCCGGGATGTGGTCGCGGTCGAGGTAACACACCCTGGCGAACGCTGCATCGGCTGCGGCGAGGTCGGTGCGCGCGGATTCGATCAAGCCGAGCAGGAACAGGGTGTCGATGTCCTCGGGAACGCGTTGAAGGCGTTTTCGGCATGCGGCGCGGGCCTCATCGAGACGCCCGGCATCGGCAAGCGCCTGCGGCGACAAGTCCATGCACGCCGATGTCATGGGTGCCGTAACGACGACTGGATCGACGCGCGCTTGCATTGGATGTCGGCCTGCGATCGCAAGCTTGACCGCAGGCGGACGTGTTGCCGGATCTTGCCTGGCCGTGCGCATCGGCGGCGCTTGCTCGCGTATATAACTCAACGGGCAGCCGCCTTCGTACGGTCGCAGATCGCTGCCGACCGTATTGAAGACTTCGGCGTGGCCGACAAATAGCAACCCGCCTGGCTCAAGCGCGGCCAGCAAGGTGCCCAGCACTCGCGCGCGTGCTTCCGGATGCAGGTAGATCAACAGGTTCCGGCAGAACACGATCTCGAATCGCTCGGAGGGGTCGAGCAACTTCGGATTGAGCGCATTGCCGAGCCGAAAGCGTGCGCAGCGCTTGATGCTGTCGGCGATGGTGAAACCATCGGGTCGAGCTTGCATCCAGACGCCAGGCATCGGCTGTCCGCGCAGCGCGTTGTTGCGATACACACCGGCCTGTGCCCGCTGGATGGCGGCGCGCGCGACATCGATGCAGAGTGCATCGATGTCGTCAGGCAACAACTCGGCCTCGACCAGTGCAATCGACGCCGAATACGCTTCCTCGCCGCTTGCGCATGGCAGGCTGAGCAACCGCAAGGGTCGCCGGTTCCGTTGCTCGCGTGCATAGCGCACGAGGTCGGCATATTGATCGCCGGCGCGGAAGAACCAGGATTCCGGTACGACGAAACGCTCGACGATCTCGGAGAACGCCTCCGGATGCACGAGCGCCTTCGCGTAGAGCGCAGCGTCATCGGCGACCCCGAGCGCTATTCGCGATTCCGCGAAGGCATCGTCGATCACGCGTTCGCCCAGCGAGTCGGCGTCCAGGCCGATGCGATGTTGCAGGAGACTGAGCAGGGCTTGCCGGCTCATGCTTCGGCCACGGCAACGAACAGCGCTTCAAGTTCATCCGGCAACAGCGCAGCGGGATCGAGCAATTGCGGCAGATCCGGCTGGTCGGCCAGGTGCTCGCGCAGCCAGGGTGCGTTCGGCAGCCGCAGACCGGGGATCGTGGCGGCCACGGGCAGCAGGTCGAGGACATCCTCGGCCAGCAAGCCGAGCAGGCGCTGTCCTGTTTTCCCAGGTAACGCGATGACGATGATCCGGCTCGAACGCAATGGCGCGCAGTCGCGCCCCAGCAACAAGCGGCACAGATCGACTACCGGGGTGAGCGTGCCGCGAAAAGGCAGCAGGCCGATCACGCTGGCAGGCGCGAGTGCGAGCGGACGCAATGCGCGGCGGGTCGATACTTCGACCACCGCCGTTGTCGGCAGCGCCAATCGCAGATCGCCGGCACGGAAGGCGAGAGCGAGCGTTGCCGCGCCGCTCAGTTACCGACTTGGAAAAGCGCGATTTCCTGCTTCAGCACCGACACCGCATCGCGCAGGCTTTCGGTGGCGCTGTTGAACTCGCGCAACGACACCGAGGTCTGCCGCGCGCCGTCGATCATCTGGCCCATTGCCTCACCAATCTGGCCTGCGCCTTGGGATTGGCTGCGCATGCCGTGGTTGACCGCGTCGAAGCGCTCGGACAGCGTCTTGACCTGGGTGATGATCTGGCCGAACTGGCCGCCGCCCCGTTCCACGTTGCCGACGCCGCTTTTCACTTCCTCGGCGAAGCGGTCGATCTCCATGACGCCGGCGGACACCGCAGTCTGCATCTGCTTGACCATCTGCTCGATGTCCAGCGTCGCGACCGCCGTCTGGTCGGCGAGGCGACGGATTTCGCGCGCGAGCACGAGGAATCCCAATCCCTGTTCGCCGGCTTTTTCCGCCTCGATGGCGGCGTTGATCGACAGCAGGTTGGTCTGGTCGGCGACCTTGGAAATGGTGGTGACCACACCGGTGATTTCCGCCGCTTCCTCGCGAATCGCCGCCAGCCGCGCGGCCATCGTATTGGCAGCGCAGCGAGGCGTTCCATGGTGTTGTCGAGGTTGCGCAATCCGGCTTGGCCATCCTCGGCCATGTCCGCAGTCTGCCCGGCGACGATGTTGACGCCCTCCATGGTCACCAGCAGTTCGGCGCTGGTCGCGCTGATCTGTTTCACCGCTGCGGCGATCTGGTTGGTGGATGCGCCAAAGCTCTGCACCGTGGCTTCCTGTTGCCGACTGGTCGCGGCGAATTCGGTGGCGTGCTCATCAACTCGATCGACGCCTGCTTCGCGCGCATGACCAGTCCGCGCAGGCTCAGGGTCATCTTCTGGATTGCCTGCAACAGGTGGCCGGCTTCGTCGTCGCGGTCGCTATTCGGGACTTCGGTGGCGAGATCGCCGGACGCCACACGATCGGCGATGTCCGAGGCCATCCTGATCCGCATGGACAGATCGCGCGTCGTGCGCTGCGCATACACGGCCATGAAGCCGACCACGAGCAGGATGGCGATGGCGAGGACGATGAGCAGGGTCGTCTGGTTGGCGATCACGACTTTCGACTTCGATTCGAACGCCTCGTTTTGCTGCGTCGCCAGTTGCACGACCTGATTGATCGCCAAGCGGTGCGCCTCGTAGCTCTGATGCATCTGCGCGAGCACGGCCTTGGCGCGTTCGTGGTCGCCGGCGCGGATCGCCGGGATGAACTGCTCGTCGCGCAATTGGAAGAACCGGATGGCGCTGCGGTAAGCCGTTACTGTCATCAGGTCTTTCAGTGGGTTCTGCGGCAGTTCGCGTCGCCAGAATTCCTGTCGACTTTCGTAGTCGACGCGCAGCTTGTCGCCGTGTTCGACCAGTTCGCTGAGCCGGCTTGGGTCGGTCTCGTCGTTGAATTGGTGCGCGACGAGATACGCCTCAATGATGTATTCCGGTGGTGGCAGGACATCGGCGATGAGGTCCTTGCCGGAAACGATCTGCTCGTAGATATTGCCCTGCACGCGCACTTGGTCGACCGTGTGCCAGGTCGTGGCGCAGAAAACAAGGAACAAACCCGCGAACGCGGCAACGAGCAAGGTCAGACGACTGGCCAGGTGCGACTTGCCCGTGCAACCCCCTGTGTTGGCCTCAGACTACAACATAGTCGGTTGCCGGACAGCGCGAAATTGGCGACAACGCGCGTTTTGGCAGATGTCCCTGGTCGCGGCTTGGGCGTTACTCAACCGCGCTGTATGCCATCCACGATCACGATATCCGCCGGACGCAGCGCAAACAGGCCCACGGTGACGATGCCCGGAATCTGGTTGAGCGTGCGTTCCAGGCCGACTGGATCGGCAATGCGCAATCCGTGCACATCGAGGATCCAGTTGCCATTGTCGGTGACCACGCCATCGCGCCAGACCGGCTGACCTCCAAGCAGGGCGATCTCGCGTGCGACCGCGCTGCGCGCCATCGGAATCACTTCGATCGGAAGTGGAAAACTGCCGAGCACAGCGACCTGCTTGGCGGCGTCGATGATGCAGACAAAGGTCTTGCTCGCCTGCGCAATGATTTTCTCGCGAGTGAGCGCGCCGCCGCCGCCCTTGATCAGACAACGATTCGCGTCGCATTCGTCGGCACCATCCACGTACAGCGGCAGTGGGCCGACCGCGTTGAGATCGAACACCTCGATGCCGTGGCCGCGCAGCCGTTGCGTACTTTGTTCGGAACTCGACACCGCGCCTTCGATGCGATCGCGCATCTGCGCAAGGCCGTCGATGAAATACGCCACGGTCGAGCCGGTACCTACGCCGACGATGGTTCCGTCTTCCACGAAGCGCAATGCGGCTTCGGCGGACTGGCGTTTCTGTTCGTCTTTGCTCATGGCGGGTCCGGTGGTGTCATTCGAGGGCGAGGATGGCTTTCCACTGCGCGGCGGTCACCGGCAGGACGGACAGGCGGTTGCCGCGTCGGATCAGCGCGAAGTCGCCAAGCGCGTCAGCGTGACTGCGCAGTTCGTCGAGTGCGATGGTGCGCTTGAGCTTGCTCGCGAACGCGACATCCACGGCGAACCAGCGTGGTTCCTCCGGGCTGCTTTGCGGATCGTGATAATCGCTGCGCGGATCGAACTGGGTTGGGTCCGCGAAGGCGGCGACTGCAATCTTCGCGACACCGACGACGCCTGGCTGTGCGCAACTGGAGTGATAGAACAGCACGCCATCGCCGACCTTCATCTGGCGCATGAAGTTGCGCGCCTGGTAGTTGCGCACGCCGCTCCATGGTTCGATACCGACGCGCTGCAGCGCATCGATCGAGAACTCGTCGGGTTCGGATTTGACCAGCCAGTAGTTCACTCTGAGCGACTCCTGAGACGCGACGATGCTAGCGCGTACAGACTATGAGTTCACCCTCGGTGACGACTGCATCGAGAGGAACGTCCCATTCCTGCGCGGCGTACGTATCGATCTGCTGGCAGGCGAATCCGACTCCGATCAACAACGGCGGAGCGGGCGACTTGCGACGGAACGCGTAACTGCGGTCGTACCATCCGCCGCCAGTGCCCACGCGATCTCCGTTGCGCGTAAATCCGAGCAATGGCAACAGCACGATATCCAGCGCATCCGGATCGAGCAGTTCCACAGGGTGCGCGGGCTCCGGGATGCCGTAACGATTGGCGGCAATCTCCTCGCCGACGCGCCATGGCGCAAAACGCAACATGCGCCCGGATTGCAGCATCGGCAGGCAGTAGCGCGCGCGTGAAGGCAGCCGTGCCATCACGCTATGCAGCGGCAGTTCGCCGTTGACAGCCCAGTAGCCGGCGATGGTGTTCGCATTTTGGAATGCCGGAAGGCGTAGCAAGCGTTCAGCGACAGCGGCGGCTGCCGCAATGCGCGCTGATGCAGGAATCGCTGCGCGTAGCTCACGCAGAACATCTCGCAACGCGCACTGCGCATCACGCATGGTCGGAGGCAACTAAGGAAGATGCGATAAAGCGGCCTCCGCCATGACGATGCCAGCGCAACGACCTTGATCCCAAGGGATCAGGTGGAAGTGAGCTTTGAAGCATCAGGCTTTCCGCTCGTGGCGGACTTGCGCACCGCTTCATTGCCAGCTTCCGGGGTCGCATTATGGGTCAAGGCAAATGTAGACGCGGCTGTCGTACACGGCAGAGGACGCGCAAATAGTATATCCGCGCCGCGTGATGCTGGAGTTAAACGCGCTCGCGTCCACGCAGCGGCGCATCCGCAAGCAAGGTGTCGAGCTTGCGGTTGAGTTCGGCGAGGGTGCGGGCGATCTGCTGGTCGCGGTGTTCCGACGCATGCTTGCTCTGCAGCAGTTCGTGCGCGAGGTTCAGCGCGGCCATCACTGCGATGCGGTCGATCGCGGCCATCCGATTGCCGCCACGAATGTCGCGCATGCGCCCATCGAGCAGGTGCGCTGCCGAGACCAGCCCTTCACGCTCGCCGGGTTCGCACGCGATCAGGTAATCGCGATCGAGGATGCGGACGCTGACCGGTTCGCTCACGCGTTGTGCTCCATGGATTTGAGGCGATGGATCATCGCTTCCACGCGCGAGCGCGCCTGTTCGTTCTTGGTCAACAACTGCGCACGTTCGCCGATCAACTGGTCGTGGTTGCGCCGCAGCGAGCGGTTTTCTTCCGATAATTGACGGCACAACTCCGCCAACTGCTCGACGCGGGCGGCGAGGTCGTGCAATAGCTGGATGGAGTCGGTTGCGCTCATGCGTCGTCCACGATAAGCGTGCGCTGCGTAGTGGTCAATACGCGGGTGCGATCGGCGCGTCGACGGCAGCGCGCGTCGTCTGGTGCCAACTCGTGATGAAACTGCGGCAGTGCGTCTCGCTGAGCGGCTGCGACAACCAGTATCCCTGGATTTCATCGCAAGCGTGTTCGCGCAGGAAATCGAGCTGCTGTTGCGTCTCGACGCCCTCGGCGATCACGGTCAACCCAAGCGAATGCGCCATCGTGATGATCGTGGTGGTGATCGCCTCGTCGTCAGGATCCTCGGTGAGGTCGGCTATGAAGGCCTTGTCGATCTTGAGCATGTCGATCGGCAATTGCTTGAGATAGACCAGCGACGAATAGCCGGTGCCGAAATCGTCGATCGCCAGCGACAGGCCGAGCGCGCGCAGCTGGTTGAGGATGCTGCGGGTCTCTGCAGCGTTCGACATCACCATCGTCTCGGTGAGTTCGAGTTCAAGGCGGGTGGCGGGTGCGCCGGATTCGGCGAGGATGCTCGTGATCAATTCCGGAAGGTTGCCGCGCAGGAGCTGCAGCACCGAGACGTTCACCGCGATCGCGACATCGGCCAGGCCCTCGTGCTGCCATTGCGCGAGGGTGCGGCAGGCCTCGCGCAACACCCATTCGCCGATGCGCAGGATCATCCCTGTTTCCTCGGCGATCGGGATGAACTCGGTGGGCATCATCGCGCCCAGTTCCTCGCTGTGCCAGCGCAGCAGGGCCTCGACGCCATTGATGCGACCACGGGTCAGCGAGAGTCGCGGCTGATACAGCAACTGGAATTCGTTGCGATCCACGGCGCGGCGCAACGCAGCGGTGACATTCGCGCGCTGCCGGGTCTGGGTTTCCATCGCCTCGGTGTAGGCCAGATACGTGTTGCGGCCCATCGCCTTGGCCTGGTACATCGCGGTGTCGGCGTGCTTGAGCAGGTCGGTCGGGGCCAGCCCGTGCGCCGGATAGATGCTGATGCCGATCGATGGCGTGATGCCGATCTCGCTGCGCTCATCCACGATCAACGGTCGCACGAACGCGGCGAGGATGTTGCGTGCGACCTGATAGGCCGCTTCGTCCGAGGCGATGTCCTCGACCACCACGGTGAATTCGTCGCCACCCAGTCGCGACACCGTGTCGTTTGGATTGGTGGTCGCCTGCAGACGCGCTGCGACCGCTTTCAGGATGCGATCGCCAGCGGTGTGGCCGAGCGAATCGTTGATCTCCTTGAAGCGGTCCAGGTCCAGGAACAGCACCGCGACCATGGTGTCGTGGCGGCGCGCGCGCACGATCGCGCGTGCAAGTCGCTCGGACAGCAACGCACGATTCGGAAGGCCGGTCAGGGTGTCGAAGTTGGCGAGGTAACGCAGTTCCTGCTCGGCGCGTTTCTTCTCGGTGATGTCGTTGAGCACCACCACGAAATGCCCACGGTGACCGTTGCGTTCCAGTACTTCGACCGCTTCGATCGCGCACAGGAATTCTTCGCCGTCCTTGCGTCGCTGCCACATTTCGCCGGACCAGTGTCCGGTCAGTTCCATCGTCTCGCGCATCTCGCGATAGAACTCCGGCGCATGTTGCGAGCTGTCGAGCAGGGTGGACGACAGCCCGACGACTTCTTCCTCGCTGTAACCGGTGGTCAGTGCGAACGCCCGATTCACCGACACGAATCGGTAGTCGAGGTCGACCACGCTGACCGCCTCGGTCATGCTGCGCAGCACCTCGCTGGAGATCAGGCGTTCACGCTCGTTGTGCTGGGTTTGCGAGACATCGCGCGCGGTGCCCGCCACGCGCAAGGGCAGGCCTTCCGCATCGCGCTCGACCACTTTGCCGCGTGCGAGCACGGTGATCCATTCGCCGGTGCGTGGATGGCGGATGCGGTGCTCGCTCTCGAAATGCTCGGTCAGGCCCTGGACATGCTGGCGCAGCCGTTCATCGACGAGCTCCACATCGGCAGGATGCAGCGCGCTGCTCTGCCATGCCGCGACGCTCATCGCCTGCTGTCCGGTGCCGACGGCGTTCGAGCGACGCAGCATTTGCGTGCGCAGATCCAGGTCCCAGAAATCGTCGCCTGAACCCCAAAGCGCCATCTTCAGTTGCTGCTCGCGCTGCTTGATCTCGTGGTTGAATGCCTCGTCGCGGCTGCTGCGCAACTGCAGGTTGCGCCAGCCAATCAGGCACGCGAGCAGTGCCAGGAGTGCATAGACGATCCGTGCCAGGACGCTGTTCCACCATGGCGGCACCACCGTGATCGGGATCCGCAATTCATGCTGGCTCCAGATGCCGTCGCGGTTGGTGGCTTGCGCATGAAACACGTAGTCGCCCGCATCCAGATTGGTATAGGTCGCGTCGGGGCGGTGGTCGGCGTCGATCCAGCCCTTGTCGAAGCCTTCCAATTGGTAACGGTAGCGGATCTCCGCCGATTCGGCATAGTCGAGCGCGCTAAAGCGCAATCGCAACACGCTGTCGCTCTGGCCGAATCGCAACGGTGCGGGCGCCGTGAGTGTGATGCGATCGGATTGGTCAGAGCCGATGCGCACGCTGGTCAGTACGACCGGTGGTGCATACGTGCTGTTGATGATCGTGGACGGATCGAACAGGTTCAGGCCGCGGATACCACCAAACGCTAGTCGGCCGTCAGCGAGCTGGAGATACGCCCCACCATTGAACTCGAGATGCTGCAGGCCGTCGCCTGGTGCGAATCGGCGTACCGCTCCGCTGGCCGGATCGAGTCGCAACAACCCATCATTCCCGCTCAGCCACAACCGTCCGTGCGGATCTTCGAGGATGCCGTAGATCGTGCTGGGATGATCGGCGTCGGTGCCGACCGGATAGCGGCGGATACGCACGCCGCCGTCCGGCATCGGTTGCAGATGGTTGAGGCCCGAATGGGTGCCGACCCAGAGACTGCCATCGTGCGCGGCAACGATCGCGCGCACGCGGTTGCCCGACAGGGTGCCGGGGTCGTGCGGATCGCTGAGGTAGTGGCGCAGTTTGCCGCTGGCGATCTGCAGCCGGTCGAGCCCGTCCATCGTGCCGATCCACAGTTCGCCGTTGTGGGCGTCCTCGTACAGGCTGTTGACCATCGCGTTGCTCAGGCCATTGCTGCCGCCGCCATCAATCTGCAATGCCTGATGCCCGGACGCATCGAGCTTGATCAGCCCATGGATCTGGGTGCCGACCCACAGCCCCCCGTCGGCAGCGTTGGCCAGCGAGCGCACGCTGAGCAATTGCGCATCAGGATGTCCGACACCGACCAGCAAGGGTTGCATGCGCGCGCGCGCATGCGCTGGATCAAGCCAGTACAGCCCAAGATTGGTCGCCAACCACAATGCACCGTCGCTCGCGGGCCGTATCGCGAGGACCTTGATGTCGTGCGCGGCCAATTCGGACGGCATCGCTGCCCGCAATTGCGTGGTGTAGCTGGTGAACTGGTCGGTCGCCAGATCGTAGCGCTTCAGGCCGTCGCCATCGGTGCCGATCCACAGCCCGCCATCCACCGACTGAAACAGGGAGCGCACGCTGTTGGTATAGCGTTGCGCGCGGGCTGTATCCGGATCGGAAATAAAGGTGAAGCGTGCGCCGCGAGGATCTGTCGTCACCAGGCCGGCAGTCCATGTGCCGACCCAGAGCAGACCGGAGCGATCGACCAGCAGCGTACTCACTTCGTCTTCGGGAAGCGTATCGACCTGCGATGGATTCGCATGCACGGCGATGGTCGCGCCGCTGTCCGGGTCGTAACGTCGCAGGCCGCTGCGCGAGGTCGAGATCCAAAGCCGGCCCAGAGCGTCTTCGACCATCCGCTGCGGCCAGTCGGCCCCGGTTCCGGTTGGAGTATCCAGGCTGCTGCGCTGCAATTGGCCGGATGCCGGGTCGAGTCGATACAGTCCGTCGGCCGACACCCACATGCGGCCACGGCGATCGCGCAGGATGTTGGTCAGGCCGGGCAACGTCGAGATGCGTTGCGTCGCCAGAGTGACCGGATCGATCCGGTACAACCCACTCGGCAGCGCCGCCCACAACAGTCCGGCCGGATCGGTCGCAAAGCTGAAGCCAGCCTGGATCGAGGCCGCAGTGGGATGCCGCAGTACGCTGCGCCGCTGGCCGGTCGCCGGATCGATCAGATCGATGCCGCCCTCGGTCGCGACCCACAAGCCATGCCCGGCCTGGTAATACAGCGCCAACACGCGCTTGCCCGGCTCGCCGGGATGATCCAGGTCGGACGGCAACAGGCGCTGGAACCGCCCACTCGCGAGATCGAGTTTTGCGACATACGCGCTGTTGGTGCCGACCCACAAGGTGCCTGGATCGCCTTCGGCCAACGCGGTCACGAAATTGTCCGGCAGGCTGGCCGGGTCATCGGATGCCTGCGCGAAGAGACGATAGTCCTGACCGTCGTAGCGGTGCAGCCCGCCCTGGGTCGCGACCCAGATATAGCCATCGCGGTCCTGCAAGAGCGCGCTGATGGTGTTCTGCGCGAGTCCGTGTTGACCGGTGATGTGCTGGAAGCGGAAGTCGCGCACGTCCGCAAAGACAGCCTGCGCCAGCAGCATCGCAACGGCGCACGCGAACGTGCGCCACGCGAATGGTCGCCAGAACTGGCGGACGGTGGAATCGCGCGGACGACGCGTCGTTCCTGGCTGCTGCAATCGCACGATCCACTAGCCCCTTCAGCAGAACGCCGAGTGTAGGCGGCGCAACACCCAGACTCAACACGCGCGCGGCGTGGATGCTGCGGCTGCGCTGTTACACTCAAATCATGAAACCCGTCGGCGAATCCGATCCGTCAATCACAGAACTGCCGGACAGCGCTGCGCTCGACGATGCGCTGCATGCGGCCGGCGTGGCGATCAATCCGTCCGAGTTGCACGGTTCGCTGTGCGGCTACCTTTCTGGAGGCGGCCAGGACGATGCCGACGATTGGCTGCAGCGGCTCGCGCTGGATGTCGATCGTGCGCCCGTCCCGGGCGGTGCGCTCGACCGATTGCGCACGGCGACGCTCGCGCAGTTGGCGGCACAGGATTTCGATTTTCAGCTTCTGTTGCCTGCCGATGATGCGCCGCTGGCCGAGCGCGCCGACGCATTGATCGCCTGGTGCAACGGCTTTCTTGGAGGCCTCGGGCTGGCCGCGCCGGCATCCGATGCGCTGTCCGTGGAAGCGACCGAAGCGCTGCAGGACATCGGTCGTATCGCCGCATCCGACCTGGCCTATGAAGAGACCGAGGCCGATGAAGACGCGTTGGCCGAGATCGTCGAATTCGTGCGCGTCGCCGCATTGCTGCTGCATGGCGACATCGTGCTTGGCGCGCATCGCAAGCGGCTGTTGCATTAGTTTCCGGGCTCAAGTTCAGGTTTCGAGCGGCAGCATGACCACGACGCTACGACTGAATGGCAGGCGCGACACCTGGATCCCGAAACATCCAACCTGAAAACGCCTTCAATGACCCAACTCGCCGCAACCCCGAACTCCGAATACGCGCGCCGCCGCAAGCAGCTCATGCGCATGGCCGGCGACGACGCGATCCTGATCCTGCCGACCGCGCCGACGCGCATCCGCAGCAACGACACCCATTACGGCTACCGGCAGGACAGCGACTTCTGGTACCTGAGCGGATTCGACGAACCCGATGGTGTGCTTGTGCTGGTGCCGGGCCGCGCGCATGGCGAGGCCTTGTTGTTCTGTCGCGAACGCAATCCCGAGCGCGAAGCATGGGATGGTCCGCGCGCAGGCACTGAGGGCGCGGTCGACGCATTCGGTTTCGACGACGCGTATCCGATCGCCGACCTTGACGACATCCTGCCGGGCCTGCTCGAAGGGCGCACGCGCGTCTACTACCATTTCGGCCGCGACACCGAGTTCGACCTGAAATTGATCGGCTGGGTCAATCGCGTGCGCGCGCAGGTCAAGCAGGGCGCCAAGCCGCCGCACGAGTTCCTTGAACTCGGCCATTACCTGCACGAGTTGCGCCTGTTCAAGAGCCGCGACGAATTGCGGTTGATGCGGCGCGCGGCGCAGATCGCCGCCGAAGCGCACGTCGTCGCGATGCGCACCGCGCGCCCGGGCATGCACGAGTACGAAGTCGAAGCCGCGATCCTGCACCACTTCCGCCGTCATGATGCGCAGCTCGCTTACGAGTCCATCGTCGGTGGCGGCGCGAACGCCTGCGTGCTGCACTACATCGCCAACAAGTCGCAACTGCGCGATGGCGACCTGCTGTTGATCGACGCCGGCGCCGAATACCGCAACTACGCGTCCGACATCACCCGCACGTTCCCGGTCAACGGTCGCTACTCGAAGGAGCAGCGCGCGATCTACCAGCTCGTGCTCAATGCGCAACGCGCCGCGCTCGCGTTTGCGAAACCCGGCAGCACCTGGATCGCCGGCCACGAAGCCGCCGTCGCGACCTTGGCCGAAGGATTGCTCAAGCTCGGCCTGCTCAAGGGCACGCTCGAAAAGAACATCGAGTCCGGCGAGTACAAGCGCTTCTACATGCACAAGACCGGGCACTGGATCGGCCTGGACGTGCACGACGTCGGCGAGTACCGCATCGACGGGCATTTCCGCGAACTTGAACCGGGCATGGCGTTCACCGTCGAGCCCGGCCTGTACATCGCGCCCGGCAGCAAGGGCGTGCCTGCGAAATGGCAGGGCATCGGGGTGCGCATCGAGGACGATGTCGTCATCACGAAATCCGGCCATGACGTACTGACCGACGGCGTGCCGAAGGAAGTCGACGCGATCGAGGCGCTGCTCGCCGAACGTTGAGTTCCATCGCGCGCCGCGCACCACAGGAATCGCCATGACCATGACGCAACCGTTGACCCGTGCCGAGAGCAGCGGCTACACCGAGACCTCGCGCCACGCCGACGTGATGGCGTTCATCGCCGCGCTTGCCGCGCGCAACGATCCGCGACTGCACGTCACCGATTTCGGCATGACGCCGGAAGGCCGCACGTTGCCTCTGCTGGTGTTGTCGCAACATGGCCATTTCACGCCCGGAGCCGCGCAGGCTGCGAAGCTGCCGATCGTGTTGATCATCTGCGGCATCCACGCCGGTGAAGTCGAGGGCAAGGAAGGCGGGTTGATGCTGGTGCGCGACATCCTGGATGGAATGCATGGTGCTGCACATGGATGTGCGAATGTCGCGGGCGGCTCTGCACTCCCTCTGGTCGCAGGAAGCGCAGGAGCGACCGATGTTCTGTCGCGCATCACGTTGGTGATCGCGCCGCTGTTCAACGCCGACGGCAACGACCGCATCGATCCGCAGAACCGCAAGCTCGACATCGCACATCTCACCGGACAACTCGGTCCGACCAGCGGCGTCGGAACGCGCGTGAACGCCGCAGATGTCAACCTCAACCGCGACTACATGCGCCAGGACGCGAGCGAGATGCGCCTGCTGCAATCGCGCGTCTGCCAACCGTGGAATCCGCACCTAACCATCGACTGCCACGCGACGAATGGTTCCATCCATCGATTCGCGATGACCTACGACATCCCGCACACGATCGGCAGCGGACGCCGCGAGCCGATCGACTACATGCGCGCGCGGATGATGCCGGCAGTGACTGCTGCGGTGAAACGCAATGATGGGTTCGACAGTTTCTGGTACGGCAACTTCATGCGCGATGAAGGCGGGCAAGGCAAGGGCTGGCTCACCTACACCCACCATCCGCGTTTCGGCAGCAACTACCGCGGCCTCACCAATCGCCTCGACCTGCTGCTGGAGGCGTATTCGTACATCAGCTACGAAGAGCGCGTGCGCGTGACCTACGGTTTCCTGCGCGAGTCGCTCGCATATGTCGCGTCGCATGGCGACGAAATCATTGCGCTGCTCGATGCGTGCGAGATGCCACCGGACCAGATCGCGGTGCGCTATCGACTCGAAACATTCCCGGAGGTCGAAGTCGAAATCCTTACGCGCGAACCCTATGCGCTGGACGGCGCACCGGTCAGTTCGTTCGTGCCGCACTACGGCAACTTCGTCGGCGAGCATGTGGTGCAAAGGCCGTGGGCGTATGCGGTGCCGGAGGCCGTGGCCGCGCATCTCGAAGGACATGGGCTGCGCGTTGAGCGACCGACGGACTCGCCGATGCTCGATGCGGAAGTGGCAATCGTGAAAGGACTCGTTTCATCCGCCGGCCGCGAGATCCTCGAAGCAAATGCTTCATCGTACCTGGATGCGGACTACAACCGTTCGCAACGTGCGCTGCCGGATGGATGGGCGCTGGTACACACCGAACAACAGCGAGGCGCGATCGCGGTGTACCTGTGCGAAGCGGGCAGCGACGATGGATTGCTGGCGTGCGGGTGGATCGATGAGCCTGCTGTCGGTAGCGAGTTTCCTGCGTGGCGGGTGCATGGGATTGTGGTTTAGTGGTCTGTAACGATTGAAGCGGGAGTAATGCGTCGGGTGGGGTCGAAGTACTTCCACTTTACGGGTTTGGGCTGTTCGTTGTAGTGACGGATGTAGCGCATGAGCTTTCTCTTCAAGTCGGG